>JBDZVD010000005.1:0-131032 GCA_040255525.1 Micromonosporaceae bacterium | reverse complement strand
TCGACGATCACGCGCGTCCGACGACCAAGAACCGGTTATTTACCAGGCTCTTAGTTCGAACTGTCTCAGTCGGCACCAAGTGAAGCTGGCCGTGCACCGCGGCAAGCAGGCCCGACCCCGCCTTTGCGTCTGGTTGTCAGGCCCGTGTGCAGCGCCGCGGTACGTGCGCCGGCCAGCCGCATACTCGGGGCCTCGCTGTTGGCCAGCTGCGCCCGGTCGTCGCTGCGCGTGGCCAGAATCGGCACGGTGGACGGCGTCATGACCACGGCGAAGAAGAACACGACGACACCGTTGCCTGACGAGGTCCGCGTAGAGGCTGCCGAGACCGGGTGGTGCACGACACATGCCATTGGCGGCCGGGGCAGGCGGGGGCGGCAGTGGCATATCTTGTATGCATCATGAATCCCACCGCAGCGCCGTCCGCGACCACCCGCGTGTACCAGCACCTCAAGCGCGCCATCCTGGAGCAGATCCACGCCGATGGCGCACTGCTGTCCGAGGCCGCGATCGCCGCCACTGTCGGTGTCTCCCGCACGCCGGTGCGCGAGGCGTTGCTGCGGCTGGAGTCGGAAGGTCTGGTCGCCCTGTACCCGAAGCGGGGCGCCCTGGTGCTGCCGGTGTCCGCCCAGGAGATCGAGGACGTCATCGACGCCCGGCGTCTGGTCGAGAGGCACGCCGCCCAACGCGCCTGGGTGCAGCGCCGCGAGCTGGCCCACACGCTGCAGCCGCTGCTGGCCATGATGCGTGAGGCGAGGGAACGCGCCGACGTGGTCGCACTGATGAGCGCCGACCGTGACTTCCACGCCGCGGTCGTGTCCGCTGGCGGCAACCGGATCCTCACCGAGCTGTACCAGCGCCTGCGCGACCGGCAGATGCGCATCGGGGTGGCCTCGATGCGGCTGGAGCCCGAGCGGATGGACCGTGCGCTGAGCGACCACGCGCGGCTGGTCGACAGCCTGCGCGGCGACGACCGCGAGCAGTGGACCGCCCTGGTCGAGGCGCACATCGCTACGGCCGCCAGCCACCTGCGCCCGGCCCGATGAGCCGCCTCGCGACCATCGACGATGCCGCCGCTGCCGTCGACCCGGACGCAACCGCGCCCCCGGCCGGCAGCGCAGTGAGCCGGCGGGCGCTGCTGATCTGGTCGGCCGGCGTGCTGGCCTACGTCGTCGCCGTCTTCCACCGCACCTCGCTGGGCGTGGCCGGCGTCGAGGCCGGGCAACGCTTCGGCGTAGGCGCGTCCGTGCTCGCCGCGCTGTCCGTCGCCCAACTCGCCGTCTACGCCGGCATGCAGATCCCGGCCGGCGTCCTGCTCGACCGGTTCGGCTCGCGCCGGCTGCTGATCTGCGGCGCTGTCCTGATGGCCGGCGGTCAGCTGACCTTCGCGCTGGCCAGCGACGTGCGACTGGCCACCGCCGCCCGGGTACTGATCGGCGTCGGCGACTCGATGACCTTCATCAGCGTGCTGCGCCTGGTCGCGCTGTGGTTCCCGCCGCGGCGCAATCCGCTGTTCGTCCAGCTCACCGGGGTACTGGGTCAGCTGGGCTCGGTCGCCTCGGCGTTCCCTCTCGTGGTGCTCCTGCACAACGACGGCTGGACGGCGAGCTATCTGTGCGCCGCGGCCCTCGGGCTGGGCGCCGCCGGGTGGGTCGCGCTGGCACTGCGCCGACGCTCGGCCCCGCCGGTTGCCGAGGCAGCCGGGGCGCCTCGCGCAGCCACCGTCCGCAAGGCCTGGTCCGAGCCCGGGACCCGGTTGGGGATGTGGACACACTTCGTCACCCAGTTCTCCGGCTGCGTCTTCGGCATACTGTGGGGTTACCCGTTTCTGGTCGAGGGCGAGGGGCGCAGCCCCGGTGTGGCCGCGGTACTCCTGACCGTTCTGAACGTCGCGGTACTCGGCGCCGGCCCTGTGGTCGGGCACCTGTGCGGCCGGCTGCCCTACCGGCGCTCCACCCTGGTGCTCGCGATCGTGGCCGCCTCGGCGCTGGCCTGGGCCGCGGTGCTGCTGTGGCCGGGACGCTGCCCGCTGTGGCTGTTGGTGCTGCTGGTCGCGGTTCTGGCGGTCAACGGCCCGGGATCGATGATCGGGTTCGACTACGCCCGCACGTTCAACCCGGCAAGCCGGCTGGGCAGCGCGGCCGGCATCGTCAACGTCGGCGGATTCTCCGCCTCGATCCTGCTGATCCTCGGTGTCGGGGTGATGCTCGACCGGCTCACCCCGCCCGGCATGCACGGCCCTCCGCTGTCGGCGTTCCGTTGGGCCTTCGCGCTGCAGTACGTGTTGTGGACCGTCGGCGCGGTGCAGGTGATCCGGTACCGCAACGCCGCCCGGCGCAGGATGGCCGCAGGCGATCGCGGCGCGTCGGCGCTACCGGCCCGCCTCGGTGCCCGGCCGATGCGACCGGCCGGGCGGCCGCGGGCTTTGCATCGGTTGGTACCACGCCGTCCGCGAGCCGGGAGCCGGGCGGCCAGGCGCGAGGCGTCCCACGCCCGGTACCACTGAGTCGTGGTCGACCCGGGTGCCTTGGGCAGCGGCGGCGCGTGGCTCAGGCGAGATCCAGCGGCATGCGCAGACCGTCATTGATCGGGCGCTTGCCGGCGCGTACCGCGAGCTGAAGCGTTGGCGGCGATCGAGTCCGCCAGTTCTGCCGCCTCTGCCGACAGCCGCTGCGCCGGGCACGTCCGAGCGACGAGGCCGCGGCCGACCAGTTCGGCTGCTGCCGCGAAGCGGCTGGTGAGCAACAGTTCCTTGGTGACGCACAGGCCGCGCGGGCCGGGCGCTGTGTTCCCCCGCTGTGGCAGAACGCGGCGAACCCGGCCAGCACCCGCGCTTCGGCGGCGTACTTGTAGCCGACGGCACGTTTCTCAGCCACCAGCGCTGTGATCGCGTCGCTCATGATGAAGCCAGGGCTCATCGTGCCACCCCCCGCCCTGATGCGTCCGGGTCCAGGGCGCACTTGGCCAGCAGGCCCAGCGACGACTTCTCTGGCGACATGGATATCGCAATTGTCTGAATGCCTGGGTGCGCATGCGACCGGCTCAGGGGATCCGGGCCTCGGCCCAGCCGCGGTCCAGAATCTCGTCGACGGTCTCGGTGGCTGTCTGATGGGAGGTGTCGAGCCACAGTCCAATGCGGGGGGTCTGATGTCTGAGCAGGTTGTCGAGTCGGTTGACGGCCCAGGTGCCGTAGGCGGTCTTGCCCTGTGCGTCCTCGCGGGCCGCGACGGTTTCGGCCTGCGGAGCGAGCACGATCACGAGCAGGGGGCGGCTGCGGATCAGCGCGGTCATCTCGGCGAGTTGCTCGCCGAGGATGACGTCTTGGGTGATCACGGTGAAGCCGGCCTCGAAGTAGCCGTCGCTGACTTGGGCGGCCAGCTGGTAGCGGAGCCGAAGTTGTTGGATAGCTTCGTCAGGCGGCTCGGGGGTCATCTCGGCCCGCCCATTCACGACCATGCATCGGAAGACATCGCCTCGCACGTGCACGGATCTGGGTAGGCGCTTGGCGAGGGCTCGGGCGATTGTCGATTTCCCGGCTGCCTGGATGCCGGTGACGAGCACGATCGCGTGTCCGATTTCCAGCCCTGGTGCGGCTTGAGGAGCGGTGGATGGATTCATTGAGGTTGGCCTCCTGGTGCGCGGCGGCTGACTTCGGCGGTGTAGTTGGTCCAGTCGCCGGCGCTGGCGCGTTGCCAGGTGACCGCGACGGCGATGTGGATGCCGAGCATCTTGGCGAGTATTGCCGCGGGCAGGTCGGTGGCGAGCTGGAACAGCGCGGCGGACCGGGGACTGTCCGCAATGGATACCGAGCTGGTTGAGGCGTTCGGCCAGGCGGAAAGCGCTGAGAGTACGTCCCGGCCGGCCGCCGGGGAACAGCCAGTGTGATCCGCCTGGGTCGCCGATGGCGGCGTGGCTCTTGCGTGTCGCGGCGACCTGGCGGACGAGCCCGGCGAGTGGTTCGGACAGCAGGACAGGTTTGCGACCCAATCGGAGGCGAACTTCGTTGTCGCTGGCGTGGAGGTGGTCGAGGGTGAGGCAGACGATGCGGCTGACGGGTTGGGCGTAGAGGAGTACGAGCAGTCCAGCAACGCGGTCCTCGGGTTTGAGGGTGTCGTCGTGCGGCAGCCAGCGGGCCTGTTCCCAGCGGGTCTCGGTGTCGATGGTCTCGGTGGGGCCGCCTCACTTGACCGCCGCGAAATCCAGTCGGGTCAGCTTCTGCCGGCGGGCCGAGCGGACGAAGTTCCCGGTGCCTTCCCGGTGGGTGGCCTCCGGACTGGCCAGCCATGTTTCCAAGTCACCCTGACGGGCGGTGGTGAGGGTGAGGTTATGTTCGGCGAGCCAGTCCAGCAGCACGATGGCGGCGCGGATGTTGCTTCGCGCAGCCGCGGACTGGCCGCGGGTGGCCGGGCGCAGCGCGGTAGGTGCCGGTCAGCACCGACAGCGCGGCGTCGGAGTTGCGATCCTCGCCCGGCAAACACCAAGACCCCGCCTGGCATCCCGCCAGCGGGGTCTACTCACACCCCCACATCCTCACCATCAGCGCCGGCCTCGTGCTCATCTTCAACGTCGGGCAACACCCGCACCAGCCACGCAGGTTGCCATCTCCGCATGCCTGCTGATCGTACATTTGTACGAGACCGGGCGTCGGGCCACTGCCTGATCCGGGACGCTCCTATTTCCGTCAAGCTTTGCGGGCCCCTGACACACTGTGCGCGTGTCTACGGGTATCGCCGGGTTGGCGGCTGTGGTCGCGATGCTCAGCACGATCTTCTGGTGGAGGAGCGTCGCTGGCCGCTCACTCGACGACGTGCCAGCCGAGATGTCGGTCACTGAACTGGCCTACCTGCAAGGCGAGAGCAAGCTGGCTCTGATTTCGGCGATAGCGTGGCTCAGGGCCGCAGGCGCCGTGTCGCCGGCATGGGGCGGCCGAGTGGTGGCAGACAGACCGCTACCGTCCGGCGCGTCGCCCCTCGCTACGGTGACACATGCCGCGCTGCGTTTCTCGGCGCCGTGGTCTGATCTGATGGCGGACTTGCGCGTCGTGGCCGAATTGGATCGGCTAGAGCGGCGACTCGTCTGGCGGGGCTTGCTGCTACGAGAGCCGCGACGTCGGCACCTGCAGGTTCTCGCGGTCGTGCCGGTAGGGGCGGTGATCGCCCTGTCGTTCTTCGCCGACCGTGATTCCTGGCCGGTCTACGGATCAGTCCTGCTCAACTCCGCCGTGGTGTTGCTCCTGCTGAGCACTCCGGAGGCTAGCCGCGCGGGCCGGCACGTGCTCAGGGAGCAGCGTCGGCGACACCATGGACTGCGATACGGGGGTCGTCCAGCAAGTGGTGTAGCCACGGCGGCGGATCAGACAGCTTTGGCGACCGCACTTTTCGGGATCGAAGCACTATGGAACTTCGACCCGCAGTTCGCGCGTGACGCGAGGCTGCCAACGTCCTTGAAACGCCCGGGCGGGGAAACCCAGATCGGGACGACACCCAACGCGTCGGGCATCTAGCGGGTGGGCGATCCGGCGGTGTGGCGCTCGTGATCGGTCCTGCTTGGTTGATCTGCCGCACAGATGCCTATGCGGGACTTCCGAGCAGCGGATATGTCTCTCCCGCGACGTATCGCTTGAGGCAGCGCAGAATCTCGGGTTTGGTCTTGCCTTCGGCCGTGCGGCGGGCAACGTAGTCCTTGGCCGGTTGGTGACAGTGCATGCGGACCAGGGCGATGCGCCACAGTGCGCTGTTGGCCAGACGATCGCCGCCTCGATGCAGGCGGTGCCTGTCGGTGCGGCCGGAGGAGACGGGAATCGGTGCGGCCCCGCACAGGCGGGCGAACGTGGCCTCGGAGCGTAGCCGCTCGGGGTTGTCGCCGGCGGTGACCAGCAGCTGTCCGGCGGTGTCCACGCCGGTGCGACTACCGCCCGCCCGCTGAGTACGAGGCCCTCTACTACAAGGCCACAGCTGAGATTGCAGTAGCCCGACCGCAATGATCAGGGTCTCCAACGGACTCGGGGCGCCTCACCGGCAAGAGCGCCGGTGTCGTTGGCTGACCGCCGGCCCCCCGCGCTATTGGAGGCGCGGGGCGCGACGGAAGGCGAATGCGCTCGGCAGCCGGTCACTCCGTGACGGTGCCGACCCGCCGGCGCATGAGTGCGGCGCGTCGGCAGCGGCAGACCAGCTCCCCCTTTTGGTTGAGGCCACGGTGCTCGAGACGGACGATCCCGGTCTCGGGTCGCGACTTGGACTCTCGCTTGTCGAGCACTTCGGTCTCCACCCGCAGCGTGTCGCCGATCCGTACCGGATTAGGAAAAGTCACCTCCTCGAAGCCGAGGTTGCCGAGGGTGGTCCCAAGGGTGGTCTCGGCGACGGGGATTCCGGTGACGAGACCGAGGGTGAAAATGCTGTTGACGATCCGGCTGCCGAACATCGACGCCCGTCCGAACTCCTCGTCTAAGTGCAGCGGCTGGGCGTTCATCGTCAGGCTCGTGATGAGCAGGTTGTCGGTCTCGGTGACCGTCCGTGTGGCGTCATGCCTGATCACTTTGCCGACCTCGAAGTCTTCGTAGAACATGCCACTCACTGCGTAACACTCCTCATTGACTCGGCCCTCGACACGATCTCCCGTGCCGTCTGTACATGTGCGATGTCGATGTGTTCGCCCTCGAAATCGGCGGCCGCGCTGCCGGCGGCCGCTGCCTGCTCGAAGGCGGCGATCATTCGCCGGTACCGTTCGACGGTCTCCGGCGACGGGGTGTAGACCCGGTTGACCACCTCGACGTGCGTGGGGTGGATGAGCACCTGTCCCCGGAAGCCGAGGTTAAGGTTGTCCGTCGCGAACCGCTCCAGTCCTTCGAGGTCGCCGATGTCCTGCCACAGGCCGACGACCGGGTGGCGCAGCCCGGCCGCGCGGCAGGCCAGCACCGCGCGACTGCGGTAGTAGAGGGTCTCGAAGCCCACGACGCTCCAGGTGAACCCGAGCTCGCGCGACACGTCGGAGTCACGGGCCGCGGCGGCCATGAGCGAGGCGACGCGAGGCGATGCGGTCGCCAGGTCGGGACAGGTCGCGTACGAGCTCGCGGTCTCCAGCGAGGGAACCAGTTCCACAGTTCCGCGTGCCAGGCCGCTTCTGAGCTCGAAGTAGTCGAGGAGCGCCGCGAACTTCTGAATGTCGAGCGGCGCGTACACCTTGGGCAGCAGCAGGGCATCCAGACCGGGGCGTACGGCGGCTTCCAGATCGGCGCCGAAGTGCGCGGTGTCCCAGGGGTTGGGGCGCACGAGGACGCCCACGTCGGGATGGTCCCGGTGTAGCCGGTCGATCGACTCCGCGACCGCGGACTGGGCGTCGGCCTTGGCCGCGGGCGGCACCGAGTCCTCGAGGTCGAGGATCAGTGCGTCCGCGCCGGCGCGGACGGCCTTGGCGACCCAGGTCGGCTTGTGGCCGGGCACGAAGAGAAGGGAACGGTACGGCCTCATCGGCGTCCTTCCGACACGTCCTGCCCCGGGGCTTGACGCCGGGGTCCAACGCGCAGAGTATACGAACAAGTGCTTGTTCGTTGAAGGGAGTTGGCCGGTGGCAAACGGTGACATGCCCGTCGTGGTGCGAGCGGGAAACGAGACGGTCTCGACGGCGCAGTCGGACGGCGCCAAGCGAGTCGCGGGAGTCAGCCCCGCCACCACGCCCAGCACCCGGATCTGGATGGGCAAGGTGTCCAATGAGCCGGGTCACCGGTCGGTGCCCCACCACCACGGCGACGCCGAGACGTCCGGTTACGTGCTCAAGGGCCGCGCCCGCATCTACTTCGGTGAGGGCTACCGTCAGTACGTCGACCTGAACGAGGGCGACTTCGTCTTCGTGCCACCGCACATGCCGCACATCGAGGCCAACCTCAGCGACGACGCCGAGCTGGTCTGGATGACCGCACGTACTCCGGACAACGTCGTCGTCAACCTCGACGACGTCGACCTCTCGGAGATTGAGCGCCAGGCAACCGAAGCCACTGAGCGTCAGGCGTGACGCCTCCCGCAGCCGATCCACTGTCGACAGGGCTCGACCCCGAGGGCTCGGAGCAGGCGGAGGTCCGCGCGCTGGTGCGCGAGATCGTCGTCCGGCAAGCGCCGCCCGGGCGCATCCGCGACTACGACCAGCGCGCGGCGTTCGACCACGACCTGTACGCCGCGCTGGCCGGCAGCGGACTGGTGGCCCTCGACGCCACGGATGACAGCGCGTACGGCGGCGATGTCCGCAACCAGGTCGTCGTCATCGAGGAACTCGCGGCCGGGCCGACCTCGATGGCGGTGTGCTTCGTCGTGCAGTACATGGGCGTTCAACTGCTCACCGCAGTCGCCTCACCGCGGCAGCGCGCCGAGGTCCTACGGCCGCTGCTGGCGGGGACCTCGCGGATCGCCTTCGCGATGACCGAGCCCGACGGCGGCACCGACGTCGCCAGGGCCATGCGGACCCGGGCGAGCCGCACCGACGATGGGCAGTGGGTACTCAACGGCGCCAAGACGTGGATCTCCGGCCCGCTGGTGGCCGGCCACGCGATCGTCGTGGCTCGCACCGACCCGCCGCAGCCGTCTGCTATCGACGGGATCACGCTGTTCCTGGTGCCGCTCGACGCCCCCGGGGTGAGCGTGCGCGAGTTGGACACTGTGGCGATCCACGGACTGGACACCTGCGAGATCCGGTTCGACCAGGTAGGCCTCCCGGACGACGCCGTGCTCGGCGAGCGCGGGCGCGGTTTCCGCCAGGTGCTGGCGACGCTCAACCGGGAGCGGCTCAACGCCGCCGCGGCGGCGCTTGGCATCGCCCGGGGCGCATTCGACTGCGCCTTGCGGTACGCGCGCGAACGGGAGGCGTTCGGCCGGCCGATCGGCGCCTTCCAGGTGCTTCAGCACCGGCTCGTCGATGGAGCTGTGGCGATCGAGTCCGCTCGCGGCCTGCTGAGCCGGGCGGCGGCGGCCGAGGCACGCGGGGAGCGGGCGGACCTGCTGTCGGCGATGGCGAAGCTCGCCGCGTCCGACGCGGCGACCCGGGTCGCCGATGACGGGATGCGGTTGATGGGCGGCAGCGGCCTGAGCGTTGAGTACCCGATGCAGCGCTACTTTCGCGACGCGCGCCTGTACACCTTCGCGCCACTCACGAACGAGATGCTGCGCAACTATCTCGGTGAGCGGATGCTCGGCCTGCCCCGGTCATTCTGATCCCGCGGATTTCGATCCTGCTCATTTTCGGCCCCGGTCATCTCAAACCGACCCGGTTGCGACGGAGGACAGCCATGCGGATAGGCGCCAAGGTACCCAACAGCGGGCCGTTGCCGGCGCGTCTGGGGATCGGCTCGATGTCGGCCACCCTCGAGGAGGCCGGGTTCGACTCGCTGTGGACCAGCGACCACGTCGTGATGACACGTACGGTCGAGTCGAAGTATCCGTTTTCGGCTGAGGGTGAGCTCACCTGGGACGTCGAGAGCCCTTGGTACGACGCGGTGGTGAGCCTCACTCTGATGGCCGCCGCGACGACCCGGTGCGAGGTTGGCGTGGCGGTCCTGGTCCTTCCGCTCCGTCACCCTGTCGTCTTCGCCAAGCAGGTGGCGTCCATCGGCGCGCTGTTTTCCGGGCGGGTCACGCTGGGTGTCGGGGCGGGTTGGATGGCGGAGGAGTTCGCCGCGCTCGGCGTGCCCTTCGACTCGCGCGGGCGCCGGTTGGAGGAGTGGATGAGCCTGCTGCGGGCGTGCTGGACCGGCAACCCGCAGGCGTTCGACGGCGAGTACTACACGCTGCCGGCCGGCGTGGTGTGCCAGCCGACCCCGGCGCGGTCCAGCCCACTGCTCGTCGGCGGCATGAGCCCGGCGGCCCTGCGCCGGGCGGGGAAGCTGGGCGACGGCTGGCTGGCCCTCCAGCGCGCGTCCGCGCTCGACGTCGGCTCGCTCGCCTCGGCGGTGGGCCGGGTACGGCAGGCCGCCGAGCAGGTCGGTCGCGACCCGGCCGCACTGCGGTTCGTCCTGCGCGTCACGCAGTCGGAGACCGCGGCATCAGAGATCGCTGCCATGGCCGATTCGATCGCCGCCGCCGGAATCACCGAGATCGTGGTTGATGTCGACTGGAACGACCTGGACGCCGCCCACCGCTCGGCCGAAGCGCTGCTGGCCGCCATCTCCTGACGGCGGCGCGCCGGGGCCAGCGGCGGCCTCAGGCGATGCACATCCCGCCGTCCACAGCGACGATCTGTCCGGTGACCCAGCCATCGGACAGACCCAGCCCGACGATCCAGCGTGCGATCTCCTCCGGGGTGCCGAGCCGGCCCAACGGGATGTCGTCCTTCCTGCCCTCCAGCAGGCGGTCCTGGCTCTCGTCGCTCATCCCAGCCGCGCGGTAAATGTTGGTCCGCACCGGCCCCGGTGCGACCGCGTTGACCCGGATGCCCTTGGGTGCCAGTTCAAGCGCCCAGCATCGGGTCAACGCGGCCACGGCGGCCTTCGAGGCGGCATAGTGCGAGTTGCTCTTCGTCGCCTTGAGCGCGACGGTGCTCGACAGGTTGACGACCGAGCCGCGGTTGTCGGCCAACGCGGGCAGGCAGGCCTGGGTCACCAGCGTGGTGCCGATGACGTTTACCTGGAAGAGGTTCGACACCGCGTCGGCCGAGACCTCGTCGAGCGAGCCCACCAGGAACAGCCCGGCCGAGTTGACCACCAGATCGATCCGGCCCCACCGGTCACGGGTCTCGGCCGCCGCCGCTGCCACCTGCTGGGCGTCGCGCACGTCCACCCGTAGCCGAGCGAAGTGTTTGGGCTGGCTGTCTTCGGGCATCTCCGCCGATCCGGCGTCCAGGTCCCAGGCGCTCACCCGGATGCCCTGGCGCGCCAGGAGTTCGACGGTCGCCAGCCCGATGCCGGACGCGGCTCCGGTCACGACGGCGACGCGTTGTTCTCGGTCGCGGTGGTCGGTTTCAGGCACGGCATGCTCCTAGATGCAGACGGCGCTGACGTCGCCGCGCGGCGGTCAGCCGGGCTACCTCGTACAGCGGTCAGACGGGGTGTACACCGTTGCGGCGCTCGGGCGCGCGGCGCGGCCGCCTTGAATAGATCCGGAAGCGTCGGATCAGGTCGTCGCGGATCTGCTCGGTCGGGACGACAGCCTCCACCGCATTTTCGTTGGCGATCTTGAACACGTCGATGCCGGCCTCGTACTCGGCGCGCTTCTCCGCGATGAAACTGTTCCGTTCTTCCGGGTCCTCCATGGCCTGGATGCGGTTGAAATGGATGCCGTTGATGGCGGCCTCGGGGCCCATCAGCGCCGGCTTGGCGGTCGCGAGTGCCAGCACCGCGTCGGGCTTCATGGGGCTGCCCGACATCGCGAGGTAGCCACCGCCGTAGGCCTTTCGCACGATGACTGCGATCCGCGGCACCCGGCTTTCGGCGACCGCGAACAGCATCTTGGCGCCGTGCCGAATGATGCCCTGCCGCTCCACCTCCGAGCCGATCATGTAGCCGGCGATGTCGACGAGGAAGAGCAGCGGGATATTGAATGCGTTGCAGGTCCAGATGAACCGGGCCGCCTTGTCCGAGGAGTCCGGGAAGAGCACGCCGCCGCGGCTGGCCGGCTGGTTGGCGATGATGCCGACGCTGCGACCACCGAGCCGGGCCAGGCCGGTGGCCAGCTCGGGCGCGAAGAGCGCCTTGTACTCGAAGAAGCTGTCCTCGTCGATGAGAGCGTTGATGAGCTCGTGGGCATCGAAGACAGCGGACTGCTGTTCGGGCACGATCTCGCGGATGGGACGTCCCTCCACCGGCGGAAGGGGGTCCGTGACGGGTGCTTCCTCGCGCCAGTTCGACGGCAGGTAGGACAGCCAGACGCGGATCGCGGCGATCGCCTCCTCGTCGTCTTCGACCAGGCAGTCGCCGAGACCGGAGACCCGGCAGTGCATCTCGGCGCCGCCCATCTCCTCGAGCGTTACCTGCTCGCCGGTGACCATTTCGGCCAGCCGTGGCGACCCGAGGTAGGCGGTCGCGTGCCCGCGTACCATGACCGTGAAGTCGCACAGCGCGGGTACATACGCCGAGCCTGCCGGCGACGGGCCGAACAGGGCGCACACCTGCGGCACGCGCCCGGAGAACTGCACCTGATTGTAGAAGATGTTGCCCCAGGCGCGGCGGCCCGCGTAGCTTTCGAACTGCTCGTCGATGCGCGCGCCAGCGGAGTCGAAGAGGTAGACGATGGGCGCGCCGATCTGATCGGCGATCTCCTGCATCCGTACGATCTTCTCGAACGTGCGCTTGCCCCAGGTGCCCGCCTTCACGCTGTAGTCGTTGGCGATGACGCACACGTCGCGTCCGTCCACTTTGCCGACGCAGGTGACCACGGCGTCTCCGGGAAGGCCGTCCTCGTAGCGGGCCAGGAGACCGTCTTCGAAGTCGAAGCCGTCATCGAAGAGCAGTTCCAGCCGGCGCCGTACGAGGAGCTTCCCGGAATCCACGATTTTCTGGCGGTTCTTCTCCGGCCCGCCAAGCCGCGCAGCCTCGAGCCGGTGGCGCAACTGCTCGTGAACGTCGCCGACTCTTTCTGCCTGCTGGGACATGTTCGGTCCTCCGACGTGGGGGTCGCGCCAGCCTTGACCCGACCGGGTGTCGGCCATACTGTACCTAACGAACGCTCGCTCGTTAAGGGGTGATTGATGGTCAAGGTGATCGCGCTTATCCGACGGCGCGACGACATGGACCGCGCGGAATTTCTGCGGCACTGGCAGATCGATCATCCAGCGTATGTGGGACGGCTGAAGGGAATTCGGCGCTACGTGCAGAACTCAGCCATCGACCGTCGGCGGACCTGGGCATACGACGGTGTAGCTGAACTGTGGTTCGACTCCGTCCGCGATGTCGCAGTCGCGTTCGACTCTCCGGAGGCCGACCGGATGCGCGAACACGAGGAAAGCTTCATCGGCGCGATGGAGTGGTTGCTGGCCGAGGAGACCGACGTGCCGCTCCCGGCACCGGACAAGGAGCGATGACGTGAACCACGCTGACACGCACGGCGGTACCCGCCCGCCGGTGACCGGCCAGGCGGAGCGTTTCTGGGAGGACCTGTCCGAAGGCGACGAACTGGTCGGTCCCGGCGTGACCATCAGCGAGGCCCACCTGGTCAACTGGGCGGGGCTGACCGGCGACTGGGTCTCGCTGCACCTGGACGAGCAGTACGCCGCTCAGACACAGTTCGGCCAGCGGATCGGCCATGGCCCGCTCACCCTCGCGCTCGCCCTCGGGCTAATGACGCAGACCGGCTACTTCGGCAACGTGGTGGCGTGGCTTGGACTCGACGGGGTGCGCGCGAAAGCGCCGGTCTTCATCGGTGACACCGTGCACCCGGAGGGGCGGCTCGCGGTGGCCCAAACGACGTCAAAACCGGATCGGGGCGTGTGGGCGCTCGACTACAGCATGGTGAACCAGGACGGCGCGATCGTCATGACATTCCGCAGCAGCCTGCTGATCCGGCGGCGGCCCGCCTAGTGGCCGTCGGGCATCCAGCCCGTGGTCCCGCGCTGCGATTTCTCGCGCATCCGAAAGCCTCAGCACTGCCGTCTGGCGAGGCAGTGTCGTTGAACGAGAAGGAAAGGCTGTCGTCGTGGTGGAAGCGCGGGAGTTGACGTCAGGGGTGCACCTGCCCAACTACGCGCCCTGGTGGCGCGAGCCGGGCCTGGAGGTGATGGCCGGGCTGGTGGAGGAGGCCGGCTTCGACAGCGTGTGGTTGAGCGACCATGTCGTACTGGTCGACGACATTCGGTCGCGCTACCCGTTCTCCACCGACGGCGACTTCTTCGTCGACGCTGATACCGAGTGGCTGGAGTGGCTGACCACGGCGGCCTTCCTCGCCGGCGTCACCTCGCGGGTCGATATCGGTGTCGGGGTCTGCGTGCTGCCCCTGCGGCAGCCGATGCTGCTGGCCAAGCAGGTGGCCACGCTCGATCAGCTGTCCGGCGGCCGGGCGCTACTGGGCCTGGGCGCCGGGTGGATGGCGGAGGAGTTCGAGGTGTTGGGCGTCGACTTCGCCGACCGCGGGCGGGCGATGGAGGGCGGGCTGCGGCTGCTGCGCGCGGCCTGGACAGGTGAGCCGGAGCCGGGGGAGTACGGCCCGTGGACGCTGCCACGCGGGACGCACTGCCGCCCCCGACCGGTACGCGGCAGCGTGCCGATCTTCGTCGGTGGTGATTCCCCGGCGGCGCTGCGGCGCGTCGCGGTGTACGCGACCGGCTGGTACGGCAGCACCCCCGGAGGCAATCCCAGCCCTGAGAGCATCGCCGATGTGCGCGCCGCCATCGCCGCGCAATGCGAGCGGTACGACCGGGATCCGGCCGAGGTCGAGATCGCCCTGCGAGTCGCGGTGTCCGGCAAGGAACTGGGCCTCGGCGGCCTTGTCGGTCGGCTGGCCGCCTACACCGACGCCGGGGTCACCCGACTGTCGTTCGACATCGGCTGGCGGGAGCGGGAGTCGCTGCCGGATCGGCTGGCCGCGCTCGCGGCGACCGTGGACGAGGTGCGGCGCGGCGCGGGCTGACGCGCCGTACCTCATCCCTCGATGTATCGGAAGACACTGGTGGCGCCGCCGTCGACGACGATGCTCGCGCCGTTGATGCACCCGGCTTCGGTGGAGGCCAGGAAGTCGACGAGAGCGGCGACCTCGGCGGGCGGCACCACCCGGCCGGCGGGAGTCTTGCGCTCCATGGCCAGGCGGGCCGTGTGGTCCATCATCGGGGTGTCCATCGCCCCGGGGCACACGGCGTTGACGGTTACCCCGGTGCCCCAAAAGTCGATGAGCAGTGACCGCGTGAGGTTGACGATGCCGGCCTTCGACGCCGCGTACGCCGGGTAGGGGTAGCCGGTCATTCCGGCGATGGAGGCGATGTTCACTACCCGGCCCCAGTCCCGGTCGACCATGTCTGCGGCGAAGGTCCTGGTGGCCAGATAGGTACCGACCAGATTGACGTCGACGACGCGGCGAAAACTGTCCGCGCCGGCGGTGTCCAATTGTTCGCGTAGCAGGATCCCAGCGATGTTCATCAGCATGTCGGCTGGTCCGAGCGCCTCGTGAACCTGTGCTCTCAGCTGCGTGAGCGAGGTCTCGGACGAGATGTCCACGTGCAGCCCGACCGCGCTGCCGCCGGCGGCCATGATCGACGCGGCGGTGGCTTCCGCCGCCTGCTGCGAGACGTCGGCGCAGGCGACCGCCGCGCCACCGACCGCCAGCCGTTCGGCGACCGCGCGGCCGAGCCCGCCAGCCGCCCCGGTCACCACCGCTACGCGTCCGTGGTGCTCGGCCATGACATTCCTCCTGATCGTCGGGGACGGCTCGCCCGGGGAGGGGTGTGCTCCGGGCCTCGGCTCGCAGAAAGGCTCAGCTCGCCGGTGATTCGTCAGGCCGGATGACCGCGAGCACGTCGCTGGCGGCCACTACCGCTCCGACCGCCGCCCGCAACTTTGTGACGATGCCGGCGGTCGTGGCGCGGACCGGGTTTTCCATCTTCATCGCCTCCACGACGAAGAGGACGTCGCCGACGGAGACTCGGTCGTTCTCGGCGACCGAGACGCTGATGACGGTGCCCTGCATCGGGCTCGTCACTGTGCCGCTGCCCTGCTGCGTCCCCCGTCCGGTGGTCCGGCGGGGTCCGCTCGACCCGCCGCCCATCCGCCCGGCGAGGCTGCTCACGCCGGGTGCGGTGGCGGGGGTGTGGGCGCCGTGGAACGGAACCCGGTAGCGCCGGCCGCCGATCCATACCTCGCCGCGGCCTGGTACGTCGTCGGCGTCGGGATGCGCGCCGTCCGTTGCGGGTTCGACGGCCAGCGGGGCGGGTAACTCCACTTCGGACTCCAGCCAGCGGGTCGTGACCCCGCCCGCGGTGAAGTCCGGGCGCTCGAGCACCGTGAGGTGCGCTGGGATCGTCGTGGCGAGGCCTTCGATCCGCGTGCGGCGCAGCGTGGCCAGCGCCCGCCGGATCGCCGTCGTACGGTCCGGCGCCCACAGCACCAGTTTGCCGATGAGGCTGTCGAACGCCCCGGAAACCTCGTCGCCGGCCTCGTAGCCGGCGTCCCAACGCACGCCGGGGCCGTGCGGTATCTCGAGCACGGTGATTCGGCCGGGCGATGGGGTGAACAGTCCGCCGGCTGGGTTCTCGGCGTTGATGCGCAGTTCGATGGCGTGCCCACGCGGCTGCGGTCCGGATTCCTTGACGCTGAGGGGTTCGCCTGCGGCCACCCGGATCTGTTCGGCGATGAGGTCGAGGCCCAGCACCTCTTCGGTAACGGGGTGCTCCACCTGGATACGGGTGTTCATTTCCAGGAAGTAGAACTGGCCTGCCTCGACGAGGAACTCGAGCGTCCCGGCGCCCACGTACGACACGTGCCGGGCGATGCGGACCGCCGCCTCGCCCATCGATCGGCGGAGCTCGGGCGGCAACCTGGGTGCGGGTGACTCCTCGATCAGCTTCTGGTGGCGCCGCTGCACCGAGCAGTCCCGGTCGCCGAGCCACACGACGCTGCCGCAGATATCGGCAAAGATCTGGACCTCAATGTGTCGGGCGGCACCGAGGTAGCGCTCGAGGTAGATCTCCTCGCGACCGAAGGCGCCCTTAGCCTCGCGCCGGGCCGACTCGAAGGCGTGCGCCGCCTCGTCGGGGCCTGTCACCACACGCATGCCCCGGCCGCCGCCGCCGAACGAGGCCTTGATGGCCAGCGGGTAGCCGTGCGCGGCGCCGAAGGCGAGCACCTCATCGACGGTTTCGACCGGCTCGAGGGTTCCCGGCACGGGGGAAGCGTCGGCGGCCTCGGCGACCCGGCGTGCGGCGACCTTGTCGCCCATCGTCTTGATCGCGGTGGCTGGTGGGCCGATGAAGACGAGGCCGGCAGCCTCGACGGCGGCAGCGAAGTCGGCGTTCTCGGCGAGAAAGCCGTATCCAGGGTGGATCGCGTCCGCGCCGCTGTTCTTCGCGGCCGCGATGATGCGGTCGATCGCGAGGTAGCTGTCGCGCGGGGTGGCGCCGCCGAGGGCCACCGCTTCGTCGGCGAGCCGTACGTGCAGGGCGTCGCGGTCGGGTTCGGCGTACACCGCGATGCTCGTTATCCCCAGCTCGGCGCAGGTTCGCATGATGCGCGCGGCGATCTCGCCGCGGTTGGCCACCAGGATGCGCGTGAGCATGATTCCTCCACTGCCGGGCCCGGTCGGCGAAGCTCACCGGGAGGGGCTCCAGTTAACGAACGATCGCTCGTTCGTACGCTACGATCCGCTATGTGCAGCCGTCAAGGAGCATCCGATCGATGAGGTGAAAGCGTGCAGGCGTTCGACGAGTTGGTTGAGCTGCTCCAGGTCCGTCGCCTGCGGCCCGAGCTGTACGAGGGTGACAACCCCCGCGAGTCTCTGCCCTTTGTGTTCGGTGGCCTCGTCGCGGCGCAGGCGCTCGCGGCCGCGGGCGCTGGAGTGCCCGCCGGCCGCCAGGTGAACTCGCTGCACGCCTACTTCGTGCGGCGCGGCGATCCGGCACGGCCGCTGACCTACCGCGTGGAGACGGTCCGTGATGGACGGTCCTTCTCCCTGCGCCGCGTCGTCGCCGACCAGGGGGGCGAGCCTGTCTTCGTCATGGCGGCGTCGTTTCAACACCCCGAGACGGGGCTGTGCCACCAGACCACCATGCCGGCCGTCCCCCGGCCGGAGGACGTGCCGCCCCTCGATCGCTGGATCGCGCCCTACCGCGACCGCCTGCCCCGCTGGTGGAGCAGGAAGCAGCCGATCGATCTGAGGTTCGTCGACGAACCGCCGCTGGTGATCGCCGAGCGCCGGACCGAAGCGCCGCAGCAGATACTGTGGATGAAGGCGGCGGGGGACGTGCCCGCGGATCCGTTGCTGCACGCGTGCCTCCTCGTCTACGCCTCCGACCTCACGCTGCTGGACGCCGTGATCCTTGCCCACGGCATGCCCTGGTATGGCGAGCATCCGCCGAGGTCGGCGAGCCTCGACCACGCGATGTGGTTCCATCGTCCGGTACGCATGGATGACTGGCTGCTGTACGTACAGGAGAGCCCGGCCATGAACGGCGTTCGGGGACTCGCGCGCGGCAGCGTCTTCGGGCCCGACGGCGCGCTCGCCGTGTCGGTCGCGCAGGAAGGGCTGGTTCGGCCTCCCGTCGGACCAGCGGATTCGGCAGTGAACTGATCGCCGTGGGAGCGCCCGCCTCAGGGTCGGTCAGGCCTTCGGAGTGGCCCTGGCGCGCCGCCGCCTGGACGGCGCGATCGCCAGCTGGCGGAACACCATTTCGGTATACGTCTCCACGATGTCATCGAGCGACTTGCCGCCGTTGGGCCGATACCACGACGCGACGTGGGCGCCTATGGCGATGATCGAGAACGCCTGCAGTTGGGCGTCGAGCACATCGGCGTGGCCCTCAGCGGCGACCTTCTCGATGATCTCCCGCAGCACCGCCTCGTACCGATCGCGCAGCCGGATGACCTCCGCACGATTCTCCGGAGACAGAGCGCGCAGCTCGCTGTTGCCGATGAACACGTCACGAGCTCGGGCGGCGTGGAACCGCACGTGCACATCGACCATGGCGCGCAGCTGGTCAACGGCCGTCGAGTGGCTGGCGAGCGCATCCTGCTGGGCGGCGAGCAGGTCCTCCATGATGCCGACCATGATCCACCGCAACAGCATCTCCTTGCCGCTGATGTGGTTGTACAGGCTGCCGACCTGGATACCGACCTCGGCTGCGACCTGGCGCAGCGACGTGGCCTCGTATCCGTGCTTGTGGAACAGCTCGGCCGCAGCCTCCCGGATCGCGTCTGCGGTGCTCATCCCGTTGAGGATACGCGGCATCGATGACTGCCCTTCGTCGGCGGGCTGGCGCGTGGTCAGCGCGCACCCGGTTCTGCGGTACCTGTGTAGCCGGCCCCCTCGTCCGCCGCAGCTCCGAGGTAGACGTGTCGCACCGTCGGGTCGTCCGCCATTTTCTCTGACCTACCCGAGCTTACGACCCGACCGGCCTGGAGCAGGTACCCGCGGTCGGCCAGCCGGAGCGCGGCGAAGGCGTTCTGTTCTACGAGCACGATGGTGACTTTCTGGTCGCGAAGCTGGGACAACGCGTCCATGATCCGCTCCACCATCTGTGGTGATAACCCGAGGCTCGGCTCGTCGAGCAGCATGACCCGAGGCGCGCCCATCATCGCCCGCCCGATGGCGAGCATCTGCTGCTCGCCGCCGGACAGGGTGCCGGCGAGCTGCCGCGAGCGTTCCCGCAGCCGCGGGAACAGCTGGTACACGCGGTCCAGATCGGCGGCGGCCCGCCCCTCGCGCCGGCGCACGTACCGGCCGAGCAGCAGGTTGTCCTCGACGCTCAGCGCGGCGAACACCTGCCTGCCTTCGGGTACCAGCAGGAGACCCCGGCGCACCATGTCGGCCTGGCTGCAGCGGCTGGTGTCTTCCCCGCGCAGCAGCACCTTGCCCTCGCGCAGGCGCAGGCTGCGCGCCATGACGTTCAGTAGCGTGGTCTTGCCCGCACCGTTGGGGCCGATGAGCGTGACGATCTCGCCTTCGTCGACATGGAAATCGACGCTGTTGAGGACCTTGACGCTGCCGTAGCTGTACGACAGCCCACTTACCTCAAGAGCGGGCATCCGCGGCCTCCACTGGCTCGTCGCCGTCGACCCCGCTGTGGGCTGTACCGAGGTAGGCGGCTATCACGTTCTCGTCGGCCTGTACTTCGGCGGGCGAGCCGACCCGCAGGGTGCGGCCGAAGTCCAGCACGTGAACCCGGTCGGCCAGGCTCATGACGAACTCCATGTCGTGCTCGATGAGCAGCAGCGAGACGCCCCGCGCACGCAGCCCGCGTAGCGTCTCGGCCAAGGCGAGCTTCTCGACCCGGTTGAGGCCGGCACCCGGCTCGTCGAGCAGGAGCACGGCCGGATTCTGGGCCAGGGCCCGGGCGACCTCGACCATCTTCTGCTGGCCGAGTGAGAGGTGGCTGGCCTCGTGGCCGGCGAGGTGCGACATGTTCAGCTCGGCGAGGATCTCGTCGGCACGGGCGGCGAGCCGGCTTTCCTCGCGGACGGCACCGACCGTGGGCAGCGCCGAGCGGATGAGACCGACCCGGCCGCTGAGGTACCCGCCGATGAGGACGTTCTCCCGGGTATCCATTCCGGCGAAGAGGCTCGGGGTCTGGAAGGTGCGCGCCAGGCCGCGGGCGGCGACTTGGTCGGCTCTCAAGCCGGTCACGTCGGTACCGTCCAGCTCGACCGCGCCGGAGGTTGGCGGCAGGTTCCCGGAGAGTATATTCAGCAGCGTCGACTTGCCCGCGCCGTTGGGTCCGATGACCGCCAGGATCTCCCGCTCGTGCAGCAGCAGGTCGACGTCGCTGACCGCGTGTACACCCCCGAAGTGCTTGCTGAGGCCGCGCGCCCGCAGCACCACGCGCTGGCCGGCGCGGACTTCCCGGGTGGCCACCGGTGCGCTCGGGGCCGCGTCGGTGGGCGCCGGGCTGTCCGGCGTTGCCCGCCGCTGGCGGGTGCGCTGGGCGATCCATGAGGTCAGCGAGGACAGCGCCCCGACGATGCCGTCGGGCCGCACCACCAGGATCAGCACAAGAATGATCCCGAAGACGAGCTCTTCGCCCGCGCCGACCGATCCTGCACCGAACAGCCCGGGCAGCACGCCGTCGACCGTTTGTCGGATCGCCTGGAAGCTGACTGCGCCGACGATCGCGCCCCACGGCGAGCGCAGCCCGCCGAGCACCGCGATGGCCAGGATGTCGATGGAGGTCATGACGTCGAACGGAGGCGGGTTGACGTACAGCAGTTGGTGGGCGTACAGCGAGCCGGCGATGCTTCCGACGAACGCCGAGCCGGCGAAGACCCGGGTCTTCGCCCACGAGATGTGGATGCCGCAGGCGGCCGCGGCTGCCTCGTGGCTGCGTAGCGCCCGCAGCGCTCGGCCCTCGCGACCCCGCCGGATGCGCAGCGACGCCCATAGCGCCGCCGCGACGACGAACCAGATCAGCCAGAACTGGGATCGCAGGCTGTCGAATTGCACTGGCCCGAGGGAGAACGGCATGATGCCGCCGAAGCCGCTGGAGCCACCGGTGAACGAGAGGTTGTTGACCAGCAGGAAGACGATCTCGGTGAGGGCCAGGGTGCCCATGGCCAGGAAGTGACCGCGTAGCCGGAAGATCGGCTTGCCGAGGGCGTAAGCCACGAGGGTGGCGCCAAGGGCGCTCACGATTAACGCCACGGCCGCCGGCCAGCCGGCCTTGGCCGTCAGCAGCGCCGAGCCGTAGGCGCCGATGGCGTAGAACGCGGCCTGAGCCAGGGAGAACTGGCCCGCGAACCCGGTGACGAGGATCAGCCCGAGCGCGAGCAGCGCGTTGATGCCGACGGTGTAGCCGAGCCCGACGTAGTAGTCGCCGAGCGTGCCCGGCAGTACAGCGATCACGATCACCGCTGCGACGGCGGATCCGAGCGCGCCCAGGCCTCCTGGGAGCGGTCCGCGCCGCACCGCGTTGTCAGACACGTTCGCTCACCCGCAATCTGGTCAGACCGGCCGGACGGGCCACGAGCAGGACCAGCAGCAGACCGAAGACGATGACCTCCTGGTAGGACGTGGAGATGGTGGAGGCCGAGAAGGACTCGATGAATCCGACGAGGACACCGCCGAACATGGCCAGGCCGATCCGGTTGAAGCCGCCGAGAATCGCGGCGATGAAGCCCTTCAGGCCGAGGGTCAGGCCGAAGCTGGAGGTTGCGAAGCCCAATGGCACCTGTACGGCACCGACGAGCCCGGTGATGGCACCACTGATGGTGAACGCGAGCGCGGCCATGGCGACCACGTTGATGCCGACCACGCCGGCCGCGTACCGGTTGATCGCGCACGCGCTCATGGCGCGCCCGACCATCGTGCGGTCGAAGAACGCGGTGAGGGCAATGTACAGCAGCACCATGATGCCGACCAGCCAGAGCACCTGCAGCGGCATGGAGGCGCCCGCGATCCGGAGAGGGTGGCCAGCGGTGAGTAGATCCAGGGTGTATGGCTTCGTGCCGAAGATGAGTTGGGCGAGTGACCGCAACACGATCGCGGCGCCGAGCGTCACGATGGTCTGCACGAGCAGCCCCTGGTTGCGTAGGGGGTGGACCGCGAGGACGTAGAGCAGCAGGCCGGCGATGCCGCCGACGACCGCGCCCGCGGCCATCGCGGCGCCGGTCGGTAGGCCGTTGGCCGCGACCACCGCGCCGAAGGCGCCAGCCATCGCCAGGTCGCCCTGAGCGAAGTTGACCATGCCGGTGATGCGGTGGACGATCACGTACCCCGCGCCGACTACGCCGTATACGCTGCCGACTGACAACGCGGTGAACACGTCCTGCAATACGTTCACTACACCTCCATGGGTGCCATGCCCCGGTATCCCGCCGAACGCCGCCCACCAGGCACTGATATCGCCCGGACGAACAGGGCGAACAATCGATCGTTCGTCTCAGCGCACCGTAAGAGGCGGCCACGTTCGTGTCAACGTCGTGATGGTCGCGAGTCGATCAGGTGTCCGGGCTTTGTGAAGTAGCCGAAACCGACCCTTGACAAACGGTCGCTCGTTCGTTTGCACTTGTTCGGTCGACGGCCTGTCGGCACCACCTTCCGGGATGGGAGCTGTGAGCATGCGGACCAGGCGTATCCCCCGCATGGGACATGCACTGCGCGGCAAGCGCAAAGCCGGTATCCTTGCGGCCGGTCTGGTCGCCACCACGCTGTTCGCGAGCGCGTGCGGCAATGGAGGCGGCACAACTACATCGGGCGGCGGATCGTCGTCCTACAAGATCGGTGCTCTGCTTGGGCTCACCGGGTCGTACTCCGCGCTCGGTACCAACGAGCAGAAGGCGCTGCAGTTGTACGCCGATCGGGTGAACGCCAAGGGCGGCATCGACGGCCACAAGATCGAACTTGTCTTCGCCGACACGACGAGCAGCGAGAGCGAGGCGGTCAACCAGCTGCGCAAGCTCGCGACTCAGGACAACGTCATCGCGGTCATCGGTCCGAGCTCGTCGGGCGAAGGCGTCGCGGTCAAGCCGATCTCGGCCTCGCTCAAGGTACCGGTCATTGTGCCGGCATCGTCCAAGGACATCGTCACGCCGCTCGACCAGGCGAAGTACTCCTTCAAGGAGTTCCCGGCCAGCGATGCGTCGCTGCAGGCGCAGCTGACCTATGCGCAGGACCAGGGCTGGAAGAAGGTCGCGATCCTGGCGTCCAACAACGGCTACGGCCAGGAACCCGTGGCCGCACTGCCCGGCCTGGTCGGCAAGTACGGCCTTGAACTGGTGGCGTCGGAGACGTTCCCGCCGACCGCGACGGACGTGACGGCGCAACTGTCGTCCATCGCCGGGAAGAACCCCGACGTGGTGCTCGTATGGGCGGTCAACCCAGCCAACGCGATCGTCGCCAAGAGCGCTCAGAACATCAGCTTCAAGCCCATGCTGTTCAACTCGCCGGGCGCCGCCAGCCCGGACTACATCAAGGTCGGTGGCGAGGCCGTCAACGGCACCCTCGTGCAGGGCTCGATGGTCGCCGTGCCGAACGACATCAAGCCGGAAAACCCGCAGTACCAGGCGGTCAGCGAGTTCGTGAAGGCGTGGAAGGACAAGTACAACAGCGAGCCCAACCAGTACGCCGCCAACGGCTGGGACTGCATGCTGCTACTGCAGGCGGCGCTGCAGAAGGGCAAGGTGGGCACCGGCAGCCTTACCGAATCCCGTACGAAGCTGCGGGACGCGCTGGAGAACGACGTCAAGGACGTGGCCGGCATCAACGCCATCTACAACTACAGCGACAAGCAACATGGTCCGGAAGGGATCAAGGGGCTCGCGGTGCTGAAGGTGGACGGCGGCGCCTGGAAACTGATCAAGGCCTACTAACGTCGCGCCGGGGCAGCGTGCGGTGGAAACGGGTCGGCGCAGCGCGGCGCCGGCCCGATCTCACCGGGTGTGCCACCCGCCACCTCGCCTTCGTCGTACGCGCCACCGCCGCACCGATTCCGCGAGGGGATGCCCCATGACCACGAGGACTCCGACCGCCCGGTCTGACCACGCGAGCCGGGACCAGGCGCGAGGCCGAGGGGCGTGACCACGACGATGGCCACCGTCGCGCTCCCGCCCGTCGTGGTCGTCGGCGCTGGCCCGGTGGGCCAGACAGCCGCACTGCTGCTGGCCAGATGGGGCCTCGACGGCGTCCAGGACGCCGAGAACGCGGCCTGGAAGATCGCGTACGTGGCCCGCGGTTGGGCGCCGGCCGATCTGCTGGCCACGTATCACGACGAACGGTCCGCGGCCGCTGACGAGAACCTCGAGGTCACCGACGCGACGATGCGATTCCTCGTACCGCGGACGCACGACGACCGGCGTGCGCGGGTGTCCGCGCTGGAGCACGCTTCGAGCGATGCCGCGGCAGCCGAGGAGGTGGATTCGGGCCGGCTGGCCGAGCCTTTCTGGTACGTCGACTCGCCTTTGACCACGCTGCAGCCGGCGCGCCCGTTCACCGGGCGCCCACCCCGGGGCCAGGCACCGATACCCGGCCCCGGCGTGATCGTGCCGGACGGGCCGGCATGGGTGGCGGGCCGTCCCGACGTGACCCGGCTGCGGCAGCTCGCCCGCGACGGGCTGCTGCTGCTCGCCGGCGACAGGGTCGAGGTGACGGAGTTGGCCGCAGCAGCAGAGCGGGCGGCCGCCGGCCCGGTCCGGGTCATCAGGCTCAACGACATCGACACCGAGGCCATCATCGCGCCGGCGCTCGGGATGGGCCCCCGCGAGGTGTGGGTCGTCCGGCCCGACGCGCACGTCGCCGCGGTGCTCGACGAGCCCGGTGTCGACGCCGTGGTGGCGGCCGTGCGACGAACCACCGGCCACCGGCCGACGGGTGCTGAGGCCGTCGCCGACGACAACAAGGAGAACGGTGAAACTTGCCACGATCCGCACCGCGAACGGCACGCGGGCGGTCCGACTCGACGATGACGCAGCGGTCGACCTCGGCTATCCAGACCTGGTTGAGGTGCTGCGCCAGCCCGGCTGGCGTGAGCGGGCGTCGGCTGCGACAGGGAAACGCTACGACCTGGCGACGCTCCGGTACGCGCCGGTCGTCGTCGCGCCGGAAAAGATCATCTGCATCGGGATCAACTACCGCGCCCACATCGAGGAAATGGGGCGGGAGGTGCCGGCCCACCCGACGCTGTTCGCCAAGTACGCGCGTGCGCTGATCGGGGCGTTCGACGACATCGAGCTGCCGGCGGTCTCCACGGCGATGGACTGGGAGGCAGAGCTGGCCCTCGTCATCGGCGACACCGTCCGGCACGCCACGCCGGAGCAGGCTCGCAGCGCGATCGCGGGGTTCACCGTCTTCAACGACGTCACCGTGCGCGACTGGCAGTACCGCACGCTCCAGTGGTTGCAGGGCAAGACCTTCGAGGCGACGACCCCGATCGGGCCGTACCTGGTGACCGACCGGTCCAGCGGCGAGAGAGTCGCCTACGACATCGTCTGCGAGGTCGACGGCGAGGTCGTACAGCGCGCCAACACCGAGGATCTCGTGTTCGACCCCGCCGCGCTGGTGGCCTACGCGTCGACCATCATGACGCTGGTCCCCGGCGACGTCATCGCCACGGGCACTCCTGGCGGCGTCGGGCACGCCCGGAAGCCTGCGCGGTATCTGACCGAGGGGACCGAGGTCGTCACCCGCATCGCCGGCATCGGCGAGCTCCGCAACACCTGCCGGGCCGACTGCCGCACCCCGTGAACGCTGACCGTGCTCGGGCGCACGGTCAGCGCGTCAAAGGAAAGACGGGGGATGCCAGCGCCAGCGCCGACATCCCCCGTCTCGCGTAACCGTTCCGGCGCTCACCAACCGACGATCTCGCGGACCTTGGGCTTGAGGATCTTGCCACTCGGATTGATGGGCATCTTCTCTGGAGCTATGAAGGCGATGCGCTTGGGGATCTTGTAGCCGGCGAGGTGCCCGCGCAGATAGGTCTTGAGGTCGTCCTCGGTGACCTGCTGGCCGCCGCGCAGGCTCACCACGGCGCGTACCTCCTCGTCCCACTCAGCGCTCGGCACCCCGACGACGACGGCTTCCATCACGGCCGAGTGGGTGTACAGCAACTGCTCGATCTCGGCGCTGTACACGTTCTCGCCGCCGGACTTCACCATGTCCTTCGCCCGGTCGCGGAAGTAGATGAAGCCCTCCTCGTCACGGGCGGCCATGTCACCGGTGTGCAGCCACCCGCCACGCAGCGCCTCGGTGGTTGCTTCCGGCCGGTTGAGGTAGCCCCGCATCAGGCTGGGACCGCGGACACACAGCTCGCCGACCTCGCCGGTGGGGACCTCCCGGTCGTCCGGGCCGCGTAGCTCCACCTCGGCGAGGAAATACTCCTTGCCGATCGAACCGTCGACCTCGGGGCGTAAGGCGTCCTGCGGTTGCAGGCGCGTCACCATCGGACCGCCCTCGGTCAATCCGTAACGGAAGTAGAGGTCGGTGTCGGGCATGATGTCGCGGATGGTCTCCTTATCCGGCATCCGTAGCGACGCTCCACCGCTGTGGATTGCTCGGACGTGCCGCCGCACGCCGTTTCTGTGCAGGATGCCGGCTCGGTGCAGCCGCCGGATCATGTTGGGGATCAGGAAGAAGTTGGTGATCCGTTCGCGCTCCACCAGCCAGCCGAACTGGTCCTCGTCGAAGTGCCGCATGAACAGGCTCGTCGCTCCGGTGACGTAGTGCGGCAGGAACCAGCACAGCAGGGCGGCCGAGTGGAACATCGGTACAACGATGAGGGCGCGATCGTCGAGCGCCTGGCCGATGCGGCAGTCGACGATCTCGTTGATGGCGTTGGACAGGATCGCCCGGTGTGGCAGCTCGACGCCCTTGGAGGACCCGGTCGTACCGCCGGTGTAGAGCACGCACGCGATGGATTCCGGGTCGACGCGCAGGTCGAGCGGCGAGTCGTCGCCGAGGATGCCCTCGAACTCGGCGCCCTCGTGGACGACGACACGGACATGGGCGAGCTCGCCGCTGTCGTGCGCCTGCACAAAGGCGTCCCGGAACTCGTTCTCCACCAGGACCACCCGAGCCTGGGAGTCGTTGACGCCGTGGATGAGCTCGGGGGAGGCCCATCGCCAGTTGTAGGGCACGTAGACCGCGCCCGCGGCGACGATGCCGAGAAATGTCTCCGCGCTGAAGATGCCGTTGCCGGCCAGTACACCCACCTGCTCGCCCGGCTCGACGCCCAGGGCTCGCAGGCCACGCGCGATCGCCCAGGCGCGATGTGACAGCTGGTGGTGCGTGTAACGCCGGTTCGAATCGACGACGGCTTCCCTGCTGCCGTTATGTCGCTCGTTTATGTGAATGAAGTCGGCGAGGGACCGCACAGCCCTTCTCCCTTCGACCAGCTGAGACTAACGTACGTACGTACGTCTAGAAAGAGTGATCAGGTGATCTGAAGCAGGAGGGGTGACCGTTGATCAAGAGATCCGGGTTCCTACGTAAGCGGGACGACCAGACGGTCGAGGAGTTCCGTCGGCACTGGCTCGAGACGCATACGCCGTTGGTGCGGGAGGTCGCGCGGCCCGTCCGATACGTCGTGAACTTTGTGGACCGCGACGCTTACCCGGACGCCCCGTTCGACGGCTTTTCAGAGCTGTGGTTCAGCCGGCCGAGCGACATGGAGGTCTTCACCCCCGACTCGCCCATCAAGCGCGACGAGCGGCGTTTCGTCGGCGGCCTGCACGTCGTGACGCTCGACGAGCACTTCATCGTCTGACCTCGAATCGCGGTGCGTCACGAAACACGCCTACAGAGGATTGCGATGTTTGGAGGGCGGGCAGCGGTCCCGGCGCGCATGGCTGCCGCTTGTCGCCGGTCGGCCGACGTTCGGGGGACGGTGAGATGTCGTCGACGATCCCGGTCTCGACCGCCTCGCAGGCCACCTCGAGGCTCGACCAGCGTGACAGCGGCATGCCCCGGTCGGCCGGTAGTTTGCAAACCGTCCTATACGGACTACTAGCGGATATCGACGGAGATACGCCCAGAGAAGAAGATTTTCATCGCGTTGAGAGCCTGCTTCCAGCCGAGCACACCGGCGCCTTCGACCATGCGTCCGGGGGCCTGGCGGGCCCGATTGCGAGGCTTGCCAGCCTCGGCGGCCCGGGCCCGGGCTCGCTTGTCTTCGATGTCGGCGATGGCCAGCCAGATCAGTAGACCTGTCCCCGGGAGGGTGAGACGGGCGCCGTCTCGCCGGGACCGCCGGACGAACCGGTGGCGGCGAGGTCGAGGAGCGTCATCGCGTCGTGGTCGGGGCTACCGGGCGGTGCCATGTAGACGATGAGGCGCTGGCCTTGTGCGCGGTTGAGGGACAGCCCTTCGTGCGAGAGTGTCATCGTGCCGACCTCCGGGTGCCGGAGCGTCTTCTCGCCGTCGCCGATCGTGCGCACCTCGTACCGCTCCCAGAGCCGGTTGAAGTCGGGGCTCTTGACGATGAGCTCACCTACGAGTGCGGCGAGATCCGGGGCGTCTGGATCGGTGCCGGCGAGCGCCCGCAACTGGGCGACGCACCCCTTGGCCTTGTGTTCCCAGTCCACCCACAGGTCGCGGGCGGCCGGGTGCAGGAAGGTGTACCGGACGGTGTTGCGCTGCTGCTGCGGCCAGTCGGTGATGCCGTAAAGCAGCCGTAGCCCGCCGGGATTGGCCGCCAGCAGGTCGTTGGTGCGGTTCACGACGTATGCCGGGTTGGGCCGCAGCGTCTCCAGAAGCTGCATGACGGTCGGCCGGACCCGCCGCGACGGCAGGGGACGGGGCTCGGGCGCACGCCGCGCCGCCCGCGCCGCCAGCTCGCGCAGGAAGCCGCGCTCCTCCTCGTTGAGGCGGAGCGCGTCGGCCAGCGCCTCGACCACGGACGGGCTCGGATGGGTCTCCTTGCCGCGTTCCAGACGTACGTAGTAGTCGATGCTCACACCGGCCAGCGCCGCCAGCTCCTCCCGGCGCAGACCCGGTGTACGGCGTGTTCCGTTTCCGGCCGGCAGCCCGACGTCTGCAGGGCGTACGCCACCACGGCGAGCCTGCAGAAACTTTCCGAACTCGGTCATGCCGTCATTTTGCCAGCGTGTGCTCACGAGTCCAGCCCGGAGCGGGGCCCTATCACACCCCCTACGGCGCACCCCGGAAGATCACGGTCTGCCTAGCCCTCGCGAACCTCACCAGCCTGGACGGATGACCACTGTTGAACCAGCCCGCGCATCACAGGATGCCCGGCAACACACGGCCGCACCGAAGCTGATCCTGGCGACCACGTTCATGGGCATCTTTCTGCTCAACCTCAACACCATGGCGACGAACGTGGCGCTTCCCGGGATCGGGCGGGCCCTCGGCGGCAGCACGGCGGGACTGCAATGGATCGTGGACGCCTACACGCTGATGTTCGCCGCACTCCTGCTATCCGCGGGCACGCTCTCCGACCGCATCGGGGCGAGCCGCGCGTTCGGCGCCGGCGTCGCGGTCTTCACGGTCGCCTCGGCGGCCTGCGCACTGGCGCCGGGGCTGGGCGAGCTGATCGCCGCCCGCCTGATCCAGGGCAGCGCGGCGGCGATCATGCTGCCCTCCTCGCTGGCCCTCGTGCGGCAGGCATTCCCGGACGCGGCGAAACGGGCACGGGCCATCGCGCTGTGGACCGTCGGCGGAGCCGTCGCGGTTGCCGCCGGCCCAGTGGCCGGCGGGGTGCTGTCCAGCACCCTGAGCTGGCGAGCGATCTTCGTCGTCAACCTGCCCGTCGGCATCGCCACCCTCGCGGTGTTGACCCGCGCGGAGCGCTCCCCACGCCGTCCCACGCCGCTCGATCCCTACGGCCAGCTCACGGCGATCGTCGCGCTCGCGGCGCTCACCTTCGCGGTGATCGACGCAGGGGCCAATGGCTTCGGCGAGCCCGTGGTGCTGGGCTGCCTGGGCCTCGCCGCAATGGCGACGGCCGCGTTCATCATGATCGAGGCACGTACCGCCGCGCCTATAGTCCCGCTCGACCTCTTCCGTTCGCGCACGGTGACGGTCTCGGTCGCGATCGGCTTCGTCGTCAATGCCGCGTTCTACGGGCTGGTGTTCGTGCTGAGCCTGTTCTTCCAGAACGTGCTGCACCTGTCCGCCATGGCCGCGGGGCTGATGTTCCTACCGATGATGGCCGTGATCGCCGGAGCCAACCTGGCCTCGGCCAGGGCGGCGGCACGCTTTGGGCCGCGGATGCCGATCGCCATGGGACAAGTGATCCTCGCGCTGGCGATGGTCGGCCTGCTCTGGATGGACGAGGCCACCAGCAGACCAGTGATCGCGGCGATGCTCATCCCGGTCGGCCTCGGCCTAGGTTTCTTCGTACCTTCCCTGACCGCCATCCTGCTGAACGACATCGCCGCAGACCGGGCCGGAATGGCCGCCGGGGTCCTGAACTCCTTCCGGCAGACGGGCGGCGCGCTCGCCGTGGCCGTCTTCGGAGCCCTGGTCGCGGACCGGGGTGAGTTCATTGTGGGTCTGCGGGTCGCCTTGTGCGTCGCGGCCGTGATGCTGATAGCCACCACGGCCGCGGCCCTCACGCTGCCGCGCGGCCGTGGCTGACGGGACGGTACCGGGGATTTCTGGCGGGGGGACCGGCAAGCGAACTCAACCGGCATGAGGCGGCACGTCGTCACCGGCTACGCCTCGGAGTTGATCAAATCGCTTGGGCCCGCGTCCGTCGGGGTGGCAGTACCACGGTCCGAACGCGACAGTCCGCTTCAGATTTTACCGGGTACGTGCGAGGGGGCGGTGATGGGCCGTCGGACCTGGTGGCTGCTGCCGCCGGCCGGCCTTGTCCTGGCTGCCGTGACGCTGGCGGCCGCCGCGCCCGGCACCGATCACCGGTCGGCACCGGGCCACCAGCCTTGCGGCAACGACGCGGAGTGCGCCGCGATCGAGTTTCCCGCTCGATTGGGCGCATCCGGACCGGGCGCGATTCAACATCGCTTTCGCTGTCCACCGCGCTGCCGACCCCGCCCGGCGGATCGGCACTCTGGTCTTCGTCAACGACACCGGTGTCTCGTCGCAGCAGTTCGTCGCCGACCGGATGGGCCGCGGTGCGTTCCCGGCCGAGCTGATCAACCGGTTCGACATCCGAGCTCATGCTGGCAGCCACTCCGGAACTGGTCTCCTACGACCGGATCGTCGGCCTCGTTCTCGATCGGATCGCCGTGGACAGTTCCATCACCAGGGCCCCGCCAGGCGGCGAGGCGGTCGGTCGCTCACCGGTCGACCGCGGCAAACAGGGCCTCGAACGCTCGCGCATGACGGACGGGACGGATTCCCCTGGGCCGTGTCCGATGATCCACGGTGAGGTGTGGGCGGGCAGCGCCCAATGCCGCGGGGTGCCCGCCCACTCGTTCCGCGTCATCCCGCCGGCGACGCCGCGGGATGACCGCAACCGTCGGACGGTCAGCTCGCGGTGACGCTCAGCGTCGGCGCCGAGTTGGTACCGCTGTAGGTCGCCTGGAAACCGAACGAGACTGAACCGCCCGGTGCGATGTTGCCGTTGTAGCTCAGGCTGGTCGCGGTCACTGCGGCACCCGACTGGGACACCGTTGCGCTCCAGGAGTTCGTGACCTGCTGGTTGCCAGGCCAGGTCCAGGCGACCCGCCAGGAGTTGATGGCACCGCTTCCGTTGTTGGTGATCGTGACGGTGGCCGTGAAGCCGTTGCCCCAGTCGTTGTCCACGTGCAGGCTCGCCGAGGCCGTACCGTTGCCTGGGGGAGGGGTGGTCGGGCTCGGGCTCGAGGTGCGGGTGGGTGTCGGGCTGGCGGGTGTGGTGGGACCGGAGGTGGGACCGCCGACTTTGTCGAACAGGCTTGACTTGATCGAGGTGAGGTATCCGTCCTTCGTCGTGTTCACGGTGGACCAGTCGTCGTTGAGAATGCCGCCCGTGTCACCGGAGTCCGGGTTCCAGCACCAGAAGGTCCAGTGGAACGAGTCGGTGCCGGTACCGAGGTAGGAGACCAGTTTCGTCAGCCACCGCTGGTCGATGGTGGACTGGAGCGTGGTGCCGAACTCGCCCACCCAGACCGGAGCGACGTTGTTGTTGAACAGGTAGCCCCAGTACTTGTCCCAGATTCCGGGCATGTTGTTGGGGAACGTCGAGTCGTGGAACCAGGTCTGGTCGGAGACGCTGGTGGCGTAGTCGTGCGCCGAGTAGACGACCCGGTTGGCCACGTTGAGCTGGACCGGGTAGCTGCCGGCACCCATCAGGTTGCCGCCCCACCAGCCCGATACTCCGTTGTAGGTCTGAATGCCCTCGACGAAGATGAGCAGGTTCGAGTTCTCCGACAGCACCGCGTTTCCGGCCCGCTGCGCGGCCAACCGCCAGTCCGTCGACGAATCCCCGGAACCCCAGGTGGCCGGGTCGTGCGGCTCGTTGTGTAGATCGATCCCAACAACCGTCGGGTTGTTTTTGTACCGGTTGGCGAGCGCCTGCAGGTTGTTGATCCACGTCGATTCCGAAACGGAACTGGTGTACCACAGCGCCGACTGGCCGCTGGAGTCCGGCCGGTGTCGATCCAGGATGACCCGCAAGCCAATCGACCCCGCATAGCTAATGATCTTGTCCATTACCTGAAGCGACGTCAGACCCTGCAGGTCCGTGTTCATCTGGTAGAAGTTGATGCTGTTCGGGGTGGTGCCCGACTTGAGGATGTCGTCGGAGTAGGGCAACCGCAGAGTGTTGTACCGCAACGACGCGATCTGGTTGAGCATGTCCTTGTAGTCGCGGGACCAGAGGCCGTGCACCACATAGTTCGCCGTTTCGAAGCCGAACCAGTTGATCCCGGCGATCCGTACCGCGTTGCCGGACGAATCGAGGATTTTCCGCCCGCTGGTGTGCCAGTACCCGGTGCCGGCGGCGAGCGCCGGTCGAGCGAGGGTACCTGCCATGACACCAGCCAGCGGTACCGCCGCGGCGGCCAGACCGGTGAGCATCGTGCGGCGGCTGATGGGCCGGCCGTGGAAGGAAGGCATGGGAAGACCTTTCTCGTAACGCGACCTTCCGGTGACTGGCCCGCAAGCGTCCGGCGACCGGGCGCGGCGCAGCGGCAGGCTGCCCCGGGCCGGGTCCGGGCGGCAGCCCGGGACTGGAAGGTTTCGGGTACTCGAACAACCGGTCCGAACGGACCGGCTACGGCTCCCACTGAGGGACGCTACGTCAGTGGCGAGACGCCCGTCAATCAAAGGATTCCCGGCCGGACGCTGTACGGACCGCGACGGGTGCGCCCCGACGCCAACGGGTCAGCGCCGGCACCGGCCAACCGACGATGGTGGAGCCGGCCCGTCGGCCGGACCGGGAGACGTCGCTTGCGGAGATCGGGCCGACGATCACCTTAACCCGCCTCAGCAGGTCTTGCGTGGCGCTGAGTCCCAGCACCCGCCTTGCAGCCGGCCCGGGGGTACGACAGGGCCAGAGCCGTCACGAGGCGGGTGGTGAAAGCCGCCGTCCATACCGTGACCACTGTCAGTCATGCGGTCGCGGACGCGGCGGCCAAGGCTAAACGGGTAGCGATCGGCACCGCGAACGCCGTCAAGATCGCTGCCGCGAACGTTGCGCACACTGCCGCGCAATTCGCGCAGCATCCGGTGTACGCGCTGTCCACGGCGTACCACGAGACCGCGAAGCTGGCCACCGCGACGGTGAACTACGCCGAGCACCACGCCGCGTCGATCGCCTCGTTCGTCGTGTCCACCGCGGCGTTTATCGGCTGCGAAGCGCTGACCGCCGGCATCGGCACGATCGGCTGCGGCGCCATCTCGGGTGCGTTGGGTGCGGCGGTCGGGTACGCGGTCGGCGCTGCCCAGAGCGGCAAGTTCTCCTGGGCCGGGCTGGGTAAGGCCACCCTCGCCGGCGGCATCGGTAGGGCGCTGGGTGGTGCGCTCGGTGCGCTGGGCGGCAAGGCCATGTCCCTGGTCGGCGGCAAGTTGGCCGGGGCGTTGGGCGGGCTGCTGGGCGCGGGGGTCGATGAGGCGGCCGGTGCGGGGCTGGCCGATGCGGCTGACAGCCTGACTTCCGATGCGGTGTCCGGAGCGGTTGACGACGGTGCGACGCAGACGGTCAGCGACGGTACGGGCGACGCGGTCGAGAGCGCCGGTGGTGGCGCGGACGAACCACAGGCCGGAGCGAAGCAGTCCTCACAGCCTTCCGGGTGCAAGAACAGCTTCGAGCCGTCAACGCCGGTACTGATGGCCGACGGCAGCACCAAGCCGATCAAGGACGTCAAGCTCGGCGACGAGGTCGAGTCCACCGACCCGACGACGGGGCAGACGACCGGTGAGCCGGTCACGCTCCTGCACGACAACCACGACACCGACCTCACGGACGTGACGGTCAAGACGGACGGCGCAACGACGGCGGTCATCCACACGACCACGGCGCATCCGTTCTGGGACGCCACGACGAAGCGCTGGACGGACGCCGGAGACCTGCACGCAAGCGACGCGCTGGCGACAGTCGACGGACACTCGGTGCAGGTCCTCGGGGTACGCAGCTGGACCGGCGAACACGACATGCTCAATCTCACGGTTCATGTCGTCCACACCTGCTATGTGATTGCCGGTGACACTCCGGTACTGGTACACAACTGCGATCCGGTCATTAATGACGCGCATATCGTGAACAACCACACGCCGGAGGGGATGTTCGCGAACGATCCGAGCAAGACTGAATGGCTTCCCGAGACATCGGCTAAGTCCCGCGCCGCGATCATTAAAGATGTTCTGAAGCGAGGTGCAGAGGTAACGGATACCCAGAACCGAGATGGCATTGTGAAAGAGCTTACCTATGAGGAGCCGATTGGGTCCGACCGATCCCCGCGGAGGAATCCGCTCTTCACTATGCGCGTATACTATGACCCAGCTGAAAATTTCGTACGAAACGCATTCCCCGTGAGGTAACCGATGCGCATCTCGTTCTCCGCTAGTGCCGACTACGGCCCTTCTGGCTACGAGCACCGACGCGGTGATGATCTGGCGAACGTCTCACGGGCGGACCTTAGGTGGTACTACTTTCTGGGATCGTGTCGGATCGTGCATGAGCAAGTTGATATCGGGCCGCCATGGAGCTGGATTCCTCTTTTTGATCTCGTGTACAGCCTGCAAAACGCAGTAGTGTTCGCTGAGGGCGGGAAGACTATTGACCGGATCGATTTCACCGAGAACGAAGAGGCGATAGTCTTAGTACGAAATCGACATGAGTTCCGTATGCTGCCGACCTACGTAAGTTCGGAGCTCACATGCTCCGTTAGCGAATTTGCATCGGCTACGCGTAGCTTTGTTCGAAGTGAGGTGCGACGAGTTACCGCTGAGTACTCGTCGCTCGCGCGGAACAGCCACGTCCTGGAAATTGCTGGTAGTGTCGGGCTGGAGATCATTCCCGGCGGTTAATATCGTCGATTTGCTAGGCAAATCAGCAGGCGGATGGTTGATCTCTGTCGACGTCCGATATGTCCGCAGTTGGTCGCTGGCGTGCGCGGCGGTTGCGGTCACGGTTGCTGTCAAATTTGTGGAGCATATGTACATACATGAACGGGATGCTCACGCTGGTGGTCGGAGTCCGATGCTCGGGCGGGGTGACGCAGGCAGCGTCAGCCGCGGGTTCGGTGGCGTGCCGCGTAGCGGTGCGGCGTCGGACCCGGTCGGTGGGTGTTGGTTTTGGCGATCGTCGCGATCGACTCGCGCTGACCCGGTCGCATGGCTCGGCTCTGCCGGTTGCGGTGGTCCCGGTGTTGGTGGGCGTGCGCGCGTGGCCGTAGGCCGTAGCGCGTGCGCGCGGCCCGGCGTAGTCGGGCCGTACTTGATTCCCTGTGTAGACATTTTGAGCCAGCCCGTGATCTTGATTGGCGGTATGTGCCTCGCGCGGCGGGTGGCCAGGACGGGTGGTCAGTGCTGGTTGTGCGTCGTGTCGCCAGTGGGGGGCGATCTGGTCGATGAGGTCCGCCGAGTTGACGCAGCACCTGGGCTACGACAAGCATGATCCGGCGGGGCACGGCTCACGCAACTCCCGCAACGGTAGCACCCCGAAGACGGTGTTGACCGAGGTCGGGCCGGTGCCGTTGGATGTGCCCCGGGACCGGGCGGGCACGTTCCCCCGACCCTGGTGCCGAAAGGGGAACGCCGGCTGGGTGGGCTGTCACCCCTTCACCCCTGACTGCGCGTCGTTACCGAGAATGTGCCGCTGGCCGAGGAAGAACACGGCCAGGGGCACGATCACCATGATGACAGAGACGGCCAGCATCGACGTCTGATCGATCAGGTGAGACGACTTGAAGAAGGACAAGCCGATCGGCAGTGTGAACCGGTTCGGATCGTTGAGGAACACCAGCGGCCCGAGGAAGTCGTTCCACACCACCATCGTGTGCAGGCAGGCGGTCAGCACGAGTTGCGGGCGCATCATCGGCATGAAGATCTTCCAGTACACCTGGAAGTGGTTGGCCCCGTCGAGCAGTGCGGCCTCCTCGAAGTCGCGCGGGATGCCGCGCAGGAACTGGGTCAGCAGGAACACGTAGTACGGGATCCCTAGCCACGATGGGACGATCAGCGGCAGGTACGTGTCGATCCAGCCGAGGTACGAGTACTGCATGTACAGCGGCACGACCAGTACGTCCCACGGAATGATCATGGTGGCGAGCAGGAGGGTGAACAGCAGGTTCTTGCCGCGAAACTGGAACCGGGCGAAACCGTATGCCACCAGCGACGAGGAGAGCACCACGCCGACCACGGCGAGGACGACGACCTCCAGGGAGTTGAAAAAGTAGAGGGTGAACGGCTGAGCGGTCCAAGCGTGGGCATAGTTACGCCATTCGATATGGCCGGGCCACATCGTCGGCGGGAACCTCGCCTGCTCGGACTTCGGCTTGAGCGAGGAGACCAACGCCCAGTAGAACGGGAACAGCAGAACGATGGTGACAGCGGTCAGCGTGGCGTAGCGTCCGGCCCGCCGGGCGTTTCCGCGTGGAAACATGGCTTCTCCTCACACCTCATAGTAGGCCCAGCGGCGGGACAATCGGATGAACAGCAACGTCAGCAGCAGCACGACGACGAGCATCACCCAGGCGTTCGCTGCGGCGTAACCGAGATGGCCGCGGACGAAGGCGTTCTGGTAGACGTACAAGGCGTAGAAGAAGGTGGCCTTGTCGGGTCCGCCACCGGTCAGGTTGAGCACGACGGTGATCTGCTGGAACGCCCCGATCAGCGAGATGATGGTGTTGAATACGATGGCCGGACCGATCATCGGCAGGGTGATCACCCGGAACCTACGGACCGGACCGGCACCGTCGAGCGTGACCGCCTCGTACAGGTCGGTGGGCACGTTCTTCAGCGCGGTCAGGAAGATGAGCATCTGCGCGCCCTGGCCAAACACCGTGGTGATAACGACTGACCACAGCGCGAAACCGGGATCGGTCAGCCAGTGCACCTGCGGACCGCCGACAGCGTTGATGAAGAAGTTCAGTACCCCGCGGTCGGACAGGATCCAACCCCAGACGATAGCCAGCGCGACGCCGCTGAGCAGGGTCGGTGCGTAGAACGCGGTCTTGAACAGGCCGATCCCGCGCAGGTTGCGGGTCAGCAGGATCGCCAGCCCCAGCGACAGCACGATGCTCAACGGCACCAGGATCAGCGCGTACTTGGCGGTGTTCGCCAGCGCCAGGTAGAACGTGTCGTCGCTGAGCATCTGCCGGTAGTTGGTCAGGCCCACGAACCGGCGGTCTCCCATCACGCTCCAGTCGAACGTGCTCATCACCAGAGAGAACCCGGCTGGGAAGGCGGTCAGCCCAACGAAGCCGACCAGCCACGGAAGGATGAACAGGTACGGAATGATCTTCCGGCGGCCGGTGAGTTTCACGTGACCCCCTCGGGGAGCGTGGCGTAAGCGGGCGTGGCTCGGGCACCGGGCCGGCACACCCGACAGCGTGCCGGGCCGGGCGACAGGTGTGCGCGCCGCCCGGCGCTGGCATGGCGGTTACCGGGACTGCAACTTCTTTTGCAGGTCGTCGAGCTGGTGCTGCACGTCGACCGTCTTGTTGGAGAAGATGGCCTCCAGCGTGGCGGCGATGTCCGTGCTGATATCCGGCCACTTGTCGTTCTTCAGCATCGACGACGTGGTGCCCACCGAGTTGTTCAGCACGTCCAGGAACGGCTTGTTGATCGGGTCCTTGGCCAGGTCGAGGCTCTCGGTGACCGACTTGCGTACCGGCAGGTCGTAGCTGGCGGCTTTCGTCACGTTCGCCTTGCTGCTGAACCAGGTGATGAAGTCCAGTACTTCCTTCTCGTGCTTGGTGTTCTTGTACACCGACAGGAAGGAGGCGTGTACCACGCTTTGGGGCGCCTTCCCGTTGAAACTGAACATCGGCAGGATGCCGTACGGCGTCTTGTTCTTGGTGAAGGTGTCCGTGAACCACTTGCCGAACTCGAAGGTGCCGAGCTGTCCCGACATGAACGTCGCGGAGAGGTCCTCGGAGGATGGGTGCTTGTGGACGTACCTGCCGGTCTGCGGCGAGTAGGCCAGGTCGTGCAGGAACTTGATGACCTGGACGTTCTGCGGTGAGTTCACCACGGGCTTGCCGGCGTCGTCGAGCCACTGGCCGCCATTGGAGAACAGGAACGACTCGAACGCGTACGGGTCGGGGTTGGTCGGTTGGTCCCCGCCGTAGATGTTGCCGCCCAGGCTGCCGATCTTCTTCACCCAGGTCGCGTAGTCCTGGCTGCTCCAGGTCGGCGACGGGGTCAACCCCGCCCGCTTCGCTAGGTCGGTGTTGTAGTAGATGGCACGGGTGGAGTACCCGGTGGGGAACCCGTAGATCTTCCCATCCATCTTCGCGTAGTTGAACAGCGTCGGGAAGAAGTCGTCCTTGTCGGGCAGGTTGTTGATGTAGTCATTGAGCGGAATGAGGATGGAGTGGTACAGCGGGAAGTCCCACATCTTCAGGATGTCGGGCACCTGCTCCGCGCCGATCTCCGACGACAGCTTCTGGTCGAAGGCGTCGCCGTACGCCTCCATCTTCACCACGATGTGGTTCTGCGACTTGTTGTAAGCGTCAACTACATCCTGCAGGTGCTGTGCGCCCGGGCCGGAGTCCGGGGTGGCGAAGCGGAGCACCACCTTCCCGTTGCTGGCGACACTACTGGCGCCGCCGAACCCGCACCCGGTCAGCGCCAGCGCCGACACGGCGGCGGCGACTGCGGCCACTCTCTTCTTGAACATGCGTGCGCTCCTTCATACGTTTCCGCGTGTGTCGGTGATCGGTATGGCGGCGCCACGCCGGGCCGGGTGCCCGTGCGTCAGGTGTCCGTCCGCAGGTAGGCGCCGATGATGGCCAGTGCCATCGGGTTATCGGTGACGGTGCGCGGCTGGGTGCCGGTGCCCCCGGCAAGTCGCAGCGTCGATACGGCGGTACGGCCTGCGCCCTCGCTCCACTCGAACAGGTGCGCACCGACCGCGTAGGTACGCGTGTCGTACCGGGTCAGTAGTGGCGTGTGCACACCGACCCGGCGGGTGATCTCGGCGCGGGGGATGTAGCCGTCGCCGGCCACCGCACCGAGCGGGATGCCGGCGTGCTCGCCGGCCATCGTGCCGGACAGCCAGGTGTCCGGGTGGATGCGCATGACGTTTTCCCGCCAGAACGGCGCCGGGCGCACCGGGAAGTACCGGCCGTCCTCCGCGGCGAAGGTGCGCAGGCCGTGCGCCGCGGTCAGCTCCCGGATCCGGGGTCCGTACGCCGTGGTCACCAGCGCTACGCCGGGCGTCAGGGTCGCCGCGAGTTCCGCCTCGTCGCGGACCGGGCGAGCCCCGAGGATCTCGGCCAATCCGTCGAGGCGGCCACTCGGGTCGTGCAGCAGGACCGGCCGGCCGCAGCCGGCCGCCGGGTGGATCAGGACCGGCCACTCGTTCGCGGACAGCACGACACCGGCCAGCCGCATGATGACCGACAGGCGCGCCGCAACCGTGCCGTCGGCCCCGATGGGTGCAGGCATCCATTCGATGTCGGCCACCTCGCGGACGGTGTGCGCCGGCACGGTGACGGCACGGGTGTCCGCCACGAGCACCTGGCCCCCGGCGCACAGCCGGACTTCCAGTTCGGCCGGCCCGGCGCTACCGCCCGCGTTGGCGACCCGCACCGCGAACGCGTGCACGCCGCCGTCGACCATGTTGAACGGGTCCAGTACCCGCAACCGGTCCCCGCCCCGGTACCAGGCGCGGCGGCGCGGCGCCCGTACCGCGAGGACCACGTCGGCGTTGCACCGGGCGATGTCCGCCGCGTCGAACTTGACCGCACCATAATCGTCGAGCAGCCCCGATGTCGTCGGTGGCACATCCCGGAGCACGGTGACGATGTAGCCGCTTACTCCCGGCTGCGACCGGGTCAGCTCCCACACCAGCTTCCGGGTGTCCCGTGCCTGCCGGTGGCTCAGTTCCCGTAGCCCGGCCACCTCACCGGGGTAACCCTCCGCCGCGATGATCTCGGCTTGCCGGTACACCTGCTGGTCGGAAGCGAAGCCGGCATGCACGGACCGCAGCGCGTTGACGGCAGGGTCGGGTGACAGCCAGGCCGGCGTACTTGCACCGGGCGGGACGAGGTCGGCCGCGGTGCGCCAGGTGTCCGCGTCGTTGTACTCCCCAAACAGCCAGGGGTGGGGTTCGCGGTCTTGGCCCGTGAACGCTGCCATCAGCTCGTCGAGCTGATGCGGGTCGGCGTAGAAGTGATAGTCGTAGATATCGCTGGGGGCGTCCCGGCCACCGCCGAAGCACTCCCCAGAGCCGCTGTTCGCGCAGATCAGGATGTTCGGCATGCGTTGCCGGACCTGCTGGTACGCCCAGGCTAGGAGGTCGGACGGTACGGTGCGCTCCAGCTCGCAGCCCAGGCTGACCAGTACCACGCTCGGGTGCGCGGCCACCATGTCTACCAGCCGGGGGTACTGGGCATGGACCCGCTCGGAAAGGTAAGCGTTGTCCCGGGGCAGCCATAGTGGGAACTCCTGCCACACCAGAAGCCCGAGCTCGTCGCACACGTCGTAGAAGTGCTTCGGCGCCAGGAACAGGCACACCTTGACCGCGTTGAAGCCCAGCGACCGGATCAGTTCCAGCTCGGCGCGGACCTGGTCGGGGGCGGCCGCCGGCGTCCCTAGTTCGGGGTAGTGGCCCCAGTGCAACACGCCGCGCAGGTACACGGGCGTGCCGTCCAAGTGGATCGCCCGGCCGTCGGCGGCGACCTGGCGAAAGCCGACCCGGCTCTCCTGTTCGTCGAGAAGCTCACCGGCCGTGTCCAACAACCGGACCCGCACCAGGTGCAGTACGGGAGCCTCCGGGCTCCACCGCGCCGCCGTCGGGCAGGAGAGCAGCACTGCACCGGCGGCTGCCGGCGCCGTGTCGGTCGCCGCCACCGTCCCGTCGGCGCATTCGACGCTCACCTCGACCCGTGCCGCTGCGGGCACGCTCGGTGGCCGCCAGGTGACCCGGACTGCGGGATCGTCCTGTTCGGCCACCACTCGCAGGTCGGGAAGGTACGGCCCGCGCCTCGACCGGTACGTCACCGCGCGCCACAGGCCACCGAACGGCCCGGCGGTGTCCGGTACGAACCCGAGCAGCAGGCTGCGGAAGTGCAACGGGCTGTCGTCGGCGTAGTCCGCGATCTCGACGGTGACGACAACCTCGACGGTCCGGCCGCCCTGGTGCGCGGCGCGGCCGGTAGGGAACGGCTCCGGCTGGTCGGCAACCGGGATGTCCACAATGAACGGGTCCCAGGCACCCTCGTGTTCGGCCACCGGCCGGCCGTCGATGGCGACCCGGCAGCGGTAGCTGACCGCCTCGAAGTGGAGCTGGTGCGTGTCGGCTTCCGGGTCCAGCGACACCGAGGTGCGGTACGTGACGCTGCCTCCGCGACGGACGTCGTCCAGCCCGGTCTCGGCGAGGTGTGGCACGCGCACCTGGCGCCAGGCACCGGGGGGCAGCGACTCCGGACCTGTTTCGGCGGGCCGTGATGTGAACCACCAGTCGGGCAGCGGGTGCTCGCACCACATACCGCCGCCTGGTAGCGCCGACCCGATGGGCTCACCGGTCACACCGCACCGCCGGCGGGGTTGGCCGGGACCGCACGGTACAGCGCCGTGTCCGGGGGCAGCCACTGTTGCGGCTCGCGTACCAGCGGATCCGAACACAGCAGCAGGGCTCCATCCCCATCGATCCGCACCGGTCGATCACCGGCGTTGACCCAGCACTCCAGCCCGCCGTGGCGGAACGCCAGCACACCCTCGGCGGCCGGCAGCCAGTGCAGGTCCCCGGCACCCAGCAGCCGCGCGCGGCGGATCCGCAGCACGCGCCGGTACAGGTTGAGCATGGAATCCGGGTCGTCCCGCTGCCGCTGCGCCGTCAGCGCGGCCCAGCGCGCCGGCTGCGGCAGCCAAGAGGGAATCGTCGCGGCGCCGCTGAAACCGAACGGCGGCTGCCTGCCGTCCCACGGCAGCGGGACCCGGCAGCCGTCCCGCCCGGGGTCGGTGTGGCCGAGCTGCTCCCACGTCGGGTCCTGCCGCATCCCGTCCGGAATATCCTCGACCTCGTCGAGCCCGAGCTCGTCGCCCTGGTACACGTACATGCCGCCGGGGAGGGCGGCCAGCAACAGCACCGCCGCGCGGGCCCGGCGGCGGCCCAGCTCCAGGTCGACCGGCTCCCGGCCGAACCGCAACCGCTCCCAGTCGGGTTCTCTGCTGAACGGTGGCTGGCTGCGGCCGTACCGAGTGACATGGCGTGGCACGTCGTGGTTGGACAGCACCCAGGTAGCCGGCGCACCCATGGTGGCCGCCGTCCCCAGTCCACCGTCGATGGCCGCGCGCAGGTTCTCCGCCCGCCACGGGCTTCGCAGCAGGTCGAACTGGAAGGCTGCGTGCAGGCCGCCTGGTTGAACATAGCGTGCCAGGCGTTCGTTGCTGGACACCCATGCCTCGGCGACGAACACGCGCGGTGGGTCGTAGCCGTCGGCGAGCGTTCGCCAGCTGCGGTAGATGTCGTGTACGCCGAGCTGGTCCCAGGCCGGGTGCGGCCGGGTGTGCGGTGAGGTGACCGACTCCACCGGCCCGCCGTCGGGTAGGCCGGGTGCCTTGACCAGTCCCTGCGCCACGTCGATCCGGAACCCGTCCACACCACGGTCGAACCAGAACCGCAGGATGTCACGGAACTCGGCCCGCACCGCGGGGTTGTCCCAGTTCAGGTCGGGCTGCTGGGGCGAGAACAGGTGCAGGTACCACTGTCCGGGCGTGTGGTCGGGGGTGGTCTGTCGGGTCCAGGCGGACCCGCCGAACGCGCTCATCCAGTCGTTCGGCGGCTCGGCACCGTCCGGGCCGCGGCCGGGGCGGAAGTGGTACATCCCTCGGGCGTCGGGATCGCCGGCCAGAGCCGCCTGGAACCACGGGTGCGCCGCCGAGGTGTGGTTGGGAACCAGGTCCAGCAGTACCCGCAGCCCGGCCGTGCGGGCCTCGGTGAGTAACGCCTCCGCCTCGGCGAGGGTCCCGAACACTGGGTCGATGGACCGGAAGTCCGCGATGTCGTAGCCGCCGTCGGCCATCGGCGACGGGTACCACGGGTTGATCCAGATTGCGTCGATGCCGAGCGCGACGAGATACGGCAGCCGGGCACGCAACCCGGCCAGGTCGCCGATCCCGTCCGCGTTCCCGTCCGCGAACGACCGCAGATACACCTGGTAGACGACCGCCTCGCGCCACCATTCGGCGTCCTGTTGCGGCGTGACCGGCGGGACGGTCGCGGGTTCCATCACGGCCATGAAGATTCCAAACGCTTGAGGTGAACGCTTGAGGTGAATGCTTGAGGTGAACGCTTGCGCAGCGTCAAGCAACGATCCGGCTGGCCGGCGGGCCTCGTGAGGCGACTTCACTCAAACGCTTGCGGGGGACAGTAGAGCGGGGACTGAGCGCGTGTCAAGAGCCCTGCTCACGTCAGGTTGTTCAGAACGCAAGCGTTTGCGCCCTGCTATCCTCTGCGGCATGACGGACGGTTCGCGGCGCGCCCCGAACATGCAGGATGTTGCGCGCCTGGCGAGGGTGTCGGTCTCGACGGTCTCCCGGGCACTTTCCGGTGCGCCGGGCGTCTCTGGCGCCACGCGGCGGCGGATTGGGGCCATCGCCGAGGAGCTGTCGTATGTGATCTCCCCCGAAGCCTCCGGTCTGGCCACCCGGACCACACGCAAAGTTGCCGTGGTGGTGCCGGAGACGGAGAGCTGGTTCTACTATGCGGTGCTGTGCAGCGCTGAACCCGTACTCCGGGCCGCCGGCCTGGATCTGCTGTTCTACCGCGTTACCGGCACGGCGGACCGCAACGCCTTCTTCGCTGAGCTTCCCGCGCGCCGGAAGGTCGACGCCGCGATACTGATCGCCGTACCAGTCACCGACGAGCAGCGGGAACGGCTCGACACCATGAACGTCCCGATCGTCATGGCCGGCAGCCGGGTACGCGGCTACCCGTACGTCGCCGTGGACGAGGCGAAAGCGGGTCGCCAGGCGGTCGACCACCTCATCCGGGTGGGGCATCGACGCATCGGCATCATCCGCATCGTCGGCCCTGAGGGGGAGACCCGCCAACCCGACACCGGGCGGGAGACGGGTTACCGGCGGGCCCTCGCCGCGGCGAAAATACCGTTCGATCCGCAGCTCGAGGTGCGGGTCGACTTCTCCCTCGACGGTGGCGCCCGGGCGATGGACCAGTTGCTCAGCCTCGAACAGCCGCCGACGGCCGTCTTCGCCTTCTCCGACGAGATCGCCATCGGCGCCATGCGCTCGCTACGTCGGATGGGGTTGCGGATTCCCTCGGACGTCTCCATCGTCGGCATCGACGATCACCCGATGGCGGAGCTGTCCGATCTGACCACGGTGCGCCAACCGGTCCACCTGTTCGGCGAAACGGCGGCCCGTATGGTCGTCGACGTTCTCAAAAAAGGGACCGAGCCGGCGAACGTCGTGTTGCCAACCCATCTGGTCGTGCGTGGCTCCACGGCGCCACCGTCGTGAAGCATGCCCGCGATCCGCGTGGCCGGCGGACCACCTCGACGCCGACGTGGTGCTTCCACCGGAGGCCGCGCGGCAGGTGTGACCCGGCGTCGCCCAACCGGCAAACCGCGATCAGCGCGGCGGTTTGGCACGCGGTCGGCGGCGGACGCCAGAGCAAACGGCCGATGCGCGCGAGCTGTTGCGAACGCGAAGGCCGCTGCCGTACGGCCCGTAACCCATCGTCGCCATTGCCTTGTCCGGTCGTGCCCGCTCAACCGCCGTACCCACCGCACCCACCGGCCGGGTAGGTAGCCGGCGGCGATCACGTCCGCCGCGCCCACATCAACGTGGCTTTCCTCGGCCGGTCACCCCACTCCTGGGGTGGAGGTGCAGGAGCGGCTCGCGAGCTGGCCGGACCGAACAGCTGCGAAAACCTTTGCGCAAACAGTTGACACTGTTGCCCAGGCCAGGACAGACTCTCCGGCTTAAAGAGCGCGTAAACCTTTGCGCCGGAGGGCAGCATGCGCACGACGATCCACGAAGTGGCCCGCGCCGCGGGGGTGAGCATCGCGACAGTCTCGCGCGCGCTCAACGGCACCGGGCGGATTGCCAAGGCCACCCGCTCGCGGGTGCTGCGTGCCGCCCAGGATCTCGGCTACCAACCCAACGACCTGGCGCGAAGCCTGCTGGCCAAGAGCACTCAGACGATCGCGGTCATCGTTCCGGACATCACCAACCCGTTCTTCCCCGAGCTGATCAAGGGAATTGAGCAGGTCGCCTGTGCCCGCGGTCATCTGGTACTGCTCAGCGACAGCGCTGACGACCAGATCCGGCTGTGGCAGGACCTCGCGGCGCTGCGCCGCAAGCAGGTCGACGGGATCATCTTCGCCGGCGCACGGCTGAGCCCGGACCGGATCGCGGCGGTCACCGCCGGACTGCCTGTGGTGACCGTGGACCGGGAAACCCAGCTTGCCACGGCGTCGGTAGTGCAGAGCGACCACCGGGCGGGTGCGAGGCTGGCGACCGAACATCTGATCTCTCTTGGCCACCACCGCATCGCCCACCTGGCCGGCCCGGATGGGCTGACCGTCACGGCGGCCCGGCTCGCCGGCTACCGGCAGGCGCTGGCGGCGGCCGGTATCCCGGAGGAAGACGACCTGGTGGTCCCCGGTGGCTTCCTGGAGGAGGACGGCTTCCGGGCCGCCCGGGAACTGCTGGCACGCGGCACGGGTTGCACCGCGGTGTTCGCGGCCAACGACCTGAGCGCCATCGGAGCGTTGGCCGCGGTGGAGGAGGCCGGGCTGCGGGTGCCGGCGGACATCAGCGTCATCGGGTTCGACGATATCCACCTCGCAGGGTACATCCGTCCGAGATTGAGTACCGTCCGGCAGGACGTCGTCCGGCTCGGCGCCCGCGCGGCGGAGGTGCTGATAGACCACCTGCTCGCCGAGGGACCGTCCCGTCTCGTCCAGGAGACCATCGCAGTGGATCTGGTGGTCCGCGAATCGACCGGCCCGGCACCCCGGATGGTCAGGATTCCGGCACCCCCGACCGCGGTGACCCCCGAGGGGGGTGCGGCGCGTGCCTGACGTGGTGGTGTTCGGGAGTCTCAACCTCGACCTGGTCGCCGAGGTCGCCGAGCTGCCTCGCCCGGGAGAGACCGTCACCTCGGGCCGGTTCCGGCGGTGCCGGGGCGGCAAGGGTGCCAATCAGGCGGTGGCGGCTCGGCGGCTCGGCGCTTCGGTGGCCATGGTCGGTGCGGTCGGCGTGGACGACCATGCGGAGCAGTTGCTACGTGGCCTGAACGGAGAGAGCGTCGACACGACGCGGGTACGCCAGGTGGGCACCGACACCGGCCTTGCGCTGATCCTCGTCTCCGCGACGGGGGAGAACGTCATCACGGTGGTACCCGGCGCCAACAACGAGGTCGGCGAGGCGGACGCGCGGGCGGCGGCCGGCGCGCTGGGCCCCGGCGCCGTCCTGCTGTCCCAACTGGAGGTGCCGCTCGCGGCGGCGGCGTCCGCGGTGCGGCAGGCCCGGACCGCCGGAGCGCGGACGGTGCTCAACGCCGCTCCGGTACGGCCGTTGCCCGCCGCCCTGCTGGCGGACGTCGATGTGCTGCTGGTTAACCAATCTGAGGCGGAGGCGCTAAGCGGTAGCCACGCACGGTCCGCGGACGAGGCGACCGCGGCCGGCCGGCGCCTGGTGGCGGCTGGCGCCCGGTCGGTCGTGATCACGCTGGGTGCGGCCGGCGCCGTAGTTGTTGACGCGGACCGGGCAGTGGCCGTATCGGGATTCCCGGTGCGCGCGGTGGACACGGTCGGCGCCGGTGACGCCTTCGCGGGCGCGCTCGCCGCGACCCTGGCCGCCGGGTCCGACCTGATCACCGCCGCCCGGGTCGGCAACGCGGCCGGCGCTGTGGCCGTGCAGCGTCACGGCGCGCAGGAGGCCCTGCCGCACCGCGACGAACTATCGCCGCTGCTTGCCGCCCGACCCGGAGCGGGGCAGCCGGCGCCGGTGTTTGGCGGAGGCGAGCCCCTCCCACCTGTCACTGGCAGGGGCCTGGCGTCGAGCACGGACAGGGGGAGCGGCAGTGCTGCATGACCAACAGATTCTCAACCCCAGGCTGCTGGCCGGGCTGGCCGCCGCCGGCCACACCGACTTGGTGGTCGTCTGCGACGCCGGGTTGCCGCTGCCGGCCGGGGTACCCCTGGTCGATTTGAGCCTGGTGCCCAACACGCCCCGGTTCGGCGAAACCCTGGCCGCAGTCCGGGCCGCCTTGGTCGTCGAGTCCGCGGTGATCGCGGCGGAGAGCCGGGACGGGGCGATCGCCGAAACGATCGAGCGGTTGCTGTCCGGCCTGCGGGTCGACCTGCTGCCGCACGAGGAGTTCAAGGCGCTGATCCGCGGCGCCCGTCTGATCGTCAGAACGGGGGAGTGCACCCCGTACGCCAACGTCGCGCTCGTGGCCGGTGTGACGTTCTAGCCCAATTTCAGTGTGCATGGCCAGAAGGAAGGCGAAACATCATGTCCGACAAGGCTCACCACCCGGAATCGCAGACCCCACCTCAACTATCCCGTCGGTCGGTCATGAAGCTGGTCGGCGTCGCCGCTGGCGGGGCGGCGGCGACGCCGTTGCTGGCCGCGTGTGGCGGATCGAGTGGCTCGGCCGCCACCGGCGCCGCGGCGAAGTCCATCACGTACTCAGTCCAGTCGTTCTCACACGATGCGCTGAAGCCGTTCCTGACCGAATTCAAGCAGCAGACCGGTATCACGGTGAATCTGCAGTCGGGCCCGGCCACCGACCAGGACCTCCTGTCGCAGGTGATTCCGGCTTTCAACTCGGGCACCTCCCCCTACGACGTGATGGATGTCGGCGACCCCGGATGTGCCACTCTCAGCCGGGCGAACTGGCTGTCCCCACTGGACGATGTCCTGGACGACAAGTTCTGGAACGATCTGACACCCGGCATGACCGACGCGATGAAGCAGTGGAACCAGCGCGACGGCAAGACGTACCGCGTCTACCACAACTGGGAGCTGGGCTACTACTGGATGCGCGGCGACATGCTGGCGGCCCAGAAGCTGAACGCCCCCGGTACCTGGGATGAGCTGGTCAGCGTGGGCAAGCAGGTGAAGGCGGCGACTGGGGCGTACGCGTTCGCCGACGCGGCCAGCAAGCCGGGCCTGATGTTCGTCTACCTGGCGTACCTGACCGCGCAAGCGGGCGGCAAGCTCTACGAGTTCGACGACGGAACCCGCACCGCGCTCCAGTTCGCCCATGATCTGATCTATAAGCACCAGGTGTTCCCCAAGGAGGCGCTCACCTGGACGTACGACCAGCTCAACTCGTCGTACATGACGAACAAGCTGCTGTCGATGCGGGAGTGGACGTTCTTCTGGGACGTGTCGCAGGGCAACAAGGCCTGGTACAGCCCGGCGAAGACCCAGATCGTCAAGCCGGTGGCGGGACCCGCCGGAAGCCGGACCTGGGCGGGCGGCTGGGGGATCGCTATCCCCAAGGCGTCGAAGAAGCAAGATGCGGCGCGTAAGTTCGTCCGGTACATGTCCTCGCCGGAGGTGGCGGTCCGGCTGGCGCAGGCGAGTTCCTTCTTCGTGACCGCCCGCAAGTCCATCCTCGACAAGCTGGGGGACCAGGGCATCGTCAAGTACATGAAGGAGTACAGCGACGCCGGCTACGTCACCCCCCGTCCGTTCCATCCGCAGGCGGCCAAGGCCGAGTCGGTCATCGACGACATCGGTCAGTCGTTCCTGACCAACCAGATGGACCTGAACACGGCACTCGCGCAGGGCAAGCAGCGGATCGCGGCGCTGGGCAGCTGAGCGCACCGGAGGGAGCGAAAACGATGCCAGTTCTGGCTGACGGCGCGGCGACGACCGGCACCCGGCCGGCCCCGGTCGCCGGTCCCGTCGGGGCGTACCACGAAACGCTCGGGCAGCGGGCCCGGTGGCGCATCGCGCACCTGTTGCGGTTCTCCTGGATGCCCCGGCGCGGGTGGCTGATCGCGGCGATCCTGTTGACCCCGGCGTTGGTGATGCGTCTGTTCACATCGGTATACCCGTTCCTGAACACCGCGTGGCTCAGTTTCACCGACGCCAGTCCGATGAACGACGGGACGCACGTGGTGGGGCTGCGCAACTACCAGAACGTGCTGACTGGGGCGGTGCCCCGGCAGGCGATCGTGTTCACGATTGTCTTCGCCCTCCTGTCCACGCTGGCGGAGCTGGGGCTCGGCATGGCCCTCGCCCTGTTACTGAACGCGCCGTTCCGGCTGCGGGCACTGGCCCGGGCCGTGGCGCTGATCCCGTGGGCGATACCGGCTATCGTCACCGCGCTCGGCTTCCGGTTCATGTTCGCCGACGGGTTCGGCATCATTCCGGACCTGCTCCACCACGTCGGCGTGAACTTCCACTGGCTGACCAGCCCGACCGGGGCCAAGGCCGCGGTCATCGCGGCGAACGTGTGGCGATCGGTGCCGTTCATCGCCCTAGTGATCCTGGCCGGGCTGCAGGGCATCCCGCCCGAGGTGCACCAGGCGGCCCGGATGGATGGCGCCGGGGCGTTGCGCACCCTGCGCAGCATCGTGGTGCCACTGGTGGCGCCGCTGCTGGTCACGATGGGTGTGTTCATGCTGATCTTCCAGATCGGCACCTTCGACATCATCCTCGGCATGACCGGTGGTGGTCCCGGTACGGCCACCCAGGTGCTCAGCTACCTGGCCTACCAGGACGCGTTCGTCGGGTTGGACTACGGTCCGGCGTCGGCCATGGCGATGCTGCTGTTCGCTCTGGTCGCGGTCGTCGGTCTGGGCGCGTTGTGGCTGTTCCGCAAGGTGGAGGTGGACCTGTGAGCAATGTCGTGCCGGCGGATGAGCTGAGGCCGGCCGAGCGCCGTCGGACGGGCCCGCTGCCGGCCGGTGGCCGGCGGCGGCTCGCCGGTGGCCGGCGGCGCCTGGGTGCCTACCTGGGATTCGCCGCGTTCCTGCTTGTCTTCGGCCTGCCGGTGTACTGGATCCTGTTGTCGTCCGTGCTACCAACCGGGCAACTGCTGTCGGTGCCACCTACGTACGCGACGGCACACCCGACGCTGGACAACCTGCACCGCACCGCGCAACAGGTGCCGCTCGTCCAGTACTTCACCAACTCGCTGTTGTTCGCGCTGGGCGCGTCGCTGCTGTCGGTGGCGTTGAGCTTCCTGGCCGCGTACGCGTTCGCCCGCTACCGCTTCCGGGGGTCGAACGCGCTGTTGCTCCTGTTCCTGCTGTCGATGGCGCTGCCGCAGATCGCCACCACGATCCCGCTGTTCAAGCTGTTCCAGCGGCTCGGCCTGGTGAACACACACCTGGGGCTGATCCTGCTGGAGGGCAGCCTGCTGATCCCGTTCACCGTCTGGGCGATGGTGTCGTTCGTCAAGCAGCTTCCGGTCGAGCTGGAACAGGCCGCGTACGTGGACGGTGCGAACTTCGCGCAGACGATGTGGCTGGTGATAGCGCCGTTGCTGAAGCCGGCATTCGTCACGATGTTTCTGATCAACTTCATCACCACGTGGAACGAGCTGTTCTACCCGCTGGTGTTCGCGAACACCGACGCGACCCGGCCGTTGACCATCGGCCTGGTGCAGCTCACGCAGGTCAACAGCGGCGCGGCTACGCGCCCGTGGGACTTGATGAGCACGCTGAGCGCTTTCATGATCATTCCCATCATCGCGGTCGTCGCCGTCGGACAGCGCAAGATCATTGCGGGGCTGTCCTCCGGGTACGGCCGCTAAACGGTGCACCTGGACCCGGCGAGGAGATGTCGTTGCGACAGATGGCTGGTTACTTCCCACGGGTGGCCCGAGGGGTCCACTCGTACCCTGCCCCGCCCGGCGGCGGATCCACACTAGGACTGGGCGTGCTCGGCCTGCACGAAGGGCGCACCGCGCTGCTGGCCGCGGAACGCACCGCCCACGTCCGCGCCGTGGCCGGCTGTGACCTGGACCCGGCTGCCATCGCGGCGGTCCGCGCCGAGGCACCCGATGTGGCGTTCACCGCCTCCTACGAGGAGATGCTGGCCCGCGACGACGTGGACATCGTCGCTATCTACACACCCGACCACCTGCACGCGGAGCACATCATCCGCGCCTTCGAGGCGGACAAGGCTGTCGTGTGCACCAAGCCGCTGGTCAACTCGCTCGACGACGCGCGCCGGGTGCTCACAGTGGCTCGGGAACGGAACGGGCGGTTGCTGGTCGGCCAGTCGACCCGGTTCTTCGAACCGTTCCGCCGCCAGCGCGCCGGCTACGAGCGCGGCGAGGTCGGTGACCTCGAATTGGTCGAGGCGCACTACATCCACCGGATGGACTGGTACTACCACGGCCGGCCATGGATCGCCGACAGCACCGACTGGGTATTCCTCGGACTAAGCCACCCGCTGGACCTGCTGCGCTGGTACCTCGGACCGATCTTGTCGGTCAGCGCGGTCGGCTCCCGATCGGCCCTGGCCAGAAAGCACGGCTACCGCTCCTTCGACATCTACAGCGTCAACGCCAGCACCGCCGACGGGCGCATCGGCCGGGCGTTGGGCCACTACGGAGCGCACGAACTCGCCTCTGCCCGCAACGCCATCGAATGCCTACTCTGGGGGGCGGACGGCACCTCGATGGCTCAGTACCACGACATGCGCTACCTGCGCACCGCTCCCGACGGGGCGGAGGTGACCGAGGACCTGCTCTACGAACTGCGGCACTACCACTTCAACAACGAAGTACACGGCATGCACTACGGGGAGTTCGCGAACTACCTAGAACACTTCGCTTCGGCTCTGCTGGACGGACGATCGGTCGGCCCGGATCTGCGCGAAGGCATTGAGACGTACTGCGTGATGGAGGCGGTGCGCGAGTCGGCGCGCACCGGCCGTACCGTCGAAGTCGCTCCCCTGCTGGTCGGGGTCGGGCTGTGACGGCGGAGGAGCGGGGCGGAGTGGCGGTGTCGATGGCGGAGGCGCCACCCGACCTGGGCACGCTGGCCGGCCGTTGGCAGGAGCCTGACGTCGAGGCCGACTTCGCGCTGCCGGTGATCGTGAACTCCCACGGTCTCGTCCAGGTCGCCTGGGGGCCGGCTGGCATCCAGAACTGGATCATGCCGCCGACCGGCCTGCCCACCGCGACGGGCCGGTTGTACCGGCTCGATGGGGACGGGCCGCCCCGGCCGGTCGGGCCGGGTGGCACCCGGTACCGGTGGGCGCCGTGGGAGGTGAGCCGCGAGCACGACGAGGTGTCGGTTCGCACCCGGCTGCACCCGGGTGACGCCGCGGTCACTGAACGGCTGACCTTCCACCGCGCCGGCCGGTACGTGTTGCTGTTCGGCGGCCTGTGCCGCACCTGGAGCTTCACCGACTACTGGAACCTGCCCGCCGACGACGTACCACAACTGAACGTGCGCTGGGACGGCCGGTCGGTCCTGATCGACGACTGCAAGACGTTCGGGTTCGCCCGGATCACCCCGAAGGGCCCGCCCGTCACCGCCCGTACCCACCTCTCCCTGGACGACTTCTACGCCGGACGCGCACTGGCCGGTTCGGCGACCGGCCGCAGGCCGCCGGTCGAAGGGCCTGTGGACCGCCAAGACCCGGATGGGCTGGCGGCTAGCGGTCGGGGACGGCTGGTGGCGCTGGAGTTCGAGGTCGTCGAAGGTGCCGAGGTGAGCTGGACGGCGGTGCAGGGTGCCGACCCGGACCTGTGGCCGGCCGGCGACGACGACGGCGCGGAGGCCGCGTGGCGCGAACTCTGGTGCGCCGCCTTCACCCCCGGCAGCCCGCACTTCGGCGGCCACCTGCCGGCGCTGCGCTTCGGTGATGACGCCCTTGACCGGCTCTACTACATGGGCATCCTGACGCTGCTGCACAGCCGGCGGCTGGCCCGGCCGGTCGCGCCGCGAGCCCAGTTCGCCACCGGCGGGCAGGCCATCTGGGCCGGCGAGGTGAACCCGCTGACCACGGCATACACCTGGGGCGGATCGGAAGGTGCGCCCACCACAAGCTTCCTGTGGGAACTGCAGCTTCAGGCGCCGTTGCTGGCCCGGCTCGATCCACAGGTGCTGCGCGATCAGGTGGAGGCGTTCCTGCGCGCCGACATGTCCAGCCACTGGGGCATCGACGTGCTCACCGGCCGGGGTGTGGGAATGTACTACGGCGTCAATGACGGCGCCATCGTGTCGTCGGCCGCAGACTACCTGCGCATCACCGGCGACCGTGGCTGGCTCGACACCGAGGTGGCCGGCCGGACTGTGCGGCAGCACCTGCTCGACCACGTACGGCGGCACGAGCGGTTGGCCGGGGGCGCGGAACTGGCCGACTACGGGGCCGCCCAGAACCTGCTGGAGTGCGTCAGCTCATACGAGCATCAAGTGGCTTCGTTCAACGCCATGGCCGCGTGGGCGTACCGCTTCGCGGCCGAGTGGCTGGCGCCGGAATGCGCGGCGGAGTTCACCGCGCAGGCCGACCGTATCCAGGCCGCTGTGCTGGCGTTGCTCCGGCCAGACGGCGTGTTCGTGTGCCGCACGCCGGACGGCGATCGGGTCGTGCGCACCTGCCTGGACTTCATCTACGTGGGCCTATTCCTGGGTGAGCGGCTCGACGCGTCGCAGCAGGCTTCGATGCTGAGGTTCTTCACCGGCGAGTTGGAGACAGCCGACTGGATGCTGGCGCTGTCCCTGCGGGACGAGGACAGCCAGACTGCTGTGCTGCCGGCGTTCCAAAGTTTCCGCGCCGATCACCAGTCCACCGGCAGCTACGACGGCTGGCCGGGGCTGGCCGCCCGGGTGCGGTTGTCGTTCGGCGACCGGGACGCGACCCTCGACTGGCTGCGCCGCATCGGCGAGGTGACCTGGGAAGGACCGTTCGGACAGGCGCACTGGGTGGGCACCACCGAGGATGACCGGCGCCGGCCCGCTCGCAAGGCCAGCTTCTTCAACGGCAACTGCTACCTGGAGGCGTGCGGCTGCACGCTCGCCACCACGCTGCTGGAGGTCCTCGAAACGCCCGGCTCGGAGCGAGGTTGACCCCGGCCGATGCTCATGCGAACGGGCCATGAATCCGATCGCCTCGTTCGTCGTGTCCACCGCGGCGTTCATCGGCGGCGAGCGTGCCAGATCCCCGCGACCCGCGCGGAGTGATCCACCCGCTGCCGAGCCTGCTGGCCATCGCGGTTACCGCGACGCTGGCCGGCGCCCGAAGCGGGCTATTGCCAGGAACGTAGTCGGAGGGTGTCACCTTGAGTAGTAGGAGGGCTTCGTCGTCGACGTATCCCACCTCTGGCCGGGCTGAACCCCTCAGCGGCGCCCGAGTGATGATGGCTACTTCCCCGCTCGGGAGTACCAACTGGGCGTCGGGCGGTTCCCGACGACGACAGCGACGACGACGTACCGGTCGACTGAGCTGTGGGCCGGGCGGGCTCGTGCCACCCAGGCACACTCGGACAGGTGCCGGACGCCGGTGGGGTGAGGGGTGAGATCAAGTACGAGCAAAATGCCGAGAGTGGCGCTCGTACCTGAGTAATCGGCTGCCTGGGTCAGGTAGGAGCGTTCGAGTCTATGGTCGGAGGCGTCTTTCAACTCACGCTTGACCTCGACGAAGAAACGAGTGGTCCCGAAGCCAAGTTTGATGTCGACGCGTCCGGTCGCTACGTTCGGCACTTCAACGTCGACTCGACCGGCGAGGTGACCACGGCGCAGCCAGTCCGCGAAGTCATCCTGCAGGCGGACCTCAAGGGGAGGCGGGGTGGTTGGCTTCAGGTAGTCCACGTCAGCTGACCGCTGCAGGTCGTGACGGGTCGCCAGGAACGCGACGGTTTCGCCAAGCACGGCGTCAAACGCGTGCCTCACCGCTCCGGTGTAGTCCGGGCATCCACGAAGGCCGCTACTCAGCTTCTTCAGTAGGCGCGCGATCACTGGATCTCTGGCGGATTCCCGGTTCACCGCCGCGTTGTAGGCGATTCCTTCGACAAGGCGAAGCCCCTCGTCGTCAAGCTGGCGTGCGACGGTGGCGGCGCCGGCCGTGCCCAGCTCGGCCAGAACTGTTGGCGCGAAGCTTCCGAGCCGTTCCCGGAGTGTGACGTCGGAATCGACGGGATCAGCCAGTGAGCCATTGGCGGGGAGAGTCAGCTGGTCCAGCCGGTCGCGCAGCCGGCGCAACGGGTCGATACGCGCGGGCGGCTCGTTAGCGTGTTCGGCCTCTTGTGCGGCGTGACGAACCTGAGCCAGCAACAGTTGCCCTCGGACGAGTGACGATTCAATCACTGGCCGGACGAGCCGGGTCAGACCATCGGCATCGGTCGAGCCGGGAACGGGCACCACGGAGCGGTCGAGCACGTACGCGTCCAGGATGCTGTCAAGCGCGCTCCACGCGTCGAGCCACACCGGCGGCGCGGTTGCCTGCTGTGCCCGGTCGAGGATCACCGTGAGCCGACTCCATGCGTAAACGGCTTCGGTGCGGGGGCGGCGCCATGCGGGAATGTGGGCGCGGCGCAGCCACATCTCGCGCTGGTCGAGCTGATTGCTGAGCACGGTGTGGGCGATGCGCATGTCGTCGGTGGAGCCACGGAAGAATGCCATGACGGCGTCGACTCCGGCGCCGTACAACGCTGCGTCGTGACGGGCCTCGTCGGCGGCCTCCGTGTTGGCGAAGTGTCGCCGGGCGGTCAGCAAGAGATCTAGCGCGTCACCCGGTGCGCCGCCTGCCACCTGCCTGAGTAGATCGAGCCCACGCTCGAACGTGGCGTCGGCCGCAGCGTCCGGTACATCCTGCAGGGCTGACAGCGTCTCGCGGAGGGCCGGACCGCTGGCCTTGTCTGCTCCCCACACATCGAGGGCGGCTCCGACGAGCCGTGGCAGTCGCTCGACATAGTCGGGGTCGAGGGCCGCGACCTCGACCGGGGTAAGCGCCGCCAATGTCCGCACAACATTGCCGACGCCGACGATGGCCAGGCGCAGCGCCCCCTCGATGAACGCCGCCGCGACGAGTGGACTGGTACTGAGCGTAACAGTGTGCGCCCGCAGAAAGGCTTCGTGGAGACGACGGCCGTACGATTGGACGAACTCGGATGAGGCCAGCAGTTCGTCGGTCGCGTCGAGCAACGCCAGGACACTGGACTGCCCGGCCAGCCCGGCAATGATCGTTGTAACCCAGGCGTCCGCTGCGGTTGATCCCCTGGACAGCTCGTAGCTCAAAGATCGGCAGGCCAGATGAGCCAATGGCCCGGTGGCGCAGCGTCCGAGTTCGTCGTCGTCCGGGCCGGTCAGCCGATGCATCAAATCTCCGAGCGGCGGTACGCCGGCGCCGGTCGAGGTCGCGGCCAGGAGGCGGTCGAGCTCACCGGGCATCACCACAAAGGTTGACCCGGACCGGCTGGGGCGATGATGGTCGACTCGGTGAGCGCCCGGCGGACGAGTCCTTCGTCGGCAGTTGTCACCAAAATCTGCAGTCCGGGTGTCTCGACGCAGAGCCGCTCCAGTGCGGTCAGGAGCGCGACAGCATCGTCGTCCTGGATCTCCTCGGAGCGCGGGCTGTCAATCAGGAGCAATCCGGGGTGAGTCGCGATGCCGTGACGGTGCCCGATTCGCAGGAGTGCGACCACGACGGCGATGCGCAACCGGAGCCGCTCGCCCGGTGACTGGGTCCTGAACCATTCCCGGGGACCGCCGGTCTTGTAGACCTGGAGCCGGCCGGCGCGGTCGACGACGATCCGATCAAGGTTGCGAAATCCGAAGCCCCGCGCCAGCTCGGCGATGTCCGCGTTCAGCTCGCCGAACAGGCTGTCGCTGGCCGCCTCCTGCTCCTCGCTGAGGATCGCCACCGTCGCGTCGAGCACGACGCGCAGATCGTCACGGCGATGCTCGGCCGGTACCGGCAATGACTCCAGGGCCGCGACCGCGCCCTCCAGTCGGGCGACTCGATTCACGAGCTCGCGCCGTCGGTCGGCGGCCTCTCCGGTCCGTGCCATCGCCAGTGCCCGCTCCGCGTCGGCCAGCGCCGATCGCCGCCCCTCGGCGTACGCCGCGATGGCATCGCGGTGCGCCCGCGCCGCGACCTCGGCGTTCCGGCTCGTGGTTAGGCGCCATTGCCCCTCTCGTTCGGCGTTGGCCGCCTGCTGTGGATCGACAGTGCCGCGGCCGGTGGGCTCGGTACACACGGCGCAGATCGCCCTGGTCCGCTCCGCGGCACGCCGTTCGGGGCTGATGGGTGCCTCGCATCGCGGACACACCTGCGGGTCGAGAGCGTGAAACAGCGACCTGGCGGCCTGACTCTCGCGTACGTCGTTGAGCCGCTTTTCGTCCACCCGCCGCTGCCAGCGCAGGAGTTCGTACGTCTGGTGTGCCTCGCGCAGGCTGGCATCGGCGGCGACAGCCGAGGCGGTGAGCGTGGACACCGCTTCGACCAGGGCGGCGATGGACGGTTGGTCATGGAGCATCGCCAGCTCGGACCGCGACGCTTCGAGTTGTTCCAGTGTGGCCCGCCGCTGACCATCGAACAACAGCCGCATCCGTGCTGCGTCGGCCTCGGCGATCCGGTCGGCGTCTGCGAGCTGATCGCGTGCGGCCCTTATCCTGGTCAGCAGCGCGGCGCTCGGCAGGTCGAGGAACACCTGCAACAGGCGTCCGGCCAGCCCACCTACGACCAGGTCGCCGAGGAGGGCCGGTTCACCGCCGGGAGGCAGGTACAGCGCGCCGAAGTACGCCGGCCAGCCATAGGTGGCCCTGCCGGAAGCTGCCCGACTCGACGTGGACTCCAGCGTTTCGAGGTGCAGTAGCTCCATCATCAGCGCTTCCACCATGACGCTGAAGGCGTCCTGGCTGGTGGCGTGGAGGATCTCCACGACACCGCGATCGTGCTGTGCGGTGTCGATGCCAACGAGGCTGTCGCCGTCGGAGGCGGACAGTACTCGGCCGTCAACCAGCTCGCCGCCCTTCATCCTGAGCCGGAAGCCGAGATGGCGGCCTGCGACCACCGCGTCACAGTCGAGCCGGGCCAGCCAACTGCGGACCACGCCTTGCAGACCGCTGCGCGGCGATCCTCGCAGGCACCAGATCAGCAGCTCGAAGACGCTGGTCTTGCCGCGCAGATTGTCGGCGGCCAGAACGGTGAGGCCCGGACCGAACCGGATGTCGCTGGTGAACGGGCCCAGCGGGGCGACCGACCTGGTGCCGGCGATCCGCAGCCGCCGTACCCGAACAGGTCGGGGGAATGCGCCGGTCAGTTCCGATGCCAACCCATGCTCGTGCAGGACCCGTTCCACGACCGAAACCGGCAGGCTGGCCATGATCGCGACTCTGGTGATGAGATCCTCGGCGATCATCCGACACCGGCCGGGCGTTCGTTCTGGTGTCGCGGCCGGTCCAGGTACTGCCGGAGGCGGGCGCGCACCCGTGGCGCGATCGTGGCGATTCGAGCGCCGATCGCGGTGTCCCGGTACTCACCCTGCTGGTACTGCCGATCCTTCAGATGCGTGCCCCGGTGGCCGTCGGCGAGTGCCGCGACCGCACGCGTGCGGTCCACGAAGTACGCGAATGCTGGGGCGTCGCGCAGAATGCAGTCGGCGGTTTCGCGCCCAGGCCTGGTGAGGTAGTAGTCGTGTTGTTGTACTCGGTCGGCGCTTCCCCGCTTCCGGCGTACGACAAGGTGAGCACTCCGGAGCACGGCGAGCGCGTCATCCAGCGGCTCGTACGCGCCGAACAGGAATCGCATCATCGGGTAGCGGCGGACCTCGGGCTCCTCGGACTCTAGAATCGCCTCGGCCTGATGAAGCAGGTCGATGTCACCGCACCATTCGAACTCGTTGAGCAACTCGTCGGCGAAGAAGTCCGGATTGCGCACCCAGAAGTCCAGCTTCTGTAGCCGCACCTGGCTCTCGAGCACCGCGACTGCGTCGGCCAGGGCCGGATCGTCGTTGGGCGGCTGCGGCAACGGCACAGCGGCCGAGGCGATGATGAGCAGAATGCGAATCGCATCCTGCTCACGGCTGGTGACATGATCCCCATCGACGTCGGTCGTGGACACGGGATGCATTCTAGAAAGCGTTGCGGACCGTCCGCCATCCCTCGTGCAGTTGCCTGGATGTTGATGTTCGAGTCGCGTATCAGAACCTTGCGGACGTGGTAAGCACAATTCCGGATGATTTTTTCGCTCATTCGGTGGCATCGGACAGTCCGGCTTGCCCTTGTCAGGGAGGACTGACGGCACGCAAAATCGGCGCATCTGTGATGCGGAGGATGTGGCGTGGCGCGGGCCTGGGCAGATCTTCCTCTCGGTCAACCAATCAGCATCGAGGGCGCGAGTGCTGAAGCGCTCGCGTTGTCGCTCGAACCGTTACCCGTCGATGCGCCAGCGGTCGTCACCTACAGCCCCCGGCCGCAATCCAGGCAGGCAGAGGTTGTCGGTAGCCTGCTCGCACAGCTCGACCGGACGGCCCGTGAACTGTTTCCATCGTGGCTCCCTGAGGCCGCGTCGGTCCACAGCGAGGTCGGCGCTGGTGTTGTTGCCGTGAGGGCGATGGCACTGCGCTTGGCTCAGAGTAGCGGGCAATATGGGCCATTCCTCGCCGACTTGGCCGAGCGGGCACTGCGCCGGCAGGCCAAGGCGATCAGATCGTTCAACGCCGAGGTCTGTGCGACCGGATTGGCCAAGGTAATCGGAAGCAGTTTTGGGCGGGCGCGCACCGCGATCCTCGTCCGGGTTCCGGAGGGGTTGAGCGTCGAAGACCAGCAGGCGCTCGTCGCGGCTGGTCGGTGGCTCGCTGATAGCGGCGAATTCGGAGTCTGGTTCAGCGGCGCGGTCCTGACCGCGTCCGACGCGGTGGAGACCGTCGCGTTCACACCACCGAACCACAACGCACTGCTGACTGGTGAGCCCACTCGCTCCGAGGATCCAAGCCGCGGCGACGTCGTCGGATACCCCGCGATCGCGGGACGGCCGCACCCCGGCAGCCAGGCCGAGCAGCTGTTGGAGACGGCGCTGCGGACCGCCGACTGGGCCGCCGGCCGCGAGTGGAATCAGGTGTACCAACCGCATCCACTCACCAATCCGGTCCGACTCGATCTGCTGTGGCGCAGCGAACGCTGCGTTGTCGAAATCGACGGCGCCGAACACTGTCAACCGATGAGATTCGCCGCCGACCGGCAGCGGGACGTGCTCCTGCAGCTCGCGGGGTACGCGGTGCTGCGGTTCACCAACCATCAGGTGCTCCAGCACTGCGACCTGGTGATGGCGCAGATTCAACAGTTCCTCACCGGCCGCCGGGCCGGGAATCAGAAGGAGGCAATTCATGCCGGAGCTGAACCTGTCAGTACCGGAGCGGGCATTGCTGCTCATCCTCATGGCAGAGAACGCTGAGCTTTCCAATCCGGAGATCAGGCAGAAGTACGCGCCGGGGTTGGAGTTGACCGGTAAATCAAGGCTCAGGCTCATCGAGGCCAAGCTCATCGAGTGCCGCAAGGGGGCCCGGAACGCGTACTTTTTCAGCCTCGCCGAGCAAGGATGGAGGTGGTGCCGTGCGGAGTTGACCAGCGCGGTGCCCCAAGGCGCGGGCTCTGCCGGGCACGCCTTCTACGCCGTGATGGGTGGCCTCGACCGTTACCTTCACCGGACCGGCCGAAGTCTCGCCCAGGTGTTCGGCACCGAGCCGGATTCGGTCAGGGGACCGTCCGCCGATGTGGACGCCCCGACCGCTGAGGAGATCGAGCGCGAGATCCGTCGGGCGTACCGGAGCCTGGCCACGACAGCCGGTAGTTGGGTGGGACTTGCCGATATCAGGGAACGGCTGGTCGACGTCCCCAAGCGGGAGGTCGACGGCGTGCTCCGGCTGATGGCCCGGATGCCGGGCGTCCAGATCGAAGAGGAGACGAACCAGAAGGCGCTGACCCTGCGGGACCGAAGCGCGGCGGTGAACATCGGCGACCGCGACCAGCATGTAATGGCGATCGGCGCGGCATGACCGAGACCGGACTCAAGGCACTCACCGGCCTGCGGATCAGCCTGGCTCCAACCCGCGACGACGTCTGGCGGCGATCGGAGTTCCACGTCGACACACTTCACAGGCACGTCGCCGAGGCCATCCTCGACGCGATCGGCGAAGCCCGAGACTCCCCGGACTCCGACCCCACCGGTGTTGTTGTGCAGGGCCAGCGAGGCTCAGGCAAGACTCACCTCCTCGGCTGGGTGCGCGAACAGATCCAGCGCCAGGACGGATATTTTTTCCTGGTCAGCCTCCTCGACGGCACGCGCTTCTGGTACAGCGTCGCGAACTCGATGCTCAACGGCCTGACGCGCCGGGTTGACGGTCACGAGACACAGTTGCGGGTGTTCCTGCGCCGAGTCACGCTGATGATCGGCGTGCCGTTCGACGCACGCCAGGCAGTTATAGGCGACGCGCCGCTGGAGCGCAACGCCGTCGAGTCCTTTCTCGAAGCGCTCCACCAGTACCACCCCGAGGTGGCTCTCGCTTGTCGGCACACCGCCCGCGCGCTGGCGATGTTCAACGCCGGTGACTTCCGAGCTCGGGAGGTCGCCAACAACTTCCTGCTCTCCGGCGAGGAATGCGAGCCTGGCGAACGTGCGCCGTGGGGGTTACCCCGCGGGACACACCCGCCAGATCAGGTGGTCAGCGAGGTGTCCTGGTTGCTTGCACTGACCGGACCATCGGTCATCGCGGTCGACCAGATCGACGGCCTGCTCGCCCCGCTCGCCAAGGCGATGGCCAACCAGCACGACGCCGAGTGGCAGGACTCGGTCCTGCTCGACCAGATCACCAACGGGCTCATGGCGCTGCGCGAGGCGACCCGCAGGACGCTCACGGTGATTGCCGCTCAGCATGCAACCTGGGAGGTCATCAAGCGGTACGCGATCGCGGCCGTCCAGGACCGTTTCCTGGCGACGCAGAACCTGGGCCGCGTCCCGTCGGCTGAGGTCGGGCAGGCACTGGTCGCGAAACGCCTCGAGCCGCACTACCGTGCCGTGGGGTTCACCCCGCCGTACCCGACGTGGCCGGTCCACGTGGACGCATTCGACGATGCGGTCAACTTCATGCCGCGCCAACTCCTGCAGAGCGTTGATCGGCATATCCGTGGCTGCGCCAGCGACGGTGTCGTTCGAGAGTTGACCACGCTTGGGGCGCCGACCGTTGACGACGGCGACAAACCACTTGTCGTCCTGCGTCCGCCGGATGCGGACCTCACCGCGCTAGACGAGCGGTTCGCCGAACTCAAGGCCGCGGCGGGGATCGATCGGGTGCTCGCCCAGGACGCCGAGGACATCGAGTTACCCGGACTCCTGTCGGCGGGTCTCCAGGCGTGGATGGCCGAACGCGCAGACGCCGCCAAACACTTTGAGCAAGATCCTCCGCCCAGCACCAAGCCGGCCCTGCACGCCCGGTTGCGGCGCACTCTTAACGACGAGACCGAGGAGGAGGCGCATTGGGGATTCCGGGGAATCTCTTCCGAATATCACGCCGTTGCCGTTCTCAATCGGATCCGTTCCGCATCTACGGAGGCAGGACTTGCCGGCGATGTTGCCCACCGGCGACTGTTCCTCCTGCGGAACCGTGACTGGCCCCAGACTCCGAAGAACCTGGAGGCGATCGCGGCGTTCGAGGCGGCCGGCGGCCGGCGGCTGACCGTGACCGACAACGACCTGCGCACACTCTGGGCACTGCGGGATCTGCTCGGCAAGGCGCCGGCGAATCTTCAAGCCTGGCTGATCGCGCGACAACCGACTCGGGACGTCACCTTCCTGCGTGAGGCACTCGCCGATGCCGCGGCAGATCTTCCCGCACCCGATCTATCCACACCCAGGGTGTCCGTGTCAGAGCGGGCGGCGGAGTCGGAGCCGGGACTGACAGCACGGGAAGAGCCAGCTCCGCCACGAACAGGCTCGGTGCCCACCATTGACCTCGGCGTCACCTTCGACGCCGGCGCGCCGGTGCCGATCAACCTCGAAGCGCTCCGGAAGCACACGGCGATCTTCGCGGGCTCAGGTTCGGGCAAGACCGTTCTCATCCGCCGCCTGGTTGAGGAGTGTGCCCTGCAGGGCGTGTCCGCGATCCTTCTGGATCCCAACAACGACCTGGCCCGCCTGGGTGACCCGTGGCCAGAGCCACCGGCCGGTTGGAGCGAGGGCGACGCCGAGAAGGCACAGGAGTATCTGAAGAATACGGAGGTCATGATCTACACCCCCCGGCGGACCGCCGGGCGGCCGATCAGCTTCCAGCCGCTGCCCGACTTCCACAGCTTCGTCAACGATCCGGACGAGTTCGAGGCCGCCATCGAGGCAGCCCTCGCGACCCTGGCGCCACGGGCGAAGGTCGACGGCAAGACGAGCAAGGCCGAGCGTGGACGAGCGGTCCTCAAGGAGGCGCTTGTCTACTATGGCCGCCGGCACCGGGAGACCTCGCTTCGCGGCTTCATCGGTATGCTGGACGACCTCCCCGCCGAGGTCAGTGACCTGGGTGGCGCCGGTAAGATCGCCGCGGAACTGGGCCAGACCTTGACGGCGGCGATGGTTATCGACCCGCTCTTCGGCGGCGTCGGAGAGGCCGTGAACCCCGGTGAGCTATTGACCCCGCCCGCCGGTAAACGCGCACGGGTCTCTGTCATCAGCCTGATCGGGCTGCAGGGCGACGAGCAGCGCCAGAGCTTCGTCAATCAGCTCCAGATGGCGCTCTTCGCCTGGGTGAAGAAGCATCCAGCCGGCGACAAGCCACTCGGCGGGCTCTTCGTTATGGACGAAGCGCAGACGTTTGCACCGTCGGGACCCATGACCGCCTGTACACGAAGCACTCTCGCCCTCGCCTCGCAGGCCCGCAAGTACGGCCTGGGACTGGTCTTCGCCACACAGTCCCCTAAAGGGCTGCACAACCACATCCCCGGAAACGCCACTACCCAGTGTTACGGCTTGCTGAACGCACCCGTGCAGATCGATGCCGCGCGTGAAATGGCCCGGGCGAAAGGAGGCGACGTGCCTGGCATCTCACAGATGCGCACCGGCGAGTTCTATGTAGCGCTGGAGGGTCAGCCGTTCGCCAAGATACGCACGCCGCTGTGCCTCAGTCATCACCCCAAGAGTCCGCTTACTGTTGAGGAGGTACTAGACCGCTCTCGCGTACGGTGACCGTGGCGGCTTCGATCAACCAGCGGGACGTGTCCCTTGGCGCGAGTATTCGCTGGCGCCCAACTGGATGACCAACCCCGTGTCGTTGCCTATGAGCGGAAGATTGCATTCGAACGGGTAGCCGTTGGGGGGTGACCGGCTTCCCGGAGTGGTTTCGATGAGCCGGACGCGTTGGTCGATAAGAAGGTCGTCGACTGCCACAACGGATGACGTGCAGCTCACCGGCTATTGACGATGAGCACAGGCCAGCTGGCAGTGCCGCTCACCACGCGCCGGAGATGACCGGCTGGTAACTGGAGCTCGCCGTCCTGGCGACCTGGATAGGGGGACGTGCGCGGCCTCGGCGATACGCCTCGCCGTGGCCGACAACCCACGTCGGCGACGCCTGCGACGGCTGGCGCTCCCCATGTCCTGCGATCCGCGCTTGAGCGTCGATATATAGTCGGCGTTCCGTAGAGGAGTGGCTGCTCAGGCCGTTGCAGGCTGGTGGAAACAGCGGAATCTCATAGTGACACGCCTGGGGGATGGTAGCGGTCGCGTGCTTGGGGTTCCCGCGTTGTGGCTAGGTGGTGTACGGTTCCGCTTCGATACGCAAGCGCGGAACGCAGGCGTTGTCGGCGCAGCATGAGCGAGCGGCGCGAGGATCGCCGTCTCGGGCGTCCGGCGGTGTGCTGGTACCGGTATCCCGTGCCTTGCCAAACGGTCTTGCCATCGGTGGCCGGCGTTTTGAGGACGGCCGTCTCCGGGCTGCCGATCGAGAGAATTCCCATTCTCGTGCGTCGACGTGATGGGTGGGGTGGACGCCCACCCCACCCACGCCAAGGTCAGTTGCGCAGGCTCCACTGCTGGTTGGAGCCGCCGTTGCAGGACCAGATGATGATCTTCGTACCGTTCGAGGTACTCGCACCACTGGCGTCCAGGCACTTGCCCGACTGCACCCCGGTGATGGTGCCGTTGGAGTCAATGTTCCACTGCTGGTTCGACTGACCGTTGCAGTCCCAGATGATGATCGCGGTACCGTCGGCCGTACCCTGCCCGTTGGCGTCCAGGCACTTGTTGCCGTACACCTGCAGCTGCTTGCCGGAGGTGTACGTGAACCGCTGGTTCGAACCACCCCAGCAGTCGTACAGCTGCATCTGCGTGCCGTTGGTCGTGCTCTGGTTCGGCACGTCAATGCACCGGCCCGACTGGCCACCCACGATCTCCACGTTCTGGTAGCCGGGCGGCGGGCTCGAACTGGGCGGCGGGCTCGCGCTCCCCGAGCCGGGTGTGAGGGTGATGCGGTACGCGTTGTTCGTGGCCATCGTGACGGGCACCGTGATCGAGCCGTTCGACGGGGTGTACGTCATGGTCGAGATCGTGCTCGGGCCGGAGGAGGCGACCGTGCGACCCAGCGACACCGTCTGCTCCACCTTCACGGTGACCGTGTTGCCGAGGCTCAGCGAACCCAGACCGTTGACGGTCACCGCACAGGATCCGGAGCAGCCGCCGACGACGATGCTGACCTGGTTGTTGCCGGCCGGGACCGAGGCGAACCCGTCGATGCCGGTCTGCGCGGGCGGGGTCGTGGTGACCATGTTGCCGGTCATGGCGGCGTACCAGGTGTAGAGCCAGTACGCGGCGTTGGGGCTGCCGCCCTTCGAGGTCAGCAGGTCGCCGAGGGCGCCGGACTGGTTCCAGAAGGCCAGTTCGGCGTCGTGAATGCCCAGTCGCTCGAACTTCGCGATGTACCCGACGAGCGGGCCGGGGAGACCGACCTCGCTGGGCGCGGCGTACTCCTCGATCGCGATCGGTCGGGGGCTGATGCCGAGTTGCTGTTCGATGCCGGTGACGGTGGACACGTCGCCAGCGATCTTCGAGGCGGTTGACAGTTCGTGCCAGGAGAGGATGTCGGGCACGGTGTTTGTCGCGACGGCGTTCTGCAGGAAGTTGCGCATGTCGCTGATGTTGTCCGAGAAGCTGGGGCCCTGGATGGGCTTCGTCGCGTCGAGGGAGCGGACCTGGCGGAAGGTGGTGGTCCAGAACGACTCAAAGCTGCCGTTGGCCGACCGCCAGGTGCCGTCCGGCTCGTTCCACAGCTCGTAGGCGGAGACGCTGCTGTAGTAGGGGGACGCCTTCATCGCCGCGATCTGGGAGTTGACGAACGGTGTCCACGTGCTCCAGCTGAACTGGTAGGGCCAGCCGGCGTAGTAGTCCGACAGCCGGTTGACGAGCTTCGCGCCCGCCCTGGCCGCGGTCGGGGCCACGACGAGGATGTCGCCGTCGGGCTGCTGATGCCCCCCCGATGGCATCTGGACGAAGGTGTTCGGCTTGATCGCCTGCACGAGTGCGTCCGACGGCTGTGTCGCGTTCGCGAGTCCGTAGAGGCTTCCGGTCGCGACGTGCGTCACCGGCCGTAGTACCTGACTGGCGTTCACGACGAGCGTGGTCGAGGCGCTCGCCGCCGACACCGGGGCCACCGCGAAGCCCGCGGAGAGCAGAAGTGCGGCGGCGACTGCGGCGGCGGCCACCGGCGCGGCGCGGCGGGCTCTTCGGTGCCCTCCTGTTCGGACGGTCTGGGTCATGCTGCTCGTTCTCCTTTCACCTGTGCGCTATCCGCTCTGACCGGGACGGCGGGTGGGTCATCCGGAACGACCGGCACACGGATGCGCGGACGGTGACAGGCCGTACGGGCGAAGGATGTCCGCCAGACCTCGCCGTCCTGCATGTCCAGGCGTCGTTGACTGGTCCGGTACCCACTCCGAAAGGCATTTCGGCTCGCCGATGGGTGTGACTCTCTGGTATCAAGCTCGCGAGACGAGGTGGCCCGAAATCCTTTTCGGGAACTCTAGCCGCGCCGTTCTGAGCATGTCAAGCATGGGTATCGATGCCGAACCCGCTTACCCAGCGACGGCAGCGGGTCCGCCCTTTCAGTCACCCCGGCCCGACCCGCCCGGGGACTGGCGAGGGCCCACCTGTACAAGCTCGCGGTGCTGCTGTCGATGCGCAGGCCGACCGCCATCCGCGACTCTTTCGGCGGCGAGGCCGACATCGTCTACCGACCACACGCGTTCCTGTACCGGCTGATCTGAAACAGCCGGTGGTAGGCGTCGATGGCGAATTCGGGGGTGACCGCTGTGCAGACCCGGCAGCCGGCGATGCGTCCGGTTGCGGATGTAAGGCGCTGGCAAGACGAGCCAGGCACTTCAGGTGGATCTGCTATCGGCCGCTGGCCGGCGCCATCGGGGGCATGTGCCACCGAGGGCGCGGATCCGATGCCGTCTGGCGGACGTCCCGTCGTCCTGGCAGTGTGTGATGGCACGGTCTTGCTACGTTGCGGCATCGACGAGCTGCTGTGGGTTTACGTACCGGCCGAGTTCGCGGGGCTGTTCGCCGGTCCACAGCTGCACGACGTCGACGGGGAGACCCGCACCCCCGCAGGTGGTGGTGGCCGTGATGAGCAACTGGTGGGCTCGCTCGTACGCGAGTGACATCCCGTTTGGGCATAAACCGGTGTCCGCCCGCCACAGGACGCCCGGTCCGGCGCCGGCGAGGTGGACCAGCCGCGCGGGCGCGGTCACCTCGTCGGGGCAGCCTTCGGTGAGCGCCAGCCCCGCGTCATCGAAGGCCACGGCTTCGACGAGGCAGCCGGGGTCAGGCGCCCGGCGCAGCACCGCGGGTGCCTGTGGCCCGTGCGTGTCAGCGGCGACCACCGCGTAATTCGCGGCGTCGATGTCGCTGGGTGGCTGGGACGGGAACATCACCGTGAAGCCGAGCTGCGTGCCGTCGGTACTCCACGTGATTCTTTGCACCGATGCCCCTGGCACCGAGATGTGCCGCTGACTGCCGGTCGCGAGGTCGCGGATGATGATGTGGTGCGCGAACGCCGCGGTGCACGGCTGGCTGAGGTAGGCGACCGACTTCCCGTCGGGACTGGCGGTTGGCGACGCGACGGTCCAATCTCCGCCGACTGTGAATAGTGTGCGCGTCCGCCCGGTGCGGGCGTCCAGCCGGTACACGGTGCCACCGCAGCTGCCAGGTCGTGGCGCACCGTTCATGACGCGGCTGGTGTAGTACGGCCCCCGGGCGAGGGCGTAGGTGATGGAACGATCGCTGGCGCGCGAGTAGCCACCGAGGTGGACGCTCGCGCCGTCCTCGACGTGCACCAGGTCGCGCAGGTGCTTGCCGGACTGCTCGTCGAACAGCGACAGGAATGTCCCGTGCCCGCCCCCTGCGTCGCCACTGCCGTACGCGTACTGCGCGACGAACACGTTCTCCGGCAGCGCCCTAGCCGTGACCGCCGACGAGACGTGGGTGCAACCGGCGAGCAGGACCAGACTGGTCCCCACAACGCCTCGGCCCAATCGCATCACGAAACCTCCACTCCTGCCGCGTGGGAACCAGCCGTCGTTCGCATCACACTGGCCCGTGCCGGTGAAGTCGGACTTTTCTACCGCGCGTCGTTCACTAATCCTGACCAACGATCGCGGCCCCGCACTGACACGCACGCTCAACGCGACCGGCATGGAAATGCTGCCGGGCCGTGAGCGCACTCGCGGCATGACCGGATGTTCATGCAGACAGTGCTGCCGGTCAGCGTGCCTGGGCAATCAGGGCCGTGATCATCATTTGGGTTTCGATGGTGGTTGGTCGGTCGCTGACCTGCCCGTCGCCGAGTTCGATGACCCGCCATACGCCGTCCGTGCGCAGCGCGAGGTCCACGGTGACGAAGGGCAGGCCGAGTCGGGCGATCAACGGTGCGATCGGGGCCAGGTCGAGTTCGATCGGTGCGGAGTCGTTGGGGCTGTCGGGATGCGGTCCGGTCAGGACGCATACGCCGTCGATCCACCAGGTGCGGACTTCGGCGCAGGCGAACCGCTCGAAGCGCCGCAGCACGAACCCGCCCACGAAGTCGTCCTCGCGCAGTTCCAGAAACCGGCTCGCCACGCTCCACGCGGCCGCGCTGTCCTCGAGGTCGGGGATGAACGCGGCCTCGTCCCAGTAGTGCTTCATCGACTTGCTGTAGTCACGGAGCACCGCCGGTCCCGCGCCCAGTTCGACACGCGCGCGGTCGAAGTCCGTCTGTGCCGGGCCCGTGGTCCACGCCGACGGCGGGGTGACCGCGGCCAGAGCGGCATACCAGCCAGGAAGCTCATGTGCCCGCCGGTACTGCTCACCACCGGTCCTCAACACCACACCGCGCTCGGCGAGCGCCTCGGCGAACGCGGCGTACCGCTCACTGGTCAGCATCCAGCCGCGGTAAACCGCCGTACCGCTGCCCGAAACCGATGCGACCGCGCGACGCGCATCTGCGCCCCGTGCCAACGCGTCGTGGTCGACCACCGCAACATCGAGCCCCGAAGCACGTGCGGCTTGTGCCTCCGCCGCGAAATGCTCGTCCGGATAGCGCGACCGCAGAGGGTTCGCGGGTACCACCAGGATCACGCCCACATCCTGCCTCACGCGGCCGTTCGACCTCGAACGGTTATCCCGGCCGCCGCCCGGTTCACGGCACTGCGTGTACCCCGATCACGTGATCCTGTCGAACGTCCCCTTGGGCCTGTCATGCCGTGGGGTGGTGCCCGAAGTCGGCCCGGCGTGCCGGTTGCCTTTTCGTACCGCACCACCTCGCTGAGGCGCACGCGTCGCCCGTCCCCTCTCTGCCAGGGTTGAGCACCAGAGGCATGACTTCTGAGGTTGAGCAGGGCGAGACAGGATGATCTGAAGCAGGACCTTGACCAGTGGGTCAGCCGGCGAGGAGCTCGGGGATGAGGCGTTGGGCTTCGGTGCGGACAGTCACGGTCAGATCGTCTGGGACGCTTTCGTGTGGCCAGCGCACCCGCGTGCCGGCGACACTCCACCCTCCGACCGCCGCGAGCAGTTTGTCGACGGCGGTGACGCAGTATCCGCGTGCCTGTACCGGCCGGATGGCGACCCGGAAGAACTCCTGCACCCGGCTGTCCAGCTCCGGGTCGGGGCGGGCGTACCACTGCAGCGCGCCGCGGGGTGACAGGCAGGCGATGTTAGAGTACGCCCCGCGTGCGCCGAAGCGGCGTTCCCGATCGAGTCGGTGCCCAGCCACGAACACCGCCAGATTCGGTGCGCTGGCGCGCATCCGGGCGTGCCAGTCTTCGTTTCCGCCGGCGACCTTAATCCCGATCAGGCGGGGTAGCTGCTCCACCAGCATGGCGTATTGGTCCGGCGTGACCTGGGTCTTGGCGTGCGGCGGCTGGTAGAGGACCAGGGGTATAGGGTCGGCGAGGTCGTGGAAGCGGCGTAGCGCGGCAAGTACCTCACGGTCGGAGAGCGGCAGCCAGTCGGGCAGGATGACCTGTATCGCGCCGGGCGCGAGGTCGGTTGTGCGTTGGATGCGTTCGCAGCTGAGCTGTCCGCTGGGGTGGCTCGCGCCGATCTGGTAGGCCACCGATGCGGCCTGACACTTCTCCGCGACCAGCGCGCCGACGCGGTCGAACTCGGCTTCGGTGAGGGTGGCGAACTCGCCGGCTGAGCCGTTGACGTAGATGCCGTGCGGCCGGGCGGTGACGAGGTAGGCCAGGTCGTCGGCGAGGCGGCCGTAGTCGATGGTTTCGTTGCCGACCAGCGGCAGGGTGGCGGTGGCCCAGATGCCGTGAAGCTGGGTGTGATCCAGGGGTGTCATGGCGTGTCCCGGCCGTTGACGAGGTTGAGTAGCGGTTGTCCGGCATGCCAGCGGCTGAGGTTGGTGGTGAGCAGGTCGGCGCCGTGGTGGCCGGCTTGTCGGGTCGTACCGGCCAGGTGGGGGGTGATCAGGCAGCGCGGGGCTGTCCATAGTGCGCTGTCGGTGGGGAGGGGTTCGGGGTCAGCGACGTCGAGGTAGGCCCCGGTGAGGTGTCCTGCCGTCAGGGCTGTGACGAGCGCCTGGCTGTCCACGAGTGTGCCCCGGCCGATGTTGACCAGCAGGGCATCCGGCCGCATCGCGGTCAGCTCGGCGGCGCCGATGAGCGGGCGTGGGCGGGGTGGTCGGCACAGCACCACCATGTCGGCGAGCGGTAGTAGCTCGGGCAGGTCGTCCGTGTGGTGCCAGCGGTGGGGAAGGAGACCGTCGGGGTCGCCGGATTGCGGTGCGGTGTATCCGGAGTAGCCGCGTCGTTGGGGGTCGTCGACGGCTACCTGTAGGTGTATCCCGGCGGTGTGTAGCAGCCGGCCGACCGCCCGGCCCACGCTGCCGTAGCCGACCAGCAGGGCGGTGCTGCCGTACAGTTCCCCGCCGGCCAGCGCCAGCCGTTCGGCTGGCCAGTGCCGCTCCTGTTGCAGTGCTATGAGCTCGATCATGCGGCGGCGCAGTATCAGGATGCCGGCGAGGGTCAGTTCGGCCACGGCGATGGAGGTGATGCCGCTGCCGGAGGCCAGCGCCACCGGCCAGTGCCAGGCCGGTTGCGCCTGTACCGCGTCGGTACCGGCGCTGTGCAACTGGATCCAACGCAGCGCGGCGGGCGCCGTGTCGCTCGTCGGTGCGGCGCCGGTGTAGAGGATCTCGGTGTCGGGGTGGGCGGCGAGCGCGGCGTCCACCTCGGCGCCGGTGCCGGCGGTGACTTGCCGCACCCGGTATCCGGGTGCGCGGGCGGCGATGGCCGCCAGTTGGTCGTCGGTGAACCGCCATGTGGACAGCAGCGTCGCGGTCATGGCAGCCGGGAGCTCCGTTCCTGGATGGTGTGCCTGTCGAGCCAGTCCCAGTCCAGGTCCACGCCCAGGCCCGGGGCTGTGGGCACGATCAGCATCCCGGCAGCGTCCGGGGTGAGCGGGTCGCCGCGTAGACCGAAGCGGAACACCGGGTGGTGGGTCTCGATGTAGCGGCAGTTTCGGGCGGCGCCGGCCACGTGCAGGTTGGCCACGTCAAGCAGGGGCGCGTTCGCTGCATGGATCTCCAGGTTCACGCCGAGCAGCTCGGCGGCCACCATTGCCTTGCGTAGACCGGTGATGCCGGCCTTGAGATACACGTCGCCGCGTATGAGGGGTAGCGCGGCGCGGCGCAGGAACTCTCCCAGTTCGTCCAGTGTCACTGTCTCGCCGGCGAGCACCGGCACGGTGAGCGCTCGGCTCAACTCGGCCAGCTGGCTCAGGTCCCGGTCCCGGATCGGCTCTTCGAACCAGGCATAGTCCAGCTCGGCCAAGGCACGCCCGACGCGCACGGCCTCCGCCATCGTGTAGCCGGCCACCCCGTCCTGCATGAGCGCGAAGCCGTCACCGACCGCCTCCCGCGCGGCCCGCAGCCGGGGGATGTCGCGGGCCGGTCCGTCGCGCAGCTGCAGCTTGTATCCGTGCATTCCGCTGTCGCGGGTCTGCACCGCCTCCTTGGCGATCTGCTCCTCGTCCGCGCCGACCAGCCAGGAAGTGCGGTAGCTGGGCACCGTTTCGCGGAAACGGCCGAGCAGGTCGGCCACGGACAGCCCGGTCGCCTGGCCGCGCAGGTCCCACAGCGCGACGTCGAGCATGCCGAGCGGGCCGTCCGAGTAGCTGTAGAGGTGCCGGCTTTTGCGGTGCAGCTGCTGCCACAGTCGCTCCACCGGCGCCGGGTCCTGGCCGGCGAGTTCCGGCCAGAACACGTCGTGCGCGGTGGCGACCAGGGCGGCCGCCTCGCCGTGCGGGCTGTACCCCATGGAAGCCCCGACCAGGCTGTCGTCGGAGTGCAGGAGCAGCAACGGGTAGCGGTACCGCTGCGGGCGTCCGGGTGGTACCGGGTCGCCGTTGTAGCGGGGTGCCGCGTCGAACTCGACGACGCGGGTGCTCAGCCCGACCAGTTTCACGCGCGTGCCTTCCCGTTGTGCTTGGGTCAGAAGTGCTTGTGCTACAAGGCAATCAGACGTAGGTAGTCTGGGAACATGCCATACCCGGTGGACGAGGTGTTCTTGCCGGTGACGGTGTAGCGGACCACGTGGTTGCCGGACGCCGTGAAGGTGTGCGAGCCGAGTGGATACTCGACCCACCCCACGGCTGTACCCGCGTACGGGTCGAACGCGGCGCCCTGGTTGGCGCCGTCCACACTGGCCTGGACGGTGGCCCGGTTGGCCGCCTGCTTCCAGCGTGCGTAGAGCTGGTAGGTACCGGCGGTGGGCAGCGTGAACCGCAGTTCCACGTAGTCACCGACGGCGGTGGCGAGGTACTTCAGCATCGCGCCGCCGGAGGCGTTGGCGTCCAGCACCGTGCCGGAGGTCGCGCCCCCGGACGCGGTGATCACGGCTGACTCCGCCTCGAAGGTGTACTGCGTCAGGGAAGGCCCGGTGGCCAGCGAGTCGGCGCCGCTGGTCAGCCAGTCGATGTCGAAGCGGGCGCAGACCACCTTGTCCGGGAAGCCGGAGCTGGTGGTGTCTTTGCCGTACAACAGCAGGATCGTGCCATCGCTGAGCGTCGCGATGTCGGAGTAGTGCGAGCCGCCGGTGTAGACCACCCTGCTGTAGGGGTAGCTGAAACCCTCGTCGTAGCTCACGCTCACCGTCATGTTGACCCGGCTGGTCGGATTGTCCGGCCGGCTGAACAGGGTGCGGTTGAGGGCGGTGGAGGACGGGCCTCCGGTATACCTGGTGAAGCTGGAGTCCACCGCCGAGTACAACGGGATGGCCTTGTTCAATGCGTTGGTGGACCAGGTGGCGCCCGAGTCGGTGCTGACCGCGCTGATCCGCGAGTGCGTACCCGAGGCGGCGTACCGGCCGTTCATCTGCACCGTGCCGTCGTCGCGCTGCACGAGCCGGGACTCGTTGACCGGGTACGCCGGGTCGACCGGAATGGTGCCGCCGAGTTGCCAGCTGGCGCCGTGGTCGTCGCTGGTGATCACCGAGACGCCGTAGGCGCGCTGGTTCACCGGGAGGCTGACCGCCTTGCGGTGCCACAGTTGCAGCAGCAGTCGCCCGCTGGCGAGCTGAATGCCGTGTCCCGGGCCGGGCATGTGGAACGTCCAGCCGGCCGCGTTGCCGGCGAACATCGAGGTGATCTCGACCCGGTTGCCGAAGGTGGCGCCGTCGTTGGTGCTGCTCTTGTAGAAGACCCGGGTCGAGGTGTTGGTGCCGTCGTTGAGGGCGTAGAAGAAGAAGATCGTGTTGGTGGCGCGGTCCACCACCGGCGCGGTGTTGGTCCAGCACTGGCCCGAGGTGCTGGTCTCGATGTACGTGGTGGCGCCCCAGGTGGCGCCGCCGTCGGTACTGCGCTTGTAGACCATGTCGTGGGCGCCGGTGTCGGACGGGTCGATGCGCGCTTCGCTGAAGGCGAGCACGGTGTCGAGGTTGGTGACGGCGAAGCCGTAGACGTGGTGGGTGGCGCGGCCGTCCTCGCCGGACGCCCAGACGGTGCTCTCCGCGAAGGTTCCTGAGCCGGCGAGCGCGGGGGCGGGTCGCAACAGTGCGGGCAGAGTGGTACCGGCGGCGGCCGCGGCGGCGAGGCCGAGGAAGCGGCGGCGGCCCAGGGGTGTGGGTGACACGGATCCTCCATCATTAATACCTATAAATGAGGTGGAGTTGATCGGTGCCCGCTGACTCTGCTCCGCGCTCGTGAGGCTGTCAAGCACTCGCCGCCGCTCAGCCCGCCAAGGCGATGCCATCTGATCCAGAAATGCCTATTAGTCGCTCCCCGTCCGGATCTGAACGGCTCGGATGATTCGGCGATGGCCGGCGTGACATGGTGCCGACCATCCTCCTTCCGGACCAGATGAAGCCGCTGAAAGCTTGAAAATGCCTATGAATAAAGCAATCAGGCAACCTCGTCGGAGGCGAACTCTTGACAGCGGTGGCCGGGCACGCTCACGATGACCCGACAGCCGCCCACAGGCTCGTAGAACCCCAGACTAATACGCATTTGGAGTCCCTTTGACCAGCACGCAGGGCGTCGGGCGACGACTCACCCAGGCGGAGATCGCGCGCATGGCGGGTGTCAGCCAGGCGACGGTCTCGCTCGTCCTCAACGGGCGGGACGCGGCCCTCACCGAGGACACCCGGGAGCGGGTGCGGTCGGTGATCCGGCGCTCCGGGTACGTGGCGAACCCGATCGCCCGGGTACTCGCCGGCGGGCGCAACCAGTTGCTGGGCATCCACACCTTCGAGAAGGTCTTCCCGCTGCACACCGGCGACTTCTACTTCCCGTTCCTCGTGGGGGTCGAGGAGGAGGCCGAGCGGCAGGGGTACGACCTGCTGATGTTCACCAGCTCCGGGCAGCAGCGACGCATCTTCACCGACGGCGTCACCCGGCTCAATCTCGCCGACGGCTCGCTCCTGCTCGGGCGTACCCCCGATCTGGAGGGGATCACCGAGCTGGCCCGCATCGGGTACCCCTTCGTCTTTATCGGGCACCGCGAGATTCCCGGCCACCGCATCTCCTACGTCGCCGCCGACTACACCGCGGCCACCCGCGCCGTCACCGGACGGCTGATCGATGCCGGCCATCGCCGCCTGGCCTACCTACGCCTCGGCGTCGCCGCCGGGCAGCCCGGTCTGGACCGGGTACACGGCTACCGGGACGTGATCGCCGCTGCCGGGCTGGCCGGTGCGCCGGTGTGGGAGGTGCAGTCCGCCAGTGACGCCCGTGACCTCCTGGACACCGCGGTCCGGGACGGCATCACCGCACTGGTGGTGGAGCAGCTCGCGCTCGCCGAGGAGATCGGCCGGGCCGCGATGGCGCGCGGACTGGCCATTCCCGCGGACCTGAGCCTCGCCGTGCTCGGCGACACCATCGACACCGACACGGCCAGCACCGACTGGTCCGGCTTCCAGGTGCCCCGGCAGGAGATGGGCGCGGTCGCCACCCGGCTGCTCATCGACCAACTGGAAGGGCGCACCGAGACCCCGCGTATCGAGACCGTGCCGTGCCGCCTCGTCGAAGGCACCAGCATCGGCCCGCGAACCACCACGAAACCAACGGAGCGGAACCCTTCATGAGTGAGCACTCCCTGCGGACCGATGTCCTGGTCGTAGGCGGCGGACTCGGCGGCGTCGCGGCCGCGCTGGCGGTCCTACGGCGCGGATACCGGGTCGTGCTGTCCGAGGAGACCGACTGGGTCGGCGGCCAGCTGACCAGCCAGGGTGTACCCCCCGACGAGCACCCGTGGATCGAGCAGTTTGGCGCCACCGCCAGCTACCGGCGGCTGCGCGAGGGCATCCGCAGCTACTATCGGGCCAACTACCCGCTCACCACCCGAGCCCGCGAACAGCGGTACCTCAACCCTGGCGAGGGCCGGGTCTCCGCCCTGTGCCACGAACCCCGGGTGGCACTGGCGGTACTGGAGTCGATGCTCGCCCCGTACCGCTCGACCGGCCGGCTCACCTTGCTTCTGGAGCACTACCCGGTGCATGCCGAGGTGGACGGCGAGCGGGTACGCGGCGTGGCGCTGCGCGACCCGGACGGCGAGGGCGTCTTCGTCGAGGCCGACTACGTGTTGGACGCCACCGAACTGGGCGACCTGCTGCCGATGACCGGAACCGAGTTCGTCACCGGTTTCGAGTCGGCCGCGCAGACCGGCGAGCCGCACGCACCTGCCCAGGCGCAGCCGGACAACATGCAGGCCATCTCGCACTGCCTCGCGGTGGAGTACCGGGCCGGCGAGGACCACACCATCGACAAACCGGCCGACTACGCCTTCTGGCAGTCGTACCACCCGCCGGCGTGGCCGGCGCCGCTGCTCAGCCTCACCGCCCCCGAGCCACGCACCCTCGCCACCGCCACCCGGCTCTTCCAGCCCGACGCCCCGGTCACCGACGCACCGATCCTTGCCGACCAGTCCAAGGACCCCGGGGACCGGGAGCTGTGGGCGTTCCGGCGCATCTTCTCCCGCCGGCTCTACCCGCAGGGCTTCGCCGACTCCGACATCAGCCTCATCAACTGGCCCATGATCGACTACTTCGAGGGTCCGGTCATCGGCCCCGACCCGGCCACCGTGGCCCGGCACTTCGACGGCGCCCGGCAACTGAGCCTCAGCATGCTCTACTGGCTTCAGACCGAGGCGCCGCGCGCCGACGGGGGTACCGGCTGGCCGGGGCTGCGCCCGCGCGGTGACGTGATGGGTACCGCCGACGGACTGGCCAAGCGCGCCTACATCCGGGAATCGCGGCGCATCCGGGCCCGGTACACGATCGTCGAACAGGACCTGTCACTGGCGGTGCGCGGCGCGGCCGGCGCGGTGCGCTACCCCGACTCGGTCGGAGTCGGCATGTACCGCATCGATCTGCACCCCTCCACCGGCGGCGACACCTACGTCGATGTCGGCTCCTGCCCGTTCGAGATCCCGCTGCGCGCCCTGCTCCCGGTGCGCATGACCAACCTGCTGCCGGCCGCCAAGAACCTCGGCACCACACACATCACCAACGGCTGCTACCGCCTGCACCCGGTGGAGTGGAACATCGGCGAGGCGGCCGGCACCCTGGCCGCGTACAGCCTGGCGAACGCGACCACGCCGCACGCGGTGGGCGACGACTCGGCAGCGCTCGCTGACTTCCAGGCACAGCTGGTCGCCGACGGGGTGGAGCTGCGCTGGCCGGAAGTGCGGGGCTTCTGATGGGCCGGCTGGTGCTGCGCAGGCTGGCCGTCGGGCTGCTCGTGCTCTGGGGCGCGGTCACCCTGATGTTCCTGCTCGTCCGGGTGGCACCGGGTGACCCGGCCGCGGTCCTGGCCGGCGCCTCAGCCACTCCGGACCAACTGGCCGCTGCCCGGGAATCGTTGGGACTCAACGACTCCTTGCCCGTGCAATACCTGCACTACGTGACCGGCGCGTTCCGTCTCGACTTCGGCCAGTCCACGACGCTGGCGCAGCCGGCGATGTCGGCGGTGCTCGGGCATACCGCGGGGAGCCTGCAACTGATCGGCGCGGCCACCCTGCTGGCGATCGCGATCGGGCTGCCGCTGGGTACCGTCGCCGGCTGGAAACCGGGCACCCGCAGGGACACCCTCATCTCGCCGGTCACCCTGGGCATGCAGTCGATCCCGAACTTCTGGATCGGCATCATGTTCATCCTGCTCTTCGCCGGTACCTGGCGGCTGCTACCGAGCGCCGGCGCCGGCGACGTCCAGCATCTGATCCTGCCCGCGGTCACCCTGGCGCTGCCGTTCACCGCGATCGTGGCCCGGCTCACCCGTAGCGGGGTGGCCGCCTCCACCACCGACGCGTACGTGCAGACCGCACGGTCCAAAGGCATCCCCGAGCGCCGGGTGCTCGTCGGTCACGTGCTCGGCAACTCGTTGCTGCCCGTGGTCACCGTGGTAGGTCTGCAGATCGGCGCCCTCATCGGTGGCGATGTAGTCGTGGAGAACGTCTTCTCCTGGCCCGGCATCGGCTCGTTGCTGGTCAACGCGGTGAACAACCGGGACTACAACGTCGTGCAGGCCGCTGCCCTGCTGATCGCGGCGATCGTGGTGCTGCTCAACCTCTGCGTCGACCTCGTCTACCTGCGGCTCGACCCGCGCATCCGGACGGAGAGCTGATCGCCGTGTCCACAACAACCCTCGACAGCGGGGCCGCGCTCACCCGCTACGGCACGGTGCTGCGCCGTACCCGCCGGCGTACCGGCCGGGCCGGCCTTGTCGTCGCGCTGAGCGTCATCGCCCTGTACGTGCTCGTCGCAATCTTCGGCCCGATGCTGGTGCACTACAACCCGGTCAGCGCCAACCTCGCCGACCGGCTGCTGGCCCCCGGCTCGACCACGAGCACCGGGTCGACCGCCTTTCTGGGCACGGACGGCCTGGGCCGGGATCTGGTCGCGCAGCTGATCGCCGGCGCCCGTACCTCCATGATCGTCGGCTTGGCCGCGGTTGTCGGCGCCGGCGTGTTTGGGCTGCTGGTCGGCTTGGTCAGCGGGTACGCCCGGGGCGCCGTCGACACGGTCATCATGCGGATCATCGACATCCAGCTGGCCTTCCCGGCGATCCTGCTGGCCATCGTGATCGCCGGCCTGTTCGGCCACACCCTCACCAACGTCGTCTTCGCCCTCGCCGTTACCCGGTGGATCCCGTTCGCCCGGGTGGCCCGCGCCTCCACCCTGTCGCTGCGTGAACGCGACTGGGTCGCCGCCGCCCGGGTGCTGGGTGTGCCCTGGTGGCGGGTGATCGGCCGGCACGTGCTGCCGTTTGTCCTCGGCCCGGCCGTGGCCATCTGCACCATCGAGTTCTCTCTGATCATCGTCAGCGAGGCCGGCCTCAGCTTCCTTGGCGTCGGGCTGCCGGTGACCAGCGTGTCCTGGGGCCAGACGATCGCCGCCGGCCAGGACTACCTCAACACCGCCTGGTGGATCTCCACCTTCCCGGGCATCGCGCTCGCGCTGCTCGTGGTGGCCATCGGCATGGTCGGCGACCGGATCACCGACCCGTCCAGCAGCCGCTTCCGCTCCCAGTAACCCGAACAGCGCTGACGCGCATCACACCCCAACCAGAAATCGGAGTATTCCGTGAATGCCTCACCACTTCGCAGAGTCGCCGCGCTCATCGCCGGCGTCACAGTGGCGGGTACCCTCCTCGCCGCCTGCGCCTCCGGCACCTCCACCAATTCCGGCAGCAGTGGCAAGCCGGGTCACCTGACCGTTGCGGGCCCGTACCCGATCACCGGGCTCGACCCGCAGGGCTCGCTGGCCGCCGACAACGGAACCCAGCTGGCCGCCAAGCAGATCTTCTCCAGCCTGGTCAGACGGGACGGCACCGTGTTCAAGCCGAACCTGTCCACCAAGTGGACACCGAGCAGCGACGGCAAGAGCTGGGTCTTCGACCTGCGGGTCGGCGTCAAGTACTCCGACGGCACCGCCTTCGCCCCCAGCGACGTGGTCGCCAGCGTGGCCCGGGTGGTCAAGCTCAAGGGCCCGCTGGCCAGCCTGTGGGCAGGCATCACGGTGACCCCCGGCGACAACCAGGTGACCTTCACCTCCACCACCCCGCAGGGCGCGCTGCTGAGCAAAATCTCGACGCTGTCGATCCTGCCAGCCGCCGAGATGGACAACGCCGGGTTCTTCAGCAAGCCGGCCGGTACCGGCCCGTTCCAGGTGGACAGCTTCGCACCGGGACAGTCACTGACCCTGGTCCCGAATCCCCACTACTTCGGTACCAAGCCCAACCTGGCCAAGCTGACCATCCGGTACATCTCGGCTACCGCGGCCCGGGTGACCGCGTTGAAGACCGGCGAGATCCAGGCCACCTGGTCGCTGCCGGACGACCAGATGAGCCAGCTGACCGGGCAGGACGGGCTCACCGTCAAGACCGTCTCCAGTGACGCGCAGTACACCATGTGGTTCAATTCGGGCCGGCCGGCGTTCGCCGACGCGAAGGTCCGCACCGCGCTGTGGCAGGCGGTCGACTTCCCCACCATTATCAAGGCGCTCTACCCCACCACCGGTACCGCGGCGCAGGCGCCGATCCCGTCCACCATCGTCGGGTTCGCCAAGCAGAGCCCGGTGGCCTACAACGCCGACGCGGCGAAGGCGGCGCTCACCGCGGCCGGTTTCGACTTCTCCAAGAGCTACCAGCTCGCCTACAGCGGGCAGGAGTTCACCCAGTTCGCCCAGGCGGTGGCCGCCGACTTCGCGAAGATCGGGGTGAAGGTGACGCCGACCATCAAGGAGAAGTCTGTGTTCCTGTCCGACCTACTCGCCATGAGGTGGGACATCAACCTGCAGTCGCTGGGTGACGCCACAGGCGATGCCGACTACGTGCTGGGCCGGCTCTACACCTGCGCCGCCAAACGCACCGGATATTGCAACCCGCGGTTGGACACCCTGCTGAAGGGTGCCGCCTCAACCAGTGACGCGGCGCAGCGGGCCACCCTGTACGCCCAGGCGGAGCAGATCATCTGGTCGGACGCGGTCGGCATGTACCCGATGGACGTGCAGATCTCCTACGTGTGGCGGTCCAACGTCAAGGGCTTCGTGCCCTCCTCCAACTACCAGCCAGACCTGTCCGTGGTGAGCGTGGCATGAGCAACCCGGCGGCAGTGCACGACGCGACGACAGACCAGCGCGGTAGGGGCGAGACGCTGCTCAAGGTACGGAATCTTGTCGTGGAGACCGACCAGGGCGTACCGGTGATCGACCACGTCAGCCTCACCGTGCCCCGTGGCGGCACGGTCGGGCTCGTCGGCGAGTCCGGCAGCGGCAAGAGCCTGACCAGCCTGGCAGTCCTCGGTCTGCTGCCGCCCGGCCTGCGCGCCACCACGGGGCAGGTGGAGCTGGCCGGTGTCGACCTGCTCGCCGCGCGAACGTCCGTACAACGGGCGGCGCGCGGCAAGCAGGTGGCGATGATCTTCCAGGATCCGCTGTCCGCGCTGAACCCGCGGGTGCGCATCGGCCGGCAGATCGACGAGATCCTGCGGGTACGCGACGGGCTGTCCCGGGCCGACGCTGCCCGGGCCGCGCTCGAACTGCTGCGCCGGGTGAATATGCCCGAGCCGGAGCAGCGCGCGCAGGCCTACCCGCACCAGCTCTCCGGCGGCCAGCGCCAGCGCGCGATGATCGGGCTGGCGCTGGCCGGTAAGCCAACCCTGCTGCTGTGCGACGAGCCCACCACCGCACTCGACGTGACCGTACAGAAGCGCATCCTCGACCTGCTCGCCCGCCTACAGCAGGAGGAGCATGTCGCGCTACTGCTGATTAGTCACGACCTGCGGGTCATCTCGCACGTGGCGCCCGACCTGGTCGTCATGTACGCCGGCCGGGTGGTGGAGTCGGGCCCGACCGCCCAGTTGCTGGCCGCGCCGAAGCACCCGTACACCGCGGCCCTGGTCCGCAACATCCCGTCGCCGCGTGCCCGGACCGCGCTGCCTCAGCCGCTGATCGGGGTACCCCCGGACCCGGCTCACCGACCGCCCGGCTGCGCGTTCGCCCCCCGGTGCCCGATGGCGCAGCCGGTCTGCGGCAACGAGTCGCCACCCCTGCGCCCGGTCGGCCCTGCACCCACTGTGCCGCCAGCCGGCGCCAGACGGCTCAGCGCCTGCCACTTCGCCGAGGAGGTCACCCGTGACTGAACCGCTGCTGACGGTTGCCGGCCTGACGGTCACCTACCGCACGGGACGGACCAGCCGCACCGCCGTGCGCGACGTCGACCTGAGGGCGGACCCGGGTGAGATCCTCGCCGTCGTCGGAGAATCCGGCTCGGGCAAGTCGACCCTCGCCCGCGCGATCGTCGGCCTGCTCCGTCCAGACCGGGGTAGTGTCGCGCTGGCCGGCACCGCACTGCCGCTGCGGCGCGGTTCCGCCCAGCGCCGTGCGATCCAGATGGTGTTTCAGGACCCGCGCTCTTCGCTGAACCCGCGGATGACGGTACGGAAGATCCTCGGCGAGGCGTGGCAGACGCACCCGTCGACCCGTCCGGCCAACGTCGAGACCGGGCTGCGCGACCTGCTCGAACTCGTCGGACTGCCAGTGGGGGTACTGGACCGCACGGCCGGCGAGATGTCCGGAGGCCAGGCGCAACGGGTCAGCATCGCTCGCGCCATCGCGGTACGCCCCCAGGTGCTGGTCTGCGACGAGGCGGTCTCCGCGCTCGACGTGTCCGTGCAGACGCAGATCCTCACCCTACTGCTACACCTGCGCGACGAACTCGAACTGGCCATCGTGTTTATCACGCACGACCTCGGAGTGGTCCGCCAGATCGCCGACCGGGTCGCGGTCATGCACGACGGGCGGGTGGTCGAACAGGGCGAAAGCGAGGAGGTCTTCGAGCACCCCCAAGACCCGTACACGCAAACCCTCCTCGACGCCGTCCTCGATCTCGCCTGATTCCTTGGCACAGATGGGAAGTCCCGTGTCCACGCACCTGCTCGCCACCGTCACCGCGCCGGTCGTCACCGGCTTCACCGCCGACGGCACGCCCGACCCCGCGGCCACCGACCGGCTGCTGGCACACCTGGCCGCTGGCGGCATCGACAGCCTCATGCTGTTCGGTAGCAATGGCGAGGGCGTCGCGGTGGAGACCGCCGACGTGCGGCGGTACGTGGCGCGCACGGCGCAGCGCTGGCGGGACCTGGTGGGTAAACGTGCCACCGTGCTCGTCACGATCACCGCACCGGCGACCCGGATGGCGATCGGCCGGGCCACTGAGGCGCTGGCCGGCGGGGCGGACGCGCTCGTGGTCGGCGCACCGTTCTACTACAGGTACACCGATGCCGAACTGCTGCACCACTTCCAGCGCGTCGACACCCTCGGTGCGGCCTGGGTGGCGTACAACATCCCCCGGTACACCGGAAATCCACTCTCGGTCGACCTCGTCACGCGCCTGGCCAAACTCCCGCACTGCGCCGGGATCAAAGACAGCAGTGGGGACTTCGAGCTGCTGCGAGCCTTCGTTGCGATCAGCGGCACGCACCCGTCGTTCGGCGTGAGCCAGGGTGCCGAGAGCGCCCTGCTGACAGGGCTCCAGGCCGGCGCGAACGGCATCACCCCGGGACTGGCCAACCTGGCGCCGGGCGCGTGCCGGGCCCTGTTCGACGCCGCCAACGCCGCGGACACCGACCGCGCCGCGCAACTGCAGGAAAGTCTTAACCGTCTGGCCACCCTGCACTCGATCCGCCCGGGCATCGCCGCCACCAAAGCGGCGCTGTCACTGCTCCACCTGGCTGAACTCACCCCGGCCGAGCCATTCCGTCCCTTCGAGGCCGACGAGACCCAACGACTCGCCACACTCCTTTCTACCCTCAAAGAGATTCTCGTGACGCAACCAGCAGCCGGCTGACCAGCCCACCAACCGCAAGCCCAACAAACGAACTCGGTAGCAAGGACTCTGGAGACGCGGTGGGAAACGAGACTCGCCGCGCTGACCGAGGCGGAGGCGGCGCTGGCCACCGCGCAGGCCGCCAAGCCGCCGCTGCCAGCCATTGACTCGTTGCAGGCCCTCGCGCGAGACCTGCCGCGGCTGTGGCACGCCGAGACCACCAGCCCTCGCGACCGTAAACGGCTGCTGCGTTCGCTGGTCGCCGACGTCACCCTGCTGCCCGAGCCCGATGCGCACACCATGCGCATCGGGGTGCGCTGGCACACCGGCGCTACCGACGAGCTGGCCGTCGCCCGCCCCGGCCCTGGCCGCACCCCGGACGCGGCGCTGGAGTTGATCCGCCGCCATGGCGCCAACCACACCAGCGCCGAGCTCGCCGACATGCTCAATGCCGCCGGGCTGGCCACCGGCAAGGGCAAGCCGTTCACCGCCGGAGGTGTCGCCCGGGTCCGCGATGCCTACAAGATCTTCGGACCGCGTACCGTCGCGGTCAAGGACGGCGAGGTCAGCGTCAAGCAGGCCGCCGCCGAATCGGGCATCCCCGCCGACGCCGTCCCGCGCAGGTCCACCGGCAGCTGATCGTCCGGAGAATGGGCGAAGCCCTGGTGTGCCCAGTGCACAGCCAGTGCGGTCGTTAGCCGTCCTTGCGGTGCCGACACGCGTACCTGACGCGGCACCGCAGGCGATATTTCTGTTGGTAGAGCCGCCTCCAGGGCGGGCTGTTGGAGAGCGTCGGGATGTGTACGGCAAGTGTGGGGTGGGGACACCGGTCCTTGGCCCCTCCGGAACCGTACGTGGGCTATGGGTGCTGTTCCCTTCGTTTTGGGTGAGCGGTAGCTGGTGGATCGGCGTGGCGGTTGCGGTGGCCGTGGGCGCGCACGCGCTCGCGGTTGCCGCAGACGGCGCTGTCGCACCAACGGCGGTCCGGTCGGGACGCCACGAAGAGCTTGCGGCAGTCCTGTCCCTGGCAGGCGGCGAAGGGTTGGCCGGTCAATAGGAGGTCGATCGCGGCGCGGGCGAGATAGTGGGCGATCACCGTGGCCGCAGTGCTGTCTTCGGGAACAACGAGGGTGAGGTGAGCCGCGCGCCAGCGCAGCTCAAGACCCGGCGCCGAACGCATGAGCTCCGCCAGCCACGTGGCCGGTTCGGCCCGGTGTCCGCCTGCGGCGCCGCGCAACAGCAGTTGCAGGTCGTCGCGGGTGCCCCGGAGGGCGAGCAGGCCGTCGGGGTCGACGGCGTAGCCCGCTGGGCGAAGGCCGGGCCAGGCGTCAACCCAGGCACGCCACTCGGTGAGGGTCTCGATGCGGTCGCGGTGCCTGGACGAGCGGGTGTTCGCGAACGCGATCGCGACGGGTTCAGGCGGCATGGCGGCGCTGGCGGGAGCGCAGTACGTTGCGGCCCGTGGTCCCGTCCGACCAGGTGTAGTCCTCGATCAGCCGCAGGTGTCCGTCTGCCGCCGATTCGATGCGCATGGCTGCCGTGCCGGTCTGCGGCCGACCGTCGACGTCGACCTGTACGTACGCGGTGGTCACGTGGTCGTGGTCGCGGCGCCCGAGCAGAGTGCCTCTGCGGATGTGGCCACCGGCGTACCTGGCCTCGACCGCGCCGGCGTGCTCGCGGAACTCGAACACGGTGTCGCGGGAAATCGCGCTTGCCGCTGAGGTCTGCTCGACCTCGAACACGTGCAGGTCGAGATCCAGCGGGTCAGGGCCGACCGGCCCGCGCAGCTCGTCGATCAGGACGCGGACAGCGTCGGCGACTTCCAGTGGGTAGCCGAGGTAGTCAAAGATGCCACCGCGGCGCGGATTGTCGCCGCATATGACGAAGACCCCACTGCCCAAGCGTTGCTTGACTACCGTCGCCAACCAACCAACGTAACCACTGTTGTCGATGTGTGGCGCGAACGTGCTCAGCGTGAGACCGAACCGCTCGCCGGAGTCCTCCGTGGCGGGCACGAGGGCGCACCAGCCGTCGACGTCTCGGACTGTGGCAACGGCGTCCGCTGGTGGGTTGCCGGCGATGCGCTGGAAGCACCATGCCTCGGGCAGGTGCACGAGTTGCGTGCTGCGCAGCACCGCCCGCAACCGCCACTCCGACTCGACCGGACGCTCCCGCGAGATCGATACCATGCCGGTCAGCCTAGCTAATGGCATCTTCCATTAGCTAGGCCTGGTGGCTTATAGCACTCCTCGAGCGTCGCAATCTCGCCATCGCCTACAGCAAGCCAGCCGCCGCGAGCATCGGCGGCACGTGGTTGCGTACGACAGTTGCGTACGACAGATGCCAGCAGTGGCTGGTACTCGTCGTGGCCAGTGGTCCAACCCATCGCGGCGAGGACCGTCGGCCATGTGGTACAACGCGCTGGCACTCGGGCTGCCGCACGACGGCGCCGCCGCGCTGCTCGTCGACGCGATGCACCGCGCCGGGCCAGCATCGCCGGCGGTGGACTTCCACAGCAGGCCGTCAACTCCTACCGCAGCGAACTCATCTCCCTGCCCCGGCCCCACTCGCCAACAGCAACAGACCCAGCCAGTAGCCTCCAAAGCCGGCACCAATCGCTGCGAACGCAGTGAAGGCAGAACCGCTCACAGCCCGAACAACACTCACAGAGAAGGCAGTACGAAGCGCCCGTCGGAGCAGATGTAGAGATGCTCGCCGAACTGCTCCTTGTTGGCGGCTTCGTACTCGTCGGGTGAGAGCCAGCCGAGGTCTTTTGTGGATGCGTTCGCGCTTGTACCAGCCGTCGATGTAGGCGAAGATCGCGTTGTCGGCGTCGTGGCGGGTCCGAATGCCCCACCACCACGTTCGACGACGCCCTCACAGAGAACCTCTGGAGACGCCGAGGCGTCGCGCGCGGCGACGCCTGGGAGTCTATTTCTCGTAGTGGTAGCGGCAGCTGATGACGGTCACAGTGTCGTCGCCTGACTTGTCCGGCGAGATTGCGTAAACGAGTCGGTGCTCATCATTGATGCGCCGTGACCACGCGCCGGCGAGATGATGGCGTAGCGGTTCTGGTTTGCCGATTCCCTGGAAAGAGTCTCCGTTGCTGATGTCGTCAATGAGCTTGTTGATCCCTTTAACCATGGCGCGGTCCGTGTTCTGCCAGAACAGGTAGTCACGCCATCCGGTCGAGACGAACATGATCTTCACGAGCGGTCGAGTTCTCGTTCGACGCCCTCGCCGTCACGGAATTCTGAAGCAAGGATGGTTGCCGGTGTCCCAGTCCCGGACCCGGTGGTGGATCATCCCCGAGGTGACTGGTGTCGTAGCGTTCGCGCAGGTCATCGAGAACCCTGCTGGTCCAGGGCGGTGCTGCCGCGGGCGCGGGCGTCCTCGACGGCTCGGTGCGCGTCGCGCAGGACCGTGATGATGTCGCCGGCCCAGTTCTGGGCGCCGCCGGGCCGAGTTTCTGCACGGTCCCGGCGGCGTCGGATCATGTGCTGGCAACATTGCTGGATGCCCGCGATCCGGTGGTTATGATAATTCCGTGCCTGATCCGGTCTGACGGCTCATTGTGCGCAGCAGCGGCCGGTCCGCTGTTCCCGGCCGCGGTAAGGGTGTGGGGTGCCGATGCAGCCGGGACCGTGGCGGCATCAGCCGCCGGCGACGATTACCAGCCCCGAGGTGGTGGTGGGATCAGTGGCATCTATCCACACCGTGTTGGTGCCGGGCACGTAGCTTACGATCCAAGCGATGCTGTTGGCGGAGGTTACCGGGATCGCTACAGATGACCACGTCGAGCCGTCCCAATGCCAGGCCGCCGCCTTATCGCCGGTGGTACCGTCGTTGCTGTAGCCGACAGCCCAGGCCTCGTTGCCGCGTGCAGCGATCGAGTACACGAGGTTCCACCCGCCGGCGGGAGCGGGCATCTGGAAGGTGGACCAGGCGGAGCCGCTGTAATGCATCACGAAACTGGTGCTGTCGTAGCAGTCGTTGCCGCGGACCCACACATCGGTAGCCGACGCGGCGGAGATGTTGGTGACACACACCTCCCCCTGCAGCGCTGGGGTCGGCACGACGGTGAGGGGGCTCCAGCTCGTGCCATCCCACCGGGTGACGTAGTATTCGGTGCTGCTGCCGTTGGGGGTGCCCGCCAGGGCCCACAGGTCGCCGCCGATGGCCGACAGCCCGACCAAGCTGGCATAGGAGGCTCCGGCCGGCCTCGGTGCCGTGACCGGGGACCATTTCGTGCCATCCCAGTGCTGGAGGGCCAGCCCGGTCGTCGGCTGGCCACCTCCCGTCCAGACGTTGGCCGGGCTGATGATCGCGATGATGCCGCCTCCGTTGCTTCCGAGCCCGGTGTACGTGGTCCACGACGACCCGTCGTAGTGGGCCATGTTGCCATCCCCGGTAACCCAGACGTCGGTGGGCGAATCGGCGGCGACCTCCGCCTCATTCGCCCACCCCGGCCAGCCGGGCACCGCGAGAGTGCTCCAGGCGGTGCCGCTCAGGTGCACGACGGAAGCATAGAAGGTGTGTGGGTCACTGCCGGGATTTACCTGCGTCCCCCACGCGTCGGTGGCGGAATCCGGGACCACCCCATTCACCGCCTGGACCGGTACCGGTATTACCTGCCATGTGGCCGCCGAGGCGCTGCCCGGCACCGCCAGCGTGGCCGCGCCGGCCATCACGAGGCTAGCCACTGCACCTGCGCGCCATTGAGTCTTGATCATATCCGGGTCCGTCCTTTCGTTGGTGATTGATGAATGTACATACGATCGGAACACTCGGCGCGTTCAACATCCACAACCGCCACCGTGACTGGGACGGAGACGGTAACCATCCCGGCTACACCCTGGCCGTCTGGCTGCGTGACTTCGCCGACCAGGTCTGGCACTTCACCGACCATCTCGGCGTGGACTGGAGCTCCAACGCCGCCGAACGCGGCGTCCCCTGACCTGTTTACCTCCGGTCCGGTGCGAGTCAGGCTTGCGCCGGCTGTACCGCTCATGGGGCGGGGGCATCCGCCAGCCCCAGGTCGCCGTTGAGGTAGTGGCGGCCGACGACCGCGCCGCAACCTAACTTCCAGACCCGCCGCACATCCGGCCAGTGGCGCAGCCCCCCGGCATACCACAGCTCCTGCTCCGGGAAACGGGACCGCAGCGAACTGAGCGAGTCAAGGTGCGGTCCGGCCGCCGCGAGCGTCTCGACCTGCAGAACCGCGCACCGTCCGCCGGTGAGGTCGATGACGGCCGCGATCGCATCGTCCACCCGCAGACTGGTGGGCTTGGTGAAGCCGTGGCTGACGACGTGGCCGGAGCGTGAGTCCACGGCCACCATGAGGCGATCGGGCGGCACCGAGCTGGTGATGTTTCGCAGGGCGGCACGGTCGACACGGCCGTCGGCGAACAGACTGCTGCCGACGAGTACCCCGCGGGCGCCGGCCTCTAGCAGCCCGGACATCTGCCCCGGACTTGCGAGATGCCCGCCCACCCACAGCCGGTCCGGGTACCTCCGTACCGCCTCGTCGAGATGGTTGAGAGGTCCGTGCCCCTGCTCGCTGCGCTCGATGTCGATGACCGCCATGGGAATCCCCACCGGTACAAGCGCATCGAGAATCTCTCCGCCGAGCCGACCTCCGGTCACCGCCAGCCCCCGTCTCATATCGACGTGAACCCGCCAGGGGCCCGCGTCGCCCGTTGGTGCGAGAGTCATCACGCCCCCCGCCCGGGCACGGCCGGCTCCCGATGCGTCTGGCGGGAGAAATCAAGCTCCGCGCGCATCGTCGCGCGCTGAGGCCGCGACCACCGGCCGTGCTGCCCGGCGACCGCCAGGCTCGCCGCCATCTGGTCCGGCAGCGTCTGCCTCGTCGCGTGGGCCGGGTCGACCAGGTACCGTCGCGGATCGTCCCCCACAATGAGCTCGATCAGCCGGCGGTGGACGCTGTGGTGCAGGTTGGGTCGCAGCCCGGGAATGTCGACGGCGGTCGTTATGTCATGCCCAGCGACGCGATCGTAGAGGTCCCACGCGGTCTCGACGCTACGGGTGACGCACTCGCCACCGAACTGTTCGACCACGCTCCGGCATGCCCGCAATGTCGTGCCATAGCCGACGTTGTCGTCGATGACGAGAACTCGCGCTCCGGCCAGATCTCGGCTCATCGTCGACAGGTATGAGGGCGGAGCCAGCGTCTCGACCCGGACGGACCCGTCGGCGCTCAGAAACGGTATGTGACCGAGGTCGTGGAAGCCCAGCTGCACAAGGTGTACCCGTACGCCCGCCAGGGGTCCGGCAGGGTTCTCCGCCAACGCTCGTGCCGCGAGCCCGATCGCTGTGGCCCCATACAAGGGGAAGACGAGCGCGTCGAGGGAAAGGGCGGCCGTGGCCCGCATACTCGCCACGAAACCGAGCTCGGCCGCGACCTTCCATGCCGAGTCCAGTTCACGAAACGCCCGAAGCTGCCGCAGCGGGGTCGCCGCCAGACGCCGAGTGGCGTGGCGCACCGCACCCCAGTCCAGGTCCATACCGCGCGGTACCGGCGTGCCGTCCCACCGCGAGCTCAACGCGCCAGCGAGCGCGGCACCCGCCGCCAGGCTCGCGTCCAGCGTGGTGGCGGCTCGCGGACCGGGACCGGGCAGGCAGCATTGCTGCCACAGGGTGAACGTCGCGGCGGCGACGAGGTTGTGCGCGTTTTCGAGAAGTGCGAACGCGAGTGCCGGAACATCATCGGCGAACTCGGTGACTTTCTGGCAGCAATCCACCAGGCTGTCGAGGGCCCGCAGGCCCTGAGCGGGGGCGTAGTAGGGCGCCCCCCGACTGAACGCGACGCCACCGTCGACACGGGGCAGGAAGAGCCTCAAGGTCGGCCGGTCGAGCCCGCGATCGCCGGCGAGCTCAACGTCCGCCCACGGAACCGCGAAGATCCCCAATGCGTCGCAGGCCGGGCGGGAAGTCGACGACGGTACGCCGAACGCCGGCGGGACAAACGCGCCCGGCCGGCAGTTCTCGATGAGCAGCCGCCATACGTGTCGGGTTGCCAGAGCCGCCGTGTTCACGGCGTCGCATCCAGAAACTCGTCGACGAACGCGACGACGTCGGCGTAGACACGAGCCGCCACCGGCGTCGAAGGCGGCCGGCGCCCGTGGGAGATCCACACGGCGGACATGCCCGCCCGTGCCGCGCCCAGGACATCGAGTTGCCAATCGTCGCCGACGTGCAGGCACTCCTCGGGCCGCACGCCGAGCCGTCGAGCGCATCGAAGGAAGATCTCTGGATGCGGCTTGCGGACACCATCGTCCTGACCGCACTCCACGCATCGAAAGAGATGCAGAACGCCGACCCGGTCGAGCCGCGCGCGCTGTACCGAGGATCGTCCGTTCGAGCAGACGGCAAGGCCGACCCGCTGCGCCAACCGTTCCAACCGGAGCGCGAGCGACGGATCCGGCTGGATGGCCGCCAGCCGCCAGCCGGCATACCGGTCGACTAGCCTGTTGACGAAGTCGTCGTCGACGCGGTAATTCAGTCCCCGCAACGTCTCGGCCCACACGTGACGACGGATCGCGACGTCGCCGCCCAGGGAAGCAAGCACAGTGTCATATCTCGACCACAACTCATCCGACATTTGCGCGTAGGCGTGTCTGATGGCGTCGGGGCCCGGGCCGCCCGCCATCATGTCGCACACATACTCGCTCGCACGGCGCACGGAGTAATCCCAGCTTGCCTGATCGTCGATGAGGACACCGTCGATGTCGAAAAGGACTGCGCGGGTCACTACGCCCTCACCGTTCCCTCACGGCACATGAGCACGGTGAGGCCGAGCGCCGCCACGCCGAAGGCCGGTGGGCGACCGTCGGGGCTGGCGAGCCGAAAGTGGAGCTTGGCCGTCGCATACGCCCGCATACGGTCAAGGTCGACGGGCAGCGGCGCGAAGATCTCGCGGATCGTCGAAGGCCCCGGGCCCAGGTGCGCGGGGCGCAGGAGGTCCAACGGATCGACAAGTACGTCAAACCGAGCGCGAAGAGCGCCGGACCCGAGGTCAACCGTCGCGTTGTGCAGCAGGCCGGAATGCTTCACCACGGACGAGATGAACTCCGCGACGGAGTAGTCCAGGTCGATCATCCCGCCGAACTCGGCGTCGACAATCGTGTACGTCGAGCCGGCCCTGTGGGCGAGTATGTTCCCGAGGTGGTTGTCTCCGGTGAAGAGCGTCAGCCAACCTGGCGTGTGGTCAAGAGTCTCAGCCGCAGCGGCGAGCTCGGTGCGCGCGGTCGTACCAAGGTCGACCGCATTGGCGACCAACGGAGCGTCAAGCCACTCCCAGTCTTCGCGGGACCGTTCGCGCAACCAGTCCGCCAGCAACCAGGACGGATAGGCCGGCTCCGACTGGTGGCCCGCTTCATAGGGACGCAGGGTGGCCAAGCCGAGCCGACAGAAGCGGCGTACCACGTCACCGAGAATGCACCGAGCGCGTTCCGGCTGACCGGGCAGGAGCTTCGGCAGGGCTGTCCCGTCGATGAAAGGCATTGCGAGAACCGGTCGGTCATCAAAGTATTGGACCTCCGTCTGTGGCACGGGGAGGTAGTCGGCGAGCATCTGCAGCACAAGGTGCTCCCGTTCGACCTGCTGTGCGGAGCGGCCGAGCTTCACCACCCGCCACGATCCGCCGTCCTCGACGGCGAACACCGGCGTGGAACTGGGGCGCAGTTGTCGCACGTTCCCGTCCGCCGAGCGGTAGCCCGGTGTCATACCGTGCGCATCGGCCGGCTCTTCGAAAAACGAGGAGTCGATGGCCGGCAACTCGCGCATGAGTCGGGCGGCTGCCCGGCCCGCGTGGCGGTCGGGCGCACGCCGGCGTAGAAGATGAGGGAGGTCGACGACGCCACCGTCCAGAATGGACCACTGCCTTCCATCGTCTTCGCCGGCATACACCAACGATGCCTCGTCGCCGCGCCACCAGAGGGCGGGGTAGAAGGCATATTGGCTGTCGGGGGTTCCCGGACCGCCGCGGGTGCGTACCACCCCGAGCTTGCGCCAGGTGAGGCCGTCGGCGCTGTATGCCGCGTGAAGGTTTCGAGCTGTGCCCGCGCCATACACCATCAGGTAGCCGGTGGCGAGACGAAGCACCGACGGGCAGTCGGCCGCATAGGCGTCGCCGTTGCCCGGAGGTCCGCAATCCAGCACCAGCCCCTCGCGGTGCCATTCGACACCGTCGAGGCTGCGGGCGCAGTGGATGCGACGGTGCCGTCCATCGCGCGCCGCGTACCACATCCACCATCCACGATCGTCGTGGAGGACCGATGGAAGGTAGACATGCTCGGACTCGCTGCCGACCGAGGGCGCCAGAACGCACTGCGGCTCGTCCCACGAGCACGTCGCGAGGTGGCCCTCGGCCACGAAGATGCGCCACGGCCCTGCCGAGTTACGGGCGCTGAAATAGAGCAGGTCCCTGCTGTCACTTCTGCACCACGACGCGCCCATGAGATCAGCCGTGTCACGCGGGCAGCGCACCGGCCTGGCCCGCCGTGCCCAAGCCCCCGAGTCGCCGCCGACGGCGCCGAGGAAGAGCCGGTTGGCGCCGCCCACGTACCAGCGCTCGATGCGGCCCGACGGCCACTGGCGATCTTCGAAGTCCAACTCGTCGCGGCTGCCACCTGTCGCGATCAGGTAGTCGATGCCGTCGGCGGCAAAGCGGTGCGGCGCAAACCATACCGCACCGGATTGCGCCACAATGGTGCGCGGCCTCATCGCCCCTTCCTCCCGCTGGCCAGGAAGTGGTCGCCGGAATCGATGACCGACGGCAGCTCGCAGGTGCGGGCGATGGTGGTCACCAGCTGGTCGACGTCGCTGACGGAGAAGCCCTTGTCGACATAGGGCCGCATGAACGCGGCGACCCCTTCGCACGACCGGAGGCTGATCTTGCCTAGCCGGTGTCGCTCCAGCAGGCGCCGGGCCTCACACGCCCAGTGGGTACGAGTCGGCGGCATATAGTCAGCACGCGAGGCAGCCGACAGCGGCCGGTACCGGCCGTGGTCGAGGTACCCGTCGTCCAGCAGTTGGTTGATCTCAGTCAATCGGCCGCGCTTCAGCAGGTCCCGGATGACGGAGGTGCGGGTCACGAAGATGGCGAACAGGAAGCCGCCAGGGCGCAGGCAGCGAATCGCGCGCCTGAGGCACTCCTCCGCCCGGTCTTCGTCGAGAATGTGGTACAGCGGCCCGAACAGCAGGACCGCGTCAAACGTCATTTCCGGGTCCGGCAGGTCCTCGGCCGCGGAGCAGAGCGTGAACAACATCCGATGGTCGAGCCCCTGAGCGGCGAACTCGCTGCGGGCGAGAGCGAGGCACCGCTGTGAGATGTCCACCAGGCCCACCCGATGACCCCGTGCGGCAAGACGGAGCGAGTGCCGTCCCGGCCCGCTGCCGAGGTCGAGCACGGAACTCGCCGGCGGCAGCGCGTCGGCCAGGCAACGCTCGACCAGTTCGAATTCGATCTGGTGGTAGGGGCCGGACTGCGTGCGCTCCCATTCGACCAACGGGTCGGCGTCGTAGTAGTCGTGGATACTGTGCTGGTCCGATACGCCGGTCACAGCCGCTCCATTCGCCAGCAGCCCGCGCTGTCCAAGAACAAGACTCCACGTTCGGCGAGACCGGCCAGTGCACGCGAGACGAGAGCTTCGGGAAGCGGATGCCCGTCCTTTTCGGCCTGGCACAGGAATCCGGCGAGGGTCAGCGGTCCCGCCGCGAGCAGGGCGTCGAGGTAGGAGGGCAGATCGCGACGGACCCGCCACGGGAAGACGAGATTGGGTAGCCTGGAAAGCGTACGGGCGGCGAAGTCCGCTTGCGGACTCGCCGCGACGTCGGCGATGAGCGTGGCCACCCGGACGCGGGCCGCTCCCTGAGCGGCGATGTGCGCGGCGAAGAACGCAGCGCTTCGCCCGGTATCGACGACCTCATCAACCAGCAGCACATCGGCCCCCGCGAGACGGCGGGAGCCATCGCCGGACAGGATGAGGCTCACGGTGGGTCCCGCGGGTGAGGCAGCCGACTGGATGCCGCCGGTGACACAGGCGGGAAAATGGTCGGCGAGCGACTGGGCTACCACCCAGCCACCGTTGAGGATCCCCACCAGGTGACTGGGGGCGCCCGCGACCGCGATCCGGTCCGCCAGCGCGTTGACGAGCTGTTGGTATTCCGACCACGAGACGTAGACGCCACCGCGGTCGGCGCGGGGCTCGAAGATGAGGTCGGCGGACTGTTCAGCCATGTCTGATCTCCCGGTCGAAACGACGCCAGAGTTCGGCGAGAAGCCGATCCGAGCCACGGGTCACCGACTCCATCTCCCGGTCTTCGGGCGACTTCGACGCCGGCCATCCTTTGCGTCGGGCCCACATGCTCGTGGCCGGTCCCAGCCGACCGTCGGACGCGCGAATGAGCGACTCGACTTCGACGAGCTGCTCGGCCGGCTGCCGGCCGGCCCACCTCAGCTCGTCCGGGTGGTTGCACGGGGTGTTGACGTCCAACGTCAGCGCGGCCAGATAGACGGCCGCCGGGCGGCCGCGTAGCGTCCGTCGCATGCCGGCGTGAGTACGGCCGGTGAAGAGCGAGTCGTCCGCGTGAACGACGACGCATCCCTCGACATCCGACCCCTGCCCACGCCAAGCCGATTGCCCCTCACGACCCATCTCGACCTCGTGAACAGAGGATCGAACGATGCGTACCTGCATCCGATCGCGGTCCCGCGGCATGGCCAACGCCCTCCACATCAACCCCACATGGATAGCGCCGAATGCCTCGCTGAGGATGACAATCGGCTCTCGCGGGTGCCGGTCCAGGATCGCCCGCAGCTTCGTCTCAAACGCGGTCGCAACGAGCCATGAGACGTCTCCCTCCCGGATCGACCGCACAGCGGAGTCGGGCGTCGGCGGCGCGAGCGAGGCGGCGATGTCATCGATGACGTCATCGATCAACGGGTTGGCACACACCGACCGCAGCCGCTGCGACCATCGCTCATCCCTCAAAACGGGATCGGTCGTATGCCATGACCTCCAACCAATCTCAGCCAGAACCTCGGCCATGGTGAACCGCTCGGCGTCCACCGCCTCCGCGTGCGTTTCGTTGAGCGCCGGCAGATGCAGCAACGCCCAACGGATCGCTTCGATGTCGTTGAGCACCCACTCCAGGACCCCCAGCGCGGCAAGCCACCGGTCGAAGGACGTGGGGCAGGCGACAAATTCATCGAGGATCGCGGGCGCGAACCCGCGATACACCGGCCAGCGGCGAACGAGAGCCTCCCATCGCACAGCGGCGGGCGGCCTTGTCCTGTGGGCGTACATGGCGGCGTCGAGCCGGTAGTATCCGTACCCTCGCAGGTAGATCCACTGGCCCGCTGAGTGGCCGTACCGCTCAGCGAATTCGATGGCCGCGGGCCCCACCCGCCGACGCCGCTCACGGTGTATGCGGTAGCCGCCGCTCGGCACGATGTGCTCCAGAGGCGAGGCGGCCGCGTCGTTCAGACCGAACCTGGCCGCCAGCATGCGCTCCCACTCCGCGCACGACGCCCGGCGGGTGGCATCGATTTCCCGCCGCCATGCCGCGAGGATCCGATGACCGGCCGGACCAAGGTCCTCGCGGATGGCGCCGCGATCAGTCCCCGATCCAACCATCGAGTCGGGCACCTTCCACAGAGACAAGATCACAGTCGTCGACGGCTCGTCGGAGCACCTTTCCGGCCTCAGCCCGGGAGGGGGAACTGCCACCAAGACCCAGCCAGTCGGCAAAGTCGGGTAGGCAGTCGATGACCTCGCCTCCGAGGGCCTCTGAGGCGTCGGCGCGCGGCGTGGGGGCGACGCGTGAGGAAGCGTCTGCGGCGAAGCGTGGAAAGACGATGCGTCGTAGCCGGCCGCCGGCGCGTACGGTGCTGCCGGCCAAATGAGCGACCTCAAAAGGAGTCAGGAACACCTTGTAGGATGCGTCCTCGGGGGGCAGCGCCGAGCGGGTCAGCGCCCGCACATAGACAGGCTCGATCAGCTTGTGGGCGGGCAGCAGGCGAGCGGTGCCCAGACACCGCTCGTGGATGCCGTCGAGTCCGGAAAGGCCGACCGAACCCATCAACGTTCCGAGGCCCACGAACGCTGTACCCTGCCAACCGTAGGCGAGAATCTCATCGCCCACAGGAAGAAGTAGGACTCGCTCGTTCGCGATGTAGGCGAACTGCGCCGGCCGCCCCGACAAGACGTGCCATACCGACGTCGTCTTGCCCGCGCCCTTTCCTCCGACGAATGCCGTGACACCGTCGATGCCTCCGACCGCGGATGCGTGCATGACAGCCGCCCCGCGCCGCAACAGCAGGCGCACGAGGATCTGCCTGACGGTCCGGTATGTATCGACAAAGGCGCTGGCGAGGTTGGGCGAGCAGATGTCAACGACGTGGTCCTCGGACCGGCATCTCACGTTCGATCCGGTCGACAGGTTCCATATCAGCCGATCGGAACCGGTCTGCGTCGTCAGCAACGGCTCCGCGTACTCGCCCTGCCCGAGTTTGCCCTCACACCTGAAGACGGCATCGGTTGGACACACCGTCACCCGTACCGACCACCGTTGCGTGTCCGGGGACGAAAGCCATGGCGTGGCGGTGGACAGGTAGTTGGCGACGTGCGCGTCGAGATCCGGCACCCTGGCCTCGACATCAACGATATCGAGCCCGTTGCTGAAGGTGATGGTCATCTGTCGTCCTTCGCCGCATCCGGGCCACCCAGCACGGCTCCGATTTTGGCGAACGCTGCCGCATACTGTGCGACAACCTCTGCCTGTTCGGGAAAGGAGAACGCGGGCACGCTGAGGCGGTGGGCGATGTAGGCGTCGAGGCCCGGGTAGGACGCTTCCAGCTGCGGCTTCCACGCGAGTTCGGCAATGCGCAGCGGCGGTGTGGTCTGAAACAGCGGTAGGTCGCGAAGCGGGGGCACCGACGGTACGTGCACGTCGACCCCCTCGGCGACAAGCAGATCGACATACTGAGCCCGGTCGACGGGACGGCCTTTGAGGGTCAGTGCTCCGGGCACGAACGCTGGCTTGTAGCCGAACCACGCCCCGACACGTACCTCCGGCCGAACGGTCGGCGGTTCGACTCCGACCGCCTGGCGCAGAGCGTCGCCGAGTATGTCCAGCAGGAGTGTCCGGTCGGCCATCCGTTGTGGCAGCCTGGCCAGTTCGGCCCGGGCGACGACCGCGACCAACGGTGCCAGGCGGTACTTGAGCCCGAAGCCCGTCTCACCGTAGGGGGCGAGAGAGACGTCAGTGACCTGCGAGTGTGCGCGACCCCGGTAGTGGCTCGCCAGCAGTGCGCGTTCATACAGCCGCTCGTCGGCGGTACCCAGAAACCCCCCCTCGCCGGCCGGCAACATCTTGTTGGCCTGCATGCTGAACGCGGCGATGTCACCAAAGGTGCCCACAGGCCTGCCCTTGTAGGTCGATCCGTAGGCATGTGAGCAGTCCTCGATCAGGGCAAGACCGTGCCGACGGCATAGGTCGACGATCGGGTCCAGGTCGGCCGGGTGGCCCCAGGTGTGGTTGACCACTACGCAGGACGTCCGGTCGGTGATGGCCTGCCTGGCTGCTTCCACGTTCAGGTTGCCCGTGTCGGCGTCCACGTCGACAAGCACGGGTCGCAGTCCGCAGTGCAGGGCGGGCGTGACGCTGGCGTGAAAGCCGAACACCGGCGCGATGACCTCGGACCCGACAGGAAGGTCCAGCGCCAGGTACCCGGCATGCAACGCCGCCGTGCCTGAACTGACCGTCAACACTTTGGCCAGGCCCAGAGCGTCAGCCAGTTCGCGCTCAAGCTGGGCTATCACGCCCGACCCGTCGCCGAGCGAAAGCGGTTCTCGGGCAACGAGATACCGGCGGACCTCTTCGATGGACTCATCCGCGAGACGCGGCCAGACGTGGTGTGGTCTGGGCAGGGTTACCGATGGTCTGCCGCCAAAGGCCGCCAGCCCCGTGACGATAGTCATGTGTCGCCTCCCATAGTTCCACCGGTCATGTTCCCGATGGCGCACGCTCGTGCCGGCCGCGGCTGTCCATAGCGGATCGCGTTCGGCATCGACCGCCTTCCATAGTCAGGCGTGTCGATGTTAAATGTTCATGTTGTGTTCGTCAATGATGGGTTGTGAATGCCGCCTCTGAAGGGATCCGGGGATGACGAATTGGCCTCCGACACACACCGCCGTCGAAATGTTTCGCGGCGTTGGTCTCAACGAGGCGGCCGTGCGCACGACGGACCTGCGCGGCTGAGCAGAGCGTCGAGCTGGCGATCCGCGCGGGATCCGATCTTCTCGACGCGGGTTATTCGCTATCAAGCGTCGACGATGTCTCCGGGCAACATCGCCACCTTGCAGCTGCGCAACGACGGTAGCCACCAGCAACCTGTTTTCTCCGGACTCGTGGACGGCGAGCCATGGCGCGCGTTCCACGCCGAACAGAACGGTTTCGATCGCACGAAGCCAGCCCTGCGCCTCGTCGGGGCGCACGTAGACCGTGTCCACCAGGGCACGCACGTTCGGCGCTGACTGGGTCTCGAGCCGGTCCTACGAGATCATGGCGCGGGCGAAGTGCCCTCGCGGCGGCGATTGCCCCGCGCGAGACTGGTCCCCGCCACGAATGCCCGACACTCGTTGGCTGTCTTCAAGTCGAACCGCCGAATGCGCGCCCAGCCGCCGCGCAGACACCGACGAAGGTCGATGTCCACGGTCACCTGAGTTCGCACACGGGACCGAGTGAGGAGGCGGTCTTCGAAGGGGAAGGCTCTATGACTCTGTCGCCGGCTCCAGCACTGGCCGCACGGTGACGGACCGCTCGGCAAGCTGCTTCTTGAGTGCTCTCGCCGTGACGCGCGTTGCGAGGCGTGGAGAGTAGAGCATCGAGCTGACGATCGCCGCGGAGGCCCCTGTCGCGAAGGCATCCGCTACATGATCCGCAGTTCCTGCCCCACCGGAAGCGATCACCGGAATGTTGACGGCCTTGGCGATCGCTTCGGTGATCACCAGGTCGTAGCCCTGGTGGGTACCGTCCTGATCGATGCTGTTGACACAGATCTCACCGGCGCCGAGATCCTCGCCCCGCCTGGCCCACTCGATGGCGTCCATCCCGGTGAACACGCGGGCCCCGTCGATCGCGATCTCGTAGCCACTGGGAATGGACGAACTCCGCGGCACTCGCTTGACCTGCATGCTAAGTACTACGCATTGCCTTCCGAACTCGCGGGAGCCCTCGGTGATGATCTGCGGATTGCGGACAGCCATCGAGTCCACGCTGACCTTCTCCGCGCCCGCGTCCAGGACGCTGTGCATGTCGGCGAGGCTGCGGATGCCGCCGCCCACGGTGAAGGGGACGAAGATGTTGCGCGCAACGGCCCGTACGGTTGCGAGGTCGGCCGTACGGCGTTCAGCGCTCGCCATGATGTCGTAGAAGATGATCTCGTCGATCTCGTCCTCGTACATCTTGGCGGCGATCGTCCCCGGATCGCCAACGTCGATGTTGTCCTGGAACTGTCGGGCCTTGGTCACCCGGCCGTTGAGTACGTCGAAGCAGGCGATGAGTCGTTTAGTCAGCACTCAGGTCGTCTTTCTGGAGCTGGGTGAACCGGTTCAGTAGCTGCAGCCCGACTGGCCCGCTCTTCTCGGTGTGGAACTGCGTCGCCATGATGTTGCGATGGGCCACTATTGAGGTGAACGAAAGGCCGTACTCCGTTCGCGCCGCCACGTCGTCGATCCGGTCCGGGGTGGCGTAGTAGGAGTTGACGAAGTAGAAGTAGGACCGATCTTCCAGGCCCTCGACGAACGGGTGCGCGGAGGCCGCGACGACACGGTTCCACCCGATCTGTGGCACCCGGACCCGGTCCGCGGGAAAGGCTTCGACCTTCCCCGGCAACCAGCCGAGACACTGAGCGTTCTCCTCGGCGCTGTAATCGAAAAGCACCTGCAGGCCCACGCAGATCCCCAGAAACGGGATCCCATCGCCGAGCACCCGTTGTTCCAGATATGCCGGCCACCCGAGGTCGGACAGCGACCGCATCGTCACTCCGGCGGAGCCGACTCCCGGCAGGACGAGGCGGTCCACGGCCGTCGCCTCAGCAGGTGTGCTGACCAGCATGCATGGCAGTCCCAGATGCTCCAGCGCGTAGATCACGCTGCGGGAGTTTCCGGTCTGGTAGTCAATGACGCCGATCACCGCATAATTGTACAGCGTGACGACCGGGGTCCCTCCGTCGATGGCGCCTCGCTTCCCCCGGCGGGAGAGGTGAGCGCGGCGTCGCCTCGGCGGCCCGCCGGCCGGATCCGTCACGCGGCCACTGGCGCCGGCGAATCCGACGAGGTGACCGGCTATACCCGCGTGCTCGGCGCGGGCGAGGCGTCGACCGGGTCTCGCGGGGCGGTCAGGGTCCGTAGGTGGCCTGCTTGACGGCGAAGACGTTGCGGTTTCCGGGAGTCTCTTGCAGGGTCCAGAGCAGGTCCGGATTGGCGTCGTCCTCCCAGTAGCTCAGGCTTTCGCCGCCGCTGACCCAGGCGTAGGTGTGGCTGCCGGTGCCCGGTGTCCAGTAGTAGAGCTGGTGGGCTCCGGAGGAGTTGAACCGTCAGCGGTTGTTGTGGGACGCGACGCCGTTGAGCTTGTACCAGGGCAACTGGAGAGCCTCGGTGGCGGTGGTCTTCGCGGCGAACGTGTGGGTGCCGGGAGTGAACGGGAACCGGACGGCGCGCGGTGCCCGGTTCGGGAAGGACGTGCATCCGGACTGGCAGGTGTACTCGACCATCACGATGGAGCCGCTGACCCGGTCGAGGGAGATGCTGGACCAGTTGAGCGGGTTGGTCGCGGTCGTGTTGGCCGTGATGGTACCGATCTGCGGCAGGACGTAGGCGTAGTTGTGGGCGTAGTAGACGCCGCTGGACTGGCGGCCGATCTGGTCGGAGGTGCCGCCGGTGCTGGTCTTCAGGATGTCCGTCATGTTGAACACACGCATGCCGTGGCCGGTGTCTCCGATGGCGTCGCGACTACTGGTGATGCCCTGCGGGTAGTTGTGGCAGCCGCTGTTGTCGGTCGAGTCCCATCCGAACCCGGTCTTGTAGCCGGCCACGCCGGGGGAGCTTATCGACGTGCGTTCGTGGTTGGCGTTCTTCATCACGGTGTCCACGCTCGCCGTCCCCAGAGTGGAGGTGAGCGCGGCGTTCAACGCGTCGTACTGGTCGTAGTCGGCGGTGAGGGTGAACTGGCTGGCCGGCAACGAGCTGGGTGCGCTGCCTGCGGACGCGGTTGTCGCGGCGACCACCGTGGTCGTGATGACCGCGACCGCGCCGGCCGCGACGGCGAACACTTTTCGTTTCATTGACACGACGGGATCCTTTCCGAGTTGGGTAGCGCCGCACCCTACGCGTTCCCATCGGCTTCCTCGATGCGCGTCGTCGGCGCTGTCGTTTGTAGACCGTCGAGGATGATGCGCATGTTGTGACGCCATTGGTGAGGCTTTGCGGTGAGGCCGATCGTGTGGTCGGTCGGAACGGCGGCGGCCAGTATGAAGGCGACATCGTGCCAGTCGAGGTCGTGGCGAAGCATGCCAGCCCGTTGGGTGCGTTCGACCAGGCGGCGCATGGCTTGTTGGAGGTGGTTGATCCGGGCGGTCAGGTCGAGGTGGGTTCCCTCGCCTGTCAGGGCATCGTTCAGGCCGCAGCTTGTGGTGCGCAGATGCACATAGGTCTCGGCGAAGTCAGTGAATGCCTGCCACGGTTCGGGATTGTCTAGCGCGCGGGTGGCGCGCTCGGTGATCTCGTCGAGGGTGTCGAGCAGGATCGCGGTCAGCAGCGCCTCGAGCGATGGGATGCGCCGGTAGAGCGTGCCGAGGCCGACTCCGGCTCGCTCAGCGATGTCGCGTGTCGTGACGGCGAGCCCCCGCTCGTCGAGCGCTTGGCGTGCCGCGGCGATCAGTCGCTCGGCATTGCGTCGAGCATCTGCGCGCGGCTGTTTTCCGTCCTGCGTGAGCAGCGCTTCCACGGCGGAGTACATGCCTAGGAGTGTAGCTAATCGGATCAACGTGTTCCGATTGTGGTAGCGTGCGTAGCGGAACATCATGACCCGCTTATGGGAGGTAGTCGGAGTGGCTGAGACGATCGGCGTGGGAATCGTCGGCGCGAGTCCGGACCGAGGCTGGGCATCTCGCGCACACATACCCGCCATTGCCGCGTCGCCTGATCTCGCGCTGACCGCGGTCGCGACCACCCGAAAGGACAGCGCAGACGCCGCCCGTGCCCGGTTCGGCGCCCGGCACGCCTTCACCGACCCCAGCGCTCTCGCCGCCCATCCCGACGTCGACCTCGTCGTCGTCACGGTGAAGGTCCCCGCACACGTCGATCTCGTCACCGCGGCGACCGACGCCGGAAAACATGTGTTCTGCGAATGGCCACTGGCTCCCACCGCCACAGAAGCGGTCGCGCTCGAGGCCGCTGCCCGCACCGCGTCGGTAACCGGCTCTGTCGGGCTACAGGCACGCTTCTCGCCGGCCGTCCGCCAAGCGCACACCATGATCAGCGAAGGCGTACTCGGACCCATCCAGTCGGCCACGGTCTACAGTTCCCGCGGCAAAGGCAACACGCCTGAAGTGCCCGCCTGGACCGCCTACACCTACGATCGCTACGCCGGTGCGGGACTCGTGGAGGTCCTCGGCGGACACGCACTCGACCTTGTCCAGTACCTACTCGGGCCGATCCGCCACATTACGGCCAGGACGGCGATTCGCAGCCCCGATCATCGCATCGCGGAAACCGGCGAACACATCGCCGTGACGGCACCTGACCACTACTTGGCCACCGCAGAACTCGAGGGCGGCACGGTCGTATCCCTTCACGTGAACGACGGCGACGCGGCCGTGCCTCGCACCTGCATCACCATCGCCGGACCCGAGGGCAACCTCATGCTGGTCTCCGCGCCCGAAGTCGACCCATGGGCGGCGCAGCTTCAGATCAGTCCGCTCGATCTGTACCAAGCACGGCGGAACAGGCCTGAGTGGCTACCCGTCGAGGTTCCGACCGACCACGCAAGCGCGCTGCCAGTTCAAGCCGCAAACGTCGCCCGGTTCTACCGGCACTTGACGGCAGACCTTCGGCAGGGCTCCCATACGACACCCGACTTCAGTACCGCCCGCAGGTTACACGAACTGATCGAGCGGTCCCTGACGACGGAAGAAGGGCATCAGTCCAGGCTGCCTCGGACTGCCGGACGCGCTGATCCGCAACGCTGACCGGCAGGCCCTCCGGTGCCAGGGACGACCTGTGGGCATCGACCATGAACGGGCGTGGTCGTGCGGCTGGGTTCGAGAGAAACGCGAAGCGCTCGAAGCCGGTGGCCGGCTACAGTACTCGGATGCGGGGTCGCTCGGGTGCGGGATGGCCCGGGTGCCGGGTGGCTTCGCCCGTCAGGCGGCCGTCTCGGAACGGGTGGGCAACGATTCGCTGGCGGGGCCCGGATAGCTGGACACGAAATCGATCAGCTTCACAAATGTGGGGGTGATCTGGATGACCATCATCTCCTTGATGAACCGGGCCCTTCGCTCCACCCAGGTCGGAAACTGTTCCTCCCCGACAATCCGTCGGGATGCCGCCAGATAGACGTCCGGCAGCCCTGCTACGAGTGTCATGTCGGTGACCTCGCCGCGTACGAGCAGATTGTGCGGCGGGTACGAGGTGGCGTCGTCCACTGTGAACGCGACTCTCGGATCCGCCCGGAGTGCCTTGATCTTCGGCCACTTCGGCGGGGTACTGATGTAGAAATGCCCGCCGTCCCAGTGGTAGCTGATCGGTATGGCGCGCGGCGAGCCATCCAGGGCTTTATAGGCGAGCCGTGCGGGAATGGGCGCGGCGAGCAGTTCCTGTGCCAACGGGTCGGTATTGAGCAGCGTGACGATCTCGTCGTAGGTCATGAGGAGGCTCGGCCTTTCAGGCTGGGTGGGGAGGGAAAAGCGGGGCCAAGGCGATGGTCGCACGGGATCGGGGAAGCGGAATTCTTCGGGATTGCGCAACGACCGTCCGCCGTTCCCCGTCGATGCACGCAAGCATGACAAAGGCCGGCTGTGCGACTGTGCTGACGATCCCGACTGACCGGCTTGAGCCCAATGCCGTGAAGATAAGCGTTGCCGCAGGTGACCGGGGCGCCGGCTAGGCCGGTTGATCCGTCATGGTTGACGCGCGAGTGGCGTGGCGACGTGCGTGGACGGCGAAGCTCCTGTAGAAATCTCGATCGACCAAGGCCGGCCGGTACTGGCGGCGGCGTGGTGAGGCTCTTTGGCCACCAGCGTTCCGCTGTACCCTCCGCCGATGATCACGACCACATGGGAGAAGAGCCGCGTCGCGCAGCAGCTCACCCGGATGGAGAACCGTGAGCTGGTGAACCGGACCGACAACGAGTCCAATGGCCGCAGGGCCGGGATCAGCCTGACCGCCAAGGGCCGCCGTGCTGTCCAGAACGCCATCCTGGGCCACGCTGATAACATTCGCCGCTACTTCTTCGAGGCGCTGACCCCCGAGCAGGCCGCGGCCATCCACCAGTGGAGCCGCCAGACGGTCGAACGCATCGAGCCCAACAACGGAACCACCGGCGGCATCACAACAGAGGCGTCCGGCTAACCCGAGACCCCGGGGCCGCCACGTCAGCGAACAGCGTCAGCATGCTCCGCAGCATCGGTTCCTTGGGCAACTGATCGGCGAATAGGGCGGGATAGCCGGCAGTCACGGCATAGTAGGAACAGCGGGTCGAATCGAGGAAGCTCAGATCGGTTGCGGCCGGGAAGGCTACCGATCCCTCCGGCATCCCCGAACCCCACGACGCCCGGGCTCGGCCCGAGACCGACACCTCAAGATCAACGGCTGGCTCCAGCCACGACGGCCGACCCCACTCGTCGATACCCGAAGATCGACCACGACGTCGTGGACCAGGATTGGGCCGACCTGGAGGCGGTAGAGATCCGCCCCAGCCCGAACCACAGGCCGCCCTCCCCGAAGCGCGGGCAGCAACGCTCGGTCACAGAGGCCCGCGTCAGGAAACTTGTGAGGTGCTGCGCTAGGGAGCGAGAACAGTGAGCCCGGCTTCTGCGCATTCGTCGTCTTGCCCGGGCATCATTCCGCCGCTTACCGCCATCGCACCGAGGACAGTGTCCCCCCGCAGGATGAGCGCCGCGCCGGCGCCCGCCAGGATGGGCACCCGCGCGAGCCGATCCAACTGGGCGAAGAAGGCAGGATTGGCCTCCTGCATCTGGCGCAGTGCGGCGCCGTCGCGGCGGAAGAGGGCGACGCTGGAGGCTTTGGTCTCGGCGATCTGGGCTGAGAGCGGCGCGGCACCGTTCATGCGGCAGACCGCCTGTAGGTGTCCGCCTTCGTCGACGACCGCGACCGTGACCAGTGCGCCTATCCTGGCGGCGCGCTCGTGTGCGCCGGTGATGACCGCCAGGGCCTGTTGGAGCGTTAGCGGCATTGCGGTCCCCTTGAGGGTGGGCTGGCGACCGCCGTGGCGGTCTCGACCTGTGGCATCGGTCCTCCAGGTGGCGTCAGGCGTGAACTCCAGGCGTTATCGTTGGTACCGCCAATAGTAGGAACAACCAACGATTAGGTCAACCCGCGATTCGACTATCGTGGTGGGATGCCCATGGAGCCCAGGTCGATCGATGAGGTCCCGGCGCGGCTGCGGCAATGGCCCACGTGGCTGCTCGGCCGGGTGCACGGCGATGCCAAGCGGATGATCGCCCCCCGGCTCGCCGAACGAGGGCTGCACCTCCATCACTACGCCGTGCTGGCGTGCATAGCCGAGTTCGCGCCGATGTCACAGCAGCAGGTCTGCGAACGCCTGGACGTGGATCGCGCGGACATGGTGACGATCGTCGACCATCTCCAGGCGCAGAAGCTGGTCTCGCGCACCCGCGACGCCGCCGATCGGCGTCGTTACGTCCTGGCCGTCACGCCGCAAGGCCGGGACAAGCTGGCCGAGGCGGACGAGATCGTGGCCGACGTGACGGGCGAATTCTTCGCCGCGCTGACCGCTGATGAGGTGGCGACGCTGACGGGCCTGGCCCACCGGGTGCTGACAGGTGGCACGGAGTCGCCGGCGCCGGGCGGCCGGCGGGCGACCTGATCAGCCGGATGCATAGCGCAAACCTTGTGCGTACGCAGGCATTCTGCAAGCCGGACTGAGTTTGGTCTGCGCGTCAACCGAGGAGGAGAAGTGCGCGAACTGTGGGATGTCGAACAGGCTGGCTGGGAAGCGCTGTCCGGAGGCGATCCGCGCAGCCACTACGACAGAGTACTCTCCGAGAATGCTGTGATGATCGTGCCGAACATGGTGCTCGACCGCACTGCCGCGCTTGACTCCTGGCAGGGTGTACCGCCCTGGGACGCGTACCAGTTGACCAATAGGGAGGTCCTCGAACTCGGTCCGGACACCGCCGCTCTGATCTATCACGCGACCGCGCACCGTGCCGGACAGCATCCGCCGTATCACGCCGTGATGACGAGCGTGTACGTGCACCGCAGTGACGGTTGGAGACTCGCTCTGCATCAGCAGACGCCCGTGGCGTAGCCGCGGCCGCCATCGACAGTCTCCACCCGGCAATGGCGGAAAGCTTGGCCCGGTGGTCGGTACTCCTGGTTCTCTTCGTGGTCCTGGCCTTGCGGGCAGGGCACGCTCACGGGCGGCCTGGTGCCTTCCTGCAGCGCGAGGAGCGATGCGGCGGGGGCTACCGACGCGGGTTGGGTCTGCTTTCGGCGGCTGTGGCATGATCCCGGTCATGCGCCTCTCGCGTGTCCCGCTTCTCGTGTCTACCGTTGCGGGCGCGTTGTCCGTCATGGCGGCGCTGTTCTCCGCCCGGCAGACGTCCTCGCAGTGCGGCGTGGTCGCGCTGGTCGCGCTGATCGGATACGTGGCGGTGGCCGGCCGCGCGGCGCGGCCGCGCGTGCGCTGGGCACTGGTTGCCGGCATCGGGCTGCTCGCCGTGGTCATTGCCGTGCAACTGTTCTGGTATCCCGACCAGACGGGAGGCGGCTTTGGCTGGTTCGCATACGCCTCGGCGAATAAAGCGCCCAGCGCCATGCTCGGCCAGTGGCGGCGGGTGCTCGATGGGGAGCGGATCTCCGCCGTGGGGCGGTTGCTCGGAGTGCTGTGCCTTGCGGTCGCCGTGCTCGCGTTGCCCGGACGGCACCGGCCGAAGCCGGCCGTGTCGACTACGGTCCTTGCACTGCTGCTGCTCGCCGTGGTCGGCGCGGACAGCTGGAGCCGGCTCGGCAGCGCGCCGGTGGTCGGCTTGCTCGGGACAGTGTGGCCGGCGCTGCTCGCCACCTTCGCGGGGGTTGGGGTCGCGGCGCGAGCCGGCTGGCGTGCGGACCGGTTTTGGCTCTTGCCGGCCGGGGCGCTACTGGTGGCGGTAGCGGCGACCATTGCCTTCGACGACCTTGCTGGCACGTGGTTGGCGTGGTGGGCATTCTCCGACGTCCGTGAGGGCGACACAGTGTTCGCTGTGATGGATGCGAATAGCTTGCCGGAGGTATCTGGGGCGTTGGCGACCGCTGTGGCACTCGTCGGGCCAGCACTACTCGCGATCGGTGCCCTGCGTGCTTCGCGCGACGCCGGCCCAGTGGTTGAGTAGCCGGGGGTCCACACCTTCAACGCCGACCAGTGGGCGCTGATGCGGACACGTTTGCGTTCGTCGGCGAAGGCAGCTCGCTCCGCAGCCTTCGCGGCGCGTTTGGCCTCTCGTCGCATTGCCTGTTGTTGCCGGTAGTACACCGCCGGGTACGGTGCGCACCGACGACGGGTCGACGAGGCACCGCGCCACCGGTAGGTTTCGCGCCATGTCTCATAGAAAACTTGCGATCGGCGGCGGGTTCGTGGCGATTATTGCCCTCACCGCCTGGCTGACCACACTGCCCGCGCAGGCAGCCACCATCGTTACCGGGGCGGTGTTCAACGATCCCACCGTCGACGGTGGACACTCCACCATCCAGGACAAGATCACGTCACTGATCGAGGGTACCCCGGCCGGCGCGCGGATCCGGATGTCCATGTACTACGCGGACGACAGCACCATCCCGAACGCGCTCGTGGCCGCCCATGACCGCGGGGTCGCCGTGCAGGTCATCTTCGACCACAAGGAGACCGCGCTGGGGCCGTGGACCACGCTCACCGGTGACCTCGGCACCAATCTGTCCGCGGCCTCCTGGGCGCTCGCCTGCCCGGCGGGTCGCGGCTGCATCGGCACCCGGGTGCTGGGCAGCGTAGACGCCATCAACCACAACAAGTACTTCCTGTTCTCGTCCACCAGCGGCGCGACCGATGTGGTGGTGCAGTCCTCGGCCAACCTTCACAACGGGCGTGACGGCCTGAAGGGCTGGAACAACGCCCTGATTCTGGTCGGCAACACGGGCATCTGGAACGACTACAACGCCTACTTCGAGGACCAGAGGGCGCAGAAGCCGAACAACAACTACTACGACACCCGGGTGCCAGTGGCGTCGGGCGACGCGAAGGTGCACCACTACCCGCGGCAGGAAACCTCCGGTGACAGCCCGTACGAGGACCCGAGCGAGGACACCATTGAGACGGTCCTCGACCACGTCAGCTGCTTCGGGAATTCCGTTGTGGGTACGCAGGACGGCACGAACCGCACCATCATCCGGGCCGCGATGGACATCTTCAGCCGCGACTACCTGGCGAGCAGGCTGTGGTCGCTGGACGCAGCGGGATGCTACGTCGAGGTGGCGATGACCTACGACCCGTCGAGCGCGCTACAGGTGACGTCGATGAAGGACCTACTGAAGACGGCGGGCAGCTACCACGGACCGCTGGTGCGCTACTACTGCGACAGCGACAGCATCTGGATTCACTCGAAGTACCTCCAAGTCGAGGGCAACTACTACGGCACGCCGGACCGGAAGATCGTGTGGACGGGCAGCCACAACTGGAGCACGAACTCCCTGCGCCAGTCGGACGAAACACTGCTGCAGATCGAGAACTCGACGGTTTTCGACGCGTACACCAAGAACTTCGTGGCCATCCGCGACAGCTCCACCATCCGTACCGTGGCCAACGGCCGCTCGGCAACCTGCTGACACCCGTCGCACTGGGATCCCGCCACCCGACGTGGAGTGGCGGGAATCTCCCGGATCACTTGCGGTCGTCCGTGCGCAGCGCGAGGTCCACGGTGACGAAGGGCGGGCCGAGCCCGGCGATCAACGGTGTGACCGGGCCAGGTCGAGCTCGGCCGGTGCGGAGTCGTTGGGGCTGTCGGGATGCGGTCCGGTCGGGACGATCATCGGCTGCCGCCGGAGACGGAGGGTTCACGCACGGCCAGCAGGGGCCACATCGGTAACGTGCCGCGGCTGTGACGTTCGGTGGCGATCATTGCTGGAGCGTCTGGCACCTATCACGGGTCCGAGACCGCACAGGGTTCAATGGTGGTGGAGGCCGGCTATTGCTTCGTTTCGGGCTCGAGTGGCTGCTCGGTGGGGAAGAGGATCGGGCTGAGTAGGTAGCACGCTCGGCCGGGTGCGGGCTTGTTGGCGACCGAGTCTCGCAGGACCTCGAGCATCTTGCGGGTCATCTCGGCGAGTTCGTCGGGGCTGAGCCAGAGCGTGGCCTGGCGGTAGGACACCCTGTCGGTGGTCGGATCGGCCCCGGCATGGTCGAGGTAGGCGTTGAATTCGGCGATCAGTACGGCCATGGCGGCGGCGAACCCACGGCGGTGGTCTTCCAGCGTCATCACGGCGGCCGCGTCGGCGTCGATCATCGGCCGGTCCTGGCGCAGCCGGTACCGGCGCTCTACGGTCCCCCGCACCCGCTGTTCGCCGGCCACCTCCAGGAACCCGCCCTCGACCAGGACGCCGACTTGCCGGTACACGGTCACCTTCGACACCTCGGGCATGCGGGCGCACAGCTGCGTGGTGTTCAGCTCCCGCCCACCGGACAGGGCGTGCACGACGCGCAGCCGGACGGGGTGCAGGAGAAGGTCGACACTGTTCACACCATAAGTATTTCACATGAGATATTATTTTCAAAATTGAAAATGTGGAATCGAGGAGCAGTCATGCGAGACGCCATCGGGCAGCGGGTGCCCGTGAACGGCCGAACTGTCTATGTCGAGCAGTCTGGCCAGGGGCAGGACTGGGTGGTCTTCGAGGCGGGCGGAGGCTGCGGTCGGACCTGCTGGGATCCGGTGCTACCGCTGCTGGCCGATACGGCACGAGTCGTGGCCTACGACCGTGCCGGACGCGCGTCCAGCGGCCCCACCACCGAGCAGCTCCGCGTCGATGACCTGGCCGCCGACCTGGTCGCATTGACCGAGGCCGTCGTCCCGGACGAGTTCGTGCTCGTCGCGCACAGCATGGGCGGGCTGGTCGCCCGCCGCGCTGCGGAGAGCCTGGGTTCCCGGCTGCGGGGGCTGCTGCTGGTCGACGCCCTACCGGAGACATCCCCGGTGTACGACACGTGGGACCAGACCACCAAGAAGATCGACCGTATGCTGGCCGTGTTGCAGGCGCTCAGCCGTTTCCGACCCGTGGCGCGGCTGGTCAGCGGCAACGTCCGACGCTTGTTCTCCGCCGACACCTACCAGGCCATGCTTGCCGAGGACTTCACCCCCGCCGGCATCGCCCAGACCCGCGCGGAAATGCAGGCGGTCGCCGCCGCCGTCCCGCAGTTCCGTGCCCAGCCGCCCCAACTCCCGAAATGCCCGACGATCGTGCTGTCCGCGACCCGCGCCGCCAACGGGCGGGAGCGCCAGAACGCCGCCATCCGCGAGCACCAGCGGCGGTACGCCGACACCCTGCGCCACGGGTGCTACGAAGCCGTCGACTCGGCACACCTCATCCAAGCCGAGCAACCACGACTCATCGCGGCGCGAATCCAGCAACTCTTCCAGGCCGCCGTCTGACCTCAAACGGCTCTACCCGTCACCGCGGCCTGGCAGAAGTTGTGCCACACGTGCACGTGATCAGGTCCCTGGACGGCGTGCGGCAGCGCCCGGCGGACCGCTTCGGCGTAGGCGCCGGAACCCATCCCGGCACACCACCTCCACGCCCGGATGGCTACGCAGCCCCCATTTCTCCCGCGTGTGCGCGCTGCGATCGGAAAGGGCATCTCGACCATCGTCCACTTCGGGCGGTGGCATTCATCTTCGGGGATGCCGCACCGGTCGCGCCGTGGAGCCGACCGATCATCCGGTGTCAGCACCAGGCTGCTCTGTCTGCGGCAGGACAGCGCGCCATGTGGCGACGGATCGCGGATACCGCTGACAGGGACACGTGACCGGGGCGTTGCGCCAGACAATACCTACCAGTACTATGCATCGTACTTCCAGGTAGGGCGGGTGAGGTCTCGTGAAGGTCGCTAAGGATTTGGTGGCCGCCTCGGCGACACCGATGGTGCTCGGCATCCTGACCGCGGGCGAGAGCTACGGCTACGCCATCCTCAGGCGGATCAACGAGCTGTCCGCGGGCGAGCTGGACTGGACCGAGGGGCTGCTGTACCCGTTGTTGCACCGGCTTGAGCGCCTCGGTCATGTGGAGTCGAGCTGGCGGTCGGTCACCGGCGAGCGAAAACGCAAGTACTACCGCATCACCGACAAGGGCCTGGCTGAGTTGGCCGAGCAGCGCCGGCAGTGGGACACCGTCGTGGACGCGCTCAAGGAGATCTGGCATGACCGTGCGCCGCTGACGGTGAACCCGCTGGAGGGCCTCGCATGATGGCAGACGACGGGCAAGAGGAGTTGGAAGCGCAGTTCGAGCAGTGGCGCCAGTATGTGCTCCGCCGCAGGGAGTTGCAATCGGTCGACGCCGATGAGCTCGAAGACCACCTCCGCGGCTCCGTTGACGAACTCGTCGCAGCCGGCCTGAGCCCGGATGAGGCGTTCCTGGTAGCGGTCAAACGGATGGGCAGCCTCGACGAACTCTCCCGCGAGTTCGCCCGCGAGCATTCGGAACGGCTCTGGAAGCAACTGGTACTGACCGCCGACACCGGCGGCCCGGTCGCCGACACTCGCTCCCGGCGGGACCTGTGGGCCATGGCCATCTGCGCGGCGGGCGCGGTGGCGTCCGTCAAGGTGCCGGCACTGTTCGGGCTGAGCTTCGAGGGCGACAGCTCGTTCTACGCGCGGAATCTCACCCTGTTCGCGCTGCCCTGGCTGGCGGCGTTCCTGGCCTGGCGGCGCAGAGCCCAGCGGCCAGTGATCGCGATACTGGTGGCGCTGTTCGCTCTCGGTGCCGTCGCGGCCAACGCCTACCCGCTGGAGGACAAGTCGCAATCCGTGGTCGTCACCAGCATCCACCTTCCCATCGCCCTGTGGCTCGTGGTCGGTCTGGCCTATGTCGCCGACGACTGGCGCTCCTTCCGCCGACGTATGGACTTCATCCGCTTCACCGGCGAATGGTTCATCTACTTCCTACTCATGGCCCTCGGCGGCGGCGTACTCGCCGCGTTCCTGTTCAACATCTTCAGGGCTATCGGAATCGTCCCGCAGGAGTTCATCTCGCATTGGCTGCTTCCCTGCGGCGCCGCGGCCGCGGTTGTCGTGGCCGGATGGCTCGTCGAGGCCAAGCAGAGTGTCGTCGAGAACATCGCGCCGGTCCTCACGCGGCTGTTCACCCCGCTGTTCACGGCCGCCCTCCTCGCCTTCCTCGTCGCCGTCGTCTGGACCAGCCACGGCATCGATGTCGAGCGCGAAGCGCTGATCCTGTTCGACCTGCTGCTGGTCGTGGTGCTGGGGCTGCTGCTCTACTCGCTCTCCGCCCGCGATCCGCTGGCCCCGCCCGGCCTGTTCGACAAACTCCAGCTCGCGCTCGTGGTCAGTGCGTCGGCCATCGATGTACTTGTGCTGGTGGAGATCACCGGACGCATCACCGACGAATACGGCAGCACGCCCAACAGGGCGGCCGCGCTCGGCGAGAACGTCATCCTGCTGGTCAACCTCGCGTGGTCGGCGTGGCTCCTGCTGACCTTCATCCGTCGGCATACGCCGTTCGCGGCGCTCGAACGTTGGCAGACCGGCTACCTGCCGGTGTACGCCGCGTGGGCCTGGATCGTGGTCCTCGTCTTTCCCCCGTTGTTCGGCTACGCCTAACCGAGGGAGCCGCACACTCGACAAGGCGTACTGCGGGACGCGGCACCGTCGTCCGCGACGCCGAAGTTCACGGCCCCCGCAGCGGCAAGCCCCGGCCCATTCGCCTGCGAGGCACGATATCGAGCCTCGAACGTGGGCCGTGGGCGGGCCGGGCACATGTGGAAAGGCCGGCACTCGCACATCGGCACGACCGGACGCGGCTTACGGCTTGTACAGGCCGGCGCAGCGCGGACCTTCGCCTCCACCCGGGGATCGGTAGAGAACTTGACCGTCTCGATCCGGTGCGGCCGTTCTAGCCGCCGATGCCGAACAGGGCTGCGGCGTTGGCCGACGTGAACTTCTCCCGGTCGGCGTCCGTGTCGAAGGACGCGAGGAAGCGGCTGATGTCCGCGTGGGCCGGGCGCTGGAACGGGTAGTCCGTCGAGAAGATCAACCGGTCGATCGTCGTCACCGACAGCGCGTGCCGAAGCAGTGCCGGGTTGAGCATGCCGGAGGCGGTGATGTGGAAGTTGTCCCGGACGTAGTCTGACACCCGTCGATCGAGCCCGGCGATGCCGCTGAGGCTGTCCGCCCGGTCCAGCCAGAACAGCAGCATTTCGCCCCAGTGGCCGAGCACGAGCTGCAGGTCCGGGTACCGGTCGAAGGTGCCCCGCAGGATCAACCGCAGCGCGGCCGTCCCGGCGTCCAGGTGCCAGCCCCAACCGAAGGTGGCCAGCGCCAGGTCGGTCATCGGATCGAACCCGCGGTAGGAGGCGTCGCGCACCGCCGCCGAGGGCAGCTGCGGGTGCAGGAAGACCGGCTGGCCCAACTGCGCGGCGGTCGCGAAGAATTCCTCGTATGCCGGGTCGTCGAGGAAGAGGTCGCCGGACCGGCCGTACACCATGGTGCCGACGTGCCCCAGGGCCGCCGCGCGACTCAGCTCGCCGGCCACGTCGCCCGGTGCCGACATGGGCAGGGTGGACAGTGCCCGGAAGCGGTCCGGATGCCGAGCGACCGCCTCGGCGGCCAGGTCGTTGGCACGGCGGCTGAGGCGCACGGCCTCGGCCGGCGGCAGCGCCTGGGTCCCCGGCGGAGTCAGGGCGAGCACCGACACGTCGATGCACTGCTCGTCCATCGCGGCGATGCGCCCGGCGTCGAGGTCCTCCAGCCGTGCCAGCTTGTCACCCATCTCGTTGAAGGTCAGGCTTTCATCCCGCGCGTGCTGCGGCAGGGCTTGAAGCGCCGCGGTCAGGTCCGGAGTGATCCAGTGTTCCTCGATCGCGATGAGAGTCATGTCACGCCGCCCAACTAGTTATCAAGTGATAGATGTCGTCTGACAGGAAAGCTACCATGGGCCGGTGGATGAGACGCAAGCCTCCCGGCTGTTCGAACTCGCCGATATGATCCTTGCGGTCAGCCGGCACATCGCGGCCTCGAAGGACACCGGCACCGAGTCCTGGACACCGCTGGAGAGCAGTGTCATGCGCTTCATCGACCGCAACCCAGGTACCTCACCGCGGGAGGCCGCCGAAGCCACTCAGCTGATCTCCAGCAACTTCAGCCGCGCGGTCCGCACCTTGGAGAAGAAGGGCCTGGTCCGCCGCGAGGTCGACGAACACGACGCCCGACGAGTCCACCTCTACCCCACCCGCAAGGCGCACCAGAACCTGCAACACCTCCGCAAGGTGTGGGGTGAACTGCTTGACGGCGTGCTCGACGATCCCGCGGAAATCGACGCCACCACCGCGACCCTGCAGCGCATCGAGACGAAGCTGGTCACTCGCTTTCGGCGCCGCGGCGCCGCTGGCGCATCTGCCTGACCTGGATGGGCTCCGCCCGATCGGCAGCATCGGCGCGGTGGCCACCTGCGCATTCTTCGGCTACCTGGCGGTCCCCCGGGAGAGCTACCGGAGAGTGTCCACTGTGTGGTGACGATTCCGGCCCGGCGAATTCGTAGCTCGATCGTCGTCAGCGTCTCGCCGGTGTACACCCGCCCCTACCCCGTGATGAACTCGATGACCCGGGCGATGCTGGGACAGGCAGCTTCGAGCAATGCCGCCTCGAGTACGTGCCCGCGGCGGCGAGAGGGTGTGGCGGCCGGTACCGCGGGCCCGCATCCGCTCGATCGTCGACGACCTCTTCCTTCCGCTCCTACCCGGGTCGGGGTTCGCGGCTCGCGGGGAGCGGTCGGTCACCGCCTTCGGCGGGGCGAGGAGCCGGGCCATGCGACGTCATCAATGGCGAGCCACGGCGCGGCGGCCACGGCCGCGGGCGTGAGCCCGGTAAACGCGTTGACCTCGCGGTGAAGGTGGGACTGGTCGACGTACCCGGCGTCGCCGGCAGCGCTGGCCGGGGCCTGGCCCGCCGCGAGGAGGTGGGCGGCGTGGTCGAACCGGACCAGCCGGGCGGCCCGTTTGGGCGTGATGCCGAGCTGGGACCGGAAGCGGGCCCACAGGCGTTTGCGGCTCCAGCCCACTTCGTCCGCCAGGCCGTTGACACGCAGCCGCCCTCGACTGGCCAGCATCCGCCGCCACAGGTACGCGACTTCCGGATCGGTCCGGCGGGCGCTCCGCCGCCGGTCGAGGATCTCCGCCGCGATCGTGAAATGTTCGTCCCACGACACGGCGGCGCGCAGCCGGTCCTCGGCTCGTCCGGCGTCACGCCCCCAGACCTCCTCCAGCGATACCACCGTGCCGGTGAGTTCCGTCGATGCGCCGAACACCTCCGCCGCCACGGCGGGCTCCAGCCGGATCTGGAGGCACTCGACCCGTGCCAGGCCGGCTGCCCGGAACTCGCCGGGGAGGAGTCCGGCGACGATGCTGCCGCGCCGTGCCCGATCAGCGGTGTCATACCTGACGCCTTCACGCTCACTCAGATCGATGAGCAGAGTGACGGCTGGGTGCGCCACCATGGCGATGTCCCACCGCGCTGGCACCCGCTGGCGGAATCCGGCCATGCTGATCCCAGGCAGCCGGTGTGACGGGCGTGGAACCGCAACCTCCACGTCCGACCAGGTCCAGTCGCACGGCGGCACGCTGGGCAGCACGGGACCAGCTTATGCCCGCGGATCCGGCGCGGGGTGTTGATGGTTCGCCGCCGCGAAGTCCAGCAGCAGTCTGCTGGTGGTGTCGGGTGCCTCGAGGATGGGTAGGTGCCCGACGCCCGGCAGCCGCTCGACCCGCGCGTTCGGCACGGCGTCGTACTGGCGGGCCGATGCCGGGTCCCAGCGCGGCTCGGCGGCGCCGCAGATCACCAGCACTGGGAGGGCGAGTGCGGCCAGACGCTCGGGCACGCTGCGCTCGGTGATGTAGGCGCCGTTCTCGCGCAGCACCCGCCTCATGGTGCGGTACGTGATGCCCCGTACCCCGGCGATCATCTCGTCGGGGACGTCCACCGGGCGAGCGGCCGTCGCGCTGATCCCCTTGCGGATCCAGGCATCCGACCGTACCGACCAGACGAGCGGGCCGATCGGCGGCCCCAGCAGGACCCGGAGGATGAGTGGCTGGGGAAGCAACGCGTCGAGGCTCGGCCCGGTACCGATCAGTGCGAGCGAACCCACCAGGTCGGGGCGCTGTTCGGCCAGCGCGGTGCCGACGTAGCCGCCGCTGGAGTGCCCAGCCACCGCGACGTGACGGAGGCCGAGGTCGTCGAGGACGGCGGCCACCCGGCCCGCCTGCGCCGGCACCTGGTACGACCGGGCGGGCGGGGACTGGCCGCACCCCGGCAGGTCCACCCGGATGACGTGATGGTGGGCGGCCAGTGCCGGCACCATCAGGCCCCACGAGGCTCCCGCCGCCCCGGACCCGTGGATGAGCAACAGCGGCGGCGCCTGCCGGCGGCCGTCGTGGACGATATGCATGCCGTGCGAGTCCTCAACGTCGTGCTCAGTCATGCCGCGATGATGCGCGGGCGACCGGCTGTGCGTCTTGGACAAATGTCGTGCGGGCCGGCGAGGCCGATCAGCACCGGGCGTCCCGTCCGGGCGGTGACGCGATGGGAGTGTGGGGCCGGCTCAGCACGCCTTCAAACCCTGGAATGACCTTCACCGGTGCGCAGGCCAGGCCGCAGGAATGCCGGTGCGCGACCGGGCGGATGGCTGTCGCGAAGGGATCGTGCTGCCGCGGGCATTCACCGGAGGCCGACCCGGCCTGCCGGGTCCGCCTCCATTCCCGAAGCAACGGGCGCCTCCGGCCAGGCCGGCCGGTGCCCGGGAGAGGACCTTGGCCCATGAAAGAACGCCTTGTCAGTGTGCCGGTGGTGATCATTCTTGCTGCTGCCGGCGCGATGGGAACCTCCGCCGGCTCCCCGGCGTCGGCCCCGGCATCGGCACGCACGGTACCGGCCTCACGCACCTCGCCGAGCGGATCGGTCACGCTGATTACCGGGGACCGAGTCGAGGTGGGCGGCGGCGGGCCGCCACGGATCATCCCGGGACCGGGCCGGCGTTCGATGCCGTTCCGCGTCGCCGAGGACAAGGGGCACATCCGAGTGGTCCCGGGGGACGCCGCGGCGCTCGTCGCGACTGGTCGACTCGATCAGCGGCTGTTCGACGTGACGACGCTCCTGGACGACGGCTACGGTGACACGCAGCGTAAGGACCTGTCCCTGATCGTCCAGTATGACGCCGGCACTCCGCGCCGCCCGATGGCCGCGGTGGAGAGTACCGGGCGGCAACTGTCCAGCGTGCACGGAGCCTCGATATCGGTGTCCAAGAAGGACGCGCCGACCTGGTGGAACGCCGCGACCCACCCCGACCGCGGGACGCGGACGCTGGATTCCGGCCTGACCAAGGTGTGGCTGAACGGGCGGCGCCACCTGGCTCAGGACCAGAACGCCTCGCAGATTGGCGCGCCGGCGGCCTGGCAAGCCGGGCTGACCGGTAAGAACGTCCGGGTAGCGATCCTCGACAGCGGAATCGACAGCACTCATCCCGACCTGGTGGGGAAGGTCGAGGCGTCGGCCAACTTCACCAGCGAGCCATCGGGGGACCTTTACGGCCACGGTACCCACGTGGCCTCGATCGTGGCAGGCAGCGGTGCCGCGTCCGGCGGCATGTACCAAGGGATCGCGCCGGGCGTACGGTTGCTCGACGCGAAGGTCTGCGACCAGGCCGGCTCCTGCGCCGATGACGCGATCATCGCCGGCATGCAGTGGGCCGCGGCGCAGCACGCGTCGGTGGCCAATGCGAGTCTGGGCGAGGCGGACACTCCGGGCATCGACCCGGTGGAGCAGGCCGTCAACACGCTGTCCGCCCAGTACGGGATGCTGTTTGTCGTCGCGGCGGGCAACTCCGGGCCGGGTGACAGCACCGTCGAGTCACCGGGCAGCGCGGACGCCGCGCTCACCGTCGGCGCGGTCGACGGGCAGGACGTCATTGCCGGTTTTTCCGGCCGCGGCCCGACGGTCGGCGGCACACTGAAACCCGATCTGGCCGCTCCCGGCGTGGACATCGTCGCGGCCCGCGCGGCCGGGACCGAACTCGGCGAGATCGTGGACGATCAGTACGTCAAGCTGTCGGGTACCTCCATGGCCACTCCGCACGTCACCGCCGCCGCCGCGATCCTGTTCCAGCAGCACCCCGACTGGACAGGCGAGCAGGTCAAGGAGGCGCTGATGGCCTCGGCCAAGACCCTCGATACGACTGGCGTCTTCGACCAGGGCGCCGGGCGCGTCGACATCGCCAAGGCCATCGCCCAGACCGTCATGGCGCAGCCGGCCAGCCTGAGTTTCGGCGTGGCTCTCTGGCCGCACGAGGACGACACGGTCACGTCCAAGACGGTCACCTACCACAACACGGGTACCACCGACATCCCGCTCGACCTGGCACTGGAAGCGACCGGTCCCGACGGGACCCCGGCACCGGCCGAGCTGTTCACCGTGAACCCGGCCCGGATCGTGGTACCGGCCGGTGGGACACAGCAGATCACCGTCGCCGCGGACACACGCTCCGACCAGGTCCCCGTCGGGCGCTACAGCGGCCGGCTCATCGCCACCGGTGGCGGCTCGACCCTGACGAGTCCGGTCGCCGTCGAGAAGGAGAGCGAGCGCTACAGCGTCCGGATTACCCACATCGGCCGGGACGGTGGCGCTCCGGGCTCGTACGTGACCTACCTCGACCGGATCGGTGACTGCGGTACCGATCCGTACTGTGGTGGGCTCGTCAGCGGATCGGACGGGCAGAGCAGCCTGCGTCTGCCTCCCGGGCGGTACACGCTCGCGGAGTTCAGCACGACTGCGGGGCGCAACGACATGAACTTCCTCATGCAGCCGGTCCTCGATGTCGAGGGGGATATCTCGCTGACGGTGGACGCGCGCCGAGCCGATCCGGTGCAGCTGACCGCGCCCCGGAAATCGGCCCGGCTGATGGAGTGGGAGCTGGACGCGGTTCGTGACGTCCACCGCCCGGGCCAGGTGCTCACCTACTTCACGGGAGGCGACTATTCGACGGCGCTCTACACCGCCGACCTCGGCGGGCCACCCGCCGGTAAGGACGAACTCGTCGGCTTCGTGCAGGGGCGCCTGGCCGAGCCGGGCCCCGGCGACGACTACGTCAACAGCCCGTACGAGTACGAACTCGCCGACGCCAGTTTCGGCCAACTGTTCACCGGCTTGCGGCTTCACCCGGCCCAGCGGGACTTCGCCACCGTCGACGCACGGTACGACGCCGTCACCGACCAGTCACGAGACGTCAAAACCGAGCACTTCGCCCGGCCCGCGAGCGGTCCGGAACAGCTGTTCCAGTTCGCGCCGTACTTCGGGGCGACCCGACTGCTCGCCAAGGCGCCGTTCCACCGTACCGAGTACTACCTTGCCCGAGGGCTGCGGTGGACCTCGCGGATGCAACAGGGTGACGTCCAGACCGGTGCACTCGACTTCTTGTTGGCCGAGGGCCAGTGGCACGAGTACCAGCCCGGTCACACATACCGTCCGGTTCCCTGGAGCCAGGGCGTGTTCGGGCCGAATTTCCGCCGCGATCCGCAGCTCATGGCGAACGGCGCGGCCAACGGCGTGCTACGGCGGGGTGACCACTTTGCCGCCGGGATCGACATGTTCGTGGACTGCGCCTCCGACCACCTGAGCGAACCGAAGGCGCAGCGCGGGACCGCGCAGTTGTACCGCGACGGTCAGCTGATCGGCACGTGGCCCAACTTCGGCTATGCCGTCGCGGAACTGCCGCCCGGCGCAGCGACCTACCGCCTTGCCGCCACGGCGACTCCAGCGGTCTCGCAGATCTCCACCACTATCACGAGCGCCTGGACTTTCCAGTCGAAGCACGTCGACGGCGACCAGGCGGTGGCCCTGCCGCTGCTCAATGTGCGGTACGCCCCGGCCCTCGACGAGTACAACCACGCGCGGCCTGGTGAGCGCTATCTCATCCCGGTCGAAGTGTCCCGGCAGCCAGGGGCCGGTACCGCGACCATCGCGCAACTCACGGTCGAAGCCTCCTACGATGACGGCAAGACCTGGCGCAAGGCACCACTAGCCCGCAATGGCGCTGGCTGGGTGGCAACCGTCAACAACCCGCCGGGAGGCAGCGTGTCGCTGCGTGCCCACGTCCAGGACACGGACCGCAACGAACTCGACCAGACCATCATCCGCGCGTACCTCGTCAACGGCTGATGTGAAGAGCGTGGGCAACCGGTCTCGGACTGGATCGGTTGCCCACGCAACCGCGACTTCTTCGCTCAGCGGCTGCGTGCTTCTACCCGATCCGCGATCCGCTGCCGATAGCCGCGGTGGAGCGGTCCATCCGGGACGGGGAGGCGGCCTACCCCTGGGTATCCATGGCTGCGGAATGGGTCATGCCGGCGGTACGCCCGGCACGGCCGCCGTCTGCTGGCCTGTCGCTTCATCGGGGCCGGTCGGTTGGGCGGCCGGCCGGCCGAGTATGCCAGCGAGCTGACCGGACGGTGCGATGCCCAGGTCGTACGCCGTCTCCCCGTGCACGATGAGGTCCAGGCCGGAGCGTTCGTGGCTCTGCTCGACCCGGAAGCCGATGGTGCGCTGGATGACCGTGGCGACAAGCCAGGTGGTGGCGAATGCGTATACCGTCACCGCCACGGACGCCGCGGCCTGCCGGCCGAGCAGGCCGAGTCCACCGCCGTACAGCAGGCCGTCGTCTCCACCGGTCACGGTGGCCGTGGCGAGTACGCCGATGAGCAGCATGCCGACCAGCCCGCCAACGCCGTGTATGCCGGCGACGTCCAGCGAGTCGTCGTAGTTGAGGCGATGCTTCAGGCCCACCGCGTACGAGCAGGCCAAGCCGGCGGCCGCACCGATGACCAGAGCGCCCAGCGGGTTGACCGACCCGCACGAGGGGGTGATGGCCACCAGTCCGGCCACCGCACCAGACGCGGCACCCAGCGTGGTGGCCTTGCCGTCACGCAGCCGTTCCACCAACAGCCAGCTGCCCACGGCGGTGGCGGCGGCCACCTGCGTGTTCAGGAACGCCATGCCGGCGCCACCACCGGCGGTGATCGCCGAGCCCGCGTTGAACCCGAACCATCCGAACCACAGCAGGCCGGCGCCGAGCACCACCTGCGGCATGTTGTGCGGGCGCATGGGGTCGGCCCGGAAGCCCAGCCGCGGACGCAGCACGAGGGCCAGCGCGAGCCCCGACACACCGGAGTTGATCTCGACGACGGTGCCGCCGGCAAGGTCCAGGACGTGGAGGTTGGTGGCGATCCAGCCGCCCGGGTTGAAGACCCAGTGCGCGATCGGGAGGTACACCAGGGTCACCCACGCGGTCAGGAAGACCAGCCACGACGCGAACCGCGCCCGGTCGGCGATCGCGCCGCTGAGCAGCGCCGCCGTGATGATGGCGAACATGAGCTGGAACGCGGCGAACACCGTGGTCGGCACCGTACCGGTGATCGTGTCGGGCGTGATGTCCGACATCCCCACGTACTTAAGGTCGCCGATGAGGCCCAGCCCGCTGTCTGGGCCGAATGCCAGCGTGAACCCGTAGATCACCCACACGGCCGTGATCACCGGCAGGCACGCGAGGCTCATCATCATCATGTTCAGCGTGCTCTTTGCCCGCACCATGCCGCCGTAGAACAGCGCCAGGCCCGGCACCATCAACAGGACCATGGCGGCGCTGACCAACAGCCAGGCGGTGTCGCCCGCGTTCAACTCGGTCGGCATGGGGCATCCTTTCCGCCGTTGAGGATCGAAGGGCGACGCTGCCCGGCCCGAGGTTCCAACGCCCACGTTTCGAGCTGCTCACCTGAGCATTTCCACCGTGTTACGGCAGCCGCCCCACGCCGAAACGCCGGCGATCGTGCCGGCGGCCCGCGCCATCGGCTCCGGCTGGGCCGAACCGTCGCCACGGGGCAGTGTCGACCGGTCGGGTCGGGTAGGTTGACGCGATCTACTCGATGGGAGGATGTCTATGCGTACCCGGTGGATGTGGCTGGCCGCGGTCGCGGCGGTGCCCGTGCTCGTCGCCGGCGGCACGGCCTGGGCGGTGAGCTGGAACAACGTCAAGCCGGTGGTGGACTCCGGCAAGAGCACGTCGGGCCTGCAGAAGCTGGTGTGGCACCCGCAGCCGGCGGCGAACCTGGCCGCGGTCGACGCCGCGTACAGCGCCGGCACTCTCGCGGCCGATGGCAGCCCGGGGCTGGCCCAGGTGTTCAGCCACACGAACCAGAAGATGTATTACAAGTCGGCCAGCCAGTGCTCCTCGGCCAAGGCGGCCGTGGCCGCCGCGGACGCGACGTACACGCTGGCGGCGTGGTGCTTCTCGGGCAGCGACGAGTCGTCCGACGCCTGGATGCCGCAGGCGGTGACCAGTACCCAGGACGCCCAGCAGGACAGCGGGTACGCGGCCGGCGGCGACGAGGTCGTGGCGATCTGGCGGCAGCCGGCCAACTCCGGCAACCGGGGCCGGTGCACCAGCGTACCCAACGACTCGGGGCGCTCGGTCGGGCTGCGCGCGACCTTCATCCAGCGGCCGTACACCGACGGCACGCACAGTGCGTACCGGCACGTGATGTTGGTGGCGCCGACGGCGAACGGGAACCTCATCACGCCGATCTGCGACGTCCACGGCGGCGGCGCCGTCTGGTACGGCCCGTACCTGTTCGTGGCCAGGCACGGTAGCGGCTTCATGGTGTTCGACACCCGCCGCACGTACCGGATCCCGTACGACACCACGTGCGGCGCGAACGGTGGCGCACCGGGTGTCAACGACATCGGCGTGATCGGCGGCCGGGTCTGCGCGGCCGGGTACCGGTACGTGATGGTGCAGGTCGGACAGTTCGCGACCACGCCGTCGGGTTGCACGACGACACCGACCAGCCTCGACGCCGGGCTGTGCTTCTCCGGCATTTCGCTGCAGTGGTCGGACAACTCGATCGTGTCGTCGGAGTACCGCAACACCACGGACATGTCGGCGTCCGGTGTACCGGTCCGGATCGTCAACTGGTCGACCGCCGACCTCGTCAACCGGATCACCACCGGGTCCACGGCCGCGGTGACCGCGACGAAGCTGGCCACGACCAACTTCGAGGGCGTTCAGGGCGTGATGGAGCGGCCCAACGCCAGTTCCAGCCGCCCGGAGTTCTTCATCTCCCGGACCGTGCCCGGCAACGACAGCAGCGAACTGTGGTACGAGCACGACGGCGACGGGATCTGCCCGGCCAAGGGTACGTTCGTGGACAACGCCGAGCAGGTCAGCTACTGGGTGGACTCGGCCGGCAACGGGCACCTGTGGACGTTCACCGAGTACGCGAACCGGCGGATGCTGGTGCGCGTCTACACCAAGGAGTACAACAACCCGCCTAGCGGTTGCCCTACCCAGTAGACATCCCCGTCGGGGAAAGGATGGCTTGCCGCGGGACCACCGGTGCGAGCAGGGAGCGGTATCGTCGGGATCCCGGACGGCGCGACGAGCGGTTGTGAGGTCGACAGGGTGCGGCTAGTCTCCGTGTTTCTGCGGGTGAACGCCGGCGTCATGTTCGATGTCGTGCTCGTGGCGTGGATGACGTGGGTGACCGAATATTTCGTCGGTCACTGGCCCGATCCGGCCGACCTCTGGCGAAACATCGACCCGCTCGGCCGGCTCCTGCTCGCGGCGGTGCACCTGCCGCTGATCGCGCGCCGGCGGTGGCCGGTCGGGTCGTTCACGGTGTCGTACCTCGCCGGGGCGGTCTATCTGACCTTGGCCTACTACCACTCGGTGATCACGTTCGGCGCGGTGCTCGCGCTGTACTCGGTCGCGTCCTACCGGCCCCGCCGCGTGTCGCTGGTCTGCATGGGGCTGGTCGTCGCGCTGTTCCTGTGGGCGGCTCGGCTGGCCGAGCCCGGAATGCACGGGGTGAGCGCCGCGATCGCCGTCATGATCTCGGTGATCGCCTGGTTCTTCGGCGACGGCACCCGGCGGCTGGCCGAACGCGGTGCCAGCCTGCGGATCCTGGCCGACCGCCTGCGTTACGAGCAGGAAGAGCGGGCACGCCAGGCGGTCGCCAACGAGCAGAGCCGCATCGCCCAGGAACTGCACGATGTCGTTGCCCACCACATGTCGGTCATCGCCGTCCAGGCCGGATCGGGGCGCTACCTGCTGGATGCCGACCCGACCGCGGCCCGCAGCGCGCTGCGGGTCATCGAGGCCACCGCGGCCGACTCGCTCGGGGCGATGCGCCGGATGCTGACCGTCCTGCGGCACTACCCGCCCGACGCGGACGGGCAACGCGACCTGCTCGACGCCAATGCCGGACTGTCCGGCCTGCCGGACCTTTTCCAGCGGGTGCGCGCGGCCGGCGCGACGGTGCGTGAGGTGGTGACCGGGGCGCCGGCCTCGCTGGCCAAAGGCCCCCAGCTGTGTGTGTACCGGATCATCCAGGAGGCGCTGACGAACGTCATCAAGCACGCCCGGCCACCAGTCGCCACGGTCGGCCTGCACTGGTGCGCCGACACGCTGACCGTACGCGTCACCGACGAGGGCGCGCCGACCGAACCCGGTGCGGTCCGGCCGGCCGGCGACGCCGGCTTCGGGCTGGTCGGCATGCACGAGCGGGCCCGCATCTACGGCGGTACGCTTACCGCCGGCCCGATCGGCACCGGCTTCGAGGTGACCCTCGTGCTTCCGCTGGCGCGGTGAACCGTGATCCGGGTGATGATCGTCGACGACGAGATGCTGATCCTGGCCGGGCTGGCCGCGCTGATCCGGGCCACGCCCGGGTTCGAGGTCGTCGCCGAGGCCGCCAGCGCCGAGCAGGCGGTCGCCGAGGCGGCCCGCGTCCGCCCGGACGTGGTGCTGATGGACATCCGCATGCCGGGCACGAGCGGCATCGTGGCCACCGAGCGGATCATCGCCGCCGGGGCGCCGGACCCGCCGAAGGTGCTCATCCTCACCACCTTCGACCTGGACGAGTACGTCTACGCCGCGCTGCGCGCGGGGGCGGCCGGGTTCCTGTTCAAGGAGACCAGCCCGGAGCGCCTGCTCGCGGCGGTCGCGACGGTCGCGACCGGCGACATGCTCTTCGCGTCGAACGTCATGCGCCGGCTGGTCGACGCGTACACCGTTTCGCGGCGCGGCCAGCTCATGGCGAGCGGGGCGGACCTGGCCGCGCTCACCTCGCGGGAACTGGAGGTGCTCCGGCTCGTGGCCACCGGCCTGTCCAATGCGGACATCGCGCGGTGGCTCGGGGTCAGCGACGCGACGGTCAAGACGCACCTCAACCGGACGATGGCCAAGCTCGGCCTGTCTAGCCGAGCCCAGGCGGTCGTGGTCGCGTACGAGTCGGGCCTGGTCACGCCCCACTCACCCGGCACGCTGTCCATGGAGCGATAAGCGCCGATACCGCGGGAGTTTTGCCCGCCGCCGGCCTGCAACCAGCGCGGTACGTCGGGACACGCCGCCGAGTGGATGCCCGGTGATCTACAGATGGCTATATTTCGCGGCACCGGTCGAGCCGTGAGGGGAGCAGTCGTGCGCGTGCGTTCCGCGGTCCTGGGTGTGGTGTCAGCGGTACTTCTGCCGGTCGCCGTGGTCAGCGCGACGCGGGTCGCCTGGTCGGCGCCGGTGCAGCCACCTCGTGGCCACCGGGTCGAGATCATCGCGGCGCGCACCGAGACCCGGCAGGTCTTCCGCAACCCGGACGGCACGTACACCTCGGAGACTTCGGTGGTGCCCCGCTGGGTGCGCCGGGGTCCCGGCTGGGTCGACGTGGACCCCACCCTGCGGGTCGCCGCGGACGGGACGGTCGCGCCGCGCGCGACCAGCGTCTCGATGACGTTCTCGGGCGGCGGGGACAGCACTCTGGCGGTCATCGCCGACGGTTCCCGGTCGGTCACCACGACGTGGCCGGCCGTCCTGCCACACCCGGTGCTGTCCGGCAACGTGGCGACCTACCCGGAGGTGCTGCCCGGCGTCGATTTGAAGCTCACCGCGACCGCGACCGGCTTCTCCGAGGTGCTGGTGGTCGCCGACGCGCGGGCGGCGGCCAACCCGGCCCTGCGTGCCCTCCGCTTCGGTGTGCACGGCTCGGGCGTCCGAGTCCGCGACGACGGTGCCGGCGGGCTGCGCGCGGCGACCCCGCAGGGAGTCGAGGTGTTCCATTCCGGGCCACCATTGATGTGGGACGCGAAGGGCACCCGGCGGGTGATGGCACAGAGCGTCGGGGCCGGTTCGGTGACCGTGCACCCGGATGGCCGCATGCTGTCCGGCGCCCAGTTCCCGCTCTACATCGACCCCGACTGGAGCGGCTCCAGGCAGCACTGGACGTACGTGGACAAGGCGTTCCCGAGCGCGGCGTACGGCCTCGCGCCGTCGCACCCCTACGCCGAGACCGGGAGCTACGGCTCGGGGGTCAAGCGGTCGTTCTTCCAGATGGACACCGACAATGTCAACGGCAAGCACATCATCGCCGCGACGTTCCGCATCCTGGAGAACAAGTCCTACGGGTGCGGCTCCGCGTACAAGACGCAGACCGATCTGTGGCTGACCGGCGCCATCAGCTCCAGCACGACGTGGAACAAGCAACCGAACTGGGCCACCAACTACGCCAACGTCAAATCCGACTACGGGTACGGCTCCTGCCCGAACGGCAACGTCGAGTTCAACGTCACCCCGATGATCGTCAGGGCGGCGGCGGCCGGCTGGAGCAACACCACCGTGGGTCTGCGGGCGCACGACGAGAGTACGGTCACCGGCTGGCACGGGTTCGACCCGGGCAGCCCGAGAATGATCATCACGTACAACACCCCTCCGGCCACGCCGAGGGCGGCCAGCACGCTGCCCGGCACCCCGTGCGTCACCGGCGCGAACCGGCCGTACATCAGCACCACGACGCTCCCGGCCGGCTCGGTGCCCTCGCTGACCTCGCAGGTGTACGACCCGGACGGTACCCAGGACAACCGGGGTGTGCAGGCTCAGTTCGGGATGCACCACTACAACGCCGCCACCGGGGCGTGGGACGCGTTCGGCTCGCTGCTGGCCACCGCCTTCACCAAGTCGGCGAGCTGGCTGACCGCCCAGGTGGCGATGCCGGCCCTCACCGACGGACAGACGTACTCGTGGCACGTGCGCGCGTACGACGGCATCGACTACAGCGCCTGGACGCCGTGGTGTGAGTTCACCGTGTCCAACGTAGCCCCGACCGCGCTTCCCCAGGTGAGTTCGAGCGCGTACCCGGCCGGTCTCGGCATCCCGCACGGCGGCGTCGGCCAGCCCGGTACGTTCACCTTCACCGTGGCCGACCCGACGAACGTGGCCGGCTACCGGTACAGCGTCGATGACCTGAGCGCGCCGGAGCAGGTGACGGCGACCGCTGGGACCGCTGCCGTCCTGGTCACACCCCGGCACGAGCTGCTCAACAGCCTGCACGTCTGCCCGGTCAGCGCGTCCGGGGTGGTCGGCACCGCATGCGCGACCTACGACTTCCAGGTCGGCCCGCCCACCGCCCCGGTCGCACAGTGGAAGTTCGACGAGACAGCGGGCACCACGGCCGGCGGGCCGGTACCGGCGACGCTGTCCGGGGGCACGTCGTGGACCGCTTCCGGGCGGATCGGCCGGGCACTGCATCTGGACGGCAGCACTGGTGCCGGGGTCACCGCCGGCCCCGCGGTAGACACCACGAAGAGCTGGTCGGTATCGGCGTGGGTGCGGCTCGACTCGCTGCCGGCCGACAACCGCACGGCGGTGGCCGCCTCGGGCAGCTTCGGCAGCCTGTTCTACCTCGGGTTCGGGCACGACTCGGCCGGAGTCGGCCGGTGGCGCATCGCGCTGCAGTCGGCCGACGCCGACCCGTACACCTGGACTTTCCTCTACTCCGATGACGCCCACGCACCCCGGGCGAACGCCTGGACCCACCTGGCCGTCGAGTACGACCAGGGCGACAACCAGGTGCGTCTGTACGTGGACGGGGCGCTGGTGGCACGGGCCGCCGCGCCGGCCATGTGGCCGGCCAACGGGCCGGTGCGTCTCGGCTCGGCCTGGTGGCGCGGCACGGTGGTCGACTACTGGAACGGCGACCTGGACGACGTGCGCGTCTACGACCGGGTGCTCTCCGACGTGCCGTTCGACAGCGCGTACGGTGACGCGGACGCAGAGATCTACCAGCTGGCCACCCGGCCGGTCCGGCCCGAGGGCTGGTGGGCGCTGGACGAGGTGAGCGGCGCGGTGGCCGCCGACTCCTCGGGCAACGCGCGGCCGGCCACGGCGACCGGATCTCCACTGTGGACGGATAGCGGCGCCTTCGGCGGTGCCGTCTCGCTCAACGGCACCGACCAGTGGCTGGCCACCAGTACGCCGCCGCTGCGCACCGACGGCAGCTTCAGCGTCGCCGCCTGGGTTCGGCTGGACAGCGAGCTGCTCGGCGGGGCGCTGCCGGCCGCCACGGTCACCGCGGTCAGCCAGGACGGCACCGTGCAGAGCCCGTTCTACCTCGGCGCCCGCTCGTTCACCGAGACGCAGTCCGATGGCACCAGCAAGAAGGTGCTGCGCTGGTGCCTGGCCATGTCGGTGATCGACGGGTCGACCCCGTCCGGCACGTCCTGGCAGTTCGCCAAGGCGTCGGTGCCGCTGGATGTCTCGGTGCTGGACCAGTGGGTACTGCTGGTGGGCGTGTATGACGCGCCGGCCCGGATGGTGCGCCTCTACGTCCCGGGTACCGGCGACTACGCGGCGACGCAGCTGCCGGCGTACTTCTCCGGATGGAACGCCACCGGCGGGCTGACCATCGGGCGCAGCAAGTACAAATCGACCGGCTACGACTTCTGGCCGGGCCAGATCGACCAGGTCCGCGCGTACACCGGCGTGCTCAGCGCCGCCGAGGCCGCCGACCTGTTCCAGGACATCACACCGGCGGTGGGGCAATGATGAAGCGTGGACTGGTCCCGGTCGCGTTCCTCGCGGTCCTGAGTACCGTGTTGCTGGACGCGCGAGTGGTGCAGGCGGCCCCGCGCGCGAAGGACTGGCAGCCGATGTCCCCGGCCCGGCCGGCATCGGTCACCGGCCGCGTGCTGCCGGCCCGCACCGTCCACCCGGCCGGCGCGTCGGTCCCGGCCTGGCACCCGCACGCGACGGCCTGGCCGGGTGCGGCGGCAGGATCGGGCATTGCGGCGGACGTGATCTTCACCGTGCCCG
>JBDZVD010000201.1:0-7944 GCA_040255525.1 Micromonosporaceae bacterium | reverse complement strand
CCCGCGTTCCGCGTAATTCAGTGACATGGAGGTCCGGATATGGGCCCTGAGCTGGGCTGACATGGGTATGGCCGCCTGGAGAGCGTTTCTCTAGGCGATGGTGTTCACGCTGGTCAGCGTGTTGCTGGTTGCAGGTCGATGACCTGCTTGGGGGCGGGGACGCCGAGCTTGGCCAGCAGGTCCTGCTGGGGCTTGGTCAAGGCGGTGACCTGCCGGAACAACCCGGCGGGGCCGGTGAAGGTGCCCAGATGGAGCCGCTCCAGCTCGCGGCGGCAGGCAGGCCAGGTGCCGCCGGTAGTGATCTCGATGATCCGCATCAGCAGGAGCGCCAGCCAGCAGAGAATGACGTGGGCGCGGATGCGTTCTTCGAGCCGGTGATAGACCGGCCGCAGGTCGATGATCTGCTTCATGTCCCGCCAGCCGCGCTCGACCTCCAGCAACTGCTTATAGCCCAAGGCGATCTCCTCAGCGCTCAGATGCGGGTCGCTGCAGCGCAGCAGATACTTGCCGTCCAGGTTCTCCTCGGCCTTGATCTTCGCGGTATCGACTCGGAGCTTGCCGGCCGGGGTGGTGCGCAGGTAGCGGTTCAGGCCGGGCTTGGCGGCGATCTTCCCGCGCAGCTCGCCGCGCTTGAACTCACTCAGCGCATCGGATCCGTCGATCAGGTCGGTGAGCTGGGCCAGGAGCTGCGCACGCAGGTGCGCGTCACGCTCGGCCGCCTCGGGGTTGTGGCAGATGACGAACCGTTCGCTGTCACTGATCCGTACTTCCTTGATCCGCATGTTGCCGGAGATGTCGGTGTAGCGGCCCTGCCGGGACAAGGCGGCCTTCACCTCGGCCGAGCCGGAGCGGAGTTTCTCGCCGATGATGTAGGAGTGGTCGCCTTGGCGCAGGTAGCGGCGGTTTTCGGCGGAGGAGAAGCCCCGGTCGGTCACCCACACGATCTTGGATAGGGTCCAGTCCCGCATGTCGTCCTTGACCTGGCGGATCAGTTTCTGGTCGGAGGCGTTGCCGGGCCAGCACCAGCAGCGCACCGGGATCCCGTCCCTGGTGACGGCCATGCCGATGACGATCTGCGGCAGGTCGTCACGGGAGTCCTTGGAGTTGCCGTAGGTCCGAAACCCCGCCGCTTGGCGGTCGGGCCCATCGCCCGGCCCGTCGCCGGCCTCGCCGCCGGGCATAGGCTCGCCGTGATCGTCGCGGGCGACGGGCTCGTCGGCGTGCCCGAGTTCGAAGTAGGTGCTGGTGGTGTCGAAGAACAGCAGGTCAACCTCAAGATTGAGAAGGTTGGCGACCTCGTCGAACACCTGCTTTTCCAGGTCGTCTCTGACCTCGTGCAGCCAGTCCATCGCCCGGTAGCAGGTGTCGTCATCGGTGCCGGGCAAGCCGTCGATGTGGACGTCGCGGGTGATCCAGTCCGCGGCGGCCAGCTTCGACGAGGGTGCCAGCGCCCGGTTGGCGACCAGGCCGAACAGCACCCGCTCGGTGGTGGTCATGTTCCGGCGGCGGCCCCGCTTGGGCTGCCCGACCCGGCCGACGATCTGGTCGATCTTCAGCCGCCGCCACAGATGATCGAGGACGTAGGTGCCGCCGAACGGCACCGAGGAGGTGAACTCCAGGTCGGCAGCGGCCGTCGCGGCCAAGGTCTCGCCCGGTTCCAGCAGCCGTGATAGAGACGCGACCAGCCGCCGGACCGCCTCGCGATCGAGTTCGTCCTCGCGGCCGAAGGTGAACAAGACCTTCGGCACTGCCCGGCCCTTGATCGGATCCCACTCGTTATGGGCCAGGTGCAGGTACCGGACGGTGCCGGACTTGTTCTCCCGCTTCGTCGTCTTCACATACACAGCTCTAGACCGTATACGTGTGTTCCAGCTCAGCGCAGCTGAACTGCCAAAATCGCGTCTCTAGGCGATTTCCGCTTGCCGGCCCTGATCCCGGTCGTTGACCAGCATGTTCAGGCTGCATCGGCCTCTAGGAACCCCGAATTACGCGGAACGCGGGACGAGGGCGGAAGAGCGACTCAGCGTCGCTGCCGTGCGAAATCCCAGTCTCCAGCGGTACGCGCCCCATCGGTAGGCGTACCCAGTCAGTCCGGGAACCGTCCAGTCGCATGTCTCGCGAGATGACCCCGCTGGTCCGCGTACCCAGCGGCAGTTAGGCGGCCGGGGGCCGGTGACTCTAACACCGGGCCCCGGCCTTGACCCAGCCACCTGACCAAACCAGGAGCCAGGCCATGAGCCATCACCTTTCCACACCCACTATCGGCGAGGAAGCGATTCCCGCCGACGACACGTCGTCGAAGCGCGTCCGGCGCTTCTTCACCAGCCCTTTCCGCCGTCGTCGTCCGCGTGCCGTGCCGGACACTGAGCGTCCCGTGGACGCTGGCGCCGGCCGTCTCGGAGATTGGGTCATTCTCGGCTTCGCGGTGGCCGTCCTGCTGGCGGTCGCCGGTGCGGCGGCGTACGTCTCGTACCACCACTTCTACGGCCTGGCCATCGCCCTGGGCGAGCGGCACGATATGGCCATCCTCTACCCCGCGATGTCCGACGGCGTGATCGTCATGGCGTCGCTGGTGATGGTCTACTGCTCGCGCCGCCGGATACCTGTGCCAGTCCTCGCCTGGGTCTCCCTCACCCTGGGCGGTGCGGTGACCCTGGCGGCGAACGTGGCGCACGGCTGGTCCGGCGGACTCGGGTCGCGCCTGGTCAGCGCCCTGGCGCCGTTGGCGTTCGCGGGTGCGTACGAGCTGCTGATGTGGATCGTCCGCAACACCCGCCGGCCTTCGGTCGAGGAGCCGGCGGAGGAGCACGTGTGCCAGCCGATCGAGACCGTCGTCGAGGTGGAGCGCGAGGTGCCGGTCCTGCCCACCGACCGGTACGAGGCTGCGCGACTGGCCTACCTCGACAGCCTCAGCGAGGGCAAGCAGCGCATCGGCCGCCGCCCGCTCATGAACCGGTGGGGTCTGGAGCAGCGCGAGGCCGAGGACATCATCGCGGAGGTGGACAAGGAGCGGGCGCAGGCGGCCGAAGCCAACGCGGCCGAGGCGCCTGGCTCCGAGGCCGCTCCGCCATTGCTGAGCGGCGTGCAGCCGACTGGCGCGAGCCAGGCGGAGGCGGCGTAATGATGAGCTTCCTGATTCCCGCCATGGGCGTGTTCGTGTTCCTGCTGTGCGCCACCCGTGAGGCGGGCGCGGATGCCCGGAGTGCCGGGCAGATGTGGACGGTCATGCGACGCGCCGGATGGGGCCGCACCGTCTTCATGGGGGTGCGTGTCTTCGTGGTGGTCGTGCTGCTCATCCTGGCCGATCTGTGCCGTCTGGCCGGGCACGCGGTCGCCGGGACGCGGGTCGTCGTCGAGGCGCTCGCCGTGCACGCCGAGATCCTCGGCTCGCTGGTCACGCGGACGGAGGTGCGGGCATGACTGCCACGGAGGAAATGAGCGACGGCATGGTGATCGCTCTCCAGGACGAGGACGTGCGCGTCGCCGCCGAGCCCACGCCTGAGAAGGCGGCCCGGGAGGCCCCGGAGGAGGGCGACAGCGTCCTTGAGGGGACCGTGGTTCTCGTCGATCAGGCTCACCGGCCCGAACCGACGGACCTGCTCGCCGAGCTGGCCGCGCGCCGCCAGGAGCGGCAGCCGATGGTCCCGCTGTGGCTGCGGTCGCGGGCGGATGCCTTGCAGGTGTTGAAGTGGCAGGCCGAGCACGCCGGGTACGTGCTGGCCTACCACGCGTTGCGCACCCCGAAGTACGCCGCCAAGCTCGCGGGCCGCTCCCCGGCCGGCGCCTGGCGGCTGCTGGTGGCGCTGGTGCGGTGGCTGTTCGACCTGGAAGGCCGCCCGGTGCGGCGGGCGGCGGCCACGAAGGAGGAGGCGGCGGAGTACCTGGCCCTGTCGCGGCAGCGCGACGACCGGGTGAAGACGCGCCTGTGGACGCTCCTCATCGGCGCGATCACGGCGGTCCTGGTCGGCATCTTCGTCGCCGTGGCCGCGCCCACCTGGGTGCAGTGGGCGATCCTCGGCGTGCTCATCGCCGGGGCTGGCGTTCTCGGGACGCCCGCCGATCAGCCGCTGCTGGACCGGGCGGTCTTCCCCACCCGGGTGCGCAAGCTGACCAGTGACCAGGTGCTGGACGCGCTCGGCTCGCTCGGCATCTCGGCCATCAACCAGGCGCTGGGCAAGAACGGGCGCGGCATCACCTTCCCCGCCCCGATCATGCGTGACGGGCCGGGCTGGCGGGCCGAGGTCGATCTCCCGCTCGGCGTGACGGTGGCGGAGGTGCTGGACAAGCGCGACAAGCTCGCCTCCGGTCTGCGCCGCGCGCTGGGCTGCGTGTGGCCCGAGCCGGTGTCGGAGGAGCACCCCGGCCGGCTGGTGCTGTGGGTGGGTGATCAGGAGATGCGTAAGGCCCGGCAGCCGGCCTGGCCGCTGTTGAAGTCGGGGCAGGTCAGCCTGTTCGAGCCGGTCCCGTACGGCAACGACCAGCGCGGCCGGCCGATCTCGATCCTGCTCATGTTCGCCAACGTGCTCATCGGGTCCATGCCTCGGTACGGCAAGACGTTCGCGCTGCGGGTGCTGCTGCTGGCCTGCGCGCTGGACCCGCTGGCGGAGCTGCGGCTGTTCGAGCTGAAGGGCACCGGGGACCTGTCGGCGCTGGAGAAGGTGGCCCACCACTACGCCAAGGGCGCCACCGACTCAGCCAAGGCCGCCTGCGTCGTCTCGCTCGCCGAGGTCTACGCCGAGCTGGACCGCCGCGCCGAGGTCATCGACGGCCTACCGCGCGACCAGGCGCCTGAGTTCAAGGTCACCCCGGAGCTGGCCGCGCGGCGCGACCTCGGCCTGCACCCGATGGTGGTGGCGATCGACGAGTGCCAGGAGCTGTTCGCCGACGACGAGTACGGCGAGGAGGCCGCCAAGTACGCCACCGCCATCATCAAGCGCGGCCCGGCCTTGGGCATCATCTTGATCCTGGCCACTCAGCGGCCGGACAAGGACAGCCTGCCCAAGGCCATCTCGGCGAACGCGGGCATCCGGATCTGCCTGCGGGTGATGGACTGGCAGGAGAACGACATGATCCTCGGCACCGGCATGCACCAGGCAGGCGTCAAGGCGACCATGTTCACCCTCAACGACAAGGGCATCTCCTGGGCGGTCGGCATCGCCGAGGACCCGGTGATCGTCCGGTCCGCCTACCTGGACGGGCCCACCTCCGAGCTGATCGCCGAGCGCGCCCACAAGCTCCGCCAGGAGGCCGGAACGCTGTCCGGGCAGGCGATCGGCCAGCGAGGGCCGCAGCGGGTCTCCTACGACCTGCTGGCCGACATCTTGGCCGTGACCACGGCCAAGGACGAGAAGGTCTGGAACAGCACGGTGGTGGACCGGCTGGCCGACTTCCGGCCGTACGCCTACGGCCAGTGGGCGGACCTGGAGGACGACGCCAAGACCGCCGCACTGACCGCCCGCTTGAAGGAGTACGGCGTCCGTACGGAGGACACGTGGGGCCGCGACGCCGCCGGTAAGGGCCGTAACCGCAAGGGCTTCAACCGGACCGATATCGCCGACGCGTACGCCAAGCGGAAGGCCCAGCCCTAGCACGCAGATCACCTCGTCGAACGCCCCTGGAGCCGCTTCCGGGGGCGTTAGCATGGGGCCGCTAGAACGCTAGATCCCAGCTCAGAACGAGGTTGCACCGCTAGCCGAGCCGCTAGACCTCGCGGCTCCACCCGCTAGGGACGTCGCCTCGGACAGGCGACAACTACCTGTCCACAGGCGTCTGGACGCGGGCGGCAGGGAAACACAGCAGCGTGAAGTTGGAGGTTCGCGCGCAGCGCGCGGGTCAGTCTCTGGCCCGCTGGCTGGCGCCGCTGACGTTCACTGATTGGTCGGCAGCCCGGGTGACGGCCGAACTCACTCGCGCGGTGGTCGCTTGGGGTGTCGCCCACGGCTGGCGGGTCCGGCGAGAGGTGCCCAGTCTGGCCGAACTTCCCGGAGCCCATCCGGATCGGTCCGGTTATCTGGACGTGGTGTGCGAACGGCTCGACGGCCCGCCGATCGCCATCGAGATCGACCAGACCGAGAAACCGTGGTCCGCCCGCAAGCTTCTGGTCGAGGCCGACTCCGGCGTGGTCCCTGTGTGGGTGCGCTGGGGAGAACCGCAGTCCGGGACCGTGCCGGAACCGGTGGCCTTAGTCGTCTTCGTGACCACCTGCCGCACTGTAGGTCCCACCCGACGGCGGCTGTACTCACGCACCGCTGACCAGCATCCGCAGCCAAGCGCACCGCCCGCCCCGGCCACCGAGCAGCCCTCACAGCATGCGCCGACGAGGCTGCGATGCCGGGCCACCACCAAGAAGGGCGAGCCCTGCCCCATAGACGCTCGGCCGTCAGGACTGTGCCATGTCCATGATCCCGCCGTGCAATGCGGTCGCCTGACGAGAAAGGGCAGCGCGTGCACCGTGCCCACTGGCGGTGGCCCGTGCAAGTACCACCAGGACCAGTCTCAGAGCGAACCAGCTCCGCAGCTCCCGCCCTGGCTACCCGATGTGTCCTGACCGCTGATCACTCCGGATATCGGCGGTCCTCTGCCTGATGGACGGCGCGGGCAGCCTGAGTGTGATCGTGGGCTGGTCTGCCCGCGCCGTGGCTTCTGGTGCCGTCAGACGGCCTCCGCCGCGATGGGGGAAGGGCTTCGGCTGGAGGCCATCCAGTCGAGCTGCGTGGCCATGCCGGTGACCAAGTCGGTGGTCGGGGCCCAGCCGAGCAGCCGACGCGCTGAGGTCACGTCGGCGCAGGTGACAGAGACATCCCCGCTCCGTGCGCTGGTGGATCGGACGTTGATGGCCTGGCCGGTGAGCTGGTGGGCTCGTTCCACGACGTCGTTGAGACTGATGGTGCGGCCGGCCCCGACGTTGATCACGCTGTTGGGCAGGTAGACGGTGCCTGCCGCGATGGTCGCGTTGATGGCGTCGTCGATGTAGGTGAAGTCGCGGCGCTGCTTGCCGTCCCCGTAGATCTGGAGGGTCAGACCGGTTGAGGCTGCGGTCAGGAGGCGCTGGACGAACATGTCCTCCCTCTGGCGCGGGCCGTAGACGGTGAAGTACCGCAAGGCCACCACGGTGGTGTCGCAGTCCGATCGGGCCGCGTGGGCGAGGCAGAGCTGTTCCTCCGCGAGCTTGGTCACCGCGTACGGGGAGGCGGGGCGCGGGTGATCGGTTTCGGCGCTGGGGCGGTCGCCGTCGGGGGCGCCGTAGACGCTGGAGGAGGACGCGACGACGAGGCGCGGGATGCGCAGCCTCGTCACCGCGTGCATGAGCCGCTGGGTGGCCGAGATGTTGGAGGCGACGTAGTCGTCGAAGTCGGCTCCCCATGAGGGCTGGACGCCTGGGACGCCGGCCAGGTGGAAGACGACGTCGGCGTCGAGCAGCAGGGGTTCGATGGCACAGGTGCGCAGGTCGCCGGTGGCGAAAACGAAGCCTGGGTGAGTACGGATGTCGGCCAGGTTGTGGGCGGTGCTGAGGTGCTTGCTGGGATCGCGGCGGTCCACACCGATCACGGTCACGCCTCGCGCGAGCAATGCCTGGCACAGGTGGGAGCCGATGAAACCGGCGGCGCCGGTGACGACGGCTCGCCGGGGAAGTGACTCGCGGGGTCCATGGGCGGCGGCTGGCGTGGGCATAGGGGTCCTCTGAGGTGGTTGGTGGATGCTGGTGATGAGTGTGCGGCCGTGGGTCAGGAGTTCCGCGTTGTTCGCTTCGTGGCCTCGTACCAGTGCGGTCACCGCCTCCAGGAGGCGGAAGCGTTCCAGGAGCTGGTGTTCGCTGGAATCGAGTGGGCGGCCGTAGCCGTCGAAGAAGGCCGTGCGGAGGCGGGGCGCTCGACGCCAGTAGCGGTGTTCGAGGCGGGCGAAGTCGCGGATACGGGCGTCGAGGCGGGTGTGCTCGAAATCGAC
>JBDZVD010000004.1:0-133591 GCA_040255525.1 Micromonosporaceae bacterium | reverse complement strand
GGTGCGGTCGGGCAGCCAGACGGTGATCCCGCGGGGCCGGGCCGCCGCACCCCGGCCACGGGCGGAGATCGTCATTTCCCTCCGGAGCAGCCGACCGCGTCCCTGCCCGAGGCCGTGCCAGCTCCCGCCGGACGAGTCGAGCACCACGTCGGCACCGCTCCACCGCGCGTACGGCACGAGGACACCGCCCCGCTGCCGGGCCCGCGCGGCCAGCCGGCTGGACACGCTCGCGACGACCGGCCCGGGTGGCGCGGCGACCACGATGTCCACACCGTCGAGCAGCGCGGCGACCACGCTCGGCCACTCCGGCCCGGGGTGAGGCACCAGCGCGAGCCGGTCCAGGGCGATGCCGAATTCGGCGGCGGCCGCGGGACCCAGCGTGGGCAGCCCGACCACCGCGCACCAGGAACCGGAGCGGGAGGCGGCGGCGAGCAGCGCCAGCAGGATCGAGGTCGTGCCGGGAGTCACCGCGACCGTGGAGCCGCGCCGGAGTCCGCCGGCCGGAAGCAGGTACCGCAGCTCGGGCAGGACCGGCAGCACCCGGTCGCCGGCCGTACCGGTCTCGTCGGCGTGCTGCGCGCTGGCGGGGCGGACCAGTCCGGCCAGCCCGGCGTCGCGTACCAGCGTGGTAAGACCCGCTCCGGTGTCCGGGCCCGGCCGAACGGAAAGCTCGGCCGGGCCGGTCCCGGAGCCCGCGTCCCCCGTGGGCGCGGGGCCCTTCCGCACCGCATCACCGAGGTGACGACGCAGCGCGACGATGCCGGCCACGGTGGTGCGCCCCCCTTGCTGTGCCGGTCCCGCGTCAGGCGACCATCTCGTCGAGCAGCGAGGGATGGGTCAGTCCCAGCGCCAACTCGACGACCGCCACGAACGACCCGGCGGCCCGCACCAGGTCATCGGCCTCCCGCGTGCTGACCACCCGGGGAATGCCCGCCTCGGCGGCGGCCCGCTTGCCCGCGCTGGCCGCGAAGTAGGCCGCCCAGTCGCCCAGCTCCGGGGCGACCATGGTGAGCAGCACCCACACGTTGGTCAGCTTGCCGCGACGGGCCGGGACCGGTCGGGCGCGGGCGGCGAGCACTGCGGCGGCGGCCCGCAGCGCGGCCAGGTGCGCGGTGGCGTAACGCAGGCCGTCGAGGCGCAGTTCCTCGGCCTCCGCCAGGCCCCGGCGGGCGAGCGAGAGGAGTTCGGCGGGCGTGCGGTGCGGGAGGGCATGGGCCGGGATGGCCGGCGCGGGACGGCTGGGCCCCGCTGCCGACGCCGAAGCCGGGTGACCCTGGTCGGCCACGGTGAGCGTTGGGGTCGGACGCATGCTGTTTCTCCTCCAGATCGACGGGTTGTCGAATCTCTGCTGCGGAGGAAGTCGCAGCAGCAGGTGCCGGTCCGGGCACGAGGCCGTGGACCAGCGAACGTTCCGGGCCACCCGGCCGCGCCGCGCGACCCGGAACGTTCGGTGCCGGTAGGGGTGGCGCTTCCCCACGCCACGCCCTCCGGCTCCGGGTCCCGTCCACCGCCCGGGGGTCGGGGGCGGTGGACGAGCACCCTGTCGAGACCGAGCCCGCGAATGCCCGGCCTCGCGCGACCGCCCACGGCTGGCCTGCCGGTGGGGGCGCCTCGGAAGGCGCGCCGCGAATCGCCCCTCCCGATCGATTCGAACAATCGTTCGAACTACTACTAGAGTAAACCCCGGGTACGACAAGACCGCAATCCCATGCGCGAACCCGACCGGCCGGCGGGCGGGGGCCTCCGCCGCCCCGCGACGACCGGGTGATCGGCGACAATTCGGCAAGCCGCCCGGCGCCATCGACCCCACCGGCGAATGCCACTAGACAAACTCGGTAAATTCGACAAACTCGATGAACCCCCGATAACCCACGACATCACAGCTGCGATGAGGGCACCGACCCGACGAAACCGGAAGAGGATGATGCGATGCACCCGAATGTGACCGCGGTACAGGACGTTCTGGACTCGGCCGGCGCGCGCGCCGGCGGCGACGCGTCGAGCCGGGTGCGCATGCTCCCCGACGCCGTCTCCACCGCGGTCGCGGCCGCTGCCGCGCTGGGCGTCGAGGTGGGGCAGATCGCGAACTCACTGATCTTCGACGCCGACGGGAGCCCGCTGCTGGTGCTGACGTCCGGGGCGCACCGGGTGGACACCGCCAAGGTCGCGGCGCTGGTCGGGGTGAGCGCGCTCAAGCGCGCCACACCCGATTTCGTGCGCACCCACACAGGCCAGCCGATCGGGGGCGTCGCCCCGGTGGGCCACCCGAGCCCGCTGCGCACGCTGGTCGACACGGCGCTGGAGCAGTACGACGAGATCTGGGCCGCCGGCGGCATCCCGCACGCGGTGTTTCCCACCACCTACGCGGAGCTGGTCCGGATCACCTCGGGTACACCCGCCGAGGTGGCGTGACCCGACCGCCCGCGTCCGGCCCCGGTGCGGCCGGCAACGTGTCGCTGTACGTGTGGCGGGTACCCGCCGCGGCGATCCCGGCCGCCCTGTGGCGGATGGCGCTCGGCCGCCGGCGGGTACGCCGCCAGCCCGGCGTGCGCTTCGTCAAGCTGCTGGGTACCGGCAGGGACGGTCGGTTCGGCCCGGGGAGCGCCGACCCCACCCGGTGGGCCGCACTGGCCGTGCACGACGGAACCCCGCCCCGGTTCCCCGGTTGGGACCGGGACGCGGTCGCCAGTTGCCGCATCGACCTGGCCCCGCTCGCCGCACGCGGTTCGTGGGCCGGGCGCCAACCGTTCCCGACCAACGACGCGGACGGAACGGAACGCGCAGCCGGAACAGACCGCCCGATACTGGCACTGACCAGGGCACGGCTCCGCGCCACCCGAGCGGTGGAATTCTGGCGCGCGATAGGTCCGGTTGCCCACGCGGCGTCCCATGCGTCCGGTCTGCTGGCCGCGTTCGGCGTCGGTGAGGCCCCGCTCGGCTGGCAAGGGACGATAACCCTGTGGCGTCGACCCGCGGATCTTTTGTCCTTCGCGTACCGTCACCCACAGCACCGCCAGGCGATTGAGTGGACCACGACCACCGGCTGGTACGCCGAGGAGATGTTCGCCCGCTTTGCCGTGCTGGACGTCGTCGGTGAGACCGGGGTGATCGGGTGGGGCGCGGAGAGGCACGCGGCGGACAGGCCCAGCACGGGCAGGCAACGGACCGGAGGGACATCGCCGAACCCGGGGGCGTGAGGCTGGTGGCGTGGCAGCCGGAGGTGCTCGCCCGCCGGCTGGATGACGTCATCGAGGTGTACGGGCAGGCCATGGGCTACTCGGCCGCGTTGCTGGAGGCACGCCGCGGGTACGTGGCCGGGCACGTGCACCGCTCCGGGTTCCGCGCCGTGGCCACCCTGGGGCCGGACGACCGGCTGCTCGGCTTCGGGTACGGGTACACGTCCGGGTCCGGGCAGTGGTGGCACGACCAGGTACGCAGCGCGCTGCGGCGGGACGCCCGCAAGGCGTGGCTGTCCGACTGCTTCGAGGTCGTCGAGTTGCACGTACGGCCGGACGCGCAGGGTCACGGCCTGGGTGCGAGCCAGCTCCGCGTGCTGCTGAGCATGGCCACCGGACGCACCACCCTGCTGTCCACCCCGGAGGCGGACGAGCGGCGCTCCCGGGCCTGGCGGCTGTACCGGCGGTTCGAGTTCGTCGACGTGCTGCGCCACTTCCACTTCCCCGGCGACGACCGGCCCTTCGCGATCCTCGGCCGCCCGCTGCCACTGCGGTGATGCGCGCCGCCGGCCGGGTACGGCCGGCCGCCCCGGTGCCCGGCACGCGGAACCCGGCCGGCCCGGGTTCGGCACGCTGGCTCCCGCTCGGCGCGCTGGTGCTCCTCCAGATCGGGTACCCGCTGGCCCACGGCGGCGCCCGCACCGGCCTGGTCATCGCGACGGTCCTGGTCGGCTTCGCCGGTTCGGTGGGGCACGCGCTGACCACCCGGGGGCCGCGTACCGCCGCCGCGCTGGTCGCGGTGACCTGCGCCGGGGGGCTGGCCGTGGAGGCGCTGGGCGTGCGTACCGGGTTCCCGTTCGGCGGGTACCGGTACTCCGCCGCACTCGGGCCGCGGCTGCTCGGCGTACCGCTGGTCGTCCCGCTCGCCTGGACCTGGATGGCCTGGCCGGCGTGGCTGGCCGCGACCCAGCTGATCCCCGGCGCGCCGGCCCGGCACGACCCGGCCGGCCATGGCGCGGTTCGGCGTGGCGCGGTTCGGCGTGGCGCGGCCCGGCGTGGCGCCACCCGCGTCGCGGTGGCCGCGCTCGGGCTGGCCGCCTGGGACCTGTTCCTCGACCCGCAGCTGGTGGCCGGCGGGTACTGGCACTGGCGGCATCCGGCGCCGGGGCTGGCCGGCATCCCGTACACGAACTACCTGGGATGGCTGGGTGTCGCCGTGGTGATGATGGCGCTGTTCGCGCTCGGCTCCGGGCCCCGGGCGCGCGCCGCCGACCGGCGTCGAGACTCCCCGATGTCCGCGCTGTACCTGTGGACCTACCTGTCCTCGGTGCTGGCCCACGCGGTCTTCCTGCACCTGCCGATCTCCGCCGCGGCCGGAGCGGTCGGCATGGGACTGGTCGCGATCCCGCTGGCGGTCGCGCTGTGGTGAGCTGGCCCGGCGGCCCGGTCGCCGTACCGGCGCTGGTCATCGCGGTCGTCGTCGCCCTGCTGACCATCCACGGCGCGGTCAACGCGCTGCTGCTGCGCCGGCCGGTCAGCCGGCCGGCCACCGTGGCGGTACCGGTCTCGGTCCTGCTGCCGCTGCGCGACGAGGCCCACCGGGCGCGGCCATGCCTGGAAGCGCTGCTGGCTCAGGAGTCCGTACCACAACTGGAGATCGTGGTACTCGACGACGGGTCCACCGACGGTACCGCCGAGGTGGTCCGCGCCCTGGCCGGCGACCGGGTCCGGCTGATCACCGGCGCCGCGCCGCCGGCCGGGTGGCTCGGCAAGCCGTGGGCCTGCCACCAGTTGGCCGGCGCGGCCCGGGGCGAGGTGCTCGCCTTCCTCGACGCGGACGTGGTCCTCGCGCCGCACGCGGTGGCCGCCGGGGTGGCGCTGCTGGACGGGTTCGACCTGGTCTGCCCGTACCCCCGGATGGTCGCCGCGTCACCGGCCGAGCGCCTGGTCCAGCCCCTGCTCCAGTGGCTCTGGCTGACCTTCCTGCCGCTGCGGGCGATGGAGCGCTCTGCGCGCCCGTCGCTGGCCGCCGCCGGCGGGCAGTTCCTGCTCGCCCGCCGCGCCCGGTACGAGCGGGCCGGCGGCCACGCGGCGGTGGCCGGCGCGGTGCTGGAGGACATCGAGCTGGCCCGGGCGGTCAAGCGCTCCGGTGGGCGGATCGCGCTGGCCGACGGCTCGCCGCTGGCGTCCTGCCGGATGTACGAGTCGTGGGCCGGCGTGCGCGACGGGTACACCAAGTCGCTGTGGGCGTCGTTCGGGTCCCCGATCGGGGCCGCCGCCACGGTGCTGGCGCTGCTGCTGCTGTACGTGGCGCCGGTCGCGCTCATCCCGGTCGCGCCGTGGGCCGGGCTCGCCGGGTACCTGCTCGGCGTCCTGGGCCGGATCGTCACGGCCCGGGCGACCGGTGGCCGTGCGCTGCCCGACGCGCTCGCCCACCCCGCCTCGATGCTGGTGCTCGCCTACCTCACCGCCCGCTCGTACCGGTTACACCGCAGGGGTTCGCTGGCATGGAAGGGCCGCCCGGTGGATACGCTGTCCCCTTGAGTCGGGTCGTGGTCATCGGCGCCGGGGTGGGTGGGCTGACCGCCGCGGTGCGGCTGGCCCGGGCCGGGCACCGGGTCACCGTCTTCGAGCAGGCCGGCACTGTCGGCGGCATGCTCGGCCGGTACTCGCGCCGGACAGCGGAGGGGCTGTTCCGGTTCGACACCGGGCCGGGGCTGCTGACCCTCCCCCAGCTGTTCACCGACGTCGACCTGGACCCGCAGCCGCTGGATCCGATCGTCCGGCACGTGTTCCCGGACGGTACCCGACTGGACTCCTGCGCCGACCCGGACGAGTTCGCCGACCGCCTGCGTACCGCCCTGTCCCCGGGCGCGGCACGGGACTGGCAGCGGCTGTGGCGCCGGGCCGCGCGGGTGTGGGACACCTCGTGGCGGCACGTGCTCACGTCCACCGTGGACTCCCCGCTGGCCCTGTACCGGCTGGCCTGGCGCGTCCGCCACCTGGCCGCCGTCGCGCCCGGCCGCACCCTGCGCGGGCTGGGCCGCGGCTACCTGACCGACCCGAGGCTGCGGATGATGCTGGACCGGTACGCCAGCTATGCCGGCGCGGACCCCCGGCGGGCGCCCGCCGCGCTGGTCGCCATCCCGTACGCGGAGCTCGCCTTCGGCGGCTGGTACCTGCGCGGCGGCCTGGGCGGCCTCGCCGACGCGCTGGCGACCCGGTGCCTGGAGCTGGGCGTGGACGTGCACACCGGACGGACGGTGACCCGCATCGAGCAAGCCGGAGCCAGGGTCGCCGGCGTCACCCTGGCCGGCGGCCGCAGCGTGCCGGCCGACGTGGTGATCGCTGGCGTGGACGTCCGGACGGTCTACCGCGACCTGCTGCCCGACCCGCGCCGGCTGTCCCGGTTGGGGGAGCCGAGCCTGGCCGGGTTCGTGCTGCTGCTCGGGGTGCGCGGCCGCACCCCCGGCCTGGCGCACCACACCGTGTTCTTCCCGGCCGACCAGGACGCCGAGTTCGACGCGGTGTTCGGTGGCCGGCTGGCCGAGGACCCGACCGTGCTGGTCACGGTGGCCGACGATCCGGCGGTGCGGCCGGACGGCCACGAGTCCTGGTTCGTCCTGGTCAACGCGGCGCCCCAGGGGCCGGTGGACTGGCGGGCGGCCGGCGTGGCCGACGGGTACGCCGACCGGATCCTGGCCGTACTCGCCGAGCGGGGCGTGGACGTGCGGGACCGGATCGTGTTCCGGAAGATCCGTACCCCGGCCGATCTGGAGGCCGGCACGCTCACCCCGGGCGGCTCGATCTACGGCACCGCCGCCCACCGCCTGTTGCGCCCGGCGAACCGCGGCCCGCTGGCCGGCCTGTACCTGGTCGGCGGCTCCACCCATCCGGGCGGCGGCCTGCCGCTGGTCACGCTGTCCGCCGGCAACGTGGCCCGGCGGGTCGGGCCGGCGCGCTGAGCGGCACCGGCGCTTTCGGCTGGCGGACCGGACGGCGGGCCGGGACCCGCCTCAGCGGCGGCGCCGCGGGGAGGTCAGCGCGGTCTGGATCGTGGCCACCAACTGGATCAGGCCGACCACGCCGAGAAGCACGAAGATCGCGGCCACGATGGTCGCCGTACCGGCCGGCAGGTCGATCGCGACCAGTCCGGACACGCCGGAGAGCACCAGCCCGATCACGATCAGGACGAGCCGGGACGGCCGTTCGCCCAGCGTCACGGCGCCGATCTCCGCCATGCCGGCGGCGGTGGCCCGGGCCCGGACGTACTCGTGCAGCCAGGCCAGCCCGCCGACCAGTACGGCCAGCCAGCCGGGCGCCCCGATCAGCCAGAGAGCGCCGACCCAGGCGGCCTCCCCGAGCCGGTCGGCCACCGAGTCGTACACGTAACCGAGCCGGGTGACCCGGTTGGTGATCACCGCGACCGCACCGTCCAGGCTGTCCATCACGCCGGACAGCACGACCAGCGCGGCGGCCACGATCGGCCAGAAGCTGTGCTGCGCCGTCACGTACAGGACCAGCGCGTTGCACACCAGCCCGAGCGTGGTCAGCAGGGACGGCCGCACCTTGATCCGGGCCAGCAGCCGGCCGACCCGGTACGACATCCGCAGCCAGCCCGCCACGGACGCCGAACTGGTCCGCGGGTCCACACCGCCGTGCAGGCCCGCCCACCGGGTGGCGTACTGGTCCCAGGTGCGCAGTCCATCCACGCTCAGATACGCACTCCCATGGGCAGGTTCTGCCAGACCTCACGGGTCGCGGTCGACCGGTTGAGCGTGATGAAGTGGATGCCCGGCACGCCCTCGGCGAGCAGCCGCTCGCACAGCAGGCTGGCCTGCTCGATGCCCAGCCGGCGGACGGCCGCCGGGTCGTCGCTGATCCGCTCGAACTGCGCCGCCAGCGCCGGGGGGAACGGCGCCCCGGACAGCACGGCGGCCCGCTCGATGGTGCGCATGCTGGTCACCGGCATGATGCCGGCCAGGATCGGCGTCTGCCCGCCGGCCGCGGCGACCCGGTCGCGCAGCCGGAGGTAGTCGTCGCCGTCGAAGAACATCTGCGTGATCGCGAAGTCCGCGCCGGCCCGGCATTTGCGGACGAAATACTCCGTATCCGACTCCACGCTCGGCGAGCGCGGGTGCTTGTACGGGAACGCGGCGACCCCGACGCAGAAGTCGCCGGACTCCTTGACCAGCCGGACAAGATCCTCGGCGTACAGCACCCCGTCCGGGTGGCGCACCCACTCGCCCTGCGGGTTGCCCGGCGGGTCGCCACGGACCGCGAGCACGTTGCGGATGCCTGCTCCGGCGAACCGGCCGATCATGTTGCGCAGCTCGGCGACCGAGTGGTTGACGGCGGTCAGGTGCGCCATCGGCAGCAGCGTGGTGTCGTTGGCCACCCGCTCCGTGGCCGCGACCGTGTTGTCCCTGGTGGAACCGCCGGCGCCGTAGGTGATCGAGACGAACGACGGGCGCAGCGGCTCCAGTTCGCGGATCGCCTGCCAGAGTTGGCGTTCCTGCTGGTCGTCGCGGGGCGGGAAGAACTCGAACGAGAACGTCGGTTCATGCCCACCGATCAGTTCACCGACGGACGCGGGCCCGCCGGGCATCACGGACGGGAGACCAAGTGCCACTCCCTGACTCTAGCGGGGCAACCCGTCCGGCTCGCCGGTCATCTCATCCCCTGGCCGCCCCGGACCCCCTGGCCGACGTCCATCACACGCTGGACAGGCCGTACTCGATCCGGTGTGGCGACCGGCTACCGTCGGTGGGTGAACGTCGCTCCGGCCGACCGCGCTGATCTCCGTTTCCGCGTGGAAACGGCGCTGAGCTCCTTTCTGTCCCGGCAGCGCGCCCGGCTGATCGGCATCGACCCGGCGCTCGGCCCGGTGGTGGAGGCGATCGAGGACTTCGTGCAGGGCGGCGGCAAGCGGCTGCGCCCCGCGTTCGGGTACTGGGGGTACCGAAGCGCCGGCGGCGAGGATCGGGACGAAGTGGTCGCGGCCCTGGCCTCCCTGGAGTTCGTGCAGGCCAGCGCCCTGATCCACGACGACGTCATGGACGGCTCCGACACCCGCCGGGGCCGGCCCTCGATGCACCGCCGGTTCAGCGACGCGCACCTGCGCCAGCGCTTAGCCGGTGACCCGCAGGGGTACGGGCGGGCCGCCGCCATCCTGCTCGGCGACGTCTGCCTGGCGTGGTCGGACGAGCTGCTGCACGGCAGCGGGCTGGACCCGGCCGCCCTGGCCAGGGCCCGGCCGGACTTCGACGAGATGCGCACCGAACTGTCCGCCGGGCAGTACCTCGACATCCTCGCCCAGGTGACCGGCGACACCTCGGTCGAGCGGGCCGGCATGATCGCCCGGTACAAGTCGGCCAAGTACACGGTCGAGCGGCCGCTGCTGTTCGGCGCGGCGCTGGCGGACGCGCCACCGCCGGTACGGGCGGCCTTCTCCCGGTACGGCCTGCCGCTGGGCGAGGCGTTCCAGCTGCGCGACGACATCCTGGGGGTGTACGGCGACCCGGCCCGCACCGGGAAGCCGGCCGGCGACGACCTGCGCGAGGGCAAGCGGACCTACCTGGTGGCGGTCGCGATCGAGACCGCCGGCCCGGCCGGGCGGCAGGCGCTGCGGGCCGGCCTGGGCGACCCGGACCTGAACGAGGCCGGGGTGACCCGGCTGCGGCAGATCATCGAACAGACCGGCGCGCTGGCGCGCACCGAGCGGCGCATCGACGAACTGACCGACGAGGCGCTGGCCGCGCTCCACGGCGTGTGCCTGGAGGGAGAGGCGCTCAAGATGCTGCACGAGCTGGCCGAGGCCGCCACCCGGCGGCTGGACTGACCAGTACCGACCCCGGCGGCCGGGCTGACCGCTAGCCGACCCGGGCCGCGTCGAGCAGCGGGATCGGCGCCCCGGAGACCGGGGAGCTCACCGGGCCGAGCCCGCGCAGCAGGACATACAGCGGGGCCATGTTGGTGCCGGCGCGGCTCGCGATGGCCGCCTGGAACACCTCGTACGCCCGCCCCCACGCGCGGGCGTCGGCGCGGGCGAGCACGCCGTACCGGTCCCAGATGAGCACGTGCCCCCGGGCCCGCAACCAGGACAGGTCGGACAGGCAGTCGGCCAGAGTGTCCCAGTTGTGCCCGAACCAGGCCGGAAAAGCGAGGATCCGGGCACACTCCTCATGCGACCGGTTCGCGTCGGTGATCCGGCGGCCGTTGAGCGGGTACGCCGCCCAGCCGAGCGCGCTCAGCTCCCGCCGTACCGCGCCGTGGTGCGCCCGGGACCGCCACAGGTACACCCCGGGCGGTTGGGCGGCCCGGACGACGGCGCCGAGCCGGCCGGTCAACTCCGCACCCACGCGGCCGCCGCCCCGGCCGGTCCACGGTCCGGTACGCCCGGCATTGGTAGCGTTGCGGTGACAGTCGCTGGAGGGGAGTCATCTGTGGTTGACCCGCCCCCGCACCAGGCCCGGAAGCTGCCCGGGGGCGCCGGCGCACCGACCGGTACCGCCCCCTCGCCGACCAGCGACCCGGGCCCTCCGGACATTGACCGACCCCACGCCAGCACGCCCAGGACACCCCCCTCCGATCAACCGGTTCCGGCCCCCCAGCCCCCGGTGTCCCGTACCTGGGCGCAGTCTGCGCGGCCCGGGGCGTGGAGGCAAGCCGCCGGGTGGACGAAGGACGCCGTCACCGGTACGGCGGGCCTCGGTGCCCTGGGGCTGATCGGCGCCGCCCAGTTGACCGCGGCCAGCTACCTGGCGCGGGGCGACCATCCGCGCGGCGCACCCGCGGTGGCCGTGTGGCTGGCCGGCACGATCCTGCTCGGTGCGGCCTGGCTCGGGCTCGGCCGCCGGCTGGACCGCGTGCCACCCCGCCGCCTGCTGCTCATCGGCCTGTCCTGGGTGGCGACGCTGGCCGCCAGCGCCCCGCTGGCCAGCCGGGACGGGTACGCCTATGCGTGCCAGGGCACGCTGGTCAGCCACGGGCTGAACCCGTACACCGGCGGGATCGCCGCGCTGCCCTGCCCGTGGCTGCCCGCGGTACCGCCGCTGTGGTGGCACACACCCGCCCCGTACGGGCCGCTGTGGCTGCTGCTGTCCGGCGGGGCGGCGGCCGGCTCGGGCGGCCACCTGGCGGCGGCGATCGCGCTGCTGCGGGTGGTCGCGCTCGCCGGCCTGGCGCTGGCCGCCTGGGCCGGTCACCGGCTTGCCCGCACGCTGGGTGTGGACCCGCGCGGGGCGGCGTGGCTGGCCGTGCTGAGCCCGCTGGCGCTGGTGCACGCGGTGTCCGGGGTGCACAACGACGCCCTGCTGGCCGGGTTCGTGATGGCCGGGTTCGCGGTGGCCGCCCGGCCGGGCCCGGCGGGTGCGGCGCGGCGGGCACCGACCGCGCGGGGCGCGCTCTGGCGTGCGGTCACTGCCGGCGGACTGCTCGGGCTGGCCGTCGGGGTCAAGGCGACAGCGCTGGTCGCACTGCCGTTCCTGGTGCTGCTCGCGGCCGGCGACCGGCGCTGGCGGGAGATCACCCGGTCCGCCGTGGCGACCTGCCTGGGGCTCGCCGGTGGCTACGCGGCCTTCGCCGTACCGAGCGGGTACGGGGTGGGCTGGCTGCACGCGCTGCGGGGCACCACCGGTCTGATCCAGTGGACCTCGCTGCCCACCGGCCTGGGCATGGCCGCCGGCTACCTGGCCCGGGGCCTGGGCCGGGCGGAGCTGGCCGCGCCCGCGCTGGCCGCCGCCCGGGTGGCCGGAGCACTGGTCCTCGCGGCGCTCCTGGTGGCGTTGTGGTGGCGGGCCCGGCGCCGAGCGGCCCAGCCCGGGTCGGTGGTGACCGCCGCCGGGGCGGCCATGGTGGCCACCGTGCTGCTGGCTCCGGTCGCGTTCCCCTGGTACCTGCTGGCGCCGCTGGCCGTGCTGGCCTACTCGGTGGCGGGCGCTCGGACCCGGTACCGGCTCGGCCTGGCCGCGGCGGGGCTGGCGCTGTTCGTCCTGCCGGACGGCAGCGGGCTGGCCGCGTTGACCAAGCTGCCCGGCGCGCTGCTGGACACCGTCCTGATCATCGCGGTCCTGGTCGTGGTGCTCCGGCGCCGCCGCGCCGGCCGAGCCACACCCACAGCGACAGGGTGCTGAGCACCAGGGCGAAGCCGAAGGCCAGGTCCTCCACCGGAGCGTAGGCCAGCCGCCAGCCGATGATCGTGCCCGGGTCGTACCGCACGATGCGCCGCCCGGTCAGCACCCCGTCGGCGAGCAGCTGACCGGCCAGCACGATCGGGTACGCCAGCCAGAACGTGCGCGACCCGACCAGCCGGGTACGCAGCAGGACCAGGTCCACCAGCAGCGCCCCGGCGACTCCGGCGAGCGCAGCCTCGGTGTACGTCACCGGGCCACCCGGTCCGGCTGGCGCCCGGCCTGCTCGTCCCGCCGCTCCCGCCGCTGGCGTTGCCGTTGCCGGGTCAGTCGCACCGCCTCGTACCCGAGCACCGAGCAGACCGGTACCACGATGAAGAACAGCAGTTCCTCCAGCGGCAGCCGGCCGGGCAGCCGGACCCCGGTGGTCTGCGCGGGGTCGTAGCTCCAGTGATGGGCGGCGATCGCGGCGATGTCCCAGCCGCCGAAGACCACCACGATCGGTAGGACGGTCAGCAGCAACCGGCGCCACTGGCGCAGCACCTGTACCCGCAGCACCGGCTCCAGCCACAGCGCGCCGGCCAGGCAGCCGGCGAGCACGGCCAGGTACGTCAGGTGGCGCATGGCGCATCGACCGGTCCGGGTCGCCGCGCGGCGCCAGAGGCGCCGAGCCGGACCAGCCGGGGAGCGGGCAGTGGCGGGGCACTCATCCGGGTCAGAAGCCGAGCGCCTGAGCCCGGCGCTTGACCTCGGTGGCCCGGCTGCCGGACAGCCCCTCCGCGGGCGTGCCGGGGAGTGTTTCGTCCGCGGTGTACAGCCACCGCAACGCCTCTTCGTCGTTGTACCCAGCGTCGTGCAGCAGCGTCAGGACCCCCGGGAGGTGCTTACGGACGGTCGGCGTGGCGATCAGCTCGACAGGCACCCGCAGGACGCCGTCGCGGCGCACCGCGAGCAGATGCCGATCGCGGATCAGCTGATGCACCCGGGTCACCGGGATATCCAGCCGTTCGGCGAGATCGGGCAGGTCGACCCACTCTGCCGGTTCGACGGCCCGGCCGGTCGTGGAGGCGGATTCGGTCACCCCACCACCTTGCCACGGCGGGCTCGCCGGCGGGCGGCCTGTCCTGCCTTGCCACCGGCGACCGGCGCGCGGACGGCTCGCCGGTCACCCGGAGCACCCGGACCGGCCCGCTCGATCACCGGTACCGGGAAAGGGGACCGCCCATGACCCGCTGGCCGCCGGCCCACGACGACCAGGACGAGGCGCCCCGACCCGCCTCCACCGCCGCTGCGGTCGCGCTCCTCCTGGCCGGCGGCCTGGCCGGCAGCTACCTGGCCGTGTCCGGCGGCCTGAACGCGCTGGGAGCGAGCGCTCAGCCGCCCGGCGGGGTGCCGCCCACCCTGCCCGCCGCGCCCACCGCCGCACCGCCCGGTACGGTGCCGGCAGCGGAAGAACCGTACGGCCCGGCCGCGCGCCCGGACACCCCCGCCGTACCGGTGTCCTCGACCGGCCGCCCGGCACCCGTCGGGCGCACCGCCAGCCCGACGCCCAGTACGACGCCCCGGCAGGGGTCCGCCTGCCCGACCGGGCAGCCCACCCCCGACGGCTCAGCGTCGCCATCGCCGTCGCCCTCGGTAGTCACGTCGTCTCCGACGGCTACCACCCCTGCCCCGCCCGACCCCCAATGACCAGGCGCGGTACCGCAGAACGGCCACGCTGTGGCATCCTGACTGCCGTCAACCACCCGTGGCCGAACGCGCCAGAAGAACCGTCGGACCCGCCTCATAGACTTGCCTGCTGATGGACACCAAGGTCGTCGATTTGCTTATCGGAGCGCTCATTGACGGGCGCTATCGCATCCGCGGACGGCTCGCCCGCGGGGGAATGGCGACTGTGTATACGGCCACCGACGAGCGGCTGGAGCGCACGGTCGCGCTGAAGATCATTCATCCGGGCCAGTCCAAAGACCTGCGTTTCCTGGAGCGGTTCACCGACGAAGCCAAGACGATCGCCCGGCTCACCCACCCGAACGTGGTCGCCGTCTATGACCAGGGGGTCCACGAGGGCCTGCCGTATCTGATCATGGAGTACGTCCGCGGCCGCACCCTGCGCGAGATGCTGTCCGACCGGCGCCGGCTCGGCCCGCTGGAGTCGCTGGCGATCCTCGAACAGGTCCTCGCCGCGCTGGCCGCCGCGCACCGGGCGGGGCTCGTGCACCGGGACATCAAGCCGGAGAATGTCCTGGTCGCCGAGGCGCCCGGAGGCGGAAGCCTGCTCGACGCCGTGGTGAAGGTGGCCGACTTCGGGCTGGCCCGGGCGGTCGAGGCCAGCGCCGACGACAACGGCGGGCAACTCCTGGCCACCGTCGCGTACGTGGCACCGGAACTGGTGACCGACGGGCGCGCCGACCCGCGAACCGACATCTACTCCGCCGGCATCGTGCTGTTCGAGATGCTCACCGGCCGGGTCCCCTACGAGGGCGACAAGCCCGTCGAGATCGCCTGGGCGCATGTCGACCAGGATGTCCCGCCGCCGTCGAAGTATGTGGCCGGGTTGCCGCCCGCGCTCGACGCCCTGGTCGCCAGGGCGACCCGGCGCGACCCGGGTGGCCGGCCCAGCGACGCCGGCGTGCTGCTGGCCGAGGTCCAGGCGACCCGTGAGGACATCGGCAGCATCGCCGCCGCCGGCACTCATGCCGCCGCGGCGCCGACCATGGCCGTGCCGCTCTCCCCCGCCGCCTCGACCCAGGTCATCTCGATGCCGGGCGCGATGCCCAGCCAGCGCCCGTCCTGGGCCAGGCTGCCCGACGCCCCGCAGCAGCCCCGGCCCAGCACGGGCACCGTGCACCGCCGCGGTGAACTGCTCGACCGCGACAAGCCCGGGTTCAGCCAGCGCTGGGCGGCGATGGTCGACACCACCCGCAAGCGCCGGACGGTCGCCATCGCCCTGGTGCTGGTCGGGCTGCTCGTGGCCGGCGGCGGGTACTGGCTCGGCGTGGGCCGGTACACCTCCGCCCCCGCGCTGATCCAGCTGTCCCAGGCGCAGGCCCTGGCGAAGGCCAAGCAGCACGGCCTCAAGGTGAAGATCGGCCCGGGACGGTACGACGACAAGATCGCCAAGGGCACCGTGGTCGGCCAGCAGCCCGGCGGCAACCAGCGCATCCTCCGGGGCGGCACGGTGACCCTGACGCTGTCCCTCGGCCCCGAGCGCTACACCGTTCCCGACGAGCAGGGCCGGGTGTACACCGAGGCGGCGGCCGCACTCACGGCGATGAAGATGGTCCCGAAGCGGGTCGACAAGTACGACGACTCGCTGCCCGCCGGCTTCGTGCTCGGCACGGACCCGGGGCCGGGTACGGTCGTCCCACCGGGTGCCCAGATCACCGTCAACGTCAGCAAGGGCAAGGCGCCGATCAGGGTGCGGAACGTCATCGGCGAGGACCAGGCGACCGCCCAGCAGCAACTCCAGGCGCTCGGCCTGCAGGTCGCCTTCACTCAGCAGCAGAGCGACAAGCCGGCCGGCCAGGTGATCAACCAGAGCATCCCGGACGGCGCCGGGGTGGAGAAGAACACGACCATCATCCTGACCATCAGCAGCGGCCCGCCGCAGGTGGCCGTGCCCAACGTGTCGAATCTCGGGTACTCGTTCGATCAGGCCAACCAGATCCTCCAGCAGGCCGGCCTCGTCGGGGTGCAGGTGATCGCCATCCCCGGCGGCCAGGTGCGCCAGCAGAACCCGCCCGCGGGAACGCCGGTGCCACCCGGTTCACAGGTCCAGCTGTGGATCACCCCGTAGCCGCCATCGACCGGGCGCTGGGCGCGCACGTACCCGTCGCCGCAGGACTCGCCCGCGCCGCGCTTCCGTACACCGATGTCGACCGGGCGCTGGGCGCGCACGTACCCGTCGCCGGAGGACTCGCCCGCGCCGCGCTTCCGTACCTGGACTCCACTGGCGCGCGGGTGGTGCAGGTCTACGTGTCCAACCCCCGGGGCTGGGCGCTGTCGGCGGGCGATCCCGAGCAGGACAAGGCGTTCCTCGCCGGTATCGACAAGCGGGAGGCCCGGGCGTATGTGCATGCCTCGCTGCTGACCAATCTCGGCTCGCCGACGCCGGCAACGGTGGCGTCGTCCGTGTCCACCCTCGACCACGCGCTCGAGCGCGGCCGCGCGATCGGCGCCTCGGCCGTGGTGTTCCACGCCGGCAGCGCGGTCGACACCGCCCACGCGGACCGGGCGATGACTCAGCTTCGCGAGCACCTGCTGCCGCTGCTCGACCGGGCGGCCAAGGCGGGCGGACCGAAGCTGCTGGTCGAGCCGAGCGCGGGCGGCGGCCGGTCGCTCGCGTCCCGGGTGGAGCACCTGACCGCGTACTTCGACGCGGTGGACTGGCACCCGTGGCTGGGCGTGTGCTTCGACACCTGCCACGCCTGGGCCGCCGGGTACGACCTGGCCGCTCCCGGCGGGATGACCGCGACCCTGGACGCGCTGCTCACGGCGTGCGGTCCCGGGCGGCTGGAACTGGTACACGCGAACGACTCGAAGGACGCGCTCGGCTCGACCCGGGACCGGCACGAGAACATCGGGGCGGGTTCGATCGGTACGGCTCCGTTCGCTGAGCTGCTGGCCCATCCGGCGACGGCCGGGGTACCGGTGATCGTGGAGACGCCCAGTTCCGGCTCGATCGGCCACACCCGGGACATCGCCACCCTCCGGGGCCTCGTCCCCACCGCCGCCGCCCGGCCGGCGGTCGGGCGCGGCACGCGGCCGTCACCCGTACGGCAGCCGAGGTCGAAGGCGCCGCGGCCGGCGGCCGGCCGTGGCGACTGATCCGGATCTCGACGACGCCGACCCCGGTGCGCCGCGGCGGCTGAGCTGGGGCTGCCTCGCAGCGATGATCGTCGGTGGGATCGGATTGATCATCGTCGTGGCCATCGGCGCGAAGCTGGCCGGCACGGCGTTCTCCGGCGTACGCATCCGCTGAGCCGAGCGGGCGGCGCCGAGCGGCCAGCTCCGGGCGACCGGATCCGAGCGGGTGGCCGGCCCGCCCGCGGACACGGACCCACCCGCCGCGACCGGACGCCAGCACGCCGGGTCGGCAGCCCGGCGACCGGCCGTGCCGGTCAGGCGCCGCGCAGGATCCCGGTGAGCACCTCGACGGCCCGGTCGATCCCCGCCTCGTCCACGTCCAGGTGGGTCACCAGCCGACCCCTCCTCGGCCCGACCACGGAGACCAGCACGCCGTGCTCGCGGGCCGCCGCGCCCAGTGACGGGCCGTCGATCGGCGCCTTGGTCAGGTCCAGCGGGACGATGTTGGTAACCACCCGGCCGGCGTCCACGATGCCGTACGGCGCCAGCCCCTTGGCCAACCTCGCCGCCCGCGCGTGGTCGTCGGCCAGCCGCTCGATGTGGTGGCTGAGCGCGTAGTCGCCGGCGGCCGCCAGGATGCCCGCCTGTCGCATGCCTCCACCCAGGCGCTTGCGGATGACCCGCGCCCGCTCGATGCGCTCCCGGCTCGACACCACCACCGAGCCGGCCGGCGCACCGAGGCCCTTGGACAGGCAGACCGACATCGTGTCGAACAGCGCCCCGTAGCTGGCCAGCGGTACCCCGTCGGCCACGTGAGCGTGCCAGATGCGGGCGCCGTCGCAGTGCAGCCCGATGCCGGCGTCGTCCGCGACCCGGCGCAGGGCGGCGAGCGTCGACAGCGGGATCACGCCCCCGCCGCCGAGGTTGTGTGTCTGTTCCACGGCGATTGCCCGGGTGGCCACGGCGTTGTACCCGGCGGGCCGGATCATGCCGGCCACCACGTCGGGATCGATGTCCGCCCCGGCGGCCGGCCAGGTACGCGACGAGATCCCGCCCAGCGCCGCCGCCGCTCCGATCTCGTACGTGACGACGTGCGCGTCCGCGTCGCAGAGCAGTTCCTCGGCGGGCGGCACGAGCAACTGGAGGCAGATCTGGTTGGCCATCGAGCCGGTGGGCGTGAACATCGCGGCCTCGTGGCCGAACATGGCGGCGACCCGCGCCTCCAGCGCGTTCACGGTGGGGTCCTCACCGTACACGTCGTCACCGACCTGCGCCGATGCCATCGCCTCGCGCATGGCGGCGACCGGCCGGGTCACGGTATCCGAACGGAGATCAACAATCGAGGTGGTCACCTGCGAATAGTACGAGCAGTTCCGGGCAGGTCCACCGGCGCCTTCCCGATCTTGTGAGCGCGCTACCCGCGGAGCATCTCGGCGACCAGGAACGCCAACTCCAGCGACTGCTGGGTGTTGAGCCGGGGGTCGCAGGCCGTCTCGTACCGGCCCGGCAGGTCCGCGTCGACCAGCGCCTGCGCGCCGCCCAGGCACTCGGTGACGTCCTCGCCGGTCAGCTCGACGTGCAGGCCGCCCGGGTGGGTGCCGAGCTGGCGGTGTACCTCGAAGTAGCCGAGCACCTCGTCGACGATCCGGTCGAAGTGCCGGGTCTTGTACCCGTTGGACGATTCGTGGGTGTTGCCGTGCATCGGGTCACACTGCCAGACCACCTTGTGCCCGGCCGCGGTCACCTTCTCCACGATCGGCGGCAGCACGTCCTTGACCCGCTGGTTGCCCATCCGGCTGATCAGCGTGAGCCGGCCCGGGATGTTCTCCGGGTTCAGCTTCTCGCACAGCTCCAGCGCCACTTCCGGCGTGGCCGACGGGCTGAGCTTGACCCCGACCGGGTTCGCGATGCGGGACGCGTAGTCGATGTGCGCCCCGTCCAGCCGCCGGGTCCGCTCCCCCACCCAGAGGAAGTGCCCGGACAACCCGTACGCCTTGCCGCCGGCCACCCGGGTCAGGGCCCGGTCGTACTCCAGCGCCAGCGCCTCGTGCGAGCAGTACAGGGTGACGGTGCGCAACGCTTCGTCGTCGGTCATCCCGCAGGCGCGGATGAACGCGATGGCCCGGTCGATCTCGCGGGCAATCGCGTCGTACCGCTCTCCGGCAGCGCTGGTCCGCACGAACCCCTTGTTCCAGTCGTGGACCAGGTGTAGGTCGGCCATGCCGCCGCCGAGGTACGCCCGGAGCATGTTCATCGCGCTGGACGCGTTGGCGTACGCCCGGATCATCCGCTGCGGATCGGCGACCCGCGCCTCCGCCGTCGCCTCCAGCGAGTTGATCATATCGCCGCGGTACGCCGGCAGTCCGAGCGCGTCCACCTCGCCCGACCGGGGCTTGGTGTACTGCCCGGCGACCCGGGCCACCTTGATCACCGGCAGGCTGGCGCCGTAGGTGAGCACGACCGCCATCTGGAGCAGCGTGCGCGCGTTGGCCAACAGGTGCGCTTCGGTGTTGTCGGCGAACGTCTCCGCGCAGTCGCCGCCCTGGAGCAGGAACGCCTGCCCCTCGCAGACCATGGCCAGCCGCTCGCGCAGCTCGTCCACCTCGTACGGGGCGACGATGGTCGGCACCGTGGACAGCACCCGGCTGACCTCGGCGACCTCGTTCATGTCCGGCCAGGGCGGCATCTGGTCGCGGGGCAGCGTGCGCCAGTGGTCGAGCCCGAGGGACTCGATCTCTTCGGGTTCGGTCGCCGGGCGCCCGATCTCCAGGCCCGGGTTACGGAAGCGATGCCACTCCTGGCGCATGGCTTCCAGGGTACGGCCGGCCGCCGATCGGTCCGGCACAGAGTGTCCGGGTTCCGGTTGGTGAGACTGAGCACGTCAGAGCCGTCTGGCAGACCTCTGACCGAGCGAGCCGTGAGCCGGGCAGCGTCCGGCAGGGCGGCGGCGGTCCACCCGCATCCCGGTGCGGTATCCGGGCGGGGTGGCAACGCCACCGGTCGCCGCCCAGGCGCGGCGCCGCCGGTCGGCCGGGTCCGCGGCAGGCTCTCACCGCGGTACCGGTCGCCGTCCGGCGAAGCCGGAGTCCAACCGGTGGTACCAGGTGATCTCGGGATCCCCCTCCAGCCAGCACCACAGCACCGGCACGCCGTCCAGCTCGCCGGGGAAGTCCAGCAGCAGCGGGGCGTACCCCTTGATCTGGGCGCCCTGCTCGGCGAAGTGCTCCAGGTCGGCGTACAGCCTGGCCTCCAGGCCCTTGGCCTCGGCCAGGCCGCCCAGCCGGCTGGTGCCGTCGCGGGACAGGTCGGCCCGCAGTTCCGCCAGGTCGGCCCGGACCGTGATCAGGTCATTCAGGCGCGGCCGCAGCGCCGCGAGTGTCTTGCGCGCGTCATCCAGCCCGTACACGACGCTCAGTATGACCAGTCCGGCTCCGCGTTCGCCGCCGCGCACGGCGACCGGGACCGGTCGCCGGCGGCGCGACCGTCCGGTCAGCGCGCCGCCGGCACGGTCAGGACTGCTGTTCGGCGATCTGCCGGGCCCGGTCCCGGGCGGCCTCCAGCGCGGCGAGCAGTGCCGCCCGCACCCCGTGGTTCTCCAGCTCCCGGATCGCGCTGATCGTGGTACCCGCCGGGGACGTGACCGCCTCGCGCAGCTTGACCGGGTGCTCCCCGGAGTCCCGAAGCATGATCGCCGAACCGATCGCGGTCTGCACGATCAGGTCGTAGGCCACCTGCCGGGGCAGGCCGAGCAGGATACCCGCGTCGGTCATCGCCTCGACCAGGTAGTAGAAGTAGGCCGGCCCGGAGCCGGACAGCGCGGTGACCGCGTCCTGCTGCGACTCCGGTACCCGGACCGTCCGGCCGAGCGGGGCGAACATCTCCTCGGCCAGCTCCAGGTGCGCCGGGGTGGCGAACGGGCCCGCCGAGATCGCGGTCATCGCCTGGTCGACCAGTGCCGGGGTGTTGGTCATGACCCGTACGATCGGCGTGCCCTCCGGCAGCCACTTGGCGAAGAACGACGTGGGCAGGCCGGCACACAGCGACACCACCAGCTTGCCGGACGGCACCTTCGGCCCGATGTCGGCCATCAGCGCCCCGGCGTCCTGCGGTTTGACCGCGACCGTCAGCACATCGGCCTCGCCGACCGCCGCCTCGTTTTTCAGCACCCGGATGCCGTACCGGTCGGCGAGTTCCTCGGCCCGCTCCGCGCGCCGCGCGGTGGCCAGCAGCCGCCCGGCCGGCCAGCCGGAACGCAGCAGGCCGGACAGCAGCAACTCGCCGATCTTGCCGGCGCCGATGACCGCCACGGTGTGCATGTGGTTGCTCCCCTCGACCGTGCCGTCCCCGAAAGCGACCGCTCCCGGCCCGCCTGCCCAACGCGTCCCGCGCCGCGCGACGACCCCGGACCGGTCGCCCGGGGACGGCTCGGGCGTCACGAACCGAAGAAGACCTCGGCCTCGGTGTACCGCTCGATCGGAACCGTCTTGAGCTCACGGGTCGCCTCGACCAGCGGCACCCGGACGATGTCGGTGGAGCGCAGCGCGACCATCTTGCCGAAGTCACCCTGGTGCACCGCGTCGATCGCGTGCAGGCCGAACCGTGTCGCCAGTACCCGGTCAAAGGCGCTCGGGGTGCCGCCGCGCTGGATGTGGCCCAGCACCACGGTACGGGCCTCCTTGCCGGTCTTGGCCTCCAGCGACTCGGCCAGCCACTGGCCGATGCCGCCGAGCCGCACGTGCCCGAACGCGTCCAGCTCCTGGTTCTGGGTGACCATCTGGCCCTCCAGCGGCTGCGCGCCCTCGGCCACCACGACGATCGGCGCGTACTGGTGCTGGAAGCGCTTCTCGACGTACGTCGCGACCTGGTCGACGTCGAAGTTGCGCTCGGGCAGCAGGATCACGTTGGCGCCGCCGGCGAGCCCGGCGTGCAGCGCGATCCAGCCGGCATGCCGGCCCATGACCTCGACGACCAGGGTGCGGTGGTGGCTCTCCGCCGTGGTGTGCAGCCGGTCGATGGCTTCCATGGCGATGTTGACCGCGGTGTCGAAGCCGAACGTGTAGTCGGTGGCGCCCAGGTCGTTGTCGATGGTCTTCGGCACGCCGACCACCTTCACGCCCAGCTCGTCGAGCTTCGTGGCCACGCCGAGGGTGTCCTCGCCGCCGATCGCGACCAGCGCGTCGATGCCCAGTTCGGCCAGGTTCGATTGGATCTTCTCGACGCCGCCGTCAATCTTGAAGGGGTTGGTACGGGACGAGCCCAGGATCGTGCCGCCACGCGGCAGGATCCCGCGTACCTCGGCGACGCCGAGCGGCCGGGTCAGCCCCTCCAGCGGTCCCCGCCAGCCGTCCCGGAAACCGACGAACTCATGCCCGTAGGTGTCCACCCCCTTGCGCACCACCGCGCGGATCACCGCGTTCAGGCCGGGGCAGTCCCCGCCCCCGGTCAGCACACCGATACGCATAACGTGCTCGTCCTTCCATGTCTGGAACGCTGGGCGTCCGGCGCCGCGGGGCGCCGGCAACCGCCGACAGGTCGTTGGGTTGCTGCCCAACAAGCCCCAGGAGCACACACTCGGCGACATTGCCGGTCCCGGGAGGATCGCATCGCCGGCCGGCTGCTCACCGGTCCGACGTGGCGCTCACGAGCGCACTGTAGTACCCGGCGCCGGGCGCAGAAAGCGCCACCCCGGAGAACGCCGGATGAACGCGGGACACGCCGGGACAGCCGCGCCGAACTGCGGCGGAGGCCAGCCGGCCGGACGCGCCCGGACGGGTCAGCCGGCGATCACCGGCTGGGCGTGGAGAACGCGCGCTAGCCGCGGGCCGCGGGCGCGGGGTCGCTCAGTACCCGCCACCGGGCCAGGTTGTGCCGGGCGTCCACGAGCGCGTGGTGCCGGCCGGTCGCGTCGGGCAGCTCGGGCCTTCCCCGGTCGTCCCAGAGCTGGCGCAGGTCCTTCGTGAACCGCGGGATCTCCCGGGGCAGCGCGGTCATCGGCCCCCACAGCTGGGCGAGGACGACGTGGTCGTACGCGGCGTACCAGGCCCACAGCTCGATCTCGTCCGGCCGGCCGCGCAGCGGCTCGGTGAGGAACGTGTGCAGGTCGTCGCGGATGCGCTGGCGGGAGCGCCAGACCGGGTCGCCGGGCGAGGGCAGCCGGTCCAGCACGTTGCGGCGGACCCAGGGCACGGCGCGGGAGCCGTCGAACTCGGTGGAGACCGCGTAGAACTCGCGACCGTGCTCGTCGACCATGCCGATGGACACCAGGTCGACGGTGCGCCCGTCCTCGATGAACTCGCAGTCGTAAAAATAGCGGTAGACCATCACCGCCCATCATTCACCGTTCGACATCGAGCGGTGCCGCGGGGCGTGGCCGAGAATGTTTCACGCGGGACCCGTCACGCCGCCCCGGGCGCCGCCGGTGCCGATCGCCCGCGTACGTGCCGGTCCGCGAACCGACATCAAAACGCCATCCGCGACCACGCCCGGGTCGGCTCGTCTCCGGCGGGAAAGGCGATTATGGTACGAGCAGGCCAGGGCGGGCACGGACGGAATCCGGATCCGTGCCTGCCAGCACCGGCGACCGGCGGCGACCAGCGGCCCCTGGCTGGCGCCGAACACCGGGACCGGCTAGCCTGCCACGCGGTACCCGCCACGTAGCGGTATGAGGTCATCGCGTACGTCAGGGGTGTACACAGAGCAACAACAGGGTCATGATCTAGTTAGCTGTTGTGCGGCGACCGGGGAGGGGTTGGCCCGTGGATGTACGGTTGCCGGATCCCGGCGACGCATTGACCGGCGTCGAGATGTTCGCCGGGCTGGAGCCCGAGGTACGCCAGCGGGTCATCGCCGCGGCGGTTCCCCGCACGTACCGCAAGGGTCAACTGCTGTTCGTCGAGAACGACCCCGGCGACTCGCTCATCATCCTCAAGCGCGGCGCGATCGCGGTCTTCCGCACCTCGCCGACCGGGGAACGGGCGGTCCTGACCGTGATCCGGCCGCCCGACGTGTTCGGCGAAGTGTCCCTTCTGGACGGTTCGGCGCGGTCGGCCTCGGCCGAGGCCATCGAGGACTGCTCGGCGCTCGCGCTGTCCCGCGGCGCGTTCATCGAACTCGTGCACGCGAACTCGCACATCCTCGACGCGGTCATGCGCTCGCTCGGCGCGCTGATCCGCCGGCTCACCGAGCAGAATGCCGACCACGTCTTCCTGGACCTGCCCGGCCGGGTGGCCAAGACGCTGGTCCGGCTCGCCGGCGACAGCCACGCGCCGATGGTCACCATCGAGCTGAACCAGAGCCAGCTCGCGGAGATGGCCGGCGGCTCGCGGCAGAGCGTCAACCAGGCGATCGGGTCGTTCGCCAGCCGTGGCTGGCTACGCACCGAAGGGCGGCGGATCGTCGTCACCGACCTGGCCGCGCTGCGCCGCCGCGGCGGCATGACCGACCGCTGAGCGGCGGGCGGCTCGTGGCGGGCGCAGCCTCGTGCCGCAGCTGGTCGGTACCGAGCGGCTGCCGGCCGCGAACGCCCAGCTCGCCGCCGCGGTCAACACCGGCATCGCGGCCGGCCCGGCACTCGGCGGCCTGTTGCTGGCCGGCGCGGGGCTGCGGTCCACGCTGCTGGTCAACGCCGCCACCTTCGTCCTGTCCGCCGCGCTGCTGGCCGCGCCCGGATTCCGGCGCCGGCTGACCGTGCCGCCGGGTACCGCAGCAGCGCCTCGGTACGGTTTTCGGCACCGTGTACACGTTCCCGTACGCCGCCGAGGTGCTCGCGTACGCGATCGGTGGCCCGCTGCTCGCCGGCCTGGGAGCGCGCTGGGTACTCGTGGTCGCCGGTACCGGGGTGTTGGGCACCGTGGCCTTCACGTACCCGGTGCTGACCCGCGCGGTCCACACCGCCCGCAGGCCGGCCGAGGCGCGCTGACCCTCGACCGGAGGTCCATGGCGGGACCGGATCGTCCGGCCCCGCCAGGATTCGCTCCGCCGTGCCGAGGCGTCACTCGTCGTCCGGGTCCTCTTCCTCTTCCTCGGTCTCCTCGCTCGGCCCGACGTAGCTGGGCCCGACATAGCTGGGGCCGACGTAGCTGGGCTCCTCTTCGTCGCTCTCCCCGGGACCGGTGACGTCCTCGTTCTCCTCGCCAGCGTTCTCTACCACGCCCTGCTCCTCCAGCTCGGCGAGCGTGACCACGTCGACGTCGACGAACTCGCCGGGGCCATGCACCGCACCGGAGGGGTCGGCCCAAGCCGCCACGAGTCGTACGTACACCGTTCGGGTCCCTCCGCTCGCGCCTGATTGACTGATCTGCCCTCAACTGATCGCCGCGAACGGAGACCGATCGCCGCAAGCGAGAGCCGACTCTACCCACCGTCCGGCCCACCCGCCGGCCTGTCTTCGGCTACCAGACACGTTGGTCGGACCGCTGCCGCCGTGTCACGATACTGAGCGTCCGCGCGCAGCCCAGAAGCCCCGGAGGACAACATCGAACCCACGTGCCCGACCTGCCATCGCATCGCCAACGCCGGCGATCGCTTCTGCGGCGGTTGCGGCGCCAGCCTGCGCCCGGCATGTCCGCACTGCGGGCACGGCAACGACGCGGGAGCCTCGTTCTGCACCAACTGCGGGCGCTCCCTGCAGGAGCCGGCCGCCGACCGGCGGCGGGTCAGCGTCCTGTTCATCGACGTTGTCGGATTCACGTCATTCACCGAGGGAGCCGACCCGGAACAGGTCCGGGCCATGCAGAACGACTACTTCACCGCGGTACGCCGGGTGGTCGGCCAGTACGGCGGCGTCGTCGAGAAGTACATCGGCGACGCGGCGATGGCGCTGTTCGGCGCGCCGGTGGCCACCGAGAACGACGCCCTGCGCTGCGTGCGGGCCGCGCTGGAACTGCAACGGATCCTCCCGCGCCAAGCCCGCATCCAGGTCGCCGACCTGACCTTCCGGGTGGGCATCGCCACCGGCGAAGCGCTCGTCGACGTGTCCGCGGCCCGGGACGGCGGCCAGGCCATCGTGGCCGGCGACGTGGTCAACACCGCCGCCCGGCTCCAGGAACTGGCGCCCGGCGGTGGGGTCTTCATCTGTGAGAACACACACACCGCCACGCACACCGACATCGAGTACGTCGAGCAGCCCACCGCCGTACTGCGCGGCCGCTCGCGGCCCAGCCGGATCTGGCTCGCGGTCGCCGCCCGGCGTTCCCGCGCCGGGCAACTGGACACCGAGCCGACCCCGATGGTCGACCGGGAGCACGAGCGCGGACTGCTCATCAACGCGCTGCACCGGACCGTGCGCACCCACACGCCGCAACTGGTGACCATCTTCGGTGCCGCCGGCATCGGCAAGAGCCGGCTGCTGCGCGAGCTGGCCCGGCACGCCGCCACCATCACCGACCCGCCGATCTGCTGGCGGGTCGGGCACTGCCCGCCGTTCGGGGAGAACGTCGCCTACGCCGCGCTGGCCGACATCGTCAAGGCGGAGGCGGCCATCCTCGACTCGGACGACGAACAGACCGCCCGGCGCCGGTTGCACGCCACGCTGGTCGAGCTGACCGTCGGCGACGACGCCGACCGGCTCGCCGGCGCGCTGGAGCCGCTGGTCGGGCTGCCCGGTGCCGGGCTGTCGCCGGCCGAGACCGAACAGTCCTGGCGGCGCTTCATCCTGGCCATGGCGGCGCGTCAGCCGACGGTACTGGTCTTCGAGGACCTGCACTGGGCGGACGAGCCGATGCTGCGGTTCGTCGAGAAGCTCGGCGCGTCGGCCCGCGGGTTGCCGCTGCTGGTGATCTGCACGGCCCGCCCCGAGCTGCGCCAGCGCCACCCGAGCTGGACCAGTACCATCACCGGTACGGTGTCGATCTCGCTGCCGCCGCTGTCCGACGCCGACATCGGCACCCTGTACTCGCTGATGTTCGGCGCCGCCACGGCCACCCCGGACACGCTGATCGAGCTGGCCGACGGGAATCCGCTGTACGCGCACGAGTACGTGCGCATGCTGCTGGAGGGCGCCGGAGTGCGCCGGCCGGCGAACCTGCCGCCGACCGTCGACCTCACCACCGCGCCGCCGATGCCGGACAACGTACAGGCGGTCATCGCGAACCGGCTGGACCTGCTCGACCCGGCGGATCGCGCGATCCTCCAGGCCGCCGCGGTGGTCGGCCGGCAGTTCTGGCCCGGGGCGGTGGCGCACGCGGCCAACCGGCTGGTCGAGTCCGCCGAACGGGCGCTGTCCCGGCTGGAGCAACGCGACCTGATCCAGGAGCTGCCCACCTCCACGATGGCCGGCCAGACGGAGTACCGGTTCCGGCACATCCTCGTGCGCGACGTCTGTTACCAGCGGTTGCCGCGCAGCGAGCGGGTCGCCCGCCACCAACGCACCGCCGACTGGCTGGAGACCGTGTCCGATGGGCGCCAGAGCGACCTCGCCGAGGTGCTGGCCCACCATCGCTGGGCGGCCCACGAGATCACCCGGACGCTCGGGTCGGACACCGCGCCCTACGCCCCCGCCGCCCGGGAGGCGATGCACCGGGCGGCGCGCCGGGCGTACGCGCTGCACGCGCTGGACACGGCCACCGAGTGGGTGCAGCGGGCCCGCGGGCTCAACCTGCCCGATGACCCGACCCTCGACCTGTTCGCCGCCGAGCTGGCGTTCTACCGCGACGGCGACGCGTTCCTCGCCGACGGCGGGATCGAACTGCTCGAACGGCTCGCCGGGCGGCTGCTGGACTCGGGCGACCGGGCCGGCGCGGCCCACGCGTGGACCATGCTCGGTACCGCCGCCTGGAGCCGGGCCGACCGGCCGGCCACCCTCTCGTACCTGGACCGTGCCGTCGAGCTGTACGCCTCGCTGCCGGACTCGGCGGACAAGGCGACGGCGCTGCTGGAGCTGGCCCGGACGCACATGCTGAACTTCGAGACCGAGCCGGCCATCGTCGCCGCCGACGCGGCCGCCGAGCTGGCCGACCGGCTCGGGCTCATCGAGGTGCACGCGAGCGCGACCATCACGCTGGCCACCGCCCGGTTCCTGGCCGGTGACCTGGAGGGCTTCGGCCAGCTCCGGGAGGTGACCGAGCACTCCCGGCGGCACCGGCTGGAAAGCCACCGGCGCGCGGTCAACAACCTGGCCTGGGCGTACATGGAAGAGGGCGACCTGGCCGCCTGCAACCGGCTGCTCGACGAGCAGAACAGCCTCGACGTGGCCGGCGGCCACGCGCTGACCGCCAGCTTCGCGGAGGACGCCGGGCGCGCGTACTACGCCGGCAACTGGGACGCCTCGATCAAGGCAACGGTCGAGGTGATGCGCCGCCCGACGGCGGAGTGGGACCTGTACGTGGTGGTCCAGAGCATGTGGCTGCGGGCGCTGCGTGGACAGGACGTCGACGACGCGGCCGTGGACCGGGCGGTGGCCACCGCGAAGCGGGGCGGGTTCCACCGGGTACTGCTCGCCACGCTCGCGCACGCGACGCTCTGCCGGGCCCTGCAGGGGCGGACGGAGCGGGCCTGGGAGCTGCTGGAGTCGCTGGAGGAGGACTGGGCCGGAACACACATGCTGGCGTTCGCCGAGTGGGTGATCGCGATCGCCAACGCGGGCGTGCTGCTGGGTACGGAGGCGGCTGCCCGGGTACGGGCGATCCTGGAGCGGTCCCCCCGGTTCACGCCCTGGGTCCTGGCCGCCCTGAACATGCTCGACGGCCGCCAGAGCGGCGACCCGGACCCGTACCTGACGGCGGCCGAGCGGTACGGGCGGATCGGCGACGCCACCGACCGGGCGCTGGCGCTGGTCCACGCCGCCCGGGCGATGCACGCGGCGGGGAAGCTGGACCGGACCGACCCGATCCTCACCGAGATCGCGGAGTTCGCCGGGCGCAACGACGCGCAGCGGCTGCTGGACGGGCTGCCGGTCACGATCGACCGGCCGGCCGGGTAGCCGGACGATCCGGTCGCCGGGCACCGCGCAACGCGGGGGCGGCGAGGGCCGCCGGCCGGACGGTCAGGCCGCCAGCGGGGTGCTGGCCGGGGTCTCCGGAGTCTTGACCTTCTGCGCGTAGACGTCCACGTACTCCCGGCCGGACAGCTCCATCAGCTCATACATGATCTCGTCGGTCACGGCGCGCTCGATGAACCGGTCGCCGGACATGCCCGAGTACCGGGAGAAGTCGATCGGCCGGCCGAACCGGATCCGGACCCGCTTGATCCGCGGCAGCCTCCGGCCCAGCGGCTGGATCTCGTCGGAGTTGAGCATGACGACGGGGATCACCGGCGCCCCCGAGTCGAGGGCGAGCCGGGCCACGCCGGTCTTGCCCCGGTAGAGCCGGCCGTCCGGCGATCGGGTGCCCTCCGGATAGATGCCGAACAGCTTGCCCTCGGCGAGGATGCGCAGCCCGGTGTCGATCGCGGCCTGGGCGGCGCGGCCGCCCGAACGGTCGATCGGGATCGTACCGGTGCCGACGAAGAACATCTTGGTGACGAAGCCCCTGATGCCCTTTCCGGTGAAGTATTCGGCCTTCGCCACAAAGGTCACCTTTCGCTTGACCATGAGCGGCATGAAGATCGAATCGGAGAACGACAGGTGGTTGCTCGCAATGATCGCGGCGCCCTGGTCAGGCACGTTGTCGCGCCCTTCGACATGGGGCCGGAATATCAGCCTCAGCCAAGGGCCGAGGATGACGTACTTGAGCAGCCAGTAGAGCACGTGGGTCCTTCCTGGTTTCCATCACGGACTCAGGGAGTCGGCATGAGCCTACGAAGACTGCGCGGCGCACCACAACGCACTCCCCGAAGTACCCGTCGCCGTGTCACGATTCAAGCCTGGGCCGCGATCAGCTGCCCCGGCTGCCTGAGGGAGGTGGGCAGGGTGACATCGGGTGGTGCCCGCCGGGGGCGACGGGACAACGGACTGGTCGCGGCCGCGTATGCGGCCGCCGGAGATGTCGATCCCCGGGTCGGCGAGCACCTGCTGGACGTACTGGGCCTTCGAGGGATAGCCGCCTACCTGCAACCCGCGTCCGATCTTCATCCGGTCACCCGGACCACGACGCTGCCCTCGCGCCCGACGGACCGGCTCTACGTGGACCGCGCGCACCTGGAGACCGCCCGGGAATACCTGGCCCAGCTCGGTCCCGACTCTCCCCCCGCCGCCGAGCAGGGCGACCACGAGGTCGACGAGGCGTTCGCGGCGATCGTCGCCGGCTTCGACCTGCCGGACGAGTCGGCGAGCTGGCCGGCGGCCGAGGATCTGCCGGGCGGGCAGGACGACGCCGAGCAGGACCGGGACCAGCCAGCCTCCACCGTCGCCGCTCCCCCGGCACTGCAGCGCTGGTCGCACAGCACGGTCGCCACCGGCCAGGACGAGCCGTCTCTGCTCGATGGGCTGGACGCGCTGGACAGCATGGCGGCCGAGGACGACGAGGAGGGGTACACCCCGCCGCCGCCACCGCCGCTGCCCAGGTTCTCTCCGGTCACCATCCTCGCGGTGGCCAGCATCCTGGTCGGCGTGGTGCTGCTGTTCGACCCGGGGCTGCTGCCCACCGCCGGCAGCGTCGCCATGACGCTGGGCTTCTGCGGCATCCTGGCCGGCTTCATCACGCTGATCTGGCGGCTGCGCTCCGGCGACGACGATGACGACTGGGATCCCGACGACGGAGCGGTCGTCTAGCTCCGCCGGATCGTCGGCCCCGACCGCCCTCCGGACAGCGGTTCAGCCCTCGGTCACCGCGCCCTTCTCCAACCAGTCGAGGATCGCATCGAGCGGCTCGGCCCACCGCGAGTCGAGCATGAGGTCGTGCCCCATCCCGGGGAACATCAGCGGGGCACCGCCGTACCAGCGGGCCGTGCGGGCCAGCGCCGAGCGGGGCACCAGCCGGTCGTCCGGGCTGCCCAGCACGAGCACCGGCGGCGCGCCGACGCCGGGCTCCGGGGCCCCGGCGACCAGCAGCTGCCACTGCGCCAGCGCGGCCGCGCGGCCGAGCCGGGAGGCGTACCCGCGGGCGGTCGCCGCCGGCAGCTCCCGCCCGAACAGCGCGCCCCGGCCGGGGCGCAGCGGCCCGCCGAACAGAGCCGGTACGGTCGCGACCGGGTTACGCGCGGCGACCGCCGCCGCCATCTTCCAGCCACCCAGCACCGGGGCCACGAGCACACCGGCCCGCGCCGGGTAGCGGGTCAGCGCGTCGGTCACCACGCGGGCACCGGCACCATGCCCGACCAGCACCGCCTGGCGGGGCAGCGACGCGGCCACCTGGACCACGTCGTGCACGTACGCGCGCAGGGTGGTCCTCGGGGCACTGCCGCTGGCGCCATGGCCGCGCAGGCTCAGCGCGTAGGCCGGGAAGCCGCGGGCGGCGGCGTGCTCCAGCCAGTTCTCCGCGAACGCCCAGGCGCCGTGCCCGAAACCGGGGACGAACAGCACCGGCGGCTTGCCCTCGTCGATCCCGGGGCTGGCCACGCGGACCTCGCGGGACACCGGCCGGATCGGGTATGCCCACTCCACCGACCGAACGATCTTCGTGCTCACTGGAGTTCTTCCTCCTCTGGCCGCGACGGGTGCGGCTCGTGCCCTGCCTGACCGGCTCGCCTGGCGGACCGGCTCGTGCTGCGGACCGGCTCAGGCCGGGCTGAGCCGATCGAGGGTGCGCTGCAGGGCGCGCAGGTAGTCGACGTGATTGATCTCGAACCAGTGCCGGGTGGAGTCCTTCAGCCGGGCGGCGGTGAACCGCTGGTCGGGCGCGACGGCGGCCTGCCGCCAGAACGCCGCGGCCCGGCCCGGGTCCGACTCGCGCAGCCGCAGCCAACGGGCGACGGCCACGGCCTGCCAGTGCGCGACGGCGAACACGCCCGAGTCGGGCTGGACGAGTCCGGTGACGGCCAGCGTGGGGTGCCGGCGGGCGAACGCGTGCAGGTAGAGCCGGGGGCGACCCTCCGCGTCGACGTTCAGCACCTCCGGCGCCAGGAACTCGAACCGGGGCAGGTAGCCGGTGGCCATCACGACCAGGTCCGGTTCGATGCTCTGCCCGCTGGCCAGGACGACGGCGCCGCGCTCGAACCGGGCCACGTCGGGTACCGGCCGGATCCCGCCGTGCCCCACGTAGTACACGAGCTGGCTGTTGACGATCGGGTGCGTCTCGAAGAGCTTGTGATCCGGGGCCGGCATGCCGAACCGGGTCAGGTCGCCGACCCGGCGGCGCAGGATCCGCTGGAGGAGCCACTGGCGCAGCCGTAGCGGCAGCCGCAGCGCCAGGAGCCGGTCGCCGAGCTGATCGGCCGGGCGGCCGCCGACGAACTTCGGTGCGTACCAGTAGCCCCGGCGGGTCGAGTGCCAGCACTCCGCGGCCTGCTGGGCGGCCTCGACGGCGATGTCGCAGCCGGTGTTGCCGGCCCCGATAACCAGCACCCTGCGCCCGCGCAACTGGGCCGCGTCCTTGTACGCGCTGGCGTGGATCACCTCGCCCCGGTACTCGGCGAGGCCGTCGTAGCTGGGCATCTTGGGCGACCAGTTGTGCCCGTTGGCGAGCACCACGGCCGCGTACCGCGAGGTCCGCTCCCGCTGCCCGACGCGGGTGGTGACGTCCCAGTGCTCTCCCTCGGCAGGTTCGACCCGGACCACCTCGCTGCCGAACCAGATGTGCTCGCGCAGCCCGAAGTGCTCGGCGTACCGCTCCAGGTAGGCGTGCACCTGGCTGTGGTGCGGGTAGTCCGGCCAGTCGTCCGGCATCGGGAAGTCGGGAAACTGGGTGAACGGCTTCGAGGAGACCAGGTGGGCGCTGGCGTAGACCGGGCTGCGGTCGTGCCGCCAGTTCCACGCGCCGCCGACGCCGGTCTCCCGCTCATAGCAGTCGACGGCGAAGCCGTGCTCGCGGAGGTTTTTGATCGCGACGAGGCCGCTCGCCCCGGCGCCGATCACGCACACGGCTCGGCCGCGGTCGTAGACCGGCCGGTCGCCCCGCCAGATCGTCGCCGTGGCTCCGGTGCTCTCCCAGTCGGCCGAGTCGAGACTCACCGGCCCTCCCCACGTTGCTGTGCCTGCACGGGACACGGACCGTCGGCGCCGTCGGGTCGGGGTGGCGGTCCGGCTGCGCCATCTTCGAGGCTCGGGCGGTGGTTTGTCCAGTGCGGGCGGGCCGGGCTCAGGCCGCGGTGCCCGCGTACCGGCGCGGTGGGCACGGCGCGGGGCCGCCGGAATGCTCCGGCGGCCCCGTCGGGGTACGGGTCAGTGACCGTTGTTCTTCTTCATCCGCCCGGTACCGGCCGGGGCCGCGTTGTCCTGCTTCATCGACCGATCGATCACGGTACCGCCGGTGTCCGGCCCGGTCACGACCGCGGCGCCGCGGCGCGACCCGGCGGTCGTCTTGTGCCGGCCCTTGCTCTTGGCTTGGTGAATATCGCGTTTGTCGGGCACTCTTGCCTCCCTTTCGCGATGCCCGTGCCGGGTCGCGGTACGGATGACTAGCGACGTATCCGGCAAATCCGCCCAAACTCGGGCGTATACTGGCCACACTATCAGCGCCGGAGTGGCGACACGCGCTCCATCGAGCCATACCAGTACGCCGGCGCGCCCGGCCGGCCGTGCCGTCAGTCGGGCAACTCCAGCTCCGCCACGATCGGGAAGTGATCGCTGGCCCGGCGCGTCGCCGGGGTGTCGACCACCCGGTAGCCCCGCACCTCGACGGCCGGATCCACCAACAGGGCGTCGATCCGCCGCCCGGGAGCGTGGACCGGGTACGTCGGGGTGCCGTCCTCGCCGGCCGCGTCCGCCAGGTTCTCGGCCAGCAGCCCGCGGGCCGGACCGCCCGGCTGTTCATTCAGGTCGGCGCCGAGCAGCAGCGGGGCGTCGACATCGGCCAGCGCCTTGGCCAGCACGCGCGCCTGCCCCGGCCGCTCCACGGAGTCGGTGGCCAGGTGGGTGCCGACCACGACGAACGGGGTGCGGCCGACCGAGCAGCGGGCGAATGCGGCGCCGCGCATGTGCCTGCCCGGAGTCAGCGGGTAGCGCAGGGCCCAGGTGTCCTCCACCCGGACCCGGTAGCCGACCAGGATCAGGTTGCCCAGCGACGGGAGACCGCCGGCCGCGTACACCAGACCGAACTCGCGCGCGAGCCGGGCGCACCGGGTACGCCAGCGCGGCCCGCGTGGCGCCTCCTGGACCACCAGTACGTCCGGATCCAGCTCGCGTACCGCCTCGATCAGTGCCCGCCGGTCGTCACGCAGCGAGTGGACGTTGTACGACGCGAGCCGCAGCTGCGGCATCGATTCCTCCTAGGGCCGGCGGGCCAGGTCGGCGGCGCCCACGACGCCTGCGGTGTTGCCCAGCAGGGCGCCCCGGATCTCCGCGCTGGGCAGCCGGCCGCGCTGGGCCAGCGCGGCGACGTACGCCTCCCGGGTCGGGTGCAGGAGCAGGTCGCCCGCGTCGATCACGCCGCCGCCGAGCACCAGTACCTGCGGGTCGAGGATCTGGACCAGGTCGGCCAGGCCGTTGCCCAGCCAGTACCCGATGGTCGCGAACGCGTCCCGGGCCACCGGGTCGCCGCCCTTCGCGGCCTGGGTCACCATCGGCCCGGTGATCGCCTCCGGGAAGCCGCCGGCCAGCTCCAGCAACTGTGCGGCCCGTGCCGGATCCCGGGCCGCCAGCTCCTGCGCACGGCGGACCAGGGCGTTGCCGCTGGCGTACTGCTCGATGCAGCCCAGCCGGCCGCAGCCGCACCGGTTCCCGTCCGGTACGGCGAGCATGTGGCCCAGCTCACCGGCGATGCCGTGCGCGCCGCGCACCAGCTCGCCACCGAGCACGATGGCGCCGCCGACCCCGGTACCGATAGTGATCATGATCATGGAATCGTGCGCGTCGGCCGCGGCCCCGAACTGGAACTCGGCCCACGCGGCGACGTTGGCGTCGTTCTCCACCACGATCGGCACCTGCACGTACCGCGCGATCTCCTCCCGCAGCGGCTCGTTGCGCCAGGCCAGGTTCGGCGAGAACAGCACGGTGGAACGCTTCGCGTCGATCCACCCGGCCGCGCCGATCCCGATCGCGTCGACCTCGTGCACGTCCGCGAGCTCACCGACCACGTCCATGATCTGGCGCAGCATCTTGCCCGCGTCGTCGGCTGGGGTGTCGCGGCGCGCCAGCGCCAGGACCTCACCGCCCGGATCGACCACACCGCCGAGCACCTTCGTGCCGCCGATGTCCAACCCCATGGTCAGACCCACCGCCGTGCTCTCCCTCCGCATGCCGTTCGCATGCCGTTGACATCTCTTGCTGGCCTGGGCCAGGCGGGTACTGCTGGCCGGTCTCAGCCGGCGTCCGGCGGCGCCGGTTCGTCCGTTGGTTCCGGGGTGCCGGCGGGGGGAAACGGCGCGGTTGTCGCCGCGTGCCACGGGTCGAGGTCGGCGGGTTCCGCGGAGCGCTCGTCCGGGGTCCGGTCGGCCGGGCGCTGCCCGGGGCGGTCCGGCCGGCGAGTGGTCGCCGTGTGCCAGACCGAGTCGGGGTCGGCGCCCCGGCGCGCACCCGGTGCCTCGGGTCCAGGGCGCCCGGCCGGGGTGGCCGACATCAGGTCGCTCACCGAACGCAGCATCCCGGTCAGGCCGGATGCCAGGTCGCTGGCGCCCGACGCGAGTTTCAGGGCCAGTTCCGGACTCGGGTCCCGGACCGCCGTGATGGCCCGGCACAGCGGGCAGACGCAGCACTCGGCGGAGCCGGTGGCGACGTGTCCGCCAGCGCTGCCGGCGAGCAGTCGCTCGGCCGTGCCGGCGATGCCGGCCAGCGGTGAGGCGTTACGGGCGATGCCACGGGCCGCGACGGACGCCGCCGCCAGCGCGGCGGCGACCAGGCGCTCCGCCTCTTCCCGGGCCGAGCCGGATGAATTCGCGTTCTCGGGCATGCTCAAGTATCCACCGACTCGACCCGGCGCTTGAGCTCGCGCAGGGCAGTGTCCATGATCACCTTTTCCGCCTTGCGCTTGAACATGCCGAGCATGCCGATCGACAGCTCCACGGCGAGCGTGTACGTGACCGTCGAGGTGCCGTCGTCATGGTCCTCGATGTCGTAGGAGCCGGTCTGCGCCTTCTGGATCTTGGACGGCCGGACCAGGTGCCACTCGATGCGGGAGATGTCCTCGGCGTACTCGTAGGCCAGCAGGTACTCGTCCTGGATCATGCCGGCGTCCAGGACGAACCGGACCTGGCTCGCGTACCCGTCCTCGTACTCCTCGACGACCTCGACGGTCTTCGCCGCGGACACCCACTCCGGGTACCGCGCGAAGTCGCAGATCACCTCGGCCACGCGGGACCCTGGTGCGGCGATCAGGATCGACTGGGTGGAGGTGTCCGCCATGCTGGGGAGGTTACCTCCTGACCGGCGCCACACTCTCGTCCGGCTCGTTACGCACCGGTAGCGAGCCGGCCCGGGATGACCCGCCGACCGGCGGGACTGGACGACCTCGGGGCCTGTGACCCACGCTTGCATGACGGCCCGGTAGGTTCCCGGTTGCCACATGACCCTGTTCGCGAGGCAGGTCCGCCGTCAGAGGAGACAGCCGTGCAGGAGCTCACCGTACCGCCGGTCGCCAGCGTCGGCGAGGGGGTCAACCTGACCGACCCGGTCTGGAACAACGCGGCCCAGGCACCGGACGCCGCCCAGTTCTCCGTGGCCACCGGGTCGGGCTGGCGCGACGTGTCCTGCGCGCAGTTCCACCGGGAGGTGGTGGCCCTCGCCAAGGGCCTGATCGCGGCCGGCATCGAACCCGGCGACCGGGTCGCGCTGATGAGCAAGACCCGGTACGAGTGGACGTTGATCGACTATGCGATCTGGTCGACCGGCGCGGTCACCGTACCGATCTACGAGACGTCCAGCGCCGAGCAGGTCGAGTGGATCCTGTCCGACTCCGGTGCGGCGGCCGCGTTCGTGGAGACCGAGGGGCACGAGACCTGCGTCGCGGGCTTCCGTGAACGCGTTCCCGACCTGCGCCTACTGTGGCGCATCGAGGGCGGCGCGATCGACACGTTGGTCGCCGGGGGCGACCCGCTGGACGATGCCGAGGTGGACCGCCGCCGGCACGTCGCCGGGCCGGACAGCCTCGCCACGATCATCTACACGTCGGGTACCACCGGCCGGCCCAAGGGCTGCGAACTGACCCATCGCAACCTGTACTCGGACATCGCCAACGCGATCCCCGGCCTCGACGCACTGTTCCACGAGGGCGCCTCGACGCTGCTGTTCCTGCCGCTGGCCCACTCGTTCGCCAGGCTGATCCAGATCGGCGTGGTCTACGCCCGGTGCCGGATGGGCCACACCTCGGACGTGAAGAATCTGGTGGCCGACCTCGGCGGGTTCAAGCCCACCTTCCTGCTGTCGGTGCCGCGGGTGTTCGAGAAGGTCTACAGCACGGCCAAGCAGCGCGCCCACGCGGACGGCAAGGGCGGATTCTTCGACCGGGCCGAGCGGGTGGCGATCGCCTACAGCGAGGCCCTGGACAGCTCCGGCGGCCCGGGCCTGGCGCTGCGCCTGAAGCACCGGCTGTACGACACGCTGGTCTACGGCAAGCTGCGCGCCGCGATGGGCGGCGCCTGCCACTCCGCGATCTCCGGCGGGGCGCCGCTGGGCGACCGGCTCGCGCACTTCTTCCGCGGCGTGGGGCTGACCATTTACGAGGGGTACGGGCTGACCGAGACCTCGCCCGCGGTCGCGGTGAACCTGCAGAGCGCCATCCGGATCGGTACCGTCGGCCGGCCGCTGCCCGGCGTCACGGTGCGCATCGCCGAGGACGGAGAAATCCTGATCAAGGGCGATCTGGTGTTCCGCGGGTACTGGCGGAACCCGCAGGCCACGGCGGAGGTACGCGACCAGGACGGCTTCTTCCACTCCGGCGACCTGGGCGAACTGGACGCGGACGGCTTCCTGAAGATCACTGGACGGAAGAAGGAGATCATCGTGACCGCCGGCGGGAAGAACGTCGCCCCCGCCGTACTTGAGGACCGGCTGCGCGCCCACCCGTTGATCAGTCAGGCCATGGTGGTCGGTGATCGCCGTCCGTTCATCGCCGCCCTCATCACCATCGACGAGGAGGCATGGCCGAAGTGGTTGGAAAGCAACGGCCGCCCGGCCGGTACGCCGGTCGCCGACCTGCGCGAGGATGAAGCGCTACGGGGAGAGATCCAGCAGGCCGTCGACCGCGCCAACGAGGCCGTGTCCCGGGCCGAGGGGATCAGGGCGTTCCGTGTCCTGCCCCGGGACTGGACCGAGGAGAACGGCGAGATGACGCCGACGCTGAAGGTGAAGCGCAACGTGGTGCTCGACGAGTGTGCCAGTGAAATCGCCGCCATCTATGGCAGCTGACCTCGTCAGGCGCTGGCGGGCGCGGTCGCCGGTCATGGTCGACATCGACGCGGAGCCGGGCGCGAACCTGCGCTTCTGGCGGCGCCCGCACCCGGTCACCATGATCGCCCGGGTGGCGCTGCTGGTCCTGGTCGCCGCCCAGTGCGTCGCGGCGACCCATGACGCGCTGTGCGTCAGCTGGGCAGTGCTGCTGGGCATCGCCGCCGTACCGGCCACGGCCGTGCCGCGGCACCGGGTGATCGGGCCGCTCAGCCGGCTGGCCGAGGTACTGATCACCTGCCTGGCGACCGACGTGATCGTGGCGCACGCGGCACACGGCACGCCGCCGCTGCGCGGCGACGCCGCCGCGGCGGCCACGCTGCCGTACCTGCTGGTGCCGTTCGTCGCCGCCACGCTGTACCGGCGCAACCTCGAAGCCGTGCTGCTGTTCGTGGCGGCCGTGGCCGTGCTGGCCGGCCTGGGCGCGGCCGACCACCGCCTGTCCCACTACGACTATCTGCTGGTCACGCTGTTGTGGCTGGCACTGGCCGGCCTGGCCGCCGCGGTGACCGCGACCCTCCAGCGGAGCCTGCTGGACCGGCGGGAGCTACCCCAGCCGTACGCCGAGGCGACCCGGCTGCTGACCCAGCTGCGCAGCGTCGCCCGCCGGCTGCCCGGCGCGACCCTGGACCCGGGCGGGCTCGCCGAGCACCTGCTCGACGACGTCCGCGCAGTGACGGCCGCCGACCGGGCCGCCGTGCTGTCCGCAAGCGGAGGTTCCCGCCTGGTTGTCCTGGCCCAGTCCGGCCTGGACCGGATCGACTGGGAGACCGACCTGGACTCCGACTCGGCGATCGGCGACGCCTGGGCCTCCCAGCAGCCGGTAGCGGCCAGCCGTTCACAGGCCCGCTCGCGCTCCGGCCCGGACGTCTCCGCCCTGGTCGTGCCGCTGGTGGCCGGGGTCCGTACGGTCGGCCTGCTGGTGATCGAGGCGGACAGCGCGGGCGCCTACCCGGCACAGGTGATCGAGCGGGTCACCAAGCTCACCGCGCCGGCCGCTCTCCGGTTGGAGGCCGCGCTGCTGTTCGACGAGGTGCGCTCGCTGGCCACCAACGAGGAACGGCAGCGGCTGGCCCGGGAGATCCACGACGGGGTCGCCCAGGAACTGGTCATGGTCGGGTACGGCATCGACAACGCGCTCGCCGTACTGCCCGAGGACGCCAAGGACGCCCTGGACGAGCTGCGTACCCTGCGTGCCGAGGTGACCCGGGTGATCACCGAGCTGCGGCTGTCCCTGTTCGAGCTGCGTACCGAGGTGGACCGGCACGGCGGGCTGGCGGCCGCCATCGCCGAGTACGCGCGGGCGGTCGGCGCGTCGGCCGGATTCCGGGTGAATCTGTCGCTGGACGAGTCGACCGCGCGGCTGCCCGCCGCCGTCGAGGCCGAGTTGCTCCGGATCGCCCAGGAGGCGATCACGAACGCCCGCAAGCACGCCGGTGCAAGCAACCTGTGGGTTACTTGCGTTGTGGACCCGCCATTTGCGCAAATCGAAGTGTCGGATGACGGTCACGGCATAGCTGACCAGCGCCCGGAGGGCCGGTACGGTCTTGCAATCATGGCCGAAAGAGCGGAACGTATCCGGGGCCGGCTGGAGATCAGCCCACGTTCACCGAACGGCACGACGGTGGCTGTGGTCCTGGGTACCCCGCTGAGGCGCGGTGCCTCGTCGAGCTAGGCGTCCTGTTGCACGCGGCGTCGAGTCGACGATTGAACCTGTCGATACGATGCGCAGTCATGGCATAACTGTCACATGACAGGTGACGTTGTCATGGTCCAGAAGGGAAGATAATCCGGAATGTCCACCAACGCGACGCCGACGGCGCGTACGAAGGTTCTGCTCGTCGATGACCATGACCTCATCCGCAAGGGACTGCGCCACGCCTTCGAGCGCGATCGGCAGTTCGAAGTGGTCGGAGAGGCCGCCACCGTCGCCGAGGCGGTCCGCCAGGCCGGCGCGCTCCAGCCCGACGTTGTGATCATGGACCTCCGGCTGCCCGACGGCAGCGGTCTGGAGGCCACCCGGGCGCTGCGCAAGTCGAGCAACACGATGGGGATCGTGGTGCTGACCATGTACGCGGGCGACGACCAGCTGTTCGGTGCTCTGGAGGCCGGTGCCAGCGCGTTCGTCCCCAAGACGGCCCCGGCCGACGAGGTCGTCGCCGCGGCCCGCCACGCCGCGAGTGCCCCGAGCGCGTTCACCGCCGCCGATCTGGCCGAGGCGATGAAGCGGCGGCTCGCCCCCAGCGGCCCGCAACTGTCTCCGCGCGAGGGTCAGGTGCTGCGCCTGCTGGCCGACGGGATGAGCGTGGCCGGCATCGCCAAGCAGCTGTTCGTCAGCGAGTCGACGGCCAAGACGCACATCTCGAAGCTGTACGAGAAGCTCGGCGCCGCCAACCGCGCACAGGCGTTGATGACCGCGCTGCGCCTGGGCCTGCTCGAAGCGCCCGACGCGCCCAAGTTCTGATCCCGGAAGCACGGCAAGCGAAGCAGGGCAAGCGAGGCGGGCGACATCTTCCCTCCGCCTCGTTTTCCCTGCTCCCCCGGGCCGGTCCCGGCGTCCCAGGGAAGCGGTGGTCACTCCGCCGGGCGCAGCAGCCGCCCCATGCGCTCGGCCAGGAGATCCCAGCGCCACTCCGCGTCGACCCAGGCCCGGCCCGCCTCCCCCATCCGCCGGCGCAGCGCCGGATCCTCGAGCAACCTCGCCAGCCGGTCGGCGATCGCGGCCACGTCGCGCCCGTCGACGACGAAGCCGGTCTCCCCGTCACGTACCGCGTCCGGAGCCCCGCCCGAGTCGCCGGCCAGTACCGGCAGCCCGGTCGCCGACGCCTCCAGGTAGACCATGCCGAGCCCCTCCACGTCCAGCCCCCGGTGCCGGGTGCGGCACGGCATCGCGAACACGTCCCCGGCGGCGAAGTGCAGCGGCACCTCCGGCCACGCGACCTCGCCGGTGAACACGACGTGGTCGGCGACGCCGGTGTCGCGGGCCAGCCGGCGCAGCGCGTCGCCGTACGGGCCGCCGCTCACGATGAGCAGCGCGGCGCCCGGTACCCGCCGGCGCACCTCGGGCAGCGCGCGGATCAGCACGTCCTGGCCCTTACGCGGAACCAGCCGGGACACGCAGACGATCACCGGCCGGTCGGACAGCCCGTACCGGGTCCGCACCCCGGAGCCGTCCAGGTCCGGGTGGAACGCGTCGGTGTCGACTCCGGGTGCCAGCCGCACCAGCTCGGTCCGGCCGGCCAGTACCGGGGCCAGCCGGGCGTGGAAGTAGCTGCCGAGGTACGTCACCACGTCGGCGCCGTCGCCGATGCGGCCCAGCAGCCCGCGCGCCCCGGGCAGAGCGGCCCAACCGGCCTCGTGCCCGTGGGTCTGCGCCACCGCCCGGGCGATCCCGGTGTGCCGGCGCAGGCCGTGGGCGAGCAGCCCGAGCGGTGCCGCGGCACCGAACCAGACGGAGTCGCAGTCGTACGAGCGGGCCAGCTCGGCCGCCCGGCGGGCCACGCCCGGCGTCGGCAGCAGCATCCCGGTGTTCTCCCGGATCACCTCGAACGGCTGCGCCGCGTCGAACTTCGCGGCCTGGCCGGGATCGCGCGCCGGCCAGGTCGAGGCGTACACCACCAGCGAACCGGCCGGCTGGCGTACCGCGAGATTGTGCACGAACCGCTGGATCCCGCCGGACCTGGGCGGGAAGTCGTTCGTCACCATCAGCGTGCGGCTCATCGGGCCTCTTTCCGGGGCGCGGTCGTGGTCCGGCCGTGGTGCGGACCGGGGTCGCCCGCGGCGCCCCGCGCCCACGCCCGGGCGGCGGCGATGCGCTGCACCGTGGACGGGTGGCTGGCGAACAGCAAATGTTCGATCCGGTTCGGGTCCGGGTCGGCCAGGTTCGTCGCGAACAGGCGGGCATGCGTGGCGATGAAGGTCGCCGGATCGCGGGTCAGCACGAGCGCGTGCGTGTCGGCGCGCGCCTCGACCCTGCGGGAGACGAGGCTCTGCGCCGGCCCGGTAGCCAGCCCGGCGAGGGCGGCGACCGCCAGCAGCAGGGCGACCGAGCGGGGCTCCCCGACCGTGGCCACGCCCGCCAGGCGCAGCAGCCCGTGCCAGGAGTCCAGCAGGTACACCACGACGACCGCGGTCGCGGTGCCCAGGGCGCCCAGGACCGTACCGGTCACCACGTCACGGCACTTGGCGTGGCCGAGTTCGTGCGCGACGACGCTGCGCACCTCGGCGGGGTCGGCCCGGTCGAGCAGCGTGTCGAAGACCACGATCCGGCGGGTCGCGCCGAACCCGGACACGTAGGCGTTGACCGCTCGGGTACGCCGGGAGGCGTCGGCGACCAGGACATCCCGCACCGGTACCCGGTCGTCGGCCGCCAGCGCCATCAGATCGGTACGCAGCTGGCTGCCGGCCATCGGGGTGAACTTGTTGAAGATCGGCTCGAACAGGACCGGGAACACGAACGACAGCAGTACGGTGAGCCCCGCCGCACCGACCGCGCTCCACGCCCACCACCAGTCGGGCGCGTACCGGGCCACCGCGTAGAACGCCAGCAGCGCCAGGCCGCCGAGCACCGCGCTGACCCCGTACCCCTTGAGCAGGTCCACCGCCCAGCCACGCCAGCTCTGGGTGGACAGCCCGTGCCGGACCAGCACGACCCGGCGCCACGCCGAGAACGGCAGCCTGACCAGCGAGGAGATCAGCACGACGGCGAGACCGCCGATCGCGGCACGAACCGCCCAGTTGCCCCCGAACAGCGCGACGATCCGGGCACCCACCGGAGTGAGTCCCAGCACCACGGCCACGACCAACCCGACGCCCATCGAGGCGTAGGTGGCCGGGCGCAGGTCGGCGTGGAACGCGCGGCCCCTGGCCACGTCGTCGGGCGGCAGCTCACGCAGCGCGTCCAGCTGGTCGGCGCGCGGTGCCGGCGCGCTGCGCCAGGGCACCAGCGACAGCGCCGCCGCTCCGGCGCCGACGAGCAGCACGGCCAGGACCACGATCGCAGCCGTCCGGGGGCTCATGTCCACTCGCTCCGTGATCGCACCCGACCATCGTAGGGTCGGTGTGCCGCTGCCCCCGGCCCCGTGGGCCGCCGCGCACACCACGCCTGATCCGGGCGCCTGATCCGGGCTCGGCGCCGCCGGCCGCCCACTGCGGGCCGCCCACTGCGGGCCGCCCACTGCGGGCCGCCCTCTGCCAGCCGCCCTTTGCCAGCCGCCCTCTGCCAGCCGCCCTCTGCCGCCCGGTCATGCCGCGACGGACGGGCGGCGGCGCCGCCGGCCGGGTCAGCCGCTCGCCTACGCCCGCCACGGACGGGCGGCGCCGCCGGGCTATGCCGCCCGGGACCGGTCCGGGTGCTGCCGCGTCACCAGGCGTAGCCGGGGCACCATGCCGGCGTCGGCCAGCACGGCGAGCGCCGCCTGCTCCGATTCGTCCAGTTCGACCCCGGCGGGCGGCGCGCCGAGCAGGACACTCACGACGCAGCCGGCGCAGGCCGACCCGCGCACCTCACAGTTGTCACAGTCGATGAGCATGTACGCAATGTAAGCGGGGGGTACGACAAAAACGGGTACCCCGGACTCAGCCGCGGGCCAATCGGCGCAGCAGGGTCGACGAGCCGAGCGGGTACGCGCCGTGGCGCCGCACCCCGTCGGCGACCTCCCTGTCCGTGGAGATCACCACCACCGGGCGGCCCGCCGGCTCGGCCCGTACCAGCCTGCGGATCAGCTCGTCGGCGGTCTCCCCCTTGCGGGAGAACAGCACGCGTACCCCGCGCGGCGCCGGCGGCAGACCGACCATCCGCTCGGCGCCGTCGAAGACCACGGTCACCTCGGCACCGGTCTGCGCGGCGATGCCGCCCAACCCGCTGACCAGCCGGTTGCGCTGCTGTTCCAGGGAAATGTCCGGGAACCCGCTCTTGGTCACGTTGTACCCGTCGACGACCAGGTGCACCTTGGGCAGCGCGAGCAACTGGTCCAGCCGGACGGGGTCGTCGGCCTCCAGCCCACGGGCCCGGCCGGTGTCCGCGGAGCCCGGCCGTACCGCCGCCTCGCCGGCGACGACATCGGCGGGCAGCACGGACGACGGGTCCAGCGCCAGCTCCCGCCGGAGCCCGGCAGCGGCCTGCCCGATCGTCTCCAGCAGCAGCCACAGCCGCGCGTCGTCGACCTGCCGGGCCTCCTTCGCGCTCTGCCGGTTCGCGCCGGCGATCGCCTCCGCCTCGGCCAGCCGGGCGCGCAGCCGGCGCACCTCTGCCTCGTGATCGGCGTTCTGCCGGCCGATCCGGCCCTTCTCCGTAGCCAGCAGTTCGTTGGCCCGCTTCTCACGGGCCTGGAGTTCGCGCTGCGCGCGGTGCAGAGCGCGGTTCTCCTCGCGCAGCGCGGCGGCCTCCTCCCGCAGCCGGGCGAGTTCGTCGCGGAGCTTGTCGGCCTCCACCCGGGCCACCGCGCGATCGTGCTCCGCGCGGGCGGCGCGCTGCTCGGCGTCCCGGACGAGCCCGGTGATCGCGGCGCTGTCCGCCTCGGCACGTACCGCTTCCCCGGCCGCCTCCACCAGCGCCAGCCAGCCGGTGGGCCGCACCAGGTACGCCAGCGCGGCGACCTCCACGGGGTCCGCCGCCGCCGGATGGATCCCCTCGCCGATGACCTCGCCCAGCTCACCGGCGCCGTCCCGGACCCGGGCCGCGACCCGCTGGCGGAACACCGGGTCGCCGGCCAGCTGGGCGGCGATGGCGGCGCCGCCGAGCCGCGCCCGGCGATTCGGGGCGAACCGGGCGACCCGGCGCAGGGACAGCGGTACCTCCTCGGTCGGCATCCCGGTCAGCGCGGCCGACGCCGCCGAGATCACCCGCTGGCGCACCGGCTCGGGCAGCGGCGGCTCGGTCGCCTCGGAGTCGGGCGCAATCGCCTCGAACTCGAGCCCGGTCGACTCGGAGTTGAGCCCGGTCTCAGCCGGCACAGTCTCAGCCGGCACAGTCTCAGCCGGCCCGGACTCGGACGCCCCGGACCCGCCGCTGGCCCGGACCGGGCCACCGATCTGGCCACCGGCCCGGTCACCGGCCTGGACCTGACCGCTCGCCGGGTCGCTCTGCGCGGTGCCGGGATCGGCCGCCCAAGCCGGTTCGACCGGCGACTCGGACGCCGCAGAGCCGTCGCTGACCTGGGGAGACACGGAATCGGGCATTGCGGGCACTGCCGAGGGCTGACCGGGTCCGGACCGGGGCGTACCGGGCGCAGGCTGGCCCGTTGGCTGGCACTCGCCGTCGGGCACCTGCGCGGACATCTGTTAATTGTCGCATCGTTAGCCCGTTCGGCGCCCGTCGGAACTGTCGTACCCGGCCCGTACGGTCCGGGCGTGCCGTCGATCTTCGTCCAACAGACCATCGACCAGCTCCTCGACGATCCGGAGGCGCGGCCCCTGCGGGACACCACGTTCGTCGTCGTTGATCTCGAAACGACCGGCGGCCGGCCGGATGACTGCGGCATCACGGAGATCGGCGCGGTGAAGATTCTCGGCGGCGAGGAGCTGGGCGAATTCGGCACGCTGGTCAACCCCGACCAGCCCATCCCGCCCTACGTCACCGTGCTGACCGGGATCACCAGCGCGATGCTCGCCCCGGCGCCCCGGCTCGCCGAGGTCCTGCCGGCGTTCCTGGAGTTCGCGCGCGGCGCGGTCTGGGTGGCCCACAACGCGCCCTACGACGTCGGCTTCCTGAAGGCGGCCTGCGCCCGGTTCGGGTACCCCTGGCCGCGCCCGAAGGTGCTGGACACCGCCGCGCTCGCCCGCCGGGCGCTGACCCGCGACGAGGTGCCCAACCGCAAGCTGTCCACGCTGGCCGCGTTCTTCCGCACCCGGGTGCCCAGCCACCGCGCGCTGGACGACGCCCGGGCCACCGTCGACGTGCTGCACGGCCTGTTCGCCCGGCTCGGCGGGCACCGGGTGTTCACGCTCGGCGAGGCGATCGAGTTCGCCCGCGCGGTCAGCCCGGTCCAGCGCAGCAAGCGCCACCTGGGCGAGGGGCTGCCGGACACCCCGGGGGTGTACGTGTTCCGGGCACTCGACGACCGGCCGCTCTACGTGGGCACCAGCCGCACGATCGCCACCCGGGTGAAGTCGTACTTCACCGCCGCCGAGAAGCGGGCGAGGATCACCGAGATGCTGGCCGCGGCGACCCGGGTGGAGGCCATCGAGTGCGCGCACTCGCTGGAGGCCGAGGTCCGTGAGCTGCGGCTGATCGGTGCGCACAAGCCGCCGTACAACCGGCGGTCGAAGTTTCCGGAACGGGTGCACTGGCTCAAGCTGACCGCCGAGGCGTACCCGCGCCTGTCCGTGGTCAGGCAGCTCGCCGGCGATGGCGCCAGCTACCTCGGCCCGTTCTCGTCGGCGAAGGCGGCGGAGCTGGCCGCCGCTGCCGTCTACGACGCCCTGCCGCTGCGCCAGTGCACGCACAAGCTGTCCGTACGCACGCCGAGGCCGGCCTGCGTGCTGGGTGAGCTGGGTCGCTGCCCCGCCCCGTGCGAGCACCGGATCTCGGTGGAGAAGTACGACGCGGTCGCGGCACAGCCGTTCCGCACCGCCACCGCCGGGGACCCGGGCCCGCTCGTCGAGGCCCTGCTGGCCCGCATCGACGGGTTCGCCGCCGGGCAGCGCTACGAGGAGGCCGGGGTATTGCGTGGACGGCTCGGCGCGCTTCTTCGGGCCACGATACGCATGCAGCGACTACACTCACTTACCGTGATCGCCGAGCTGGTCGCAGCCCGCCCGGCCGCCGTAGGCGGTTGGGAGCTGGCCGTGGTCCGCCGCGGCCGGCTGGTCGCCGCCGGCACCTCCGCCCCCCGCGCACATCCGCAACCCACCATCGACGCCCTGCTGGCCACGGCCGAGACGGTCCGCCCCGGGCCGGGTCCCACTCCGTGCGCCAGTGCCGAGGAGTCCGAGCGGGTGCTCGCCTGGCTGGAGAAGCCGGACGCCCGGCTGGTCGAGGTGTCGGAGGGCTGGGCCCTCCCGGCCGCCGGCGCCGGACGTTTCGGGGGCCTCCTAGCAAAAGTTGAACGCGCGGCCACTCATCCGTACGTGCATCATCAAGTGACCGATCGGTCATCCGTCAACTTATTAGGCTAAGAAGCACAACACCGCGTCCGGATCCGGCGAGGAGGTGAGTAGTGGACCTCACTGCCGGTCCACCCGCGCCTTCTGGCGCCCCCATCGCGAAGGGCCAACCGGTCGCGGGCGGGGCGCCTACCCAGCGCGAACCGGGCGTGTCGGAGGGATGGTTCAGCAGCCGCCTCCGCTCGATGCTTCCCTGGCAGGTCCAATCCGGCGATCCGGTCGTGACGCTGCTGCGCGACCACCGGCAGATCCATCCGCACGCCGACGTCGGGGTGCTGCGCCGCAGCTACGCGATCGCGGAGCGGATGCACCGCGGCCAGATGCGCAAGAGCGGCGAGCCCTACATCACGCACCCGCTGGCGGTCGCGCAGATCCTGGCCTCTCTGGGCATGGACACCACGACGCTGGTGGCCGCCCTGCTCCACGACACCGTCGAGGACACCAGCTACACCCTGCCTCAACTGCGCGCGGACTTCGGGCCGGAGGTCGCGCTGCTGGTCGACGGCGTGACCAAGTTCGACAAGGTCTACTTCGGCGAGACAGCCGAGGTGGAGACCATCCGCAAGATGCTCGTGCTGGCCGGGCAGGACGTGCGGGTGCTGGTGATCAAGCTGGCCGACCGGCTGCACAACATGCGCACGCTCGGCGCGCGGTCGCCCGCCTCCCGGGTACGGATCGCCGGCGCCACCCGCCAGGTGCTGGTACCGCTGTGCGACCGGCTCGGCATCCAGGCGCTCAAGCGCGAACTCGAGGACACCGTCCTGTTGAACCTCGACCCCGACTCGTACGCCGCGATCGACCAGCACGTCCGCAACCGCCCACAGTGGCTGCCGTACCTGAACAAGGTGATCGGCACGATCCAGCCCGCGCTGACCCGGGCGAAGATCAAGACCGCGATCGCGGCGCGGCCCCGCCACTACTATTCGATCTGGAAGGACACCGAGGCGTCCGGCCGGCCCGTCCCGATGGAGTTGCCGCGGATCGTGATCGTGGTGGACGGGCCACAGACCGACTGTTACGCGGCGCTCGGCACGGTACACGCGACCTGGCGGCCGGTACCGGGGCGGTTCAAGGACTTCATCGCCTCGCCGAAGAACAACCACTACCGCTCGCTGCACACCACCGTGCTCGGACCGGAGAACCAGCCGCTTGAGGTGCTCATCCGCACCGAGCCGATGCACCGCGAGGCGGAGTACGGCATCGTCGCCTCGTTCCGGTACTCCCCCACCAGCTCCGCCGCGCGCGGCAAGGCGGAGTCGCCGGACTGGCTGCGCCGGGTGCTGGACTGGGAAGTGGTCGCCGACGACGCGGAGCGCTTCCTCGACGCGCTGCGCTGCGACCTCACCGAGGCGCAGATCCTGGTGTTCACGACGGACGGCCGGCGTGTCCTCCTTCCGGCCGGCAGCACATCCGTCGACCTGGCGTACACGCTGGACACCGAGCTCGGCCACGGCTGTGTCGGCGCGCGCCGCGGCGGCCGGCTGATCCCACTGTCCTCGCCGCTCGTGGAGGGCGACGTGGTGGAGATCATCAGCCAGGGTCCGATGGCCTCCGGACCGTCGAGGGAGTGGCTGCAGTTCGTCAAGACCCCGCTGGCCCGGCTCCAGATCGACCGGTGGTTCGCCGACGGCGCGGAGCCGTCCACGATCGCGCACAAGGTGAAGCTCGGCCGGGCGGCGATCGGGCTCGCCCTGCGCAAGTGCGACCGGGGGCTCGTCGATGACGCCCCGCTGCTCGGGCTCGTCGAGGAACTCGGCTACCCCGACCTGGAGGCGCTGCTCGTCGCGGTCGCCGACCACCGCGTGTCCGCGGATGACGCGGTCGAGCGGATGATCGCGGCGGTCGACCAGTCGCCCCGGTGACCCGCGACCGCCCCTCGCGCCGCGCGCCACGACCACTAGCCTTGGCGGTCATGAGTGATAGGGAGCGGCCGCTTGACCGCGACACGGCGTCGACCAGCGCCGGACCGCTTGACCGCGGCGCCGCGCCGACCAGCGCCGCTGGCGGTCCGAAATCCCTCGGCGCCGCTGGCGGCCGCGCGACCGACAGGGAGCAGACCGCGTGACCAGTCGACAGGTGGCGCGCGTACGGGGAGCCTTCTACCGCACCTTCTACCGCCTGCCCAGCCGCTGGCGGCGTCGGCTGGTGCGGCTGGCCAGCCAGAAGTACATCGTTGGCGGGGTGGTGCTGGTCCGGGACACCGATCGGGACGCACCCGACCGCCTCGTGCTGCTGCGCCAGCCACCCGGGCACGGCTGGTCGCTGCCGGCCGGGCTGCTCAAGCGCGGTGAACCGCCGGCCGTCGGGGCGGCCCGGGAGCTGTTCGAGGAGTCCGGCATCCGGGTGTCCGCCAGCGATCTGGTCCCGATGTCGCCGAACGCGGTCGTGCACGCCAACGGCCGCTGGGTCGACATGGTGTTCGAGGCCCGGGTGCCGGCCAGCGTCACCTTCGCGGTCGACGGCGCCGAGGTGTACGAGGCCGCCTGGCACCGGATCGACGCGCTGCCGCCGCTCACCCCGCCGACGGCCCGCCTGCTGGGCTACTACGGGATCGGTCCGTACGCGGAGTATCCCGAGGTCCGTGGTGGCGATTGAGATCTGCTCGGTGGTGCTCGCCGCCGGCGAGGGGCAGCGGCTGCGGCCGCTGACCGGCACGGTCCCCAAGGCACTCTGCCCGGTCGGGAACGTCCCGCTGCTCGACCGCGCTCTCGCCCGGCTGGCGGAGCTGGGCTTCACCGGCCCGTCCCGGGTCGCGGTCAATGCCTGGTACCTGGCCGACCAGGTGGTCACGGCCGTCGGGGACCGGGCACACCTGTCCGTCGAGGCGGGGCCGCGGCCACTGGGTACCGCCGGCGGGGTGGGCGCGCTGCGGGACTGGATCGACGGCCGGGGCGTGCTGGTCGGCAACGCCGACGCGTACCTGGCCGGTGGCGATCTCGCCCCGCTCCTGGCCGGCTGGGACGGTACCGGGGTGCGGCTGCTCGGCACGCCGGGACCGCCGTACGAGTTCGGCCGCCACCGGTTCGCCGGGTACTCGCTGCTGCCCTGGCACCGGGTACGGCACCTCGGCGCGGAGCCGGGCGAACTGGTGAAGCGGCTGTGGCGCGACGCGGAGGCGGCCGGCGAGCTGACCGTGGTGCCGTACGGCGGCAGGTACCTGGACACCGGTACCCCCGGCGACTACCTCGCGGCCAACCTGGACGCCGCCGAGCCGACCGGCCGGATCGTCGCGCCCGACGCCGACGTCACCGGGGAGGTGCGCAGCGCCGTCATCGGTGCCGGGGCGGTGGTTCGCGGGCGGGTGGAGCGCGCGGTCGTCTGGCCGGGCGGCTACGTCGGCCCCGAAGAGCGGCTCGCCGGGGCCATCCGGTACGGCCGGGACGGTACGGTAGCCGCAGCACCCGACGAAGGAGCCTCCGAGTGATCACCGCGATCGTCCTCATCGACTGCGCCACCGACTCGATCCCCGAGGTGGCCGAGTCTCTGGCCAACCTGCCCGGCGTCAGCGAGGTCTACTCGGTCGCCGGCGGCGTCGACCTCATCGCCATCGTCCGAGTCCGCGAGTTCGACCAGATCGCCGAGGTGATCGCGGGCGGGATCTCGAAGACCGCGGGCGTGGTCAGCACGGACACGCACATCGCGTTCCAGGCGTACTCGCGCCACGACCTCGAAGAGGCTTTCGCTATCGGGTTCACCGATGCCGACTGACTCGGCCGTCGAGTTGCCGGCCTCGCCCACCGAGTCGGTGATCATCGCCACCCGGCGCTGACCGCCGCCCGGCGAGCGGGGACCGTACCCGTCACAGGTGGCGCGACCACCAGTCCAGCACGGCGTCGAACCGGGCGACCCGGTGCGAGGGCAGTCCCGCGCGCGACATCTCGTGTCCCTCACCGGGGAACAGCAGGAACTCGGCCGGCACGCCGCGGTGCCGCAGCGCCACGAACAGCCGCTGTCCCTGCTCGATCGGGCAGCGCCAGTCCTGCTCCGAGTGGATGATCAGGACCGGGATCTGGATCCGGTCGGCGTAGGTCAGCGGGCTCTGCGCCCGCTGGCGCTCCGGGTCCGGGCCGTACAGGTCCTCGGCGAAGAACCAGCCGATGTCGGACGAGCCGGTGAAGCTGTCGATCGCGTTGACCGCACGCTCGGAGATGGCAGCCTTGAACCGGTCGCCGTGGTGCGCGGCGAGCCAGGTGGTCATGAACCCGCCGTGCGAGCCGCCCAGCACACCGACCCGCTCCCGGTCCAGCGACGGGTCGGCCAGCGCCGCGTCCAGCAGAGCCAGCAGGTCCGCCGCGGACGCCTCACCGACGTTGCCGAGGATGGCCCGCCCGTGCGCCTGCCCGTACCCGGAGGAGCCGCGCGGGTTGCCCATCACCACCGCGTACCCGGCGCTCGCGTACACCTGCGCCTCGTCGAACAGCCCCCAGCCGTACTGGGTGAACGGGCCACCGTGGATCATCAGTAGTACCGGGTGCGGCCCGGGCCCGTCCGGACGTACCACCCAGCCGTGCACCGGGTACCCGTCCGGAGCCACCGCCTCGATCTCGACCTGTGGCCGGACGCCGGCGGTGGCGCGGAAGTCCGCGCTGAAGTCGGTCAGCACGGTGCCCGAGCCGGTCACCAGCTCGCCCCAGCTGTTCTCGTCGGCGATCACCGCGACCAGGACGTCGCCGGCCCGGTCCACGCCGTTGACCTGCCGCCGCCCGTCCAGCACGACCCGCGGCTCACCCCCGCCGTACGGCACCAGGAGCAGTTCGCCCGCCCCGCGGTTCTCGTTGGGGAACAACACACCGTCCGCCGTGGTGATCATCCGGACGCCGCGGGTCTGGGTGTAGCGCTCCTCATCGGTCAGGCGTACCGGCTCGCCGCCGGCCACCGGGACCGACCACAGCGACGCGTTCTTCGCCACGCTCTGCCGGCCGTTCTCGCCGGTGTCGCTGGCGATGAAGCAGATCAGGGTGCCGTCCGTGCTGAAGCGGGGCTCGCCGGTCGCGAGCTCGCCGGTGGTGAGCGCCCGCAGCCCGGAGCCGTCCGGGGCACACACCCAGATGTCCGACCGGAGATCGTCGCCCGCCGTCTCGTGCCGCGCGGCGCTGAACGTGAGCAGGTCGCCGGACGGGCTCCAGTCGACGTCACCGTGGTCGGCGTCGCCGTGGGTGACCTGCTGCGCCGTACCGGCGAGATCGACCAGCCAGACGTGCTGCGGCCGGGAGTCGAGGAAGCCGAGGTTGTCCAGCCGGTACCGGAACCGGGTGATCCGGCGGGGCGCCTCCTTCTCCGGACCGACACCCTCCGCGGAGCCGTACCGGCCGGCCTCCGGCACCCGGGCCAGGTAGGCCAGCCGGGTCGAGTCGGGGCTCCACACCGGGTCGGTGGCGCCCAGCGGGTGGTCGGTCAGCCGGCGCGGTTCGCCACCGGCGGTCGGCAGCACCCAGATCTGCGGCTTGCCAAGCGTGCCGTCGGTCGCCCGTTCCACCCGGGTGAACGCGATCCACGCGCCGTCCGGTGACCATCGCGGGCTGCCGTCGCGCCAGCCGTGGGTGAGCTGGCGCGGTTTGCCCGACCCGTCGGTGTCGACCACCCACAGCTGGCTGGTGTAGTCGTCCGCCTCAAGATCGGCGCGGCGTACCGCGACGACGGTCTGCCGGCCGTCGGGACGCAGCGAGGGCACCCCGGGGATGAGAACTCGGGAAATGTCAGCAGGTTTCACGTTCGGCAGGCTACCGGGCCGCTGGATACTGACAAGTACCCTCGTGGCGTGATCGACGATTCTGCCGTTCCGGTTGCCGGATATCGCCAGGAACACGTGGATCGCGGCGGCGACACCATCGGGCTGCACGTCTACCCGGATCCGGACGATCCGCTCGCGCCGGCCGTCGCAATCTAGCCGAGGCCGCCCCGGCGGCCCGGCGACCGCGCCCGTCACCCGGCCGGGCAGCGCCCGTCACTCGGCGGCGCGCAGCGCCCGGGCGAACGACACCCAGCGATCCAGCACGGCGGCGGCCGCACCGGAGTCGATGGACTCGTTCGCCCGCGCGATGCCGGCACGCCACGCCGCGATCAGGTCGTCGCCCGGGCCGGCGTGCGCGGCCAGGGCGGCCCCGGCGTTGACCACCACCGCGTCGCGGACCGGTCCGGTCGCACCGGCCAGCAGCTTGCGGGTCACCTCCGCGTTGTAGGCCGCGTCGGCGCCGCGCAGGTCGCCCTCGACCGAGCGCGGAATGCCCAGGTCGAGCGCGTCGACCACGGTCTCGGTGACGCTGCCGCCACTGATCACCCAGACCCGGGTGGGCGCCGTGGTGGTCACCTCGTCCAGCCCGTCCTCGCCCCGTACCAGCAGCACCGAGCTGCCCCGCGCGGCGAAGGTTTCGGCCATCACCGGAGCCATCCGCAGGTCGGCGCAGCCGACCAGGCCCGCCCGGGGCTGCGCCGGGTTGGTCAGCGGGCCGAGGAAGTTGAAGAAGGTCGGAGTGCCCATCTCACGCCGGGCGGTCGACGCGTGCCGCATGCCGGGGTGGAATGCCGCCGCGAAGCAGAAGCCGATGCCGACCTCGTCGAGGCAGCGGGCCACCGCCGGCGCGGACAGGTCGAGCGGGACGCCGAGGTACTCCAGCAGGTCGGCCGCGCCGCAGGAGGAGGTGGCCGCCCGGTTGCCGTGCTTCGCGACCCGTACCCCGGCGCCGGCCGCGACCAGCGCCGACATGGTGGAGATGTTCACCGTGTGGGCACGGTCGCCGCCGGTGCCCACCACGTCGAGCGCGTCGGCCCGTACCGCCTCGGGCAGTTGCACCCGGGTCGCGTTCGCGAGCATCGCCTCGACCAGGCCGGCCAGCTCGGCCGGCGTCTCGCCCTTGGCCCGCAGCGCGATCGCGAACGCGGTGATCTGGACCGGCGTGGCCGACCCCGACATGATCTCGCCCATCGCCCAGGCGGTCTCCCCGCTGGACAGTTCGGCCCCGCGCACCAGCGCACCGATCAGGCGGGGCCAGCTGTGTTCGCCCACGCCGGCCGGCGACGGTGCCGGGGGTTGGGGCGCCGGGGGTGGGGGTGCCGCGGCAGGGCGGCCAGGCTGCGCGGACATGTCGGCCTCCGGTATCGGCGAAGGAGAGAGTTACCGGGCTGAGGCGCGGTCCCGCAGCAGGCCGGCCACCGTGGCACCCGTGGTCACCGGGTCGAGCGGGTGCGCGAGCGTCGCGTCCACCTGCGCGTACGCGGCCAGCCACCGGTCGGCGGCGCGGGCGATGGCCAGGGCGATCGGCGGGCAGTCGTCCAGCTCGTCCCGCAACTGCCGGGCGATGCCGATGCCGCCGGTCGGGGTCGCCTCGCCATCGAGCACGATCAGATCGATCTCGTACGTGTCGATGAGCGTGAGGCATTCCACATAGGTGGCCGCGTCGACGAACTCCACTGACAGGTCGGCCGCCGGGCGGGTGCCGATGGCCTGCCGCATCCGATCGCGGACCTGCGGGTCATCGCTGTAGAGAAGGACCGTGTACGTCACGGGCTGAATGGTAGCCGCCGCTACCGGTCAACCGGCGCCCGGCCGCCACCGGCCCGCCCCGGTGGTCCGGCCCCGGCCGCGGTCGGCGGGGCGGGGGCCTCCGGAACCCGTCCCGACCCGGTCGCGACACGCTGGGGAGCGACCCGGCCGCGAGCCGATCCTGGTCGGGGGCAATAATGACCGCGTGACTGCGGCCTCAGCGATTGAGAAGAGCCGGATCCATTCCCTGACCAGGCCCAACATGGTCAGCGTCGGGACGATCGTCTGGCTTTCCAGCGAACTCATGTTCTTCGCGGCCTTGTTCGCGATGTATTTCTCCATCCGCGCGGCGGATTACGGGCTGTGGAAGGAGCACACTCCACATCTCGATCTGACCTACGCGACGCCGTTCACGCTGGCTCTGGTCCTCTCGTCGGTGACTTGCCAGATGGGCGTGTTCGCGGCGGAGCGGGGCGACGTGTTCAAGCTGCGCCAGTGGTTCACCTTGACGTTCGTCCTCGGCCTGGTCTTCCTCCTCGGGCAGATGAACGAGTACCGGATGCTGATCGGCGAGGGCATAAAGATCAACACTGACGGGTACGGATCCGTGTTCTACCTGACCACCGGGTTCCACGCACTGCACGTCACGGGTGGTCTGCTCGCGTTCATCTTCTACATGATCCGCACCACCATGGGCCGGTTCACCCCGGCGCAGGCCACCGCGGCGATCGTCGTCTCGTACTACTGGCACTTCGTCGACATCGTCTGGGTCGCCCTGTTCGCCATGATCTACCTGATCCGATGATCATTGTCACGTCACATTCTGGCTTGACGCTTCGTCATAACTGCTGGGACCTGCCAACGCAGCCGGCACGACCATCCAAGGTGAGGCCATGACCGCCAACAATCGGCCGCTTGACCCCGGTGCCGATACCCCAGGCGCCAGACCGCTTGACCGCGACGCCTCGTCCCTCGGCGCCGCCGGCGGCCGCGAGACCGCTCACGACGAGCAACCCGACATGGGCCGGGCACCCCGAGACGGGCGCCCCGGCCGCCGTGGCGTCTTCACCCGGTTGGCCGCGCCCCGCGCGCCGCGCAGCCGGCTGCGCCGCCGCGCCTGGGCCGGTGCCCGCATGGTCGCCGCGCTGGCGCTGGTCGGCGGCTTGTACGCCGCCTTCGCGCCGAACGTGCACGCGGAGGACTCCTCGACTCTCTCGGGTGCCGCGCAGCAGGGTCAGACGCTGTACAACTCCAGCTGCATCACCTGCCACGGCCGTAACGGGCAGGGTGTGCCCGGTCGGGGACCGAGCCTGATCGGGGTCGGCTCGGCCGCGGTCGAGTTCCAGGTCACCACCGGCCGCATGCCGCTCAACCAGCAGCAGAGCGAGGCGGACCGGAAGAAGCCGACCTTCTCCGACGACCAGGCCCGGGACATCGGCGCCTACATCGAGGCGCTGGGCGGCGGCCCGCAGCTGCCGAACGGGAGCGACCTGCACTCGAACGGCGACATCTCCGCCGGTGGCGACCTGTTCCGGGTCAACTGCTCCTCGTGCCACGCGTTCGGCATGGGCGGCGGCGCGCTGTCCTCCGGCAAGTACGCGCCGAGCCTGAACAACGCCACCGACCGGCAGATCTACGCGGCCATGCTCACCGGGCCGGAGAACATGCCGATGTTCGGTGACGACCAGCTCACGCCGCAGGAGAAGCAGGACATCATCGCCTACATCAGGCACCAGACCAACGACCAGGACCCGGGCGGCTTCGGCCTGGGCCGGCTCGGCCCGGTACCCGAGGCACTGGTGATCTTCCTCGTCGGGATTGTGGCCCTGGTCTTCGCTGCGCTGTGGATTGCGGGTAAGTCATGAGCACGACAACTGAGCACGACGACGACTTCGACGTCGAGGATCGGTCGCTGAGCCGCTTCGACCTCGTCCGCGAGGGTGCCCGGCGGGACGGCGTGCAGATCGTTCACTACGCGCCCAAGTTCCCGGTGCCCGGCACCAAGCGGGAGAAGCGGGTGGTGCGCACCATCGCGCTGCTCTTCGCGATCACCGGGCTGGCGGCGCTGGCCTTCCTGATCTCGTACATCTGGTGGCCGTACGAGTACAAGTCCGGCTTCAACATCAACAAGTACTACACCCCGATGCTCGGCATCACCCTCGGGCTGACGCTGCTCAGCATCGGGTTGGCGATCATCACCTGGGGCAAGAAGCTGCTGCCCGACGAGATCTCGGTTCAGGACCGGCACGACCAGATCGCTGACGAGACCGAGCGCAAGCTGACCGGGGCGACGATGGTGCACATGGTCGACGAGCTGGGCATCAAGCGCCGGCCCATGCTCGCCAAGGCCGCCCTGCTTGGACTGGCCCCGGTGGGCGCCCTGGCCGCGGCGCCGCTCGTCGGCGGCCTGATCAAGGACCCGCACCACCCGGACGTCCTCGTGCACACCGGGTGGGACAACAAACTCACCAACAACGGGCAGCCGATCCGCCTCGTCCGGGATGATCTGACTCCGATCCGGCCGGAGGACGTCAGCGTCGGCGGCCAGATGACGGTGTACCCGGGGATCCCCGGCGGCAACACGAACGAGTACGCCGACTCCCCCACACTGCTGATCCACCTGCGCGACGAGGACGCCACCAAGCTGCGCGAGAACCTCAAGCACGTGCCGGCGAACCGGGACCACATGTACGGCAACCTCGTGGCGTACTCGAAGATCTGCACCCACGCCGGTTGCCCGGCCAGCCTCTTCGAGCAGCAGACCAACATCCTCCTGTGCCCGTGCCACCAGTCCCAGTTCAACATCGTCGATAACGCTCGGCCGATCTTCGGACCGGCTACACGCAGGCTGCCCATGCTGCCGCTCAGCGTTGACAGCGACGGGTTCCTGATCGCTAAGTCCGACTACCAGCAGCCGGTCGGACCGGGTTTCTGGGAGAGGCCATGAAACGACGCAATGTTGACCTAGCCGACCTTCCCGCCCGGAGCGCGGTCCAAATCGATGACCGGCTCCAGGTTGCCAGCCCGCTCCGGCGGCTGTTCAACAAGGTGTTCCCGGATCACTGGTCGTTCCTGCTCGGCGAGATCGCGCTCTACTCGTTCATCGTGCTGCTGCTGACCGGTACGTTCCTGGCCCTGTTCTTCGACCCCTCGATGCAGGAGACGAAGTACAACGGCAGCTTCGTCCCGCTCCGCGGCATCGACATGTCCGAGGCGTACCGCTCGTCGCTGAATATCTCGTTCGACGTGCGTGGCGGCTTGTTCATCCGGCAGATGCACCACTGGGCGGCGCTGCTGTTCATGGCCGCCATCGTGATGCACATGCTGCGCACGTTCTTCACGGGCGCGTTCCGGAGGCCGCGCGAGCTGAACTGGATCATCGGCGTCCTGCTGTTCTGGATGGGCTTCCTCGAGGGCTTCGCCGGGTACTCGCTGCCTGACGACGCGCTGTCCGGCACCGGCCTCCGGATCGCCAGCGCGATCATGTTGTCCATCCCGATCGCGGGCACCTGGGTCACCACGTCGCTGTTCGGCGGCGAGTTCCCCGGCACCGTGATCCTGGACCGGCTGTACATCGTCCACGTCCTGATCGTTCCGGGCGTCATCCTGGCGCTGATCGCGGTGCACCTGGGCCTGCTGGTGAAGCAGAAGCACACCCAGTGGCCGGGACCGGGGCGGACGAACAGCAACGTGGTCGGCGTGCGGATGTTCCCGGGCTTCGCCCTCAAGGGCGGCGGCTTCTTCATGATCGTGTTTGCCATGATCGCCCTGCTCGGCGGCATCTTCCAGATCAACCCGATCTGGCTGTTCGGGCCGTACCGGGCGTCGGTGGTGTCCGCGGCGAGCCAGCCCGACTGGTACGTCATGTTCCTGGACGGCTCGACGCGCCTGATGCCGCCGTGGGAGTTCCGCTGGCACATGTTCGGCAACTACTACGACATCCCGCCGCTGTTCTGGCCGACCGTCGTGCTGCCGGGCATCCTGACCATGCTGCCGATCTTCTACCCGTTCATCGAGGCCAGGTTCACCAAGGACAAGGCCACGCACCACCTGCTCCAGCGGCCGCGCGACGTGCCGGCCCGTACCGCGATCGGCGCCATGGCGGTCAGCTTCTACCTGGTCCTGCTGGTCTCCGGCGCGAACGACGTGATCGCCGACAAGCTCCGGATCAGCCTGAACGCGATGACCTGGGCCGGCCGGGTCGGTCTGCTGCTCATCCCGCCGCTCGCGTACTACGTCACGCACCGGATCTGCCTCGGACTCCAGCAGCACGACCGCGAGGTGCTCTCGCACGGCGTGGAGACCGGCATCATCCGCCGGACGCCGGAGGGCCGGTTCTACGAGGTACACCAGCCGCTCGGCCCGGTCGACGAGCACGGCCACGGCGAGCTGCCGTACGCCGGATGGGTGGTACCGAAGAAGATGAACCGGGTGGGCGCCCTGCTGCCCACGCTCCGCGGCTTCTTCAAGCCGGTGGAGACGGTCGACGACGTCGAGAACGAGCAGAGCAGCAACGCACCGGTCTCGCCGGCTCCCAGCCGGCATCACGAGATCGGCACGGGCGGCCGGTCCTGACCCGACCGCCGGGCCGGTAGCACCGGCCACAGCAACGAAGGCAGAGCGCCCGCCGGGTATCCGGCGGGCGCTCTCCCGTTCCCGGCGACTCCCCTGCCCGGACTTGATGTCTGCTTCCAGCACGCTAGGAGCGGAGCGCCGGAAGTCGCCCGACGGCGGCGGACCGAGCGACGGCACGAGCGCGCAGCCGGGGGCCGGAGGCGGCGGCCAGCCCGGCGGCGAAGAGGCCCGCGGCGGCCGGAACGAGGAACGCCCCTTGGGCACCATGGTCATCGGCGAGGCGACCCGCGACAACGGCACCGATCGCTCCGCCGGCCACGACGCCGGAGGCGACCAGGGTCATGAAGGAACCCGCGCGGCCCGGTGGCCCAACCGCTATCGCCAGCGTGCCGACCGCGATCAGGTACGGCGCGCTCGTCAAGCCCAGCAGCGCCATCGCCGCGAGCAGCGCGCCCAGTGATCCGGGTACCAGAAGGAGAACGCACCCGCCGACCGCGAGCGCCGACGCCGCCCCGCGATACCGGCTGACCGGGCCCAACCGGGCCGGCAGCCAGACCGACGCCAGGCCGGAGATCGTACTGCCGATCCCGAGAACGGCGTAGATAAGGCCGGCCGAACCCTGGCGTCCGGATGCCTGGGCGAACGCGGTCACCCCCGTCTGCGTGCCACCGAAAATCATCCCGATCGCCAGCATCGCCGACATCAGGATCGCCAGAGGCCCCACCGGCAGGCGGGAGCGAGCCGCATTCCCGCCGGGTACGCGTACCACCGGCGCAGCGGTGCGGTGCAGCGCGAACGGGATCGCGAACAGCAGCGTCAGCGCGGCGGCGACCAGCAGCGGCAGCCCCGGCGGGCCCGTCAACGCCACCACGCCGACGAACGCCGGCCCGGCCACGTAGGACAGTTCGTCCACCGCACCCTCGTAGGAGAACGCCGTGAGCAGTGTCCCGTGCTGTCCCCTGTCGCCCAGCAGAACCGCCCACCTGACCCGTACGAACGGACCGACCTGCGGAGTCGCGAAGCCGGCCGCCGTTGCCGCGACGGAGACGAGCACCGGGTTGTGGACCGCGAGCACGACCCCGGCCAGCGCCGCGGCGTCCACGGCGGCCGCGACCAGACCGACGAGACGCTGGCCGAACCGGTCCGCGAGAGCGCCGACGACGGGACCGCCGACCGCGGCGCCGAGGCCGTACCCGGCGGCCACGGCCCCCGCGAGCGCGAAACTGCCGCTGGCCGAGGCGACGAGCGTGATGATGCCCAGCGGGGCCATGGCGGCGGGCAACCGGGCGAGGAAGGAGGTGAGCAGGAAGGCGGGGCCGGCGGCGCGCACGAGCGGGCGGTAGGTAGCCATGCAGGGGCTCCTTGACGAGGAGTCAACGCATGCCATCCCGCCCAACCGGCATGCCCCTTGCGGCCCTTTGCTGCTGGCAAGCCTAGCGGCCGGTCACGGCGACAGTGAACGGCCCCATGCCTGCGGGATCACCGGCGCATGATCATCACCGTGCTCCGGTGTCCTAGAGAAGTTCGCGCTGTGGGTTCCCGGGCGGCCGTTTCGGTGTCCGGCCGAGGCGAGCCCGGCGCTGTCCACAGACAGATCTTGGTGGCGCCCCAGGGAAGGGGCGCCACCAAGATGGGAGAGGTGGAGCGGGCTACTCGGCGGCGTGCCGGGCTCCGGTGTAGTACTCGAAGAGCAGGCCACCGGTGGCCGCCATGACCGCCACCAGCCCGGCCACGAGCAGCCAGATCTGCCAGTACACGATGCCGATGCCGGCCACCAGCGCGGCCAGCGCGAGGCCGAACGGCCAGTAGCTGCCCGGGCTGAAGAAGCCGACCTCGCCGGCGCCGTCACTGATCTCCGCGTCCGGCCGGTCCTCCGGGCGCGGGTCGATGCGCCGGGAGACGAACCAGAAGTACCCGAAGCACATCATGCACAGCAGACCGGAGAGCACCAGGGCGACGGTGCCGATCCACTCGATGTGGTCCTGAGCCCCGTGGGTCCAGAATCCGTACACGATCGCCGCGACGAACAGGAACCCCGAGATCACCCCGAACAGTTTCCATTCGCTCTTCATGAGCTTTCCTCGATCCTGATTCCAGCCACCGGTCGACTAGGACGCCGTCTTGCTGTCGCGCGAGGTGTCGAACGGGTGCGTCGTCACCGCGAGCGGACCGTTCGGGTCACCAGCCGCGACCAGCGCGTCCGGAGTGCTCATGCCCTGTTTCTTGGCGGCGATGAATTTGGCGTACTCCGCCTGGGGCACCGCGCGCAATTCGAAGTTCATCTCGGAGTGGTACGTGCCGCACAGCTCAGCGCAGCGGCCGACGTACGCGCCCTCCTTCTCGATGGTCACCTCGAACTTGTTCTGCACTCCGCCCGGGAAGACGTCGCGCTTGAACAGCAGGTCGGGCACCCAGAAGGAGTGGATCACGTCCTGCGAGTCCTCCAGGAAGCGGATCCGCTCGTGGGTCGGTACGACCAGCACCGGCACGTAGTCGCTGGCGCCGATCGTCTTGATCACCTGACCGCTGTTGTCCTTGTCGTCCGGGTACTCGAACTCCCAGTTCCACTTGAACGCGACGATGTGGACGGTGACATCGGGATTGGGCTTGATCTTGTCAACGTCCGACTCGACGATCGCGGTGTAGTAGAACAGCACCGAGATGACCAGGAACGGAAGCACGGAGTACAGGATCTCGATCGGCATGTTGTACCGGGTCTGCGGCGGCAGCTCGTCACCGCGCTTCCGGTAACGGATCACACACCAGAAGATCAGGGCCCAGACGAAGACGCCCACCACCAGGGCGGCAATGACCGACCCGATCCAGAGGTCGAACATCCGCTTGGACTGGTCAGTGATCCCGTTGATCGGCCAGCCGAACCGGAAGGCCTGGTCCACCGAGCAGCCGGACAGCACCACGACAGCCGCCACCGCGACGGCGCCGAGACCGATCAGCCGGCCCACGGGACCACGACGACGGGTTACCGGGCGCACCCCCGAACCTCTTGCGACCACCTGCTCCTGCCTCCTTAGCAGCGCCGTACCCGTTGTTCTGGTTCACATGCACGGCAAAGGCGTCACCGACGGTCGCAGAGTACTCGACCATGCCGCTCCTGCTCGGATCGGGGTACCGGGGCGATACCGTCGTGTCGTGGTTGCGCAGACGTACTTCGATGCTGCCGCCGGCCTTCCGCTCCATCCGGTCGCCCGGCAGGCGATGCTGGCCGCGGCCGAGGACGGCTGGGCCGACCCGGCCAAGCTGTACGGCCAGGGGCGCCGGGCCCGGCAGCTGCTGGACGCCGCGCGGGCGGCCGTGGCGGAGCAGTTGGGGGTGCGGGTCGACGAGATCGGGTTCTGCGCCAGCGGCACCGCGGCCGCCCAGGCCGGCGTGCAGGGGGTCCGGGCGGCACGGCACCGGGTCGGAGCGATCGTCGCGCACTCCGCCGTCGAGCACTCCTCGGTGCTGTACGCCGCCGGCCAGGGCCCGGCCACCGCGGTACCGGTCGACCGGCTCGGCCGGGTGGACACCGAGGCGTTCGGCGCCGCCGTACGGGCGCCTGGCGTGGCCGTGGCGGCGCTGATCAGCGCGAGCCATGAGGTGGGTACCGTCCAGCCGGTCGCGGCCGTTGCGGAGGCCAGCACGGGCGCCGGAGTGCCGCTGCTGGTCGACGCCGCCCAGTCGGTGGGCCGGATGCCGGTGCCCGGCGCCTGGTCGCTGCTGTCGGCCAGCGCCCGCAAGTGGGGCGGGCCGGCCGGCGTGGGTATCCTGGTGGTGCGCAAGGGCACCCGCTGGGTCCCGCCGTGGCCCGGGGCCGAGCCGGGCAGCCTGGACCAACCTGGAGCGTTGAACCTGCCGGCCGTGGTGGCCGCCGCCGCCGCCTTGCGTGCCGTCTGCGCGGAGGCACCCGAGCAGGCCGCGCGGCTGTCCGGGCTGGTCACGAGCATCCGCGAACAGGTGGCGGCGACGGTACCCGACGTGGAGATCGTCGGTGATCCGGCCGGCCGGTTGCCACACATCGTGACGTTCTCCTGCCTGTACGTAGACGGCGAGGCGCTCCTGCACGCGCTGGACCGGGCCGGCTTCGCCGTCTCCTCGGGCTCCTCGTGCACCGCCTCGACGCTGCGGCCCAGCCACGTACTGGAGGCGATGGGCGTGCTGTCGCACGGCAACGTCCGCGTCTCGCTGCACGCGGGCACCACCGCCGAGGAGGTCGACCGGTTCCTGGCGGTCCTGCCCGGCCTGGTCGGCCGGCTCCGCGAGGAGGCCGGGGTGGTCGGGCTGTGACCGAGAACCAGCGGCCGCTCGACCGCGACACGGCGCCGACCAGCCCCGGACCGCTCGACCGCGACACGGCGTCAGGCAGCCCCGGACCGCTCGACCGCGGTGCCGCTGATGGTCGCACGAGCGGGGCGCCGGACGTTCTGGACTGCCGCGGGCAGCGTTGCCCGCTTCCGGTGATCGCCCTGGCCCGCCGGGTACCGGTGGTGCCGGTGGGCGCGGTGGTGCGGGTACTGGCCGACGACCCGGCCGCGGCCAACGACATCCCCGCCTGGTGCCGGCTGCGCGGCCAGGAGTTTCTCGGCGCCGTGGAAACGGACGCAGCGACCGGGTTCGACGTCCGGCGGGTCACCTGACGCCGACGACCGGCCGTGGAACCTCAGGCGAAGTGCTGGCCGACCTCGTCGGCCGCTTCGTCGCCGTACGACTCGGCCAGCCGCTTGAGGAACTCGTCCGGCCGCACCGTGTACTCCTGGGTACCGGTCGTCTCCAGCACCAGCGTGGCCAGTAGGGCACCGACCTGCGCGCTGCGCTCCAGGCCCAGCCCCCAGGACTGGCCGGCGAAGAAACCGGCCCGGAACCCGTCGCCGACCCCGGTCGGGTCGTACGCCTGAACCTCCCGGGCCACCGGTACCCGTACCGGCTCGATGTCCCTGCCGGTGATCGCCACACCGTCCTTGCCCAGCGTGGTGACCCTGATCCCGACCCGGTCGAGCACCGCGGCGTCGCTGAGGCCGGTCTTCGACTCCAGCAGGTCTTTCTCGTACTCGTTGGTGAGCAGGTACGCCGCGCCGTCGATGAGCTCGCGGATCTCCTCGCCGCCCATCCGGGCCATCTGCTGGGAGGGGTCGGCCGCGAACGGGTAGCCGAACTGCCGGCATTCCTGCGTGTGCCGGGTCATCGCGGTCGGGTCGTTCGGGCTGATGATCACGAGATCGAGGCCGTCCAGCCGCTGCGCCACCGGCGCCAGCTCGATGTTGCGCGCCTCGGCCATCGCACCCGCGTAGAAGGAGGCCACCTGGCACATGTCCTCGTCGGTCGTGCAGACGAACCGTGCGGTGTGCGCCATCTCGCTGACGTACACCGAGGCGCAGTCCACGCCGTGGCGCTCCAGCCACGCCCGGTAGTCGGCGAAGTCGGCACCGACGGCGCCGACCAGTGCCGGCCGCATGCCGAGCACGGCCATGCCGAACGCGATGTTCGCTCCGATCCCACCGCGCCGCACGACCAGATCGTCGACCAGGAACGACAGCGAGATCTTGTGAAGCTGGTCCGGCAGCAACTGCTCGGCGAAGCGGCCGGGGAAGTGCATGAGATGATCGGTGGCGATTGAGCCGGTGACAGCGATCTTCATCGCGGTACTCCGAAACGTGGGTACGCGGGCAGTAGGCCCGGACAGCGTACCTGCCGAGACGGCGACGGCCGTGCCTGTCCGGAAACAGAGCACGGCCGCGGTAGGTCCGCCGCCAGCGCCGGCCGGGTGCCGCCCGGCGCCGGCGGGTCAGATCAGTGGAACGAGTCGCCGCAGGCGCACGAGCCCGCGGCGTTCGGGTTGTCGATGGTGAAGCCCTGGGCGTCGATCCGGTCGGCGAAGTCGATCGTCGCACCGGTCAGGTACGGCGCGCTCATCCGGTCGACCACGACCTCGACGGCGCCGTCGCCGGTGCCGAACTCGCTGACGATGTCGCCGTCCAGCGAGCGCTCGTCGAAGAAGAGCTGGTAGCGCAGCCCGGAGCAGCCACCGGGCTGCACCGCGACCCGCAGCCGCAGGTCGTCACGCCCCTCCTGATCGAGCAGCGCCTTCACCTTCTCGGCCGCGACATCGGTCAGCACGACTGTGGTCTGAGCCTGCTCGCTCTCGGTAACGGTCACGGTTCCTGCTCCCTGGCGTGGTGATACATGTCCTTCGCGCCAACGCTACTCGGCTAGCACGACATTCCCATCGTCGCACGCCCAACCGCCCGTGGCACCCTTCGCCGAGGGGATGACCTAGCTCACCTCGACCCCGTGGGTCACAAACGTCACCGGCGTCACGGAGCGCGCTCAGCCCCGGGACCACTGGCTGGCCAGCCGGCTGGCCAGCTCGAACAGCCCCTCCATGGGCCGGGCCATGGCTTCCTCCACCGTGCCGAAGTGACCCACCAGGCTGTGCGTCTCGGTCACCCCGGCGGCGGCCGCCTCACGCCGGCCGGCGGTCACCCTGCCGGCCAGGACCACGCACGGCAGACCCCGGTCCCGGGCGGCCTGCGCCACGCCGGAGACCAGCTTGCCGCGCAGCGACTGGGCGTCGAACGACCCCTCACCGGTGATCACCAGGTCCACCCCGTCCATGGCGGCGTCCAGGCCGGTCAGCTCGCGGACGAGCGTGGTACCGGACACCATGCCGCCGCCGAGTGCCAGGATCGCCGCACCCAACCCACCGGCCGCTCCGGCTCCGGGCTGGACCGCCAGCCCGCTCGGGCAGCCGGGCAGGGCCTTCTCCAGTACGGTCGCGAAAATCTCCAGCGCCGCGTCCAGCAGCAGGACGTCCTCCCTGGTCGCGCCCTTCTGCGGGCCGAACACCGACGAGGCGCCGTACAGCCCGGTGAGCGGGTTGTCCACGTCCGTCGCGGCCACCAGCCGCACCTCGCGCAGCCGCGGTGCCCCGCCCAGGGCGGCACAGCCGGCCAACGCGGCGCCGCCGAACGGCAGCGCGTACCCGGCCGCGTCCAGCGGGGCGGCGTCCAGCGCGGCGAGCATCCCGGCACCCCCGTCGTTGGTCGCCGAGCCGCCCAGCCCGATGACGATCTCCCGTACCCCCGCCTCCACCGCGGCGGCGATCAGCAGACCCAGCCCGTACGACGTGGTGATCTTCGGGTCCCGCATCTGAGGCTCGACCAGGTGCAGGCCGCACGCCTGCGCGCTCTCCAGGTACGCCCGCTGCCCCACCACCAGCACCTCGCCGGTGGCCGGCCGGCCCAGCGGATCGACGGTGGCGGCCGGGATCCGGGTACCGCCCAGGGCGGCGACCAGCACCTCGATGAACCCCGGCCCGCCGTCGGCCAGCGGCCGGGCGATCACCGCGTCGGCCGGGGCGGCGGCCCGCCAGCCGTCCGCGATGGCCGCGGCGGCTTCCACCGCGGTGAGCGTGCCGGCGAACTTGTCGGGGCAAATGAGTACCTGCACGGCGGCAGTCTCCCACGTCACTCCGGCGGCGGGTCCGCCAGCGCCCGCGCCGTGCGACGATCTGAACCGTGACGTCCTTTGTCGAACCATCGCCGACCGCCACCGCGCTGCTGCTGCTCGGCCGGGGCAGCGATCCGTCCGCCGAGCGGGGTGTGGACTGCCCGGGTGAGCTGCCCGCGCCCAGCGATCCCGGGCTGGTCGCCCGGGCCCGCGCCGCGAAGGCCGCGCTGGGTGAGAAGGTCTTCATCCTGGGTCACCACTACCAGCGGGACGAGGTGATCGAGTTCGCGGACGTGACCGGCGACTCGTTCAAGCTCGCCCGGGACGCCGCCGCCCGGCCGGACGCGGAGTTCGTCGTGTTCTGCGGGGTCCACTTCATGGCGGAGAGCGCGGACATCCTGACCACCGACGCCCAGGCCGTGGTGCTGCCCGACCTGGCCGCCGGCTGCTCGATGGCGGACATGGCGGTGCTGTCGCAGGTCGAGGCGTGCTGGGACCGGCTGGGCGAGCTGGGCATCGCGGACACCGTGGTGCCCGTCACCTACATGAACTCCTCCGCCGACATCAAGGGCTTCGTCGGGCGGCACGGCGGCGTGGTCTGCACCTCCTCGAACGCCAAGCGGGCGCTGGAGTGGGCCTTCGCCCGCGGGCAGCGGGTACTGTTCCTGCCCGATCAGCATCTCGGTCGCAACACGGCCGTGCGGGAGATGGGGTACGGCCTCGACGACTGCGTGCTCTACGACCCGCACAAGCCGGGGGGCGGCCTGAGCCCGGAGCAGCTCACCGGCGCGAAGATGATCCTCTGGCGGGGGCACTGCTCGGTGCACGGCCGGTTCACCAGGGACAGCGTGGACCAGATCCGGGACATGGTGCCGGGGGTCAACGTGCTCGTCCACCCCGAGTGCCGGCACGACGTGGTGACCTCGGCCGATCTGGTCGGGTCGACCGAGTTCATCATCCGGACCATCAATGCGGCGCCGGCCGGGTCGTCCTGGGCGGTGGGTACCGAGCTGAATCTGGTACGCCGGCTGGCGGGCACCCACCCGGACAAGCAGATCGTGTTCCTCGACCGGACCGTGTGCTACTGCTCCACGATGAACCGGATCGATCTGCCGCACCTCGTCTGGGCACTGGAGGAGCTGGTGGAGGGCCGGGTGCCCAACCGCATCACGGTCGACCCCGACACCGCCCGGTACGCGCGCCTCGCCCTTGACCAGATGTTGGCCCTACCCTAACCCTGCGTAGTTCCACCCGTTGTGTGTCACATCACGCCGTCGTTGCTTATATGCTGCCAGCGCGAGATCTGATCTACATTCGATGGCCACCACTTGGCGTAACCAAGCCGTTTCTGACAGGCAGCGTGGCCGGGAATCCGCGTTGGAGGTTCGTGTGACGAACGACGTCCTCAGGGTGCACGGCGGCGCGCCACTCCACGGTGAGATCACTGTGCGTGGTGCCAAGAACCTGGTCTCCAAGGCCATGGTGGCCACCCTGCTCGGTGATACGCCGAGCCGGCTCGCCGAGGTACCGAAAATCCGCGACGTCGAAGTGGTCCGCGGGCTACTCGAACTGCACGGCGTCAAGGTCACCGAGGAGGACGGCGGGCTCGTCTTCGATCCGGCCAACGTCGGCACCGCCGAGATCGACGAGATCAACGTGCACGCCGGGTCGAGCCGGATCCCGATCCTGTTCTGCGGCCCGCTGCTGCACCGCCTCGGTCACGCGTTCATCCCCGACCTGGGCGGCTGCCACATCGGCGACCGGCCGATCGACTTCCACCTGGCCGCGCTGCGCCAGTTCGGCGCGATCGTCGACAAGACCCCGCAGGGGCTGCACCTCACCGCGCCCAGCGGGCTGCACGGTACCAAGTTCGAGCTGCCCTACCCGAGCGTGGGCGCCACCGAGCAGGTACTGCTCACCGCGGTCCGGGCAGAGGGCGTCACCGAGCTGCGCAACGCCGCGGTCGAGCCGGAGATCATCGACCTGATCTGCATCCTGCAGAAGATGGGCGCGATCATCAAGGTGCACACCGACCGGGTGATCGAGATCGAGGGCGTCACCCAGCTGCGCGGGTACCATCACCGGCCCATCCCAGACCGGCTGGAGGCGGCCAGCTGGGCGTGCGCCGCGCTGGCCACCCGGGGCGACATCACGGTCAAGGGCGCCCGGCAGGTCGACATGATGACGTTCCTCAACGTCTTCACCTCGGTGGGCGGCGCGTTCGAGGTGGACGACTCCGCCATCGACGGCGGGATCCGGTTCTGGCACCCCGGTGGCGAGCTGCGCGCCGTCGCTCTCGAGACCGACGTACACCCCGGCTTCATGACCGACTGGCAACAGCCGCTGGTGGTCGCGCTGACCCAGGCCCGCGGCCTGTCGATCGTGCACGAGACGGTGTACGAGCGGCGGCTCGGCTACACCGACGCGCTCAACACGATGGGCGCGACGATCCAGGTGTACCGGGACTGCTTGGGCGGCACCCCGTGCCGGTTCGGGCGGCGCAACTTCAAGCACTCCGCGGTGATCGCCGGGCCGAGCAAGCTGCACGCGGCCGACCTGGTGATTCCGGACCTGCGCGGGGGCTTCAGCCATCTGATCGCGGCCCTGGCCGCGGAGGGCACCTCGCACGTCTTCGGGGTCAACCTGATCAACCGCGGGTACGAGGACTTCGACGCCAAGCTGGTCGCGCTCGGGGCGCACGCCGAGCGCGCCTGAGCGCCGCGGCGCCCGCGCGTCGGGTGCTCCCGGAGCCCCGGGAGCACCCGACGCGGCGCTGACCAGCGGCTTTGCCAGGGACGCCGGCCGCCGGCCGGATCCGCCCGATGTCGGCTACCCTTCATGCGTGCCATCCATGTTCCGACGCAAGCCAGCCGACGAGGTCGCTGAGCCGGTCGCCGACGACCAACCGGCTCAGCCTGTCCAGCGGAAGTCGTACACCCCCAAGAAGGGCGAGGCGACCCCGAAGCGGGTGATCAACGGGCGACGGCCGGTCGCCCCGGCCCCCGCGAACCGGAAGGAAGCGCTCAAGCGAGCCCGGGAGAAGCAGCGACAGGACCGGATGGAGCAGCGCGCCGGGATGATGGCCGGCGACCCGCGCTACCTGTCCGCACGGGACAGAGGGCCGATCCGGGCGCTCGCCCGGGACGTGATCGATTCCCGGATCAATGTCGGGACGATCTTCATCTTTGTGCTGATCGCGATCCTGATCGGCTCACTGCAGTCGATGCCCGGCACGGTGCAGGCCGCAGCGAACCTGCTGTTCCTTTTCATGATCGTGGCACTGCTCGTGGACAGCGCGTTCGTCATCCGCAAGGTGCGCAAGCTGGCCAGGGAACGGCACCCCGACGCCAGTGAGCGCTGGGGGTCGCTGTACTTCTACACGATCATGCGGTCGATCAGCTTCCGCTTCATGCGGGTACCCAAGCCGCGCGTCAAGATCGGTCAACGGATCTAGCCCGAGCTACTTCACCCCGACGGCTCGCAGCGGCGCGGCCGTACCCGCGGCGACGACCATCACCAGGATGAACGGCAGCCTGCGCCAGGCCGCCACGGCGCCGGCCATAACCCCCGACCGGTTGGGCGACGCCCGCGAAGCCGTGCCCCTGGGTCAGCGCCGAGGTCGCCACGAGCGCGGCGTGATGGAGCACCGGAAGCGACGCGGTGCACGGCGACACGCCGAGGCGACCCAGGAACGTTGACGTTCCGATACAGCGGATAACCGCCGGAATCCCGCTCTAACCAGCCCGATCGAAGTCCGATATGGTACTGGGGGCTGCTCGGTACCCGCCGCGTCATCTTGGCGGTGCCGCCGCCCACGCCGTACCCTCCTTCGCGACCGGGCCGAGTCACTTCACCCGGTTCTTATGCTTTGCTGGACGCGTTCCCGACCGACGAGGTGGCACTGCGTGACCGAGCGCGACGATCACGCCGAGGACCGGCGCAGGCCCGCCGGACCGGCGTGGGCGACCGTGCCGACCATGCAGTGGGCCCGGGTCGCGCCGGAGGACGAGGAGGCCGAGGCCGGCTCCCGGCCGGATGGGCGGCGGCCACCCGGGCGACCGGAGGACTCGCCGGAGGACCGGGAAGACGGCCGCGACCCGGAAGCCGAGGAAGGCCGGCTGCGGCCGGGAGTCACCGACGGGCGTGCGCGGGGTGTCGCCCGACCGGCGGGTCCCACCAACCGCGAGCCGGACCGGACCGGCGGCCGCCCGGTGCCTCCGATCGAGGCGTCGTCCGCGGTGCGGTTCACGAGCCGACCGACGACCAGGCGCCGGCCCGGCGATGACCGCCGGATCGACGAGCGCCGCCCCCAAGATGAGCGCCGCCCTCAAGATGAGCGCCGCCCCCATGACGACCGCCGCCCCGCCGGCGAGCGGCGCCGCCCCGACGAGCGCCCGGTCGACGACCGCTACCTCGCCGACAAGGATCTCGGCGACGACGAGCGCCGTCCGGTGGACGAGCGTCGCGGCGGCGAGCGCCGGCCCCTGGGCGAGCGCCGCGGGCCGGACGGCCGGTGGGATGACCGCCGGCCCTCCGAGGACCACTGGGACGAGGACGACCACTGGGGAGACGACCGGTGGGCGGACGACGACTTCTGGGCGGACGACGACCGCCCGGGTGAGCGCCGCGCCGACAAGGAACGCCGCGGTACCGGCGGGCGCCCGGTCGGCCGCCGGCCGGTCGACGAACGCCCCGGCGAGGACCGCCGTGGCCACGGTCCGGCTGAACCGGCCCCGGTTGACGACCGCTGGCTGGAGGACGACCGCCGGCCCGGTGAACGCCTCGGCGGCAACGAGCGGCGGGGCGTCGACCGGCGCCCGGCCGGTGAGCGACGCCCGATGGACCGTCGCCCGCCCGGTGACCGCCGCCCGGGCGACCGGTTCGCGGACGAGGACCGCTGGGACGATGACCGGCGGAGCGACGACCGGCGGAGCGACGAGGATTCCTGGGACGACGACCGCCGCCCGGCGGCGGGCCGCAGGCCCGGGGCCGGGCGGCCGGCCAACGATCGACGCGGCCATGACCGGCGCCCCGACGACCACCGCGGTGGTGCTCCCCGGGGCGACGAGCGCCGGGCCGACGAACGGCGGGCCGACGAACGGCGGGCCGACGAACGGCGGAGCGACGAGCGGCGGAGCGACGAGCGGCGGAGCGGGGATGGCCGGCCGCGCGGTGCCGGCCGGGCATCGGTACCCGTCGGCGGCCCGACCGGGTCCGGGCCCGCATCGCGTCCCCGGGTACCGCGGCAACCGCGGCTGCCGCGTCCCGGCGAGGTGTTCACCGGCGCGGACGGGATCCCCCCCGGTCTGCGCCCGGACATTGTCGAGGCGCTCACCGCCCCCACCCCACCCGGTGGCCTCCGGTACGAGCCGCCCGTCGTCAGCGCGCCGCCGGACATCGAGCCACTCGATCCGGTCAGCTCCCCGCCGGTCTCCTCGCCCCCGGTGTCGGCTCCTCCGGTCTCGGCGCCGCCGGTGTCCGCCCCTCCCGTCTCGGCGCCGCCGGTCTCCGGGCCGCCCCTCGACGACTCCGGTCCGGCCGGTGTCGCCGACCCGGAGCACACGCTGGCCACCTGGGAGTGGGTGTTCGACCCGGACACCCTGCGCGAGAAGGTGGACGGCGAAGAGGAACGCCTCCTGGAGATCAGGGACCTGCTCACCGTCAAGCTCAACGCGCACGAGGACAACGCTCCGCGGGCCCGCCTGCTCAGCCTCCGCGCGGTGGTGTCCCGCATCCTCGGCGACCTGCAGAAGGCGCAGGCCGACGGCAAGCTGGCCCTGGCCCACGCGGAGGCGACCGGCGAGCTGCGCCGCATCGCGATCGCGCAGGCCCGGCTCGCCCACGTGCTTCAGTGGCGCGGGGAGTTCGAGGAGGCGGACCGGCTGTTCGCGCTGGCCAACTCGACCGAGCTGCCGGACCGGCTGCGCGCGACCATGTACCAGCACTCCGGGAAGTGCGCCTACGACCAGGGCCGGTACATCGAGGCGTGCATCCACTTCGAGAAGGCTCTCGAACTGCGCAAGACCGAAGACCCCGAGATGATCGCGCACACCGAGCTGGCGCTGGACGCGGTGTTCCGCAAGGTGGCCGAGAACGGCTGGGGACCGTACCCGCGCACCCGCGAGGAGATCCTGCAGATCCGCCGCCCGCCGACTCCGGCGCTGGACGAGCAGACCGGCCTGTGGGGCTTCACCGATGCCGACGGCGAGACCCGGGTAGCGGCGGAGTACGCGGACGTCCAGCCGTTCCGGGACTCGGTCGCGTGGGTTCAGCGCCCTGGCCAGGAGTCCTGGGAACTGATCGACGAGACGGGCGAGACGCTGATTCCGGCCAACGCCGGGTACCTCGGGGTGAGCAGCTTCTCCGACGGTCTGGCCTGGGTGTCCCGGGACGGTACCGCCCGGTGGATCGCGATCGACAAGGCCAACACGGTGACGATCTCGACCGGTTTCGAGGACGTCCGCCCATTCCGGCGCGGGATGGCCGCGGTACGGCGGGGCGGCCGCTGGGGAGCGGTGGACGGCATCGGCCGGGCGGTGGTCCCGTTCCGGTACGACTCGTTCGCCACCGCCCTGTCCGACGGGCGCTACATCGACGGATTCTCCGACGAGGGGCTGGCCGTGGTGGAGCTGGGCGGCCGCAAGGGCGTGGTGGACCGCGCCGGACGGGTGCTGGTCGAGCCGGTACACCCGGCGCTGGTCATCCACCCGGTGGCCTTCCTCATCACGGACGGCGCGCACCGTTGGGGCGCGCTGGACCGCCGCGGCCGGATGCTGATCGCCCCGAGCCACCCCAGCCGGATGGCGGTCACCGAGGAGATCGACCGGCTCCTGGTCGACGCCCGCCCGATGCTGTGAGCCGCGCCGTGATCGGTGCCGCCGGCAGTGCCGCCGCGGGCGTTGCCGGATAAGGTGTGAGGCCATGCAATATCGACACCTTGGCCGGTCGGGCCTCATGGTCAGCGAGATCTCCTACGGCAACTGGATCACCCATGGTTCACAGGTCGAGGAGGAGCAGGCCACCGCCTGCGTGAATGCCGCCCTCGATCTCGGTATCACCACCTTCGACACCGCCGACGTCTACGCCGGTACCCGCGCCGAAGCGGTCCTCGGCCGCGCTCTGGCCGGGCAGCGCCGGGAGGGGCTGGAGATCTTCACCAAGGTCTTCTGGCCGACCGGTTCCGGAGCCAACGATCGTGGCCTGTCCCGCAAGCACCTCCACGAGTCGATCAACGGTTCGCTGCGCCGGTTGCAGACCGACTACGTCGACCTGTACCAGGCTCACCGGTACGACTACTCGACGCCGCTGGAGGAGACGATGGAGGCGTTCGCCGACATCGTCCACGCCGGGAAGGCGCTGTACATCGGCGTGTCCGAGTGGCGGGCGAGCGAGATCCGGGCCGCGCACGAGCTGGCCCGCGAGCTGAAGATCCAGCTGGTGTCGAACCAGCCGCAGTACAACATGCTGTGGCGGGTCATCGAGGCCGAGGTCGTCCCGACCTCCGAGGAGCTGGGGCTCGGGCAGGTCGTATTCTCCCCGATCGCGCAGGGTGTGCTGACCGGCAAGTATCTTCCGGGGCAGCCGGCGCCGGACGGCTCCCGGGCCACCGACGAGAAGTCGGGGGCGAACTTCATCCGCCGCTGGCTGCGGGACGACGTCCTGGCCCGGGTCCAGCAGCTCAAGCCGATCGCCGAGAGGGCCGGGCTCAGCCTCGCCCAGCTGGCGGTCGCCTGGGTGCTGCACAACCCGAACGTGTCCTCGGCGATCGTCGGCGCGACCCGGCCGGAGCAGCTGCAGGACAACGTGAAGGCGTCGGGCGTCAAGCTGGACGCGGAGCTGCTCAAGGCGATCGACGAGATCCTCGACCCGATCGTCGAACGCGACCCGGCCAAGACCGAGAGCCCCACCGCGCGTCCCTGAGCGCGCCCTGGCACTGCGGCCGCCCTGGTCCGGACCCGTCCGGACCGGGGCGGCCGCGTTAGTGGGGCGCGCCCGCGGGCGCGTCGGCGCGGTGCGCCGCCGAGCTGCCGCGACCGGTACGCCGGGCCGGAGCGTGCCGGCGGGCGCGTCAGCGCCAGAACATGAACAGGTCCTGGCCGTTCGAGGCGAGGAAGATCGGCAGGCCGATCAGGTCGGCCAGCCGGTACACCACGTCGAAGAAGATCCGGTTGACGCTGGGCTGCCAGAGCAGGGCGAAGAACAGCAGCATGCCGTACGGCGCCACGGCGTCGAACCCGCGCCGCCAGTCGTAGGACAGCCAGGGCCGCAGGGCGTTGCCGCCGTCGACACCGGGGATCGGCACCAGATTGAGCAGGCTCGCCGTGAGCTGCAGGAACGCGAGGAACGCCCACACCGACCAGAACTCCAGGTGGGCGAACATGTCGATGTCGAACGCGAACGGAATCACCAGTACGGCGGTGAACAGCAGGTTCGTGCCGGGGCCGGCCAGGCTGATCAAGGTGTCCTTGACCCGGCCCCGGATGTAGCTGTGGTCGATCCACACCGCCCCACCAGGCAACCCGATCCCGCCGAGGACGAGGAAGACCAGCGGCAGCACCACGGACAGCAGGGTGTGCGTGTACTTCAGCGGGTTGAGCGTCAGGTAGCCCTTCTGCACGACCCCGGCGTCCCCGGACCGGTACGCGGTCAGCGCGTGGGCGAATTCGTGCAGGCACAGCGACAGCACCCAGCCGGCGACCACGAACAGGAACGCGTCCAGCCGGATCGAGCCGTACCTGGACCAGGTCATCCAGCCACTGACCAGGAAGACTGCCAGGATGCCCAGGAAGATCGGGCTGGGCCGGGACGCCCCTCGGGGCACCCCGATCGCCAGCCGGCGCCCGGTTCGGTAGCTCACCGGGACCTCACTCGCCCGCCGGGAGCAGGCTCATCCGGTACTCCACCCGGCCGTCCTCCACCAGCAGAGCGGTCGTCGTCCCGCCGGCGACCAGCTCCCGCCAGCTCTGACCGATCCACGACTCCGCGTCGGCCTGGCTGGTGAACGTCTCCCCCGGCCCCTCGACCGGCTGACCGTCGCCGTCCTCGTACCGCCAGGTCCACGACATCCTCGGCTCTCCCCTTCGTCACGCGCCGGGCCACCCGGGCGGCGCCGCGGCCGGCACCGCACCAGGGCCGGTCCAGCAAGCTTAGTGTGGTCCGTGGAGCCGGGCAGGTCCCGCGCGTACGAGGAACATAGGGTACGAGCATGTCGCTCGACGGGTACCACTCCATTCTCGTGCTCGGCGGAATCCGGTCCGGTAAGTCCGAGTTTGCCGAATCCCTGGTCACCGGCGCCACCGAGGTCAGGTATGTGGCCACCGCCACTCCCGCTCTGGATGATCCGGAGTGGGCCGCCAGGTTGGACGCGCACCGCGGTCGCCGACCGGCGACCTGGATCACCGAGGAGACTGGTGCCTCGCCCGGCCGCCTGGCCACCCTGCTGGCCGATGCGAGGCCCGACCAGGCGCTACTGATCGACGATCTGGGTGGCTGGCTGACCGCCGTCTTGGAGGAGGGCGGCTGGTCGGCGGGGACCGAGCGCGAGGCGGTCGCCGGACTGGTCGGTGCGGTGCGCGACTGCGCCGCCCGAGTGGTGATCGTGAGCCCCGAGGTGGGCATGTCGGTGGTGCCGGCGACGGAGTCCGGGCGGGTCTTCGCCGACGCGGTGGGCACCGCGAACCGGCTGCTGGCCCAGGTGTGCGACGGGGTGGCTCTGGTCGTCGCCGGCCAGCCCGGCTGGCTCAAGCCGGCCCCGGCGGGCGCACCGGCCTTGGCAGTGCCGGCCCCGGCAGTGCCGTCGCCGGCCGGGGCGACGCCGGCCGGGGCGGCCGGGGCGCTGGCGGGGACGGTATCGCCGGCCGGGGCCGCGACCGCGGCCGAGCCGGTCACGCCGTCGTCCGCCCAGCCGGCGGTGACCGAGCCGGCGGAACCGGTGGACCCGGCGGTGCCGGGGGAGTCACTGTCCGGATCGATCCTCAGGCTCAAGGATCAGCCCCACGGGGTGGTGGTCGAGCTGGACGGGACGCTGCCGCTGCCGGACGAGGCGGCCGCGAACGCCGCCGAGGAGCGGATCGCCGCGCTCAACGTCGCCGGCCCCGGGCTGGGCAACCTGACCCGTGCGGTGACGTTCGCTGCCGGCGCCCAGGGCAGCGCCAGCCCGCGACCGTTCGGTTCGGTACGGGTGCTGCTGCTGCACGGCGACCACGCCGGCGGGGTGGCGGCCGGCGACAGCCCGGAGGAGTGGGCCGCACGGGTCCGGCAGGCGCGGGAGGGTGGCGGGCCGCTGGGCCTGCTGGCCACCCAGGCCGGCGCCCGCCTGGAGGTGGTCGACCTGGGCGGCCCGGACCGCACGCCGGTGGCCGCGCCGATCGAGGACGGGTTGGCGGTGACGCCGACCCGGGTGGACGCGGCGCTCCGGAGGGGCCTGCGGTTGGCGGACGCGGCGATCGACGAGGGTACCGACCTGATCGTCCTGGCCGCCGCCGGAGCCGGGCAGCAGGCCGCGGCCGCGGCCGTCGTGGCGGCCAACGTGACGGCCGGCCCGGCCGCCCTGCTCCCCCGGGTGTACCAGCCGGGCGGAAAGATCGACGACGAGGCGTGGATGGTCCGGTGCGGCGCGGTCCGGGACGCGCTGCGCGGGATGCGTGGCCAGGCCCGGGACGCGCGTGCGGTGCTGGCCGCGCTCGCCGGCGAGGACATCGCGGTGGCGGTGGGTGTGCTGGTCGCGGCGTCCGCCCGCCAGGTACCGGTGCTGGTCGACGGGCCGGTGGGCATCGCCGCGGCGGTGACCGCCCGGGACATCTCCGCGGTCACCCGGCACTGGACGCTGCTCGCCGAGCACGGCAACCACCCGACCGTGAAGGCGGGTGCGGACATGCTGGGCGCGGCACCCCTGCTGGACCTGCGGTTCGGGCTCGGCGAGGGCGTCGCGGCGCTCGCCGCGCTCCCGCTGATCCAGTCCGTGCTGTCCATAGTGGACGGTGTCTGACCCGGCCGCCCCGGCGCCGGGCTCTCTGGTCGCCGGGGTACGCCTGGCGCTCACCACGTTCAGCGTGCTGCCGCTGCGGGCCGGCCGGGTGGACCGGGCCGCGGCCGGCGTCGCGATGTCGGTCGCGCCGCTCGTCGGCGGGGTGCTCGGCGCCGTACTCGGCGCGGTGGCGGTGGGGCTGCGCGAACTCCGGGCGCCGTCGCTGGTACTCGGCGCGGTCACCGTCGCGCTCGGCCTGGCTCTGACCCGGGGACTGCACGTCGACGGGCTGGCCGACACCGTGGACGGGCTCGGCTCGTATGCCGGGCGCGAGCGGGCCCTGGAGATCATGAAGAGCCCGGAGGTCGGCCCGTTCGGGGTGGCCGCGATCGTACTGAGCCTGCTCCTCCAGGCCGCCGCCGTGGCGGCGCTCGCGGGCAGGCCGGCAGGCGCTGTCGTGCTCGGCGTCGCGACCGCCGCCGGCACCGGCCGGCTGGCCGTCGCGTGGGCCTGCCGGCGGGGGGTACCGCCGGCCCGGCCGGCCGGGTTGGGCGCGCTGGTCGCCGGTACGGTACGGGTACCCGGGCTGGTCGCCGGTACGGTCGCGGTCGCCGTACCGGCCGGATTCGCGATACCGGGCCGTCCCTGGCAGGGCCTGGTCGCGGTGGGCCTCGCGGCCGGGGTGAGCGTGCTGCTGAACCGCCACGCGGTACGGCGGCTCGGCGGGATCACCGGTGACGTGCTCGGCGCGCTGGTCGAGGTCGCGACGTGCGTCGCGTACCTCGTGCTGGTCCTAGGCTGAGTCGCCGGCCCGGCCCGCGCCCGGGCGTGGCGACCGGTGTGGCCGGGCGCCTCCGGAGGCCCGTGACGAACCGGACCAGTCGCGTACCACCGCCTTGGCCGCGGTGCGCCGCCACGCCTCGACGATCAGCTCGCGCAACTCCCCCGCGTCCACCCGGTCCAGCCGGACCTGCGTCCAGCCGAACCGGCCGACATAGGGCGCGTACCGGTACGTCTCCGCGTCCGACGCGGTCAGCTCGGCCTGTTCGGTCATCGAGGTCTTCACCGTGATGTGCGGCGAGCCGGGCGAACCCATCACAAAGATCTTGTTGCGTGTGCGCCAGGTCCGCTCGCCCTCCCATGCCGGCACCTCCACGGTCTCCGGCATCCCCAGCGCCATCTCGGCCACGTCGTCGAGGGTCACCACCGGGTCATCATCGCACCGAGGGTGTGACAAATGGGGGCTTGACCACCTGGAAGCGCGAGCGCCGGCCGCGTACGTCCAGCTCCACCTCGTCACCCTCGGCCAGCCCGGCGGACGAGTCCAGCAGGGCCAGCGCGATGCCGACCCGCCGGGTGGGCGAGAACGTGCCGCTGGTGACCTCGCCGACCCGCGCGTCGCCGCGCAGCACCGCCATGTGCGGCCGAGGGATCCCGCGGTCGAGCGCGACCAGCCCGTGCAGTACCCGTACGGGTCCGGCCTCCCGCTCGGCCAGCAGCGCGTCCCGGCCCCAGAACGCCGGCTTCTTCCAGCCGACCGCCCAGCCGGCCCGCGCCTGCGACGGCGTGATGGACAGGGACAGGTCCTGGCCGTGCAACGGGTACCCCATCTCGGTGCGCAGCGTGTCCCGGGCGGCCAGGCCCGCGGCCCGGATGCCGTGCGGCTGCCCGGCGGCGAGCAGCGCGTCCCACACCGCGATCGCCCGGTCCCACGGGACCACCAGCTCGTACCCGTGCTCGCCGGTGTAGCCGGTCCGGCACACGGTCAGCTCCGTACCGGCCAGCGTGGCGGTCTCGAAGCTCATGTACCCGTGCCCCGACGGCAGCCCCAGCCCGTCCAGGACGGCGGCGGAGTGCGGCCCCTGCACCGCCAGTACGGCGAAGTCCCGGTGCCGGTTGGTGATCTCGATGCCGGCCGGCGCGGCGGCGACCAGCCGGCGCACGACCTCGGCGGTGTTGGCCGCGTTCGGGATCAGGAACACCTCGTCGGGGCCGCGCAGGTAGGCGATGAGGTCGTCGACCACACCGCCGGTCCGGTCGTCGCAGCACAGCGTGTACTGCGCCTGGCCCGGCCGGATCCGGCCGAGGTCGTTGCTCAGGCAGTCGTTGAGGAACGCGGCCGCCTCCGGTCCGGCCACGGAGACCTTGCCCAGGTGTGAGACGTCGAACACACCGACCGCCTCCCGCACGGCGGTGTGCTCCTTCAGCACGCCGCCGCCCGCGTACTCCAGCGGCATGTTCCAGCCGCCGAACGCGGCGAACTTCGCACCGAGGGCGACATGCCGCTCCCGGAGCGGGGATTCGAGCAGGGATTCCGGGGCAGGGCCTGGGGTGTGGGCCGGCTCTTGGAAGGACATGCTGGGCAACCTATCGCGCGACCGGTCCGGGTCGCTGCGCGGCGCGAGGCGCGCCGAGCCGGACCGGCCGGACGGCCGGTCCCGGCTGCCACAGCGCGACACGGGCGCGCCGACCCAGTGCCCCCGGACGGCACCGGGAAAGGGTCCGTGACCGTTTCTGGAAGGGTCCCGTACCGTGCCGGTAGGGCACGGTCGGCCGGTCCGGCGCACGTGACCGGCCACGATCGTTAGCATCGACGCAAGCCGTGCACCGACATCCCTGGAGAAACCGCGTGACTACCAGCATTGCGACGCTTGACCTCATCGATACCGACCCGGCCGAACTCGCGGTCGGGGCCATCGTGATCGGCGTCTACAGCCAGGATCCCGATGCCCCGGCGCCGCTGCTGCTCGCCTCCGGCGCGGAGAGCATCGCCGTCGCGTTCGACGGGCGGCTGGTGGACACGCTGGTGCTGCTCGGTGCGACCGGCGCGACCGGTGAGGTGACCAAGATGGCCACCCTCGGCACGATCAGCGCCCCGCTGGTCGTCGCGGTCGGGCTCGGGCCGGAGCCGGCCCGAGCGCTGCCGGCCACCGAGACGCTGCGCCGGGCGGCCGGCAACGCGGTCCGGGCCCTGGCGGGTACGCCGAAGATCGCGCTGGCGCTGCCCGTCTCGGAGGAGCCGGACGGCGATGTCGCCGCGCTGCGGGCGCTGGCCGAGGGCGCGCTGCTCGGCGGGTACCGGTTCGCCCGGTACAAGTCGACCCCGGCCCGGCTGGCACCGGTGGGCGCCGTGTCGGTACACGTACCGGACGCGGCCGACAAGACGTGCCGGGCCGAACTCAAGCGGGCCGCGGCCGTGGCACGGGCGGTGGCGCAGACCCGGGACTGGGTCAACACCGCCCCGAACGACCTGCGCCCGCCCGCGTTCGCCACCGCGGTCGCGGACGCCGCCCGCAAGGCCGGGCTGACCGTCGAGGTGCTCGACGAGAAGGCGCTCAAGAAGGCCGGGTACGGCGGGATCATCGCGGTCGGCCAGGGCTCCGAGGCGCCGCCGCGGTTCGTCCGGATCTCGTACGCGCCGAGCCGGGGTTCCCGCAAGAAGGTGGCCCTGATCGGCAAGGGCATCACGTTCGACACCGGCGGTGTGTCGATCAAGCCCGCGCAGGGCATGTGGGAGATGAAGTCGGACATGGCCGGCGCGGCGGCGGTGGCGGCCACCCTGCTGGCGGTCGCCGAGCTCAAGCCGAAGGTCACCGTCACCGCGTACCTGCCGATGGCGGAGAACATGGTGTCCGGCTCGGCGTACCGGCCGGGCGACGTGGTGGCCATGTACAGCGGCAAGAAGGTCGAGGTGCTCAACACCGACGCCGAGGGCCGGATGATCCTGGCGGACGCGATCGCCCGCGCCTGCGAGGATGGGCCGGACTACCTGCTGGAGACCTCGACGCTGACCGGCGGCCAGGTGATCGCGCTGGGCAAGCGGGTCGCGGGGGTCATGGGTACCGCGCCGCTGTGCGCCCGGGTGCAGGAGGCCGGCGACGCGGTCGGTGAGCCGGCGTGGCCGATGCCGCTGCCAGACGACGTGCGCAAGGGCATGGACTCCGAGGTGGCGGACATTTCACAGGTCAACAGCGGAATGGACCGGGCCGGGCACATGCTCCAGGGCGGCGTGTTCCTGTCCGAGTTCGTGACCGAAGGGGTGGACTGGGCACACATCGACATCGCGGGCCCGAGCTACCACTCCGGCGAGCCCACCGGGTACCTGTCGAAGGGCGGCACCGGGGTGCCGGTCCGTACGTTGCTCGAACTGATCGACCGCTTCGCCGCGGAGTAGGCCGGCCGGTGCGGCGCCCCGGGCACGCCGCGCCCGGGGCGCCACTGTCCCATCACGAAGCGCGACTGGTTGTCACGAAGCGCTGCCGCCGTGTCGCAAAGCCACTGTCCCGTCACGAAGCGCTGCCGCGTTGCCATCGAGCGCCACTGCGTTGCCATAGGGCGCCACTGGGTTGTCGCGGGCGTTCCGGCCTCAGTTGTTGCCGGCCGCTTTCTTGCGGCGCTGGTTGTAGTCGCGCATCCGCTGGGGGTAGCCGACCAGCCGGACGTCGTAGACCGGAATGCTGAGCCGGGAGGCGAACTGCCGGGCGCTCTCCGGGTTGGGTACCCGCCGCCTGGTCCACTCGCCGTCGTGCGCGATCAAGATCACCGTATTTTCGGTGACCGTCGTGCGAGGCTCCAGGAACGCCTCGACGCCGCGGCGGGACCGGACAAACTGCTCAAGATACTCAAGATCAGCTCGGTACGCCCCCCGATCGGCAGCTGCCGTCGCGGATCCACCCCGGCGTCGGAACCAGGCCACCCGTCTTCTCCTCCCCGGCCTTTGGGCAAAGGGTACGCCGCCCAAACGTGTCGTTGCGCACCTCACGTCGCAGCCGTATCAGGGTAGTGACAAGATGGCCGAGGCGGTTGCCCCTCGCGTCGGGGCGACCTCTCCCCCTACACGCAGAGCCGCGCTTCCCTGGGAGAGCACGTGAGCGACGAGACCAACAGTTACGACGTCGTTATTCTCGGCGGTGGGAGCGGCGGGTACGCGGCGGCCTTCCGAGCGGCAGAGCTGGGCCTGTCCGTCGCGCTCATCGAGAAGGACAAGCTCGGCGGCACCTGCCTCCATCGGGGATGCATCCCGACCAAGGCGTTGCTGCACGCCGGCGAGGTCGCCGACCTGGCGCGCGAGGGCGAGCAGTTCGGTGTACAGGTCGGCTTCAACGGCATCGACATGAAGGGCGTCAACGCCTACAAGGACTCCGTGGTGTCCCGGCTCTACCGCGGCCTGCAGGGACTGTTCAAGGCCAACAAGGTCACGGTGTTCGAGGGCGAGGGCCGGCTGGTCGGCCCGACCACTGTCGAGGTCAACGGTGAGCGGGTCACCGGCCACGACCTCATCCTGGCCACCGGCTCGTACTCGAAGAGCCTGCCGGGGCTGGAGATCGACGGCGAGCGGGTGATCACCTCAGAGCACGCGCTGAACCTGGACCACGTGCCCACCTCGGCGATCATCCTGGGCGGCGGCGTGATCGGCTGCGAGTTCGCGAGCGCCTGGAAGTCCTTCGGCGTCGACGTGACGATCATCGAGGCGCTGCCCCGGCTGCTGCCACCCGAGGACGAGCAGAGCTCCAAGGCGCTGGAGCGGGCGTTCCGCAAGCGCGGCATCACGTTCAAGACCGGCAAGCCGTTCGAGACGGTGGAGCGCACCGAAAGCGGCGTCAAGGTCAGCATCCAGGGCGGTGAGACGTTCGAGGCGGAGCTGCTGCTGGTCGCCGTCGGCCGCGGCCCGACCACGGCCAACCTCGGGTACGAGGAGCAGGGCCTGAACATGGAGCGCGGGTTCGTCCTGGCCGACGAGCGGCTGCGCACCAACCTGCCGAACGTGTACGCGGTCGGCGACATCGTCCCCGGCCTGCAACTGGCCCACCGCGGCTTCGCCCAGGGCATCTTCGTGGCCGAGGAGATCGCCGGGCTCGGCCCGGCCCCGATCGACGAGAACGGCATCCCCCGGATCACCTACACCTCACCGGAGGTGTCCTCGGTCGGTCTGACCGAGGCGCGCGCCCGTGAGCTGTACGGTGACGGCGTGCAGACGCTCACCTACGACCTCGCCGGCAACGGCAAGAGCCAGATCCTCAAGACCTCCGGCTTCGTGAAGCTGGTACGGGCGCCCGAGGGTCCGGTGGTCGGCGTGCACATGGTCGGCGACCGGATCGGCGAGCTGAGCTCCGAGGCGCAGCTGATCTACAACTGGGAGGCCTTCCCGGCCGAGGTCGCCCAGCTTATCCACCCGCACCCGACGCAGAGCGAGGCGATCGGCGAGGCCCACCTGGCGCTGGCCGGCAAGCCGCTGCACGTGCACGGCTGAGCCACCGCCCGGGACCGATCCGAAAAACTGAGACACAATCCAAGGAGTCACACGACATGCCGGTATCGGTCACCATGCCGCAGCTCGGGGAGAGCGTCACCGAGGGCACCGTCACCCGCTGGCTCAAGCAGGTCGGCGATCAGGTCGAGGCCGACGAGCCGCTGCTGGAGGTCTCCACCGACAAGGTGGACACCGAGATTCCGGCGCCGGCCACCGGCGTGCTGACCCAGATTGTCGTGCAGCAGGACGAGACCGCGCCGGTCGGCAGCGAGCTGGCGGTGATCGCCGGCGAGGGTGAGGACACCGGCGCGCTTTCCGCGCCCGAGGAGCAGGCGACCGTACCGGACGAGCAGCCGGCCGAGCCGGTCGACGAGCCGTCGACCGAGAAGCCCGCGGAGACCGAGGCGCCCGCTCCGGCCGCCGCCCAGGCCCCGGCCGAGCCCGCAGGCGGCCCGTCCGGCGGGGGCGGCGGCACCGTGGTGACCATGCCGGCCCTCGGCGAGTCGGTCACCGAGGGCACCGTCACCCGCTGGCTCAAGCAGGTCGGCGATCAGGTCGAGGCCGACGAGCCGCTGCTGGAGGTGTCCACCGACAAGGTGGACACGGAGATCCCGGCACCGGCCGCCGGCACGCTGCTGGAGATCGCCGTCAACCAGGATGAGACCGTCGAGGTCGGCGCGAAGCTGGCGGTCATCGGGGCCGCCGGAGCCACGCCGGCCCCGCCAGCCGCGAAGCCAGCCCCCGCGCCCCAGGCCGCGCCGGCTCCTCCGGCTCGACCGGCCGCACCCGCGCCGCAGGCTCCGGCGCCGCAGCGCCCGGCTCCGGTTCAGGCCGCTCCGGCGCAGCCGGCCGTCCAGGCCCGGGCACAGGCCGCCCAGCCGCCGGCCGCCGACCAGATCAGCGCGCCCGCCCCGACCGCGACCGTGAACCAGGCGGCGCCGACCGGCGGCGGTGAAGACGCCGGGTACGTGACGCCGCTGGTCCGCAAGCTGGCCGCCGAGCACGGCGTCGACCTGAGCAGCCTGCGCGGCACCGGCGTCGGTGGCCGGATCCGCAAGCAGGACGTGCTGGACGCGGCCGAGGCCCGGCGGGCGGCTGAGGCCCGGCGGGCGGCCGAGGCGGCGGCCGCAGCGCAGCCGGCGCCCCGGGCGCTGAGCACCCCGGTCGCGAAGCCGGAGCCGAGCCCGCTGCGTGGCCGCACGGAGAAGCTGCCCCGGATGCGTGCGCTGATCGCCCGGCGGATGGTCGAGTCGCTGCAGATCTCGGCGCAGCTGACCACGGTGGTCGAGGTCGACGTCACGAAGATCGCCCGGCTGCGCGACGCGGCCAAGGCGGACTTCCAGCGGCGCGAGGGGGTGAAGCTGTCGTTCCTGCCGTTCTTCGCGGTGGCCACGATCGAGGCGCTGCGGGTACACCCGAACGTCAACGCCTCGCTCGACCTGGAGGCCGGCACCGTCACGTACCACGACGCCGAGCACCTGGGCATGGCCGTCGACACCGAACGGGGCCTGGTGGTACCGGTGATCCGGAACGCGGGCGATCTCAACCTGGCCGGGCTGGCCCGGAGGATCGCCGACATCGCCGAGCGCACCCGCAACAACAAGATCAGCCCGGATGAGCTGTCCGGCGGCACGTTCACGCTGACCAACACGGGCAGCCGGGGAGCGCTGTTCGACACTCCGATCATCAACCAGCCGCAGGTCGGCATCCTCGGTACCGGCGCCGTGGTGCGCCGTGCCGTGGTCGTCAACGACCCGGACCTGGGCGAAGTGATCACGCCGCGGTCGATGGTCTACCTGGCGCTGTCCTACGACCACCGCCTGGTGGACGGCGCGGACGCCGCCCGGTTCCTCGGCACGATCAAGGAGCGGTTGGAGGCCGGCAACTTCGAGGCCGAACTGGGGCTCTGACTCCCGACCCGTGGCCGGGTGACGGCTCGTACGCCATCGCGCTTTGTCGGCGAGGATGGACGGCATGCGGATCATCGTCGGCGGATCGTCCGGGTTCATCGGCAAACCCCTCGTCCAGCGGTTACGCGACTGCGGGCACGATGTCGTGCGGCTGGTCCGCCGGGAGCCGAGCGGCCCGGACGAGGTCGGCTGGCGCCCGAACCAGGACGAACTGGACCCCACGATCCTCGACGGCGCCGACGCGGTGATCAATCTGGCTGGCGTCGGGGTCGGCGACCGGCGCTGGAACGACGAGTTCAAGAAGCTGCTGCGGTCCAGCCGGATCAACGCGACCTCGACGATCGCGAAGGCCGCGGCCGCGAGCCAGTCCCCGCCCAAGGTGATGATCAACGCGTCCGCGGTCGGGTACTACGGGGACACCGGTGAGCGCGAGGTCGACGAGAGCGCGCCGCCCGGAAACAGTTTCCTCGCCGACCTCTGCCAGGCATGGGAGGCCGCGACGGCCCCCGCGGAACGCGCCGGGGTCCGGGTGGTCCGCATCCGCAGCGGTGTGATCCTCGGGCCGGGCGGCGGGTACCTCAAGCCGATGATGCCGCTGTTCAGGTACGGGTTGGGCGGCAGGTTGGGGTCCGGCCGGCAGTGGCTGCCCTGGATCTCGCTCGCCGATGAGCTGTCCGCGATCGAATTCTTACTGCGCGCCGACATCGCCGGGGCGGTCAACCTCACCGGGGTGGCGCCGGTACGTAACTGGGAGTTCACCCGTACTCTCGCAGGGGTACTCGGCCGGCCGGCGCTGTTCGCCGTACCGGCGCCCGTCCTGCGGGTGGCGGCCGGCGAGTTCGCCCACGAGGCGGTGATCAGCCAGCGTGTACTGCCCGGCGTGCTGACCGCGTCGTCGTTCCGGTACGAACACCAGGACCTGGAGTCCGCGTTGCGATGGGTGGTAGGCAAGTGACGGCTGCGGTCGAACAGGCCGCCGAATCCAGCACGGTACCGCCGCGGCCGGCCACCGGCCGCCAGCCCGGCCGCCGGTTCGACCTGGCCGTCCTGGCCGCCTGCGTAGCCGGCGCGTTCTACCTGACCTGGCAACTGTGGGTCGACCCGAACTACCGGGTGGTCCTGCACAACCGGGGCGACCAGTCGCTGTTCGAGTGGCTGCTGACCTACGCCGCGCACTCGGTTACCCACCTGGACAACCCGTTCTGGACCACGCTGCTCAACGCGCCGACCGGGGTCAACCTCGCGGTCAACACCTCCATGGTCGTGGTCGGCGGGCTACTCTCGCCGATCACACTCACCCTGGGCGCGCCGGTGGCGTTCCTGGTCGTCCTGACGCTGAACCTGATCCTCACCCCGTACGCGTGGTACCACGTGCTGTCCCGGCACCTCACGCGTACCCGCGCGGCCGCAGCGCTCGGCGCCTTCTTCTGCGGCTTCGCCCCCGGGATGGTCTCGCACGCCAACGGCCACCTGAACTTCACCGGCCAGTTCCTGGTGCCGTTCATCGTGCTGGCCGTGCTGCGGCTGGGCGAGGGCCGCCGGCCGGTGCGTCGCGGTGCGACCCTCGGTGTGCTGGTGGTGCTGGAGTTCTCCATCGGCGCGGAGATGCTGTTCTTCGTGGCGCTCGGGCTGGCGCTGTTCGTCGCGCTCTGGGCGTGGACGCGCCGGCCGGAGGCACGGGCGAAGGCGCCCGGCTTCCTGCGCGGGCTCGCCGTCGCCGCCGTGGTCGGCGTGGTGCTGCTCGGGTACCCGCTGTACATGCAGTTCGCCGGGCCGCAGCGGTACCACGGCATCGGGTTCGACCAGCGGATCCACAGCGAGAACCTGGCCTCGTACGCGGCGTTTCCGTACCTGTCCATGGCCCGGCTGGCCGGCCTGTGGCACCACCTGGCGCCCAACTTCACCGAGGAGACCACGTTCTTCGGGCCGGGGTTGCTGATCCTCTCGGTGGCGATCGTGGCGGTGCTGTGGCGCCGGCCGGCGGTACGGGCGGTGGCCATCACCGGCCTGGTACTCGCGGTGCTGGCGCTGGGGCCGCGACTGCACGTCTGGTCGTGGAGCACGCCGGTACCGCTGCCGTACGCGGCGCTGGCCCGGTTGCCCATCTTCGACTCCGCACTGCCGGCCCGGATCGACCTGACCCTGATCCCGATCATCGGGTTCCTGCTCACGTGCGCGCTGGACCGGGCGCTGCTGCTGCCGGTGCGCCGGCGCAACGCGTGGCTCGCCGCCTTCGTCGTCGCACTGCTGCCGATCGTTCCGCTGTCCATCCCGGCGGCCCGGCGCGATCCGGTGCCGCACTTCTTCACCGATGGGACCTGGCGCCGGTACATCCACGAGGGACAGACGCTGGTGCCGGTGCCGCCCCCGTCCGACCTGCTGCCGAACGGGCAGCGCTGGCAGACCGCGACACACTTCGGCTTCGCCATCCCGGCCGGATTCTTCCTCGGCCCCGGCGGGCCGGACGGGCGCAGCCGCATCGGCCCGGTACCCCGGCCGACGTACGCGCTCCTCACCTCGGTCGCGCTGACCGGCGCGGACATCCAGGTCACCGACCTCGACCGGCTGCACGCGCGGCAGGACCTGGCCTACTGGCACGCCAGGCTGATCGTGCTCTCCGCTCCCGGCTCCGGGGACAAGTGGGCCGCCAACGCCGGCAAACTGCGAACCGCGGCGACCGAGCTGTTCGGTGCCCCGCAGCACGTGGACGACGTCTGGCTGTGGCGGGTGCCCCGGTAGGTCCGGCCGGTCAGGGGGCCCGGCGCCACAGCTGGCTGGGCCACCACGCCGGCCGGCCGATGTCCACCAGGGCCGCCGGTACCAGCGACGAGCGCACCACGAGCGTGTCCAGCAGCACGCCGAAGGCGACCGTGAAGGCGATCTCGGTGAGGAAGACCAGCGGGATCACGGTCAGCGCGGCGAACGTGGCGGCGAGCACGAAGCCAGCGGAGGTGATCACGCCCCCGGTCACCGTCAGGCCGGACAGCACACCGGCCCGGTGTCCGCGCTTGCACACCTCCTCGCGTACCCGTGAGATCAGGAAGATGTTGTAGTCGACCCCGAGCGCCACCAGGAACACGAACGCGAACAGCGGGAACGCGGCGTCCGTGCCGGCGAACGTGAACAGGTTGTGGAACACGTACCCGGACACGCCCAGCGTGCCGAGGAACGACAGCACCACGGTCACCACGAGCACCAGCGGGGCGACCAGGCAGCGCAGCAGCAGGACGAGGATCACGAACACCACGGCCAGGACGACCGGGATGATCACATTGCGGTCCCGTTTCGCGGTGTCCTCCACGTCCAGGTTGGTCGCGGTGAAGCCGCCGACCTTGGCGTCCGCGCCGGGTACCGCGTGGACCGACGTGCGGACGTGCCGCAGGATCGTGTACGCCCGCGGGGAGTCCGGGTCGGCGGCCAGCGTGGCGTCCACCCGGGCGAGCCCGTTCACCACCTTCGGCGTACCGGGTGTTTGCTTCTGCGCGCCCTGACCGGCGAACGGGACCACCTGCACGACGCCGGGTACCCGGTGGACTGCCGCCAGTACCGGCTGAAGTTTGTCGGCATTGAAGATCACCTCGACCGGCGAGCCGGCGCCGGCCGGGAAGTGTGCGGCGAGCACCCGCGCGCCGGTCGTCGAGTCGACGGTCTCGGAGAACGACCTGTCCTCCGGAATGCCGTTCGCGTTCAGCTGGGCCAGGCCGGTGCCGAGCCCGATCAGCACCAGGACGGTGATGATCCAGATCGGCCGGCGCCGCCGGCCGACCGCACGGGCGATCTGCGACCAGACCCCGTGCTGCTCGGCCGGGTGCGACTGGAACTGCGGCCGGAACGGCCAGAACGCCGCGCGGCCCAACAGCGCCAGCGTGGCCGGCAACAGGGTGAGCATCGCCAGCAGGGAGCAAGCGATGCCGATCGCGCCGACCGGACCCAGGCTCCGGTTGGACGACAGGTCCGACAGCAGCAGGCAGAGCAGCGCGATGGCGACCGTGGTACCGCTGGCTCCGATCGGTTCGATGGCGCCGCGCAGCGCGGCCCGGATCGCGTCGAACCGGCTGCGGTGCGCCCGGCACTCCTCCCGGAACCGGGAGACCAGCAACAGCGCGTAGTCGGTGGCGGCGCCGAGTACCAGTACGTCCAGGATGCCGTTGCTCTGCCCGTTGAGGGTGAGCACGCCGTTCTTGGCCAGCAGGTACACCAGCCCGTTGGCCAGCGTCAGCGCGAGCACCGAGCAGGCGAGCACGAGCAGGGGCAGGATCGGGCTGCGGTACACCAGGATCAGGATGACCAGCACGATCAGGCCGGTGACGTACAGCAGGATCCCGTCGATGCCCTTGAACGATTCGGCGAGGTCGGCCAGGATGCCGGCGGGCCCGGCGACGTGCGCGGACAGCCCCGGCCTGGTGGCGGCCAGGGTGCGCAGGGCCGGAACGTCGGTCTTGAGGGTGTTCTGGTCGGAGCCGGTGAACTGGAGCGTGATCTCCGCCGCCTGACCGTCCCTGGAGAACACCGGCCCGACCGGCGGCCCGGTGATGCGGCCGGCGAAGCGCCGACCCATCCGCGCCACGTCCGATCGGATCTTCGCCTGGTCGCCCGGGGTGAGCCCGGCGGCCCGGAAGTAGACGACGATCGCCGGCGTCGTCTGGGCCGAGGTGAAGTTCTTGTCCAGCGTTAGGACCTTGGTGGATTCGGCGTTGGCGGGCAGGAACGCCGAGTTGTTGTTCTTCTGTACGTCGGTGGTCTTGCTGAACAGGGGGCCGAGCGCTCCGCCGACGACCAGCCAGGCGACCACCGCGAGCGCGGGCAGCAGCCAGCGCAGCGGGTGCGGGTGGTGCTCGGTACGGTCTCCGGCCATCGCCACCCCTCTCGCCTGGCTCCCGGTCGGCTACCCAGGACCGGGTGCGCCATGCCCGCGAGGGGCGGTTTGACGGGATCGGGGGTACGCGCGCGGCCGGCCGCGAGTCCGGGTGCGCCGTGGCCTGCTGTGAGCCGGCGCACCAGTGGACGCGCTTGCCGGGCGGACCGGACTACGCTCGCCATATGTCGAGTTCCGCTGTCCACGCGGCCACACCCGCCGCTTCCACCCTGGCGGTCGTGCGCGCCGGACTCGTCGATTACCAGGCGGCGTGGGACGAACAGCGCCGGCTGCACGAGACCGTCGTGTCCGGCCAAACCCCGGACACCGTGCTGCTGCTGGAGCACCCGAGCGTGTACACCGCCGGCAAGCGCACCGAGCCGCTGGACCGCCCGATGGACGGCACCCCGGTGGTCGACGTGGACCGCGGCGGCAAGATCACCTGGCACGGCCCGGGGCAGCTCGTCGGATACCCGATCATGAAGCTGCCCGATCCGATCGACGTGGTCGCCTACGTCCGCCGCGTCGAGCGGCTGCTGATCACCGTCTGCGGGGAGCTGGGGCTGGCCACGTCCCGGGTCGAGGGGCGCAGCGGCGTCTGGGTGACCGCCGACCATCGGGGCCCGGACCGCAAGGTGGGCGCGATCGGCATCCGGGTCGCCCGGGGGGTCACCCTGCACGGTTTCTCGCTCAACTGCGACTGCGACCTGACCGCGTTCGATCGGATCGTGCCGTGTGGCATCCGGGATGCCGGCACCACGTCGCTGTCGGCCGAGCTGGGCCGGGACGTGACCGTGGCCGAGGTGCTGCCGATCGTCGAGCGGCACCTCGACCTGCTCATCGGTCAGTCCTGAGCGTCGGCGGCGCCGCCGCCCTCACCGGTGCCCTCGGCCCGCCGGGCGGCGAAGATCGCGTCGATCCTCTTGATCACCTCCGCGTGTGCCGCCTGGTAGGTCACCCCGATCCGCTCCAGGACCTGCGCGGCCTTGCCGTCGGGGACCCGTAGCAGGCCCAGCAGGATGTGCTCGGTGCCGATGTAGTTGTGGCCCATCTCCAGCGCCACGTTCAGCGACTCACTGAACACCTGCTTGTTCAGGTCGCTGAACGGGATGTGCGTCGGTGGGTTATCGGTGCCGGACGCCAGCACCGGGCCGAGGGCCCGCTCGACCGCCTCCGTGGAGCCGGCCAGCGCGAACACGGCGAGGGCGCCCAGCCCCTTCTCCTCGCCAAGCAGGCCGGCCAGGAGGTGCTCGGTGTCCACCTGGCCGTGGCGCAGTTCGCGGGCCCGGGTCTCGGCGAGCACCACGACGTGCCGGGCGCGGTCGGTGAACCGGCTGAATAGCTTGCCGCTCCTGCCCGGCACCCAGCGCTGCTGGGCGGCCTGCTTGGAGACGCCGAGCGCCTCGCCGAGCTGGCTCCAGGAGGTGCCGCCCTCCCGGGCCTTCTGCACGAAGTGGTCGATCAGTTGGTCGCCGATCCCGCTCAGGGTCCGGGCGCGTTGCTGAGCCTCGGTGACCTTAGCCAGCGCGTCCGCGTCGGCCAGGTCCGTGTCGAGTTGCTCGATCAGGTGCCGCAGGTTCACGTTGAGTGGTGTCATGCGTCAAGTCTGACTTGACGCATGACACTCGTCAAGTCCAAGTTGACGATCTACCGCGACGCGGGGACGCGGTCAGGGTGTCAGGCGGTGCAGATCCCGCGGGAACAGGGCGGCCTGCCGGACGTTCGGCAGCCCGAGCAGCCGGGCGACGAACCGCTCCAGGCCGATCGCGAACCCGCCGTGCGGCGGCATGCCGTACCGGAACGCCTGCAGATACGGCTCGTGCGGTGCGGCCGGCTCGCCCCGGGCGGCGAGCGCGGCGAGGTAGTCGCCGTACCGGTGCAGCCGCTGCCCGCCAGTCACCACCTCGACGCCGCGGAACAACAGGTCGAAGCTGTTGCTGTAGCTTGCGCGCCCCGGCTCCGGATGGGTGTAGAACGGCCGCTTCGCCATCGGGTACCCGGTGACGAACAGGAACTCGCTGCCGCACTCGCGAACCGCCCACTCCCCCAGCCAGCGCTCGTGCGCCGGCGCGAGGTCGGGCTCGGCGGACAGGTCCTCGCCGAGCGCGGCACCGACCATCCGTACCGCGTCGGCGAAGTGCACCTCCGGGATCACCTCCGGCACGGTCATGTCCACAGTGGACAGCCCGGCCAGCATGCCGCCGATCGCCTTACGCACCACCGCCATCACGTCATGGTGGTCGGCGATGAAGCCCAGTTCGGCGTCCAGCGAGGTGTACTGCGCCAGGTGCCGCGACGTATCGTGCGGCTCGGCCCGGAACACCGGCCCCACCTCGAAGACCCGCTCGAAGACGCCGACCATCATCTGCTTGTACAACTGCGGGCTCTGCGCCAGATAGGCGCGGGTACCGAAGTAGTCGAGGGCGAAGACGTTGGCACCGGACTCGGTCGCGGACGCGACCAGTTTCGGGGTATGGATCTCGGTGAACCCGGACTCGGCGAGCGCACCGCGGAAGCCGCTCACCACGCTGGCAGAGACCTCGAACACCCGTCGCCAGCCGGGGTGCCGCAGGGCAACCGGTGCGTGGTCCAGCAGCGTGGACAGGCCGGCGCTCAGCTGCGGCCGGTGCAGTTCGACCGGCAGCGGTTCGGCCGGGTCGGACAGCGGTTCGATCACCGGCCGTACGACCTCGACACCGGACGGCGCCGCGGCGTTCTCCCGTACCCTCCCGGTGACCCGGACCACGGTCTCCTCGCCGAACCGGTCCAGCGCCGCGCGGGCGGCCGGTTCGGCGACGACCACCTGGGCCAGGCCGGCCCGGTCCCGCAGGATGAGGAACGCCACCGACTTGAGCAGCCGGCGCCGGTGGATCCACCCGGACAGCATGACCGGCTGGCCGGCCCGGTACGGCAGTTGGTCAGACAGGACTCGTTGCATGCGACACCTCCACGGCTCCCCCTTCGGGGGTGTGGGCGAGAAGGGTGCCTCGCGGTGCCACCACACCTTCACCGCCGATCCCCGCGCCGCTTGCGGCCCAGTGACCGACGGCCTCGTTCGGCCGTGCTACGGCTCGGGAGTGTCTTCGCGCACCGGCGCTACACCGCCTTCCCAGCTACCGGCGGCTCTCTGTGCTGGCGGATCGGTGCGGTACTCGGTTCCGTCATCACCGTTGATCCGTACGCTAGACGCACACCCCGGCGGCGCGCATCCGAGATTTGCCGTCACCGATCGGCAGGGGACGTGACCTCCGTCGCGTAAGGCCCACTGGCGGTTCTTTGGGAGCCCTGGCGGCGTACTCTCGGCACCGTGACCACTGTCGCTTCCGAGGGCCGCCGCCTGCTGCGGATCGAGGCCCGAAACGCCGAGACCCCCATCGAGCGCAAACCGCCGTGGATCAAGGTCAAAGCGAGCATGGGGCCGCAGTTCACCCACCTCCGTAGCCTGGTGCAGCGCGAGGGTCTGCACACCGTCTGCCAGGAAGCGGGCTGCCCGAACATCTATGAGTGCTGGGAAGATCGCGAGGCGACCTTCCTCATCGGCGGCGACCAGTGCACCCGGCGCTGCGACTTCTGCCAGATCAACACGGGCAAGCCGGCGGAGTTCGACGCCGACGAGCCGCGGCGGGTGGCCGAGTCGGTGGCGACGATGGGCCTGCGGTACGCGACGGTGACCGGCGTGGCCCGCGACGACCTGCCCGACGGCGGCGCCTGGCTGTACGCCGAGACCGTACGCCAGATCCACACGCTGTTGCCCGGCTGCGGCGTGGAGCTGCTGATCCCGGACTTCAACGCCGAACCCGACCAGCTCGCCGAGGTCTTCGGCGCCCGGCCCGAGGTACTGGCCCACAACGTGGAGACCGTCCCCCGGATCTTCCGCCGGATCCGCCCCGGCTTCCGCTACGAGCGGTCGCTGGACGTGCTCAGCCAGGCTCGGCAGGCCGGGCTGGTGACCAAGTCGAACCTGATCCTCGGCATGGGCGAGGAGCGGGCCGAGGTGACCCAGGCGCTGCACGACCTGTACGAGGCCGGCTGCGAGCTGCTGACGATCACCCAGTACCTGCGCCCGACTCCGCGCCATCACCCCGTCGAGCGCTGGGTGAAGCCGGAGGAGTTCGTGGAATTGCGCGAGGAGGCGCTCGCGATCGGCTTCGCCGGGGTGATGTCCGGCCCGCTGGTCCGCTCGTCATACCGCGCCGGTCGCCTGTACCAGCAGGCGATCGAGGCACGCTCCGCGACGCGCTGAAGCCCCGCTCCCGGGGGCTGCGCCGTCCCGCCGGCTCTGGGTGGCCCCGGACCACTAGACTCTCCGCCATGGCGAAGGCAGCAGAGCCGGAGAAGGTCGGGTTCTTCCACCGACTCCGGCAGATCGGGATGGTCTTTTCGTTCACCGCCAAGCGCGACAAGTTGTTTGTTCCGCTGGTAGCGGTTGCGGTGATTGTGCCGCTGGCCGCCGTGGCCGTCCTGATCGCGCTGGGCTTCAGCTGGGTCTACCTGGCGCTCGGCGTGCTGGTCGCGCTGCTCGCCACGCTGATCGTGCTGAACTTCCGCTCGAACAAGGCGATGATGGCCGAGGCCGAGGGGCAGCCGGGCGCGGCGGCGCAGATCGTCGAGACGATGCGCGGCGACTGGCGGGTGACTCCCGCCATCGCCTCGACCACCCAGTTCGACTTCGTCCACCTGGTGATCGGCCGGCCCGGCGTGATCCTCCTGGCGGAGGGGAACCCGTCGCGGATCCGCGGCATGTTGGGGCAGGAGAAACGCCGGCTCGCCAAGGTCATCGGTTCGACCGACCTGCACGACTTCGTGATCGGCAACGAGGAGGGGCAGGTCCCGATCGCGAAGCTGCGGACCACGCTGATGAAGCTGCCGCGCACGGTCACCGGCAAAGAGGTCAACGCCCTGGAAACTCGACTCAAGGCGCTGTCCGCCCGGCCTCAGATGCCCCGGGGCGCCATCCCGAAGAACATGCGGCCGCAGAACATGCCGCGCGGCGGACGGATCCGCTGAGGGCGCGCTGCCGCCAGCCGCTCGGGGACGGGATCGGGCGGTTCCGCCGGATCAGCCCTCGGTCGCCGGGCCGGTGACGATCGTGCCGGCCGCCCGGTCGTGCAGGCCGCGCCGCCGGTCGTCCATGAACAGAATCGGGACGAACAGGGCGAGCAGCGCAGACCGCAGCAACGTACGCGGGATGCCCGGCGCTCCCCCGGTGGTGACCGATACGCAGCGGATCCGAGCCAGCTTCATGCCGGGAGTCTGGGCGAACAGGCCCACGAAGAACGTGTACTCGACGATCAGCACCCCGAGCGGCGTCCAGCCCCCACTCACCGAGCTGGCGAACAGCCGCGACACGAGCAGGCACAGGATCCAGTCGGTCATGAGCGCGACGAAGCGCCGGCCCAGGCTCGCCGGCTCCGCGGGCGCCGCGGCTGGTCCGCCGCCGGCGGGCACGCTAGGGTACGAAGCCGGTCTTGTCGAGCGCGAAGCCATGCGGCACAGCGTAGTCGCCCAGTTCCGCCGATCGGCGCTGGATGGCCCGGGTCACACTCGGGCGGCCGTAACATGGTGGAAACATTCGAGACATGCTCGGGCAATCCCGTAGTCATAACGTCGCGACAACTGATCCAGCGCCGCTGCTGACCCACCTGTGGCTGACCAGGAGGACGTGTTGTTCGCCAATTCCGAGGAACTCCTTCGGTACATCAGAGACGAAGGCGTGAAGTTTGTCGATGTCCGGTTCTGCGACCTGCCGGGTGTCATGCAGCATTTCACCGTGCCCGTCGAATCGTTTGACGACAAGGTGTTCAGCGAGGGCCTGGCCTTCGACGGCTCGTCCATCCGCGGCTTCCAGCAGATCCACGAGTCCGACATGCTCCTGCTACCGGACGTCGCGACGGCGTTCGTCGACCCGTTCCGGGTCGAGAAGACCGTGGCGCTGAACTTCTTCATCCACGACCCGTTCACGCACGAGGCGTACAGCCGCGACCCGCGCAACATCGCGAAGAAGGCGGAGACGTACCTCGCCGCCAGCGGCATCGCGGACACCGCGTACTTCGGGGCGGAGGCCGAGTTCTACATCTTCGACTCGATCCGGCACGAGACCTCGGCACAGCACGGCTACTACTACATCGACTCCATCGAGGGCTGGTGGAACAGCGGGGCGCAGGAGCCGGGCGGCAACCGCGGCTACAAGACCGCGTACAAGGGCGGCTACTTCCCGGTACCGCCGGTCGACCACTACGCCGACCTGCGCGACGCGATCGTCGGACGGCTCATCGGCGCCGGCTTCACGGTGGAGCGGGCGCACCACGAGGTGGGCACCGCCGGCCAGGCTGAGATCAACTACAAGTTCTCGACGCTCCTGCACGCGGGCGACCAGATGCAACTGTTCAAGTACATCGTGAAGAACACCGCGTGGGCCGCGGGCAAGACGGCGACGTTCATGCCCAAGCCGCTGTTCGGCGACAACGGCTCCGGCATGCACACCCACCAGAGCCTCTGGGCCGGCGGTGAACCGCTGTTCTACGACGAGACCGGGTACGCCGGCCTGTCGGACACGGCCCGCTGGTACATCGGCGGTCTGCTGCACCACGCGCCGTCGCTGCTCGCCTTCACCAACCCGACCATCAACTCGTACCGCCGGCTGGTGCCCGGCTTCGAGGCACCGGTGAACCTGGTCTACTCGCAGCGCAACCGCTCGGCGTGCACCCGCATCCCGGTCACCGGTACGAACGCGAAGGCCAAGCGCATCGAGTTCCGGGTGCCGGACCCGTCCTCCAACCCGTACCTGGCCTTCGCCGCGATGCTGATGGCGGGCCTCGACGGCATCAAGAACAAGATCGAGCCGCCGGAGCCGATCGACAAGGACCTGTACGACCTGCCGCCGGACGAGTTCGCGAACGTCACTCAGGTCCCGGGGTCGCTGGAGAAGGTGCTGGAGTCGCTGGAGGCGGACAACGGGTACCTCCAGGAGGGCGGCGTGTTCACCGAGGACCTGATCTCGACCTGGGTCGACTACAAGCGGACCCACGAGATCGACCCGGTCCGGCTGCGCCCGACCCCGCACGAGTTCGCGATGTACTACGACGTCTGATCCCAGGACCCGCTGACCAGGGGAAATGCATCTCAGGCACCGCCCCGGTACACGCCGGGTACAGATGACGACGGAAGGCTATCGGCTTCGGCGCCCAACGCGAGGTCGATAGCCTTCCCCGCCTATAGGGTCGTATGCCCTCCTCTGTACCTAGGCGCCCTCCTGTCGGGTGGCAGCCTGGAGTTATGGAAGTCGATCGGAACTCGCCCGTACCCGTGTGGCGCCAGGTTGCAGAGGATCTACGCCGCCGGATCGACGCAGGGGAGCTGAGGATCACGGTCACCGGGATAGACCGGCTCAGCCAGGAGTACGGGATCGCGCGAGCGACCGCAGAGAAGGTGCTCGCCTACCTCGCGACCGAGGGAGTGGTGAAGCCGGTGCCGGGCAAGGGGCACTACATCGTCCGGGAGGAGCAACGATAACGACCTGGGGTGCGATAGCGGTGGAGCGGTCGGCGCCGTAGAGGATGGCCAGACATTGGTGGGACAGGTCGTAAGCGACGAGAAGCCACCGAGTCAACATCGATGGGCTGTGCGGCAACGCCCGCAGCGACGCCATCGCCGCCACCCCAGCAGATCGAACCCGGTGGGCAACGAGTCTTTGGTGATCAGCCGCTGCCTCAGCTGAGCGCCGGTCAGCGGCACGGACGGGGAAGCGTTCGGCGACAGCGCCGACTCCGAACGGCGTGGAGCCGTCGAGGAACACGAGGCGAGCGCGACCGCAAGGATCAGCCCGAGGGCGACCATGACGGGCCTTCCCGCACCGTTGTCCGTGATCTGCACGGCGCGCAGCGTATCCGACGCCACAACGGTCACAACGGCGGGGACGCCTTGAGCAGAGCCCGTCGCCTGTCAGGGTGAGTCACCGCGCCCGCTTCACCACCACGGTGCCCGCGACCTTGTCGTGCAGGCACTGCCGGAACGGCTGGTCCCACAGCTGCCACAGCCCATCGACCAGCGAGAAGATGCCGACGATCGAGCCCACCAGCGAACCGATCAACGAACGCTTCGCGGCCACGCCCCTGGTCATCGGCGCTCCCGGGTCGAGGCACACGACCTGCAGCTTCATGACGCGCTTTCCGACGGTCTGGCCGCTGCGGTACATCATCTCCACCTGGTACACGTACGTCGCGACCAGGCCAAGCAACAGCAGCGCGATGTCGACGGCGAAGATCACCAGATAGAACGACAACATGCTCGCTCCGTTGAGGCTGCCGTCGGCATTGATCGTGAGGCGGTGGACCGACGACGTCACCGCGATGATCAGCGTGGGGACGGCGACGACGAGGAGTGCACCGCAGAGGATCGCGTAGTCGATGAGGTACGCGAGGAACCGGTCGCCGAAGTTCGCGAGCGGTTGGCCGTTCGGCGCGACGCCGGGGGGAAGCATCGACCGGCCCGGCGGGTATCCGGGGATCGGATAACCCGGCATGGGGTAACCGGGCGGCGGGTACCCGGGCGGCGCGTAGCCCGGCGGCGGGGGCGGCAGGTGAGCGGGCGGCGGGTAACCCGGAGCGGGGCGGAAAGCACCCGACCCCACCGGCGGCTCGGACTGGGTCATTGCTGGATTCTCGCCCACCCGGCGGCGGTCGTCCGCCCCGTAGTCCGGCCGCCGGCCGCCGCGGTCGGTCCTTCGGACCTGTACGGGCTATATGGTCTGCCAGTAAATCCACACTAAGATCGCTGGTCGTGAGCGACAGCGTGGTCGGCCCATCCCCCGAGGCGGTATCGGGACCCCGAGCCGACCCTGATCCGACACCGGCCGACAACCCGGCGGAAACCACCCCGGCGCCGCCACGCCCCAAGCGCCGCCGGTGGCCGCGGGTCGTCCGGTGGTCGCTCGTCGTGGTGCTGGTACTCGTCGTCGCCGCGACGGCCGGCGCCGTCTGGACGGTACGCACGGCATTCCCGCGGTACGGCGGCCAACTGCGCATCGCCGGCCTGTCCGCGCCGGTGACCGTGTACCGCGACGCGCACGCCATTCCGCAGGTGTACGCCAGCAACGCGGCCGACCTGTTCATCGCGCAGGGGTACGTGCACGCGCAGGAACGCTTCTGGGAGATGGACTTCCGCCGGCACCTGACCAGCGGCCGGCTTGCCGAGATGTTCGGCTCCGGCCAGGTCGAGACGGACGCGTACCTGCGCACCATGGGGTGGCGGCGGGTTGCCGAGCAGGAGTGGAACCTGATCGGCCCGCAGTCGCGCGAGTACCTGCGGGACTACGCGGACGGCGTGAACGCCTACCTGCGCACGCACGGGGCGACGTCGATCAGCCTGGAGTACAGCGTGCTGAAGCTCAGCGCTCCCGGTTACCGGATCGCACCCTGGGATCCGATCGACTCGCTCGCCTGGCTCAAGGCGCTGGCCTGGGATCTGCGCGGCAACATGGACGACGAGATCGAACGGGCCGGCCTGCTCGCCGCCGGCCTGCCCCGGGCCCAGATCGAGCAGCTGTACCCGGCGTACCCGTACAGCCAGCACACCCCGATCGTGACCGCCCCGATCGCGGCGAAGACCACCGCGACCCGGCCCGCCACCGGTGCGGTACCGGTCGGCGTGCTCACCGCGGCGGCGCCGGCTCTGGCCGGGATCGACCGCGCGGTGCGAGGGATGCCCGACCTGGTCGGCGGAGCGCTGCCCGGAATCGGCTCCAACTCCTGGGTCATCTCCGGTGCCCACACCACCACCGGCAAGCCGATCCTGGCGAACGATCCCCACCTGGAACCGTCGATGCCCGGCATCTGGTACCAGATGGGGCTGCACTGTAGCTGCCGGTTCAACGTGGAGGGGTTCACCTTCTCCGGCGTACCGGGCGTCATCATCGGGCACAATGCCCGGATCGCCTGGGGCTTCACGAACCTCGACCCGGACGTCACCGACCTGTACCTCGAACGGGTACGGGGCAACCAGTACGAAGTGGACGGTCGGTGGCGGGATCTGGCGGTACGGCAGGAAACCATCGCAGTGGCCGGCGGAAAGCCGGTGACGCTCACCATCCGCACCACCGACAACGGGCCGCTGCTGTCCGACGCGTCGGCGGAGCTGCGCACGATCGGGGCGAAGCCAGACGTGGATCCGAGCGGGTCGCCGGCGCCCACCGCGGCGGCACCGGCCGACGGTGCGGGTGTTGCCGGCTACGCGGTCGCGTTGCGCTGGACCGCGCTGGACCCGGGGCGCACGATGGACGCGCTGTTCGCGCTGGACGCCGCCGGAAACTGGGACGAGTTCCGGTCCGCCGCCGCGCAGTTCGAGGTACCGGCGCAGAACATCGTGTACGCGGACGTCGACGGCAACATCGGGTACCAGTCGCCGGGCCGCATCCCGGTACGGGGCAAGGGCGACGGGCGCTGGCCGGCACCGGGTTGGGACTCGGCGTACGACTGGACCGGGTACCTGCCGTTCGACGAGCTGCCCTGGAAACTCAACCCGCCACAGGGCTTCTTCGCGACCGCGAACCAGGCCGTCATCGACCCGGCGGACTACCCGCACTTCCTCACGGATGACTGGTCCTACGGGTACCGCAGCCAACGCATCAAGGACATGATTTCCTCGACGATCGCCAGTGGCGCGAAGGTCTCGGTCGCCGACGTGCAGCGCATGCAGTTCGACAGCCGCAACGGGCTGGCCCCCGCCCTCGTACCCGCGTTGCTTTCCGTACCGCAGCAAGGCGCGGCCGCGAAGGCGCAGGAGATGTTGCGGGGCTGGGACTTCCAGGAGCCGGCCGACGGTGACTCGGACAGCGCGACGGGGCGGGACTCGGCGGCGGCCGCCTACTTCAACGCGGTGTGGCGCCAACTGCTGAGCCGGACGTTCGACGAGCTTCCGGCGGACCGGAAGCCGAATGGCAGCGACCGCTGGTGGCTGGTGGTCACGGACCTGTTGAGCCAGCCCGATTCGCCGTGGTGGGACAACAGGTCCACGCCGGCCGTGGAGACCCGCGACGACATCCTGGGACAGGCCATGACGGCGGCCACCGCGGAGCTGACGAAGAAACTGGGCGACGATCCGGCCGGCTGGCGGTGGGGGGCGATCCACACCCTGTACCTGCAGAACCAGTCGTTCGGCACGTCCGGCATCGGCCCGATCGAGTGGCTGTTCAACTACGGCCCGGTCGGTGTGTCCGGCGGCAGCAACATCGTGGACGCGACCGGCTGGGATCCCTCGGCCGGGTACGAGGTGAACGCGGTGCCGTCCATGCGGATGATCGTGGACCTGTCCGATCTGGACGCGTCGCGCTGGATACAGCTGACCGGGGAGTCGGGGCACGCGTTCAGCGGCCACTACCACGACCAGTTCGACCTGTGGCGCACCGGGAAGACGCTGCCGATGCGCTGGGGCGAAGCGGCCATCAAAGCATCCTGTGTGGACACTCTGACGTTCACGCCGTAGGCCGCTGCTCAGCGGGTGAAGGCACGCTCGAAGACCTGCCGGGCGTGCCGGGCGGTGCGCAGGTAGTCGTCGACGAACTCACCCGCGTCGCCGCCGCCGAGCGTCGCGACCACACCGGCCAGTTCCGGTCCGTGGCGCGGCAACTGGTCGGATGGCCTGCCGCGGACCAGCATCAGCGCGTTGCGCACCCGCGAGGCGGAGCGCCACGCGACCGCCAGCGCGGTGGCGTCCGCGCCGTCGATGAGCTGCGCCCGGCGGGCCGCCTCCAGCGCCGGCAGGGTACGGGTGGTGCGCAGGTCCGGCACCGCGTCGCCGTACCGCAACTGGAGCAGCTGTACCGTCCACTCCACGTCGGCCAGCCCGCCGCGGCCGAGCTTCGCGTGGGTGGCCGGATCCGCCCCGCGGGGCAGCCGCTCGCTGTCCACCCGCGCCTTGATCCGGCGGATCTCCATCACCTGTTCGCGGGACAGTCCGCCGGCCGGGTACCGGACCTGGTCGGCCAGCGCGAGGAACCGCTGCCCCAACGCGGGGTCACCAGCCACGAACCTGGCCCGCAGCAGGGCCTGCGCCTCCCAGACCCGCGACCAGCGGGCGTAGTACTGGGCGTAGGCGGCGAGGCTGCGCACGAGCGGGCCCTGCCGTCCCTCGGGGCGCAGGCCGGCGTCGATGCCCAGCGGCGGGTCGGGTGCCGGCGCGGCCAGCAGGGTACGCAACTCCTCGGCGATCCCGTGCGCCGCGGCACTGGCCTCGTCGTCGCGCGTACCGGCCGGCGGCTCGTACACGAACAGCACGTCGGCGTCGGACGGGTAGCTCATCTCGCACCCACCGAGCCGCCCCATGCCGATGATGGCGAACGGCAGCCCGGCGCGGTTCGTGACGGCCAGCGCCGCGGTCAGCGTGGCGTCGACCACGTCGGCCAGGGCGGTGCCGACGGCGGCGATGTCCAGCCGGCCGAGCAGGTCGGCGCAGGCGATCCGGAACAGTTCCCGGCGGCGCAGCGCCCGGATGGCGGCGATCGCCGCGACCGGATCGTCGTGCCGCGCACCGGCCGAGACGAACCCCTCCAGCAGCCGGTCACGGTCGCGTGGCGTCAACTCCGAGTCGTCGGCGAGCAGCCGCAGCGCCTCCGGATCCCGGCTGAGCAGATCGGTCACGTACCGGGACAGTCCGAGCAGCCGGGCCAGGCGCAGGGCGACCGGGCCCTCGTCGCGCAGCAGCCGCAGGTACCACGGGGTGCTGCCGAGTTTCTCTGACACCTGCCGGTACGCCAGCAGGCCGCGGTCCGGCTCGGGCGCGTCGGCGAACGCCGACAGCAGCACGGGCAGCAGTTGCCGTTGGATGGCGGCGGTGCGCGACACGCCGCCGGTGAGCGCCTGGATGTGGCGCAGCGCACCGGCCGGCTCGCCGAAGCCGAGCACCTCCAGGCGTGCCCGGGCGGCGTCCGGAGTCAGCCGGAGGTCGTCGCTGGGTACCCGCGCCACGGCCTCCAGCAGCGGCCGGTACAGCAGCTTGGCGTGCAGCCGCCGTACCTCGGCCGCGTGCGACACCCAGTCGGCCCGGAAACCCTCGACGGCGTCGCGTTCTTTGCTGCCGTGGTACCCCATCGCGTGCGCCAGCCAGCGCAGCGCGCCGGGCTCCGCCGGTACGGTGTGGGTACGGCGCAGTTTCTGCAGTTGCAGCCGGTGCTCGACGGTACGCAGGAACTGGTACGCCGCCTCCAGCGCCTCACCGTCGGCCCGCCCCACGTACCCGCCCGCGGTCAGCTCTCGAAGACCGTCCAATGTGGATGGCGAGCGGAGCGTTTCGTCTGCTCTCCCGTGGACCAATTGCAGCAACTGCACCGCGAACTCGATGTCGCGCAGCCCGCCCGGGCCGCGCTTGATCTCCCGATCCCGTTCCGCCGCCGGGATCGCGTCGGTGATCCTGCGCCGCATCGCCCGGATGTCGGCCACCGCCTCGGGCCGCTCCGCGGCGCGCCAGATCAGCTGCTGGAGTTCGGCGAGCCACCGCGCGCCCAGCGCCAGGTCCCCGGCCGCCGGCCGGGCCTTCAGCAGCGCCTGGAACTCCCAGGTGCGCGCCCACTTCCGGTAGTAGCTCAGGTGGCTGGCGAGCGTCCGTACCAGCGGGCCGTGATTGCCCTCCGGTCGCAGCGCGGCGTCCACCGGCCAGGCCACCTGCCCGCAGATCTCGATCATCCGGGCGGCGACCGCGGTCGCGGCGGACAGGTCCTCATCGTCCGCGGCCACGAAGATGACGTCGACGTCCGAGACGTAGTTCAGTTCCCGGCCGCCGCACTTACCCATGGCGACGACCGCCAGCCGCAAGGCGTCACCGCCGGGCGCGGCCAGCCGCAGCGCGGCGGACAGGGTGGCGTCGGCCAGTGCGGACAGCGCGGTCATGGTCTGTTCGAGGTCGAGCGCGCCGGTCAGGTCGCCGGCGGCGATGCGCAGCAGGCTGCGCCGGTACGCCATGCGCAGCCGGGCGACCGTTTCGCGGCCGAGCGGCCGCTCCCGGGGCAGCGGGAAGGCCAGCGCGTACCCGCTGGGCGACCGCAACGTCCGCCACTCCCCCGGGTTGGCCACCAGGTGGTCGCCCAGCGTGTCGCTGGCACCGAGGACGGCGATCAGCCGATCGCGCAGGCTGGCGTTGGTGCGCAGGCTGGGCAGCAGGGCCGGGGTACCGGGCCGCGGGTGCCTCCGGACGTTGCCGAGCGGACCCGGCGCCGCGGCCCGCTCCGCCTCCTCCATCCGGCAGAGCTGGCGCAGCGCCAGGTCGGGATCGGCCGCCCGGGACAGCGCGGCCAGCACCGCGCCGGCGCCCTCGTCGGCCGGCTGCTGCCGCTGGTCGTCCCACAACCGCAGTTGCCCGGGGCCGAGCATCTCGCGGGCGCGGTCCAGGTTGACCAGGCCGTACCGGGCCAGCCGCCCCGCCGCGCTCGCCGGGCGGCCGGACCGGCCGAGGTCCACCATGATCAGGAGCCGAGCAGCGGCAGCCGGCGGCCGGGTGGCTCGGGCGGCGGGGTGGCAAGCTCACCCTTGGCGATGGCGGCGAACCGCTCGGCGAACGGCTGCCACGCCTCCTCCAGGTCGACCATGATCAGGTTGCACGCGTCGGCGACGACCTCGGGGTCGTAACCGAGGTCGTCCAGCAGCGACCGGCCGTTGGCCACCCAGTCCGCGATCATGGCGTCGTCGCACTCGATGTGGAACTGGATGCCCCATGCCCGGCCGCCCAGCCGGAACGCCTGGTGCGGGTACCGCGTCGACGCGGCCAGCAGGGTCGCGCCGAGAGGCAACTCGGTGATCTCGTCCTGGTGCCACTGGAGGACATCGGGTGCCATCGGCACCGGGGCCCACAGCGGGTCCTTGGCGGCGGCGTCCCGCTTCCCGACCAGCGCCGGGCCGATCTCCGGGCCGGCCTCGCCGCGCTCCACGAGGCCACCGTGCGCGCTGGCCAGCAACTGTGCGCCAAGGCACACCGCGAGGGTGGCCACCTCGTACCGCACCGCCTTGCGCAGCAGCCCCTCCAGCGCCGGGAACCAGGGTTCCGCGGGGCGCCCGTCGGGTCCCGGGTACGCATCCTGACCACCGCCCATGACGACGAGTGCGGCATAGCCGTCCAGCGAGTCCGGCAGCGGGTCGCCGGCGTGCGGCCGGATCGTCTCCAGGAGCAGTCCGGCGCCGGTCAGCCAGGCGCCGAGCCGCCGGATGTCGTCGGACGGGTCGATCTCGATCACGAGAGTCCGGTTGTTGGCCACGCAGTCGAGATTATCCGGCTAGTCTCGCCAGTCATGTCCAGGCTCGCCATCCGCCGCCCTCCCGCACTGCGCAGGGGCGACAGCGTCGTCGTGGTCGCGCCGTCCGGCCCGGTGCGCGAGGAGCGGATCGCCGAGGGCCTGGCGCTGCTGTCTGGTTGGGGGCTGGAGGTGGTGCTCGGCGCCGACCTGTACGCCCGGCACGGGTACCTGGCCGGTACCGACGACCGGCGGGGGGCCTCGCTCGCCGCGGCGCTGGCCGATCCGGCGGTACGCGGGGTGGTCTGTGCCCGGGGCGGGTATGGCGCGCAGCGCATCGTCGACACGCTGGACCTGGGGGTGCTCGCCCGGGATCCGAAGCTGGTGATCGGCTTCTCCGACATCACCGCCCTGCACCTGGCCCTCTGGCGGGCAGCGCGGCTGGCCAGCGTGCACGGCCCGGTGCTGACCCAGCTGACCGGCGCGTTCCCGGCCGCGTCGCTGGCGTCCCTGCGCAACGTGATCATGAGTGATCGCCGGGTGGTGCTGACCCGCGATCCGGAGGCCGAGACCGGGCCGGTGACGGTACCCGGGCCGGCGGTCACCGGTACTCTGCTCGGCGGCAATCTGTGCCTGCTCACCGCGTCCCTGGGTACGCCGGACTTTCCCTCGCTGGACGGCGCGATCCTCATGATCGAGGAGGTCGACGAGCCGCCGTACAAGGTCGACCGGATGCTCACCCAACTGCGCCGGTCGGGGGTGCTGAGCGGGGTGACCGGCATCGCGGTGGGCCAGTTCACCGGCTGCGTGGACGAGTGGCCGATGTCCATCGTCGACGTCCTGGCCGACCGGCTGGGCGACCTGGGCGTACCGGTGCTCGGCGGGCTTCCGGTCGGGCACGGGCAGACGGCACTGTCCGTACCGGTCGGCGTACCGGCGACCCTCGACGTGGCCGCCGGAACGCTGACCGCCTCGGCCGCGGTACGCCGCCCGCACTGAGACCCGTACCCTCCCGCGCCGGCCCTCTCCGCCCGGCGTTACCGCCCGGCGGCGCTGCGCGGGCCGGGGTGCGACGACCGCGAGTCCGGCCGGCAACCGGGGATTCAGCCGATGCGGACCGCTACATCAGGCCGAGGTACCGCTGCCGCTCGTACCGGGTGACCCGGTGGCGGAACTGCTCCCACTCCTGCCGCTTGTTGCGCAGGAAGAAGTCGAACACGTGCTCGCCGAGCACCTCGGCCACCAGCTCCGAGCCGGCCAGCGCCTCGATCGCCTCGGACAGGTTCTGCGGCAGCGACTCGTACCCCATCGCCTTGCGCTCGGCGTCGGACAGCGCCGACACGTCGTCCTCGGCGCCCGGCGGCAGCTCGTACCCCTCCTCGATGCCCTTGAGCCCGGCACCGAGCATGACGGCGAAGGCCAGGTACGGGTTGCACGCGGAGTCGGGTGAGCGCACCTCGACCCGCGCCGAGTTCGGCTTGCCGTAGGCCGGCACCCGCACCAGTGCGGAGCGGTTGAGGTGACCCCAGCACACGTACGCCGGCGACTCGGTGATCTGGTCCGGCAGCGCCTGGGGGAACAGCCGCTTGTAGGAGTTGACCCACTGGTTGGTCACCGCGGTGTATTCCCGGGCGTGCACGAGCAGGCCGGCGATGAACGCGCGGGCGACCTTGGACAGCTTCATCGGGTCGCCGCCGTCGTGGAACGCGTTGCGCTCCCCCTCGAACAGCGACAGGTGGGTGTGCATCCCGCTGCCCGGCTGGTCGGTGAACGGCTTGGGCATGAACGACGCCTCGACCGACTGGGTCAGGGCGACCTCCTTGACCACGTGCCGGAAGGTCATGATGTTGTCGGCCGTGGCGAGAGCGTCCGCGTAGCGCAGGTCGATCTCCTGCTGCCCCGGCGCCACCTCGTGGTGGCTGAACTCCACCGAGATGCCGATCCGCTCCAGGGCCAGCACCGCCTGGCGGCGGAAGTCGCGGGCCACCGCGTGGGTGGTGTGGTCGAAGTACCCGCCGGCGTCGACCGGAACGGGGGCGGCGCCGTCCGGGGGCAGCGACTCCAGCAGGAAGAACTCGATCTCCGGATGGGTGTAGAAGGTGAAGCCCTTCTCCGCCGCCTTGGACAGCGCCCGGCGCAGCACGTGCCGGGGGTCGGCCCAGGACGGCGAGCCGTCGGGCAGCAGGATGTCGCAGAACATCCGGGCGCTCTCGCCGCTGCCACCGCCCTCGAACGGGAAGACCTGGAAGGTCGTCGGGTCGGGCATGGCCACCATGTCCGACTCGTGCACCCGGGCGAAGCCCTCGATCGCCGAGCCGTCGAAGCCGATGCCCTCGTCGAAGGCGGCCTCCAGTTCCGCGGGCGCCACGCTGACCGACTTCAGCGTGCCGAGCACGTCGGTGAACCACAGCCGGACAAACCGGATGTCACGCTCTTCCAGGGTACGGAGCACGAACTCCTGCTGACGGTCCACCTCAACCCCTCGACGCCATGTGGGCCCGATTGAAAAGGTCCCAACCGGGCAAGTCTCCCCCGGTCCGGTTACGCCGACGTTACGCCATCGATCCACGGCCGCCACCGTGCCGCCGGGGTGCCCCACGGTACTCCCGACCAGCGCGGCCGGGACCGCTCGCGGGCGGCGTCCCCCAGCGGGTGTCCAGGGCGATCCACTGAGAGAAGATGGAGGCATGGCGACTATGCGCATCGCTCTGGCCCAGGTCAATTCGGTGGTAGGCGACATCCCGGGGAACGCCGCGGTGATCCGCGAGTGGACCCGCCGGGCCGCGGACGCCGGGGCACACCTGGTCGCGTTCCCCGAAATGATGCTCACCGGATACCCGGTGGAGGATCTGGTCTTCCGGGAGTCGTTCGTGGCCGCCTCCCGCGACACGCTCCGCCAGCTCGCCGCGGATCTGGCCGCCGACGGCCTGGGTGAGTTGCCGACCGTCGTCGGGTACGTGGACGCGGACGGCCCGGCCCGGCTGGGCGCCACGGTGACGATCGGCGGCCCGCCCGAGGGCGTACCGTCGCCGGTCGACCGCGGCCCGCGCGACGCCCTCGCGCTGCTGTACGGCGGCCGGGTCGTGGCCACGTACTTCAAGCACCACCTGCCCAACTACGGCGTGTTCGACGAGAACCGCTACTTCGTGCCGGGCGACACCCTGACCGTGGCCCGGATCGGCGGCGTGGACGTGGCGCTGACCGTGTGCGAGGACATCTGGCAGGCCGGTGGGCCGTTCGCGGTGGCCCGGCAGGCCGGGGTGGGGCTGGTGGTGAACATCAACGCGTCGCCGTACGAGTTGAACAAGGACGACGTCCGGCTCTCGATGGTCGCCCGGCGGGCCCGGGAGGCCGGCGCCGCGGTGGCCTACGTCAACATGATCGGCGGCCAGGACGAACTCGTGTTCGACGGGGACTCGCTGATCGTCGACGCGGACGGCAACCTGCTCGCCCGGGGCGCCCAGTTCACCGAGCAGTTGCTGGTACACGACCTGGAACTGCCCGAGTCCGCCGTGGACTCCGGCGGTCCGGGGCCGGCGGACGTGTTCGACGACGAGGTGGACAGCGACTCGCAGTCCGGTGCCGGGGCGGCCGCACGGCACGCGGCCGGGGTTCGCGACGCGATGCGCGTCGAGCGGGTACGGGTCTCGGGCACGCTGCCGGCCTTTGCGTCGCCGGCCGCCGACGGCGGCATGGCCGACCGGGTGGTCGACGAGGCCGAGGTGTGGCAGGCGCTGGTACACGGGCTGCGCGACTACGTACACAAGAACAGGTTCCCGTCGGTGGTGATCGCGGTCTCCGGCGGCATCGACTCGGCCGTGGTCGCCACGATCGCCTGTGACGCGCTCGGCGCGGCCAACGTGGTCGGCGTGTCGATGCCCAGCGCGTACTCGTCGGAGCACTCCAAGGACGACGCCGCCGACCTGGCCAAGCGGACCGGCCTGAACTACCGGGTACAGCCGATCCAGCCGATGGTGGACGCCTTCCTGACCAACATGGCCGAGGCCGGCAGCCCGCTGTCCGGGCTGGCCGTGGAGAACCTGCAGGCCCGCGTCCGCGGAATCGTCCTCATGGCACTGTCCAATCAGGAGGATCACCTGGTCCTGACCACCGGCAACAAGAGCGAGCTGGCGGTCGGCTACTCGACCCTGTACGGGGACTCGGTCGGCGGGTTCAACCCGCTCAAGGACGTCTTCAAGACGATGGTCTGGCGGCTGGCCATCTGGCGCAACGAGGAGGCGGTACGGCGCGGCGAGCAGCCGCCGATCCCGGAGAACACGATCAGCAAGCCGCCCAGCGCGGAGCTGCGCCCGGGACAACTGGACACCGACTCGCTGCCCGACTACGGCAAGCTCGACCCGATCCTGGCCGGGTACATCGACGGCGACCTCGGGCGGGAGGACCTGATCCTGGCCGGGCACGACGCGGCGATGGTGGACCGCGTGCTGCGCCTGGTCGACCTGGCGGAGTACAAGCGGAGGCAGTCGGCACCGGGCACCAAGATCTCGGTCAAGGCGTTCGGGCGCGACCGGCGGCTGCCCATCACCAACCGGTACCGGGAGGGCGCAGTCCAGGTCACCGCCCCGGCACACGATCCTGTGAAATCCTCCACTCAGACCTGACGCGGCGGCCGGAGCGGGTGCGACGATCGGCGATGTACCCGGGGACCGCACAGGCGCGGCCTCGAGGATCGACAGGAGACATCGATGTCCCAGGATTCCGTACCGTCGCTGTACGGTGGGCCCGCCACCCGTCGGGTGCGCACCCGCGATCTGCGCCTGGCCAAGGAACGTGGCGAGAAGTGGGCCATGCTCACCAGCTACGACCAGTACACCGCCGGCATCTTCGACGCGGCCGGCATCCCGGTGCTGCTGGTCGGCGACTCGGCCGCGAACAACGTGTTCGGCTACCCGACCACCCTGCCGGTCACCGTGGATGAGCTGATCCCGTTGGTACGGGCAGTGGTCGGCGCCACATCCCGGTCGCTGGTCGTGGCCGACCTGCCGTTCGGCTCGTACGAGGAAGGACCCAGCCAGGCACTGCGCACGGCCGTCCGGTTCATGAAGGAGGGCGGCAGCCACGCGGTGAAGCTGGAGGGCGGCCGGCGCACCGCGCCGGCCATCGAGGCGATGACCGGCGCCGGCATCCCGGTGATGGCGCACATCGGCTTCACCCCGCAGAGCGAACACGTGTTCGGCGGGTACCGGGTGCAGGGGCGCGGCGACGCGGCGGACGAGGTGGTCGCGGACGCCAATGCGGTCGTCCGGGCCGGCGCGTTCGCGGTGGTGCTGGAGATGGTCCCGGGCGACGTGGCCAAGCGCATCACGCACGAGGTGCCGGTCCCGACGATCGGCATCGGTGCGGGGCCGCACACCGACGCCCAGGTGCTGGTCTGGCAGGACATGGCCGGCCTGCGCACCGGCGGCCACCTGCCGCGTTTCGTCAAGCGGTACGCGGATCTGGCCGGCGTCCTGCGCGAAGCCACCACCCGGTACGCGGAGGAAGTCCGCGACGGCGTCTTCCCGGGGCCGGAGCACACCTTCTAGCAGCCGGCCCCCGCCGGGCGGTTGTGCGGCTGCGGGCCGTTCGCCGGGCCGGAGCGGTGTGCCGGAAAGGGCTCACACGTCGGTGAGCCGCACCCCGGCATGCGCCTTGTAGCGCTTGTTGATGGCGATGAGGTTGGCGGTCAACGCCTCGACCTGGCCGGCGTTGCGCAGCCGGCCGGCGTACACCCCGCGCATCCCGTCGATGCGCCCGGCCAGCGCCTGTACCAGTGCCACCGCCTGCCGGTCCTCGCCGAGCACCAGCACGTCGAGTGCGATGCTGCCGACCTGCGGGTCGGCGAGCAGCACGGCACTCACGTGATGGAACGCCGCGCACACGGTCGACTCGGGAAGCAGCCCGGCGGCCTGCTGCGCGGCGCTGCCCTCGGTCACCGCCAGCGGATACGGGCCCTGCTTGTCGAAGCCGAGCGGGTTCACGCAGTCCACGACCACCTTGCCGGCCAGGAACGGCCGGAGAGAGGCGACCAGTTCACCGTGGCCGTCCCACGGCACCGCGATGATCACAATGTCGGCACCACAGGCGTAGACGTTGTCCCCTCCGGTGAGCAGGCCCTGGGCGACTCGCGGCAGTTCGGCGAGTTCTTCCGCGGCGGCCCGGCCCCGCGTCCCCGACCGGGAACCGATGCGGACGCGCAGCCCGGCGCGGGCGAACCGGTACGCGAGCCCACGGCCCTGGTCGCCGGTGCCGCCGAGAATCCCGACTGACAGGTGCGAGACGTCGGGAAGGGTGCTCAGATCCAGTGGCATGGCTTCATCCTCGCAGAATCGGAGGATTACTCGGCGGCGACTTGTATCACGTCGCCCCCCGCGGATAACGGCGCCGTCATGCGAAGCATCGGCCGGCGACGCGTGGGCGCCGGCAATGCGGGGAAATGGTGAGCGGCGCGGTACCGGCCGGAAACGGTTACGGCATCGCCCGTGCTGCCGCCGGACGCGCGGCCGGCGACGCCGGGCAGCCCGGGCGCGGGCCGACCGGGCGCGCGACGGAAAGGCTCAGCGCGTCGGCGGGCACTGCGCCGCCGGGAAGCCGCGCACCGGGAAGCGGCCTGCGCCGCGAGCGGGCTGCGGAGGCAGCCGGACACTCGCGGCGCAGAGCGGTGTGAAGCGCGACGGAAGCGAGCGCGCGGCACGCGCCGGCACGGCCGGCATCCCGTCGATGCGGTTGTTTGTTGAGGTGTCTCCGCCAGAGAACGGAGCGTCAGGACGACGCGGGCGTGCGCCGCGCGGAACTCGTGCGTCGGGCCGGCCGCGGCATCGCCTTCGCGGTGGCGGTGCGACGGGTTCCGGAACTGGCGGCGCTCGTCCGCTTGGTGGCGGTGGCGCGCTTCGCCGGGGCCGCCTTCTTCGCGGTGCGTTTGGCCGGAGTGGCCCGCTTGGCCGTGGTCGCCTTCGCCGTGGTGCTCTTGCGGGCGGTGGTCCGCTTCGCCGCCGTGGTCTTCTTGGCGGCGGTGGTCTTCTTGGCCGCAGTCGTCTTCTTGGCGGTGGTCCGCTTCGCCGGGGCCGCCTTCTTTGCTGCGGTGGTCTTGCGGGCGGTGGTCCGCTTCGCCGTCGTCGCCTTCTTGGCGGGCGCGGTCTTGCGGGCGGTGGTCCGCTTCGCCGGTGCCGCCTTGGCCGTCTTCTTCGCGGCAGCCCGCTTCGCCGGGGCCTTGGTGGCGGTTGTCTTCCTCGCGGTGGTCTTCTTGGCAGCGGTCGTGCGCTTGGCCGCGGTGGTCTTGGTGGCGGTCTTCCGCCCGGTGGAACCGGCGGCCGCTACGGTCTTCCTCGCAGCCGCGCGCTTCGCGGCCGGTGTGGTCGTGGCCTTATTCGCTACGGCCATAGTGTCTCTCTCCTTCAGAGAACCTATGGAGATCGCTGTGATGCGGGTCGGCCTGTTCCGGCCCGTTCACAACCTCTCCCCTGACCAGCGGGCGTCCTCCGCGTCCCACTCCGCGTTTCGCTCCGCGACCTTCTCGAGTGCGTGTTGCGCCTCGGCCTCGGTGCCATACGGCCCGAGCCGATAGCGCTCCGCGCACGCGTTGCCGCTCGTCTCGACGCGGTTATGCCGGAGGCACCAGTAGTACCTGGTGGCGGACCCGCTGTTACTCATGTCATTACTGTGCACCGGGAAACTCCTAAGCGCCACCGATTCGCGCAGAAAGTCGATCGTTCTCCACAGTAGACGTATCCGCGGGCTGCCTTCCGGCGCTATCTCCACCCGATTCGCAAAGGCACAAAACCGTTGTGCGATAAAGGGATCGGCAATCAATGTCCACATCGACCGGTCGGTTATCGCGGCCGGCGGTGGTCAACAATTTTTTTTCCGCGCGACACGCCTTCAGACGGTGTGCGGGAGCCGTCGCGACCCCGCCGGGGCCCCATCGTCGACAGTGGAGGGTGCGCGACAACGCCGGTACGGGGTCGCCGAGGGCGCCGCGGGAGACCGGCGGGAAGGTACCCGCGCTACGGGTTCGCCGTCGGCGGGCGGCCGCCCCACGGGTCGAAGTCGACCTCAAGGGGCTCCTGCGCGGGGCGCTCGTCCTCGGGGACGTTGCGCAGGTTCAGCCGGATACGGGTCCACGTGCTGCTGCGCCCGCGCATCGAGTCGACCAGTACGTCCGCCGGTTCCAGGTACTGCCACACCTGCGGGTGCCGCGCCTTCCATCGTTCCAGGCCGGCCATCGCCTCGTCTTTACGCGCGGCTCTCGCAATCTCGATCAGCGGCATGGCGCTGCGCCGGCGTCCGGTCGGTCCGCTCGATTGTCCCGGCGCGGGTGCCGGTACGGCGCGGGCCGCCGTCGCTCGCCTCGTCGGCGGCCGCGCCCGGGTCGGTTCGCCGTCCTGCTCGGCGACGTGTGGTGGCCGGGGTGCGTCCGGCAGCCGTTCGGCGAGTTCGAGCAGTGCGGTCAGGGAGCCGGGTGCGCCGTCGATACCGCTCCACGGGTCACCCGACTGGGCGAACCGGTCGCGGACGCTGTCCATCGTGAAGTCCTCGGGTACGCAGTCGGGCACCTCGTCCCAGTGCAGGGGTGCGGAGACCCGGGCGTCGGCGGTAGGGCGCACCGAGTACGCCGACGCGGTCGTACGGTCCTTGGCGTTCTGGTTGTAGTCGACGAACACGCCATGCCGCTCCTCCTTCCACCAGCGGCTGGTGGCCAGGCCCGGCACCCGCTGCTCGACCTCGCGGGCGAGCGCGACGGCGGCTCGCCGCACCTCGGGGAACGTCCAGCGCGGTTCGATCCGGCAGTACACGTGGAAGCCGCGGGAACCGGATGTCTTCGGCCACCCGGCCAGCCCGAAGTCGGCCAGCGTCTCGCGTACCACCAGAGCGACCTCGCGCACGTCCGACCAGGGCACCCCGGGTACCGGGTCGAGATCGACCCGCAGTTCGTCGGGGTGTTGCACGTCCGCCGCGCGGACCGGGTGCGGATGCAGGTCGACGCAGCCGAGGTTGACCACCCAGGCAAGCTGCGCCGCGTCGGTGACGACGATTTCGTGCGCGGTACGCCCGGACGGGAAACGCAGCTCGACGGTGCCGATCCACTCCGGCCGGGACTGCGGTGCGCGCTTCTGGTAGAACGCTTCGCCCTCGATGCCGTTGACGTACCGCTTGAGGGCCATCGGCCGGTCACCCACGCCGCGCAGTGCGCCGTCCGCCACGGCGAGGTAGTAGCGGACCACGTCAAGCTTCGTGCGACCGGACTGCGGGAAGAACACCTTGTCGGGGTTGGTGACTGTGACCTCGCGGCCGGCGACCTCCAGGATTTCCTTGCGGCTGGCCATGGCGGCACCCTATGTCACCGGGGTCGGACCGGTTCCCCCGAATGCGCCGATCATCTACGCACAGTGGCCGTTCGGCCGCACTTGGTTTTCCCGCAATTTGGGTGTCGACAACTTGTTGCGCGGTCAAGTAACGTGGGAGCGGCAGGGGCCGACCGCCTTCCCCCGTGGGTGATCGGCCCCTCGCCGTACCCGGCGCCGGTCGACCGGCGACCCCTTCCGCTTGCGCGCGGCCGTCGCCAAGCGTAGTCAGCGGCCCTGCCGGCACTGCCGGGTCAATGGATCAGGTTGCTCAGGAAGTCGCTTCCACCGGTCGCGATGCCGCCCAACAGGCCCATGATCCAGCGAGCGACGACGGCCGCCGCGGCCGGTCGCTTCGCCACGAAGAAGATCAGAAAGCCCGCAAAGAGCCAGGTCAGAGTCTTGCGGACCATTCCTGGCCACCCCCCGACGACGCCGCAATACACCATTTCTGAGTACACAGGGTTCATCAATCAATACTCAGCGTAACAGCGGACCCACCGGGTTTATGGCATGTTCCTCGTAATCTGCTTCGATCGACCCATGGCCACACCACGGCGACGAACGCGCCCCACAGGCCGACGGGCGGGGCGAGTTCGGGCAGGCACGCGGCGGTCCGGACACAGCGCCGCAAAGCCCGCACGGGCCGGCGCCCCGAGCCGGACTCCCGGATTCATCCTCACGGTGTGAGGTCCGGTCACTCCATGCCCGGCGATGGTGAGGCGATGCTTTCCGCCGGACGGGATGGGGCGAGCGATGACGAGTGCGACCGAAGCGTTCTTCGAGGGGCTGGCCAGCCGCGCGCATGAGCCGCTCCTGGAGAAGGTGAGCGGATGCGTACGGGTCGACCTGGACCGGGGGAAGAGCGTCGACCACTGGTTCCTGACGATCCGGCGCGGTGACGTCACCGTCGCGCGCGAGGGCGGGGAGCCGAGCACGGTGTTCTACGCCCCGGCGCCCGTCTTCGAGAAGATGGCCCGCGGCGAGATGAACGCGATGGCGGCGCTGCTGCGCGGCGAGGCGGCCGCCGACGGTGACCTCGAGCTGGCCGTTCTGCTCCAGCGACTGCTGCCGGGACCGCCCGCGTCGAAGGGGCCGCGCAACCTCGCCCGTAGCGCGGCGGCGAAGCCCGAGAACGTGAAGCGCGGCCACCCCCGGGTCAGCGCCGGCTACCCGACCACCCACCAACTGACCGTCGACCCGACGGCGGCCCGCGCCGAGGAGCGGAGGTGAGCCATGAGCGAGACGTCCGTGAACATCCTCGACGGCAACACGTTCGTGGTCAGCGACACCAGCGGCGACATCCAGGCATCCCCGGCTGAGCCGACCGGCATGTTCTCCTACGACACCCGCTTCCTGTCGACCTGGGTGATGACCATCAACGGCGAACGGCTCAGCCCGCTGTCCATCGACGACCTGCACTACTTCCAGACCCGCTTCTTCCTCGTTCCCGGTTCCGGAACGGTGTACTCCGACAACAAGATCTCGGTGGTTCGCAAGCGCACGGTCTGCGAGGGTTTCCACGAGGTACTGACCGTGTTCAACCACGGTGACGAGGCGGCCGACCTGACCATCCACCTGGAGGTCGCCTCCGATTTCGCCGACCTGTTCGAGGTCAAGGACGCGCTGGCCAAGAAGGGCAAGTACAACGTGACGGTCGAGCGGGACCGGTTGATCCTCGGGTACGAGCGGCAGACGTACAACCGGCAGACCATCATCACCACGTCCAGCGAGGCGAAGCTGGACAAGCAGGGCATCACCTTCAAGTTCAGGGTGGAGCCGGACGGCAGGTGGGAGACGGACATCCAGGTGGACGCGGACATCCGCGGCCTGGGCGGGCGGGAGGTGCGTATCGGGCACGCCTGGGGCAGTGGCCACGGCCGCAGCATGCCGGAGATGGTGCAGGACCTGGAGAAGTGGGTCAGCCAGGCGCCGCGCCTGGAGTGCGACTGGGACCCGCTCAAGCGCACCTACCGGCGCAGCCTGATCGACCTGGCCTCGCTGCGGTTCTCCCCCACCATCGCGCGCAGTCGCGCGCTGCCGTCCGCGGGCCTGCCCTGGTTCATGACGATGTTCGGCCGGGACAGCATCCTGACCAGCCTGCAGACGCTGGCGTTCACGCCCGAACTGGCGGCGACCACGCTGACCGTGCTCGGCGAGTGGCAGGGCAGCCGGCTGGACGACTTCCGCGACGAGGAGCCGGGAAAGATCCCGCACGAGTTGCGGTACGGCGAGATGACCGCGTTCGAGGAGCGGCCGCACTCCCCGTACTACGGGACGGCCGACGCCACCCCGCTGTTCGTGATCCTGCTCGACGAGTACGAGCGGTGGACCGGCGACACGGCCATGGCCAAGCGGATGGAGTACGAGGCCCGCGCCGCGCTGAACTGGATCGACGAGTACGCCGACCTGATGGGCAACGGCTACATCTCCTACCAGCGGCGCAACGAGGAGAGCGGGCTGGAGAACCAGTGCTGGAAGGACTCCTGGGACGCGCTCTCCTACCGGGACGGCAGCCTGCCCGGGTACCCGCGGGCGACCTGCGAACTGCAGGGCTACGCGTACGACGCGAAGGTCCGGGGCGCCCGGCTGGCCCGGGAAGTCTGGAACGATCCGGCGCTGGCCAGCCGGCTGGAGACCGAGGCGGCCGACCTCAAGCGCCGGTTCAACGAGGACTTCTGGGTGGAGGACGGCGAGTACTTCGCGCTGGCCCTCGACGGCGACGGGCGCCTGGTGGACACCCTGTCGAGCAACATCGGTCACCTGCTGTGGAGCGGCATCGTGGAGCCGGCCAAGGCCGGGTCGCTGGTCCGGCACCTGATGGGCCCGCGGCTGTTCTGCGGCTGGGGGATCCGCACGCTGGCCGAGGGCGAGGTCCGGTACAACCCGATCGGGTACCACGTGGGGACCGTGTGGCCGTTCGACAACTCGTTCATCGCCTGGGGACTGCGCCGGTACGGGTACAAGGAGGAGGCGGCCCGGGTCGCGGCCGGCATCCTGGACGCGGCGGAGTTCTTCAACGGGCGGCTGCCGGAGGCGTTCGCCGGGTACCGGCGGGAAGAGACCAAGTTTCCGGTGCAGTACCCGACGGCGTGCAGCCCGCAGGCCTGGTCGACCGGGGCGCCCATGCTGCTCCTCCAGGTCATGTTCGGCCTGGAGCCGGTGGGCAACCACCTGGTGGTCGAGCCGGTGCTGCCCGAGGGAATCGGCCACATGGAACTGCTGGACATCCCGGGCCGGTGGGGGCACCTCGACGCGTTCGCCCGGGGACGCGTCTACGTGGGCCAGGCCGGCCTGCGGGCGCAGTTGGGCGTTACCCTGCCGGAAATCTCCCGCTGAGGCCCGTCCGGCACCGCCCGTCCGGCACCGCCCGTCCGGCACCGCCCCGCGCGACTCCACCCCGCACGACTCCGCCCGCCGTCGCCACAGACGGCGGGCGGTCCGCGCCGGTCAGGCCGAGCCGTTGCGGGCGGGTACCGCACCCACCCGCGAGCCCTCCTTCGTCCAGCTCTGTACGTAGGTGGCCGCGGTCAGCCGGTCGACCTCGTCGAGGTCGAGCACGTCGGCGACCAGGTCCACGAGTGAACTCTCGTCCCGCTGGTCGCCGGCCGGCACGTGCCGGTCCAGCGTGCCGTGCACCAGGGTCCGCAGCGACGCCTCCCGGCGCGCCCGCCCGCCGGTGGACGCGCTGGCGGGCGGCAGGGTGTCGCTGAGCGGGCCGGTCACCGAGCTCGCCCCCGTGTCGGCGGGCGTCGCCCGGCCGGTCGCCGCGGCGGTGCCGCGCTGGCCCCCGGGCAACCGGCGGCCGCGCTCCCGGCGCGCCGGCTCCTCCGGGGTACTCGACGCCGGCTCGGCCTGCCGGCCCAACCCGAGTTCCTCCAGGCTCCGGTACAGCGACGAGTCGAAGACCGTACCCGGCTGCACCCGCCCCACGGCTCGCGACGGAACCGCCACCCTCGGGCTCTCGATGGTCGGGCTGTCGATCGCGCGCGCGTTCCGCAGGCGCGGCGCCTCGGCGCCGTCCAGAGCGTCCGCAGCGGCGTCGCCCGGCCGCGCGCCGGACCGGGCCGGCTGCACGGTCGCGGACGGGGCCGGTTCCGCGGACGGGACCGGTTCCGCGGACGGGACCGGCTCCGCGGACGGGACCGACCCGGCGGACGGGGCCAACCCGGCGAGTGCCCCTTCCGGCGACTTTGACTCGGCGCGCCCGGCGCCGCCCGGCGCCTCCGACGGGTCGCAGTCCAGGCCCAGCCGGGCCGGCGCCAGGTCCGCCGCGATCAACGCGGTCAGGCCGTCGTAGTCCGCGCCGTCGGCCAGGCGGGTGGCGATCTCGTCGAGGTCGTACACGGCGATGGCGATGTCCGCGGTGTTCGGGTCGACCGCCCCACGGATCTTGCGGTGGAGCACCTTCGAGATGGCGGCCTGCCGGCGTTCCCGCCGGACCTCCGCGCGCGCCGCGGACAGCGAGTCGTAGAGGCCGAGTCCGGGATTGGCCTTCGCCATGCTCTTCGCCCGGTGGGTGAGCCAGGGGTGGCGCAGCCAGTGTTCGACGATTTCGTAGGCCGGAGTGGTCGGCGGCAGGTCGCCCTTGGCGCGCAGCCGGTCCCGGCGCTGGTTCTCGGTGTGCATGAGCCAGACCAGGTAACCGAGCGCGGACATGCCGGCGAAGAACCCGCCCAGCAGGTGGTTCGCGTGCGCGAGCCAGTTGAAGGCGACCGCACCCGCGGCAATGGCCACGGACAGCAGCCGGGAAGCCACCGCCCGTTCGCCGAGCCGGCGGCGTACGTCGGCGTTCGCGAGTACCACGATCCCGCCCAGCTCCAGGGCGGCGACCGCCGGTACGGCGGCGGCCAGCGGGATGCGCAGCGTCTCCACGGCCCCGGACACCTGCCCGGCCAGCGCGACGATGAGCACCACGAAGTAGAAGCCCTGGCGCATGACGGAGGTACGCCGCACGGTGCGCTGCAGGTGCTCGTCCATTTCCAGTTCGCCGACCGGCAGGTCGGACCGCCGGCCGGCCGGCACGCGGTTGACCGCCCCGGTCACCGGGCGCTCCCCCGGTGCCCGGCGGTCTGGTTGACGGCGGACAGCGGGTACCCCCGGGCCGCCAGGAACTCGACCAGTGCCAGGTCGACCGAATTCTGCACGGTGGTGTCGTTGTCGTTGACGAACCGCTGAAGCAGCTGCCCGACCTCCACCCGTACCCTCGTGTTGAGCTGCGCCCTCGGCCAGCGCGACCGCCGCGCCGGCATCTCCGGTCCGGTTACCCGTTCCACGCTCACTCCTCGGCTAGCAGAATTGCTAGCCGAGACGCTAGCAAGCTTCGCTTTCGTCCCATCGAGGGACGTGCCACAACCCGGCTCCGGCTGCGCGCCACCGCCCCCACAAGGGGGTGCTCGCCTCCGCCACAACCCGGCTCCGGCTGCGCGCCACCGCCCCCACAAGGGGGTGCTCGCCTCCGCCACAACCCGGCTCCGGCTGCGCGCCCCGGGTGAATCCGTACAGTGAGTGGATGCCACGCACCATCGCGACCACGACCCGCGTCGACCGCGACCACCTGGTCGAATTCCTCTCCCCCCGGCACCGCGCGATCCTGTCCACCACCCGGGCCAGCGGCCGGCCGCAGTTCTCGCCGGTGACCTGCGGCGTGGACAGCGCCGGGCGCGTCGTCATCTCGACGTACCCGGAGCGAGCCAAGGTGACCAACGCGCGCCGTGACCCCCGGGTTTCGCTGTGTGTGCTCTCCGACGACTGGAACGGGCCCTGGGTGCAGGTCGGCGGCCGCGCCGAGGTGCTCGACCTGCCCGAGGCGCTGGAGCCGCTGGTCGGGTACTTCCGGTGCATCTCCGGCGAGCACCCGGACTGGGACGAGTACCGGGAGGCGATGCGCAAGCAGGGCAAGTCGCTGATCCGGGTCACCATCGAGGAGTGGGGCCCGATCGCGACCGGCGGGTTCCCGGCTCGGCTCGCGGACGACTGACCTGGGCGCGGTGCGCCGCTACCGGCCGCCCGCGCGTGACATCACGACCGGTCTGTCCGCCCAGGGGCCGGTCGTCGCATTCCTCCGCGTCCGCCCGGCGGCCTCTCACGACACCGGGCACGTGGTCGCGGTGCGTCCCAGATGGACACTGAACGGCGCGCCGTCCGGAAGAGACCCGGAAAAGACGGCGACATTACCTAATTCATGGTTTAAAATATGATCCGCATTTAACGTGTGAGGCATGCTGTAGTCAAGATTGCCGTCCGGACGCACAGGTGTGCTGGTGAGGGCGAGTTCGCGACAGAGACGGAAGGCGATGGAAGCTAAGCGCACCACGGTCCGCGATCTGCGCCGCCACAACCGGGCAGCGCTGCTGTCGAAGCTGTTCTTCGACGGTCCGCTCAGCCGCCACGAACTGAGCCATCTCACCGGGCTGAGCGCGGCCACGGTGAGCAATGTCACCGCCGAGCTCGTCGAGGAGCGGCTGATCGTCGAGGCCGGCCTGGTCGAGTCGGACGGTGGCCGGCCGCGCGTCCTGCTCCGCGTCGACCCGGCGTACGGTCACGTCATCGGCATCGACGTCGGCGAGACCGGGGTCAAGGTCGAGCTGTTCGACCTCGCCATGACCCGACTGGCCACTGTGGACCACCCGCTGTCCGGGCCACGCCCCGAACCGGCCACCATCGTCACCCAGATCGCCTCGGGCCTGCACGAAGTCATCTCCCAGGCGGGCATCGAGGAGCGCACGGTCCTAGGCGTGGGCATCGGCATCCCCGGCACCGTCGAGCAGGGCCACAAGGCGCTCGTGCACGCGCAGACCATCGGCTGGGACGCCGTCGCGCTGGAGGACATGCTCCGGGCCAGCGGGATCGAACTGCCGCTGTACTTCGAGAACGGCGCGAAGACGCAGGGCCAGGCCGAGATGTGGTTCGGCGCCGGGCGGGGCGCCCGGCACGCCGTGATCGTCCTCGTCGGTTCGGGCGTGGGCGCCGCGGTCATCACCCACGGCAGCACATACCGCGGCGCCACGAGCAGCGCCGGCGAATGGGGGCACACCACCATCATGTACGGCGGCCGGCCGTGCCGGTGCGGTTCGCACGGCTGCCTGGAGGCGTACGTCGGCGCGGAGGGCATCCTCGACCGGTACCGGCAGGCCCGGTCCGGCCGCGCCGTCCCCGGCGATGACGAACAGTCCAGCGTGGACGCGCTGCTGGCGGCGGCCGGACGATCGAAGACGGCTGCCCGGGTGCTCGACGAGACGGCCGGCTTCCTGGGCGCCGGCATCGCGAATCTCATCAATTTGTTCAACCCCGAGCGCATCGTGCTGGGCGGCTGGGCCGGCCTGGCGCTGGGCGGCCAGATGATGCCTCAGATCCGGGAGGCGGCCCGGGCGCACGCGCTGCGCCACCCGCTCGGCCAGACCTCGATCGAGCTGTGCCAACTGGGTCCGGACGCGGTCGCCTTCGGTGCCGCGACACTGCCGGTGGCGGCCCTGCTGGCCGAGGGCGGGCGCCCGCGCGAGGGCCGGCGCATCACCACCACGTACCCGGGGGCCGACGTGCCCACCCAACGGCCCAGGATGAGCACCACGCCTGCCTGACCCCCGCGGGACCCGGTCGACGGGGAGCGGGACGACCGGGCCGGCACGCGGTCCGCCCGGCGCCGGACGGACCGGCCCGGCCGCCGATCCGTCCACGGGTCCGGGCTCAGCCCGGGGTGTTCCATTTGTTGGTTGGCGCCGCCGCGCAGGTCCAGATTTGCAGTGGGGTGCCGTCGGCGGAGCTGGGTCCGGTGGCGTCCAGGCATTTGCCGCTGCCGGTGGTGACGATTGGGTGCCGTTGCGTGGCCATTGTTGGGCGGCGGTGCCGTCTGCGCTGATCCTGGCCGTTCCTCGCCGGAACGCACCCGCGCGGATCACGACCCGGTCGTCGCCTCCATCGGCTGGTCCTCCTCCGGCGTACCGGCGCCGCGACCGCGGGCGCGCAGCAGGGCGCGCGCCGCGTCGATGTCGCCCGGAACGCTGCGCGAGGCCAGGTAGTACATGATGCCGGTCGGGATGAAGAACACCTGGAACACGGCCAGCCCGGTGGCGTAGTTCAGCGGCGGCGGCAGCGCCCGGGTCAGAATCCGGAACATCACGCCGACCAGGCTGTTGCCGGCCGCCCGGCCCACGCCGTTGACCAGGTTGCCCATGCTGTACACCGTGCCCCGGTGCTCGGGCGGGTTCACGTCGGCGAGCATGGCGAACCAGTTCGGTGAGTTCGCCGAGGTCAGGGCGAGCGCGGTCAGCGCGGCCAGGAAGCAGGCCGCCACGGTCGGCTCGGTGACGACGCTGCGCAGCACGGCCAGCACGATGGCGGGCTTGCCCGCACCGTCCGGAATGTCGACGTCCAGCGGCACGAAGAACAGCACCACGTAGAACGGGACACCGGCGAGGATCCCGGCGGCGGCGACCAGCGCCCGTCCCCGCGGAGTACGGCGCTGGAGCCGGTCGCCGACCAGCCCGCCGATGATCGACAGTGCTCCGCCGAGCTGGAACAGCACGGAGAACACGCTGCCAACCACGATCGCGGTCGCCTCCGAATACCCCTGCGCCTGCGCTCTGGCCTCCAGCAGCCGGGGCAGCCAGACCAGTGAACCGAAGGTGGCCTGCGCGGTGAGGCCCTGGAGGATCAGCCACACGTTGGTGCGCCGGCGCAGGATGACCGCCACGTCGAAGCGGTCGATCCGGTGCCGGTACTCGCCGCCGGACTCGAACAGCGCGGCCAGTTCCGGCTCGCTCTGCCCCCGCCGGATGTCGTACACGAACAGGTAGGCCAGCACCGCGAGCAGCCCGAGCGCGGCCATCAACAGGAACGGCCGGCGCCAGGCGTCCGGGCTCGCCCCGGCGCCGACCAGCCCGCCGACCAGCGTGCCGGCCAGCGTGCCGACGCCGTGCGACAGGCCCCACAGGCTCATCACCAGCCCGCGGCGACGCGGCGAGATCAGGTCGCTGACGACCGAGAACCCGACCGACGCGACGGCGCCGAGCCCGATCGAGGCGAACATCTGGAACGCGAAGTACGCCGGGTATCCGTGGGTCAGCCCGCACCCGCCGAAGCCGACCGCCCAGATCGCCGTGCCGCCCATCAGCAGCGGCTTGCGGCGACTGTGGTCTCCGGTGTAGGCCCAACCGACCGCCGCGACCGCGGTGACCAGGAAGCTGGCGGCGGTGACCAGATTCACTGCCGCCTCGGAGACCCCCAGGCCGCGACCGATCGGGGCGTACAGCGGCACCGGCAGGCCGATGGCCACGTTCTCCAGAGATGCGAGGATCACGAACACCGTGACGCTGTACATCCGGTGCGTCGCGCTGCCGCGAATCCCGCCCAGCCCCGCCATGTACCGCACCCAACCACACCACGCGCCGCGGCGTCACCCCGGGAGGGCGGCCGGCCTGGGTCGCCGTGCGTCCCGGACGCGCCCGGGCCAGACCGGGCGGCGGCGATCAGGAGGCGGGCAGGCCCTGGCTGTTCAGCAGCCCACGGATCGCCTTCAGCGGGATCCACAGCCAGTCCGGCCGGTGACGCGCCTCATAGGCCGCCTCGTAGACCGCCTTGTCCAGCTCGTACGCGTCCAGCACCCCGGGCAGTGCGCGCGGATCCACACCGCTGATGCTCGCGTACCCTTCGCAGAACGCCCCCCGGTTACGCTGCACCCACTCCCGGGCCCGGTACCCCAGTTGCTCGTCGTTCGGCTCGTTGACCAGCAACTGATTGGCCGCGTAGTCGAACGACCGGAGCATCCCGGCCACGTCGCGCATCGGCGAGTCCGGCCGGCGCCGCTCCCGCGCAGGCTGCCCCGGCTCCCCCTCGAAGTCGATGAGGAACCAGTGGTCGGGAGTTCGCAGCACCTGTCCGAGGTGCAGATCGCCGTGGACCCGCTGCACCGTCACCGGCCCGTCCAGCCGGCGCAGCCGCTCCAGCACCAGCGCCGCGACCGAGGCCAGCTCGGGCACCTCCGCGACGGTCCGGTCCAGCCGCCGGCGCATCTCCGCAAGCGGCGCCGGCTCGGTCGAGGTACCCAGTTCGATGGCGAGCGTCGCGTGCACCTCGGCCACCGCCTCGCCGAGCCGGAATGCCTCCGAGGCGAAGTCACCGCCCACCTCGTCGGCGTGCAGGTCGGCCTCGGCCAGCAGGTCCCGCACGCTGGCCATCGCCATGGACCAGCCGTCCGCGGAGTTCGGCGCGTACGCGGTCACCATGGCCAGCGATGTCGGCCGGCTGTCGCCGTCCACGCTCTCGATCGCCCCGAGCAGCGGCGCGATGTGCGGGCTACCCGCCCGGGCCAGTACCCGGTTCAACTCCACGTCCGGGTTCTGGCCGGGGACGATCCGGCGGAACACCTTCAGGATCGCCCAGGAGTCGAAGATGACGCTGGAGTTGCTCTGCTCCCCCTCCATGACGCGGGCCGGCAGGTCGGTCGGGAACACCACGTCCGGTTCGGGCACGAACCGCAGGCCTTCCACCGCCGTATTGGCCTGGACGAGGGCGAGGAGCCGGCGTGCCGCCTCCTCGCTGAACAGCGCGTCAGAGCCGGTCCGCCCGTCCTGGACGCCGATGGTGGCCTGGCCGACGAACTCCTCCGTCAGCTCCAGGTCCCAGCCGACGAACATCTGGTACACCTCGGAGCCGCCGTCGGCGTACGCCACGTCCAGCAGGACGTGCTCCAGGTCGGAGGCGATCACGGTGACCACGCTGGGCGTGACGCTCCGCAGCACCCGGGCGCGGCCCGCGTACCACCGCTGCTTCGGCAGCCACTCCTCGAACGGCAGCGTCATCACTCCTCCCCCGGCGGGCACAGCTGGAACCAGTAGAACGCATGGCCGGGAAGTGTCAACAGGTACGGCAGGTTGCCGATCCGCGGGAACGTCACCCGGCCGGTCAGCTCGACCGGGGTGTACCCGTTCCACGCCGGAAGGCTCAGCTCGATCGGCTGCGGGAAACGGGACAGGTTGTGCACGCACAGCACCACATCGTCCTCGTGCATCCGCAGGTAGGCGAGCACCGACGGGTTCGAGCCGCCGAGTTCCTGGAAGTCGCCGATCGCGAAGGAGACGTGCCGCCGGCGCACGGCCAGCATGGTGCGGGTCCAGTTGAGCAGCGACGCCGAGTTGTCCCGCTGGGCCTCCACGTTGATCGCCTGGTACCCGTACACCGGATCCTGGTTCACCGGCAGGCACAGGCGCCCCGGCGTGGCCGTGGAGAAACCCGCGTTGCGGTCGGGCGTCCACTGCATCGGCGTGCGTACCCCGTCCCGGTCGCCCAGCCAGATGTTGTCCCCCATGCCGATCTCGTCGCCGTAGTACAGCACCGGCGAGCCGGGCAGCGACAGCAGCAGCGCGGTGAACAGCTCGACCTGGTTGCGATCGTTCTCCAGCAGCGAAGCGAGTCTGCGCCGGATGCCGACGTTCGCGCGCATGCGCGGATCCTTCGCGTACTCCGCGTACATGTAGTCGCGTTCCTCGTCGGTGACCATCTCCAGAGTCAGCTCGTCGTGGTTGCGCAGGAAGATTCCCCACTGGCAGTTGGCCGGGATCTTCGGCGTCTGCGCGAGAATCTCCGAGATCGGGAACCGGGACTCCCGCCGTACCGCCATGAAGATGCGCGGCATCAGCGGGAAGTGGAACGCCATGTGGCACTCGTCGCCACCGGTCTCCAAGTCGCCGAAGTACTCCACGACATCGGCCGGCCACTGGTTCGCCTCGGCCAGCAGCACCCGCCCCGGGTACTCGTCGTCGATCACCTTCCGCAGCTGCTTGAGGAACTCGTGGGTGGCGGGGAGATTCTCGCAGTTCGTACCGTCGGCCTCGAACAGGTACGGCACCGCGTCCAACCGGAACCCGTCGATGCCCAGGTCCAGCCAGAACCGGATGACATTCAGCATCTCGCGTTGGACCTCGGGGTTCTCGTAGTTGAGGTCCGGCTGGTGGCTGAAGAACCGGTGCCAGAAGAACTGCCGCCGCACCGGGTCGTAGGTCCAGTTGGACTCCTCGGTGTCCACGAAGATGACCCGGGCCCACGGGTACCCCTGGTCGTCGTCTCGCCAGACGTAGTAGTCGCGGTACGGGCCGTCCGGGTCGCGCCGGGACTCCTGGAACCACGGATGGGCGTCGGACGTGTGGTTGATCACCAGGTCCGTGATCACCCGGATGCCGCGCTTGTGGGCCGCGTCCAGCAGCGCGACGAGATCGTCCACGGTCCCGAACTCGGGCAGCACCTTGTAGAAGTCGCGGATGTCGTACCCGCCGTCGCGCAGCGGCGAGTCGTAGAACGGCGGCATCCACACGCAGTCGACTCCGAGCCACTTCAGGTAGTCCAGCCGCTGGATCAGCCCCCGGATGTCTCCCTGGCCGTCGCTGTTCGCGTCGTAGAACGCCCGGACCAGTACCTCGTAGAAGACCGCGCGCTGGAACCAGGTCGGGTCGGCGGGCAGCGCGCGGGCATGGTCGAAGTCGCTGGCCTGCGGGTGCTCGACCATCCCGTCGGGCGCGACGTGACTGCCCTCGTCGGCGTCGACGAGCTCCTCGCCCAGATCCATATAATCGTTTGCCCCACACCGTCCCCGGACTAAACGTGAATACCCGCGTGACCACGCCCGTTCACGCCCGCCGGCCGGCACGCCTGGGCGGTTCGGGCCGCAATGCGAACCGCAGTGCCGTCGGTCCCCGGTGGCCGGATTCGCCGGCCCCGCTCTCAGCCCAACACGCGGCTGGGTACGAACCAGTCGATGACCTGCCTCGGATCCACGTCGTAGCCGGTCGCCCGGCTGCCGCTCCAGTTGACGCCGACCAGGATCTCCTCCTGCGCCAGCCAGGGCAGCAGGTCGCCGAGCCACTCCTCCAGCGGGATCGAGATGACCTCCAACCCCTGGTACGCGGGCACCTGCCCGACCACCTTCTGCGCCCGGGACTGCCGCGACCAGAACGGCATGGCGCGCTGCCCGGTGCGCTTGTGCGGCGCGATGTACGCGCCGTCCTCGAGTACCGTCCAGACCTCGCCGGCGTCAGGAACCTCCCGGCGGAACGCGGCCGCGTGCGCCGCACTCATAGTCAACCGCCGCCTCCTCGGCAGGAACACCCGCGGGTGTCGTACGTCGTCGTCTAAGGAAACGATCAACTGCCCCGGGCGATACGAGCGCCGGCCGACACCCAATCCACGCGGACCGGCGCCTCGCCCGGCGGCGCGGTCGCGGCTTGACTTCAAGCGAGGTTCAGGTAAAACACTCCATGGGTTCGACATGAAGGAGGGCTGATCCCGTGGCGGCAAACGGGAAATTCGACATCGACGCGTTCCTGGCTCAGCCGCTCACCGCTCGCATCGCGACGAACGGTCCGACTGTGCGGCCGGCCTGGTACCTGTGGGAAGAAGGCGAGTTCTGGAGCATCACCGGCCCGTGGACGAGGCTGTACGACAAAGTCCGGGCCGACCCCGAGATCGCGCTGGTCGTCGACGAGTGCGATGTCGCGACCGGAGTCGCCAGGCAGGTCATCGCGCGCGGCCGGGCCGCCATCGTCCCGTTCGACGTGCCGCGCGGGCGCCGCAAGCTGTCGCGCTACCTGGGCGCCGACGAGGCGTCGTGGGACCGCCGGTTCCGCCGGTACCTGTATGACGACCCGGCCAAGACGGGAACGGTGTGGCTGCGGCTGCGGCCCCGCACGCTGATCGCCAAGGACCTCAGCTACCTGAGAGCGGCGAGTCTCACGAGTTCCTGAGCCCACCGGACGGCGACACGCCTCACCTGTGTCTCCGGCGACGCGCAGGCTCGCCCGGGCGGAAACCCGAGCCGGATTCCGGCGCTGCGCCTGGCGGGCGGCGGGGCTGGAACTGGAACCGTGAGCGATCCGGCGCGCCTCTCGGCCAGCCGGCCCAGTTTCGTCACGTATTTGAAGGACGCGGGCCGGCGCGCCCCCGAATACGCTGGCCCGCAGGACACGCGCGGAAGGTGGTTTGGCTGGTGCCTGATTCCGGCTATGACCTCGGCGTCGACCTCTACGAGCTGTGGAAGTCCGGCCACGACAACCTTCCGTGGCTCGCCTGGGTGGTCGCCACCGCCAACAACGACCTCGCGGCGACCGCGACCGCCGCGGGCAGCGCGTTCATCCGGCCGTTGGAGTTCGGCACCGAACTGTACGGCAATGCCTACTGGCCCTGGCGGGGACTGCGTGACGAGTTGCAGCGCATCCTCGGCGACACGGCGACCAACCTGGAACTGGTGGGGGACGCCCTGTGCATGGCGGCCCAGCAGTACGCGGATTCCGACTCGGCCGCGGCGGACGAGCTGAACCGGCTCAAAACCACCGACCAGGACAACCCGCCGGCCAGTATCCCGACGCCGGAGTACCCGTCCCCGTCCACGGCGACACCATCCTCGACCAGTACCAGAGCGTCCAGCGCGGCATCGCGAACTGGACCGGGGCCGCCGCCCGGGCCTTCAACGAGAACTTCATGGACCACTTCATGACGGTCACCCGCAACCAGCACCTCCTCGCCTCCTCGCTCAAGAGCGCGCTGGACGCGGAGCAGAAGTTGTGGGCGAACGCCCGCACCGACATCTACACGATCGCGAACAACACCATCACCTCGCTGGACAACCTCGACGCTGCCTGCACGAGCACCGTCCTGAACGTCGCGTTCACCGTCGTGGGATGCATCGCCTCGATCGCCGGGGCACCGTTGGGCGACGAGCCCGCGGTGGCGGTGGCCATCGTGGGCGTCGCCGCCCAGCTGCTCGGCTCGCAGGTACCCTCGGCGCCGCAGTCGCAGTACCCCGGCGGCGACGCCATCACGATCGTGGACGGGATGCGCCAGGCGATCGGGGCGCTCAAGGGGCACATCCGGGGGATCCTGGCCGACCGGATGGACGCGCCGCGCATACGGGTCAACTCGCCGGACGGGAAGATCGCGGTCGAACTGTCCGGGCGCAGCAGGGTGACCTGACCTTCGCCCGGCACGCGTACCTCCGTTACACCGAGATGGCCCTCGAGACCCAGCTCATCGCGGTGGCCCGCCCGTTGTGGGCAGGCCGTACCAAGGCGTATTTCGCCGCGTTGAGCGAGGCGCTCGGTCAGACCGTGACCCGGGAGGAGCGCCCGATCGGCCGGCGGGACATCGCCTTCCACGAGGGCCGCGACGCACTGGCCGCGCAGGGCCGCTCGGCGGACGGCCGGGTGCGGGTGCGGGTCCGCGGCATGCGCGACTGGGACGTCCGGCTCCAGCCCGGTACGCTGCGCACACTCACCGAGCCGGAGTGCGCCGACCGGGTCCGGGAGCCCGCGCACGACCTGATCCAGGACCAGTTTCGCAAGCTCAGCCGGCTACGCCAGGAGGTCTACGGGCCGAGTTACCGGATCTGAAATGATGATGCTCATGGGGTTCGGCTCACTGGCCGAACCCCAACGCCGCCAAGGCCCCGCGCAGAAACGCGTCACGGCGTTCGTTGAGCAGGCGAGCGGTCAGATCGGTGCGACCCTGGTCATGCATGACCGGGGCGAATGCGGCCAGGTCGCCGGGCTGGTTCAGGGCCGCGACCGCGTCCCAGTACGGCAGGTCGTCGACGGGCCGGCCGGTAGCGTCCTGCCATGCGACCGTCACCGGATCCGCCGCGCCGGGCCCGAACATCAGTGCCGCGTCGAGACGCAGCGACGCCAGGTCCACCCCCGGGTGGCCGACCCCGGCCATATCCCAATCGAGCAGGCCGGTGACCGCATCGCCCTCCCACATGATGTTGCCCTGCCACAGATCCCCGTGCACGAACACGGTCTCGCCGGCCTTCTCGCAAGCCACGCACGGACTGAACGGTCGTCCCCGGCCCGATCGCCGCAGCCGCCCATGCCAACACGGCTGCATCCGGTCCTAACGTCATGCGCAGACCCTACCGGCGACCACCGACATAACCGTCAGCATCGATCGCCGGCACCGATCCTGACCGCGACCCAGGCGGCCGTGCTGGACGCCACGCCACTGGCGCCCGAGCACAGAGTGGCCGAAGCCTTCCGCACACTCGTCACCTGCATGCAGCGCCTCACCACCGACGACCGATGCCGAGCGGCCGCCGACCAGTTCAACGTTCGAGCGCCGCCGGTGGCCGGGAATCATCGGGCATCATGAGCGCTTGTGCTCCCGAACGCCGGACGGGCCACACCAGGGCACGCACTCAACCTCAACCGCGGCCACCACGGACAGACGGAATCCTGGTCCCGTCATGCGCGGGCAGCGTCCACAAAGGAGCCTCCACCTGGATGGGTCGGGTCAGGGCGGGGAGAAAGTCGCTAGGGCTCATCCTGTGAATGCCGGCGCTCCTGCACCCGTCGCCTGTCCCGCAGACGCCGGCGCTCGACGTCCTGCATGGCATGTCCAACGGCCAGCCGGATCACCCAGTACAGCACGATGGTGCCTCCGGCCACAGGCAGCAACCACATGACCCAGACGGTACCGCCAGACGGCAACGGCACATCGACAGCTGACTATCAGATGATGGAGGTCGCGTACCGGCGCCGGAAAGGATTCATTGACACTTCGCGTACGAGCCGGAAAAGACCACGCGCCACGAGGCGTGGCGCATGACGGCTGCCCCGATCAGCGTGGGAACCGGCTCAGAGGTGACCTGTCGCCTACGGACCACCTGTGACCGAACGGGTCCACGAAGCCACCTTGACGGTGCGTTCCCCAGGGCGCGCGGTGGTCCTCTATTGCCGCTCCAGCGGTTGCGCCGGCCGCGACGGCGCGCTGAATGAAGTCGTCGGGGTTATCGACGAACACCTCGATGCGGATGCTCGTGACCCCAGCCTGGCCGGGACTGGTCTCTGCGGGATTCTTGGGATTGACCTCATGGAGAAAGAAGGCAGCGCCACCGATCTCAAGGCCGGCCACGCCACCAAGGTTCCACAGCTCCGTCGCGCCCAGCGCAGCCTTGTACCAGGCGACCGCGGCGTCTGCATCTGGAACAATCACCATCACAGAGATCACTGGTGCTGAAGCGGACACCGTGCCGCCCGACGGGGCGGAACGACCTTTCGGTTCCTCAGTCATGCCCCCAGCATGCCGGATATTCGCGAGCAATGTCTCTGGAGTCCGGCCGACAGGCCGACTCCACCACCGGCGGCAGGTCACGAAGCGTCAGTGCCGTCCAAACTTGTTGAGATCACTTCAATCGCCGGCAGCGGTTCTCCCCACTGGCCGGCAAGGTTTGGTGCTCATTACGCTCGGCCGCATGAAGCCCAGATCGGAGGGCGGCACCGACAGCGGCGCAGATCGTGACGGCCGCAACTCGCCCGCTTGGGATACCGTCCCCCGACCAGGTCCCGACCCGTCGCCGGCCTGCTCGCCGCACCGATCGCGATCAGCGCCGAGGTCGCGCGTTCAATGGGTGAGGGGGCGCCAGAGCGTGCGGGTGTGTGCGATGGTGAAGCCGAGGCGTTGCAGGTTAGCCTGGCTGGGTGATCCGAACGCGGTGGTGACCACGACCTGTCCGGCTGCGGCGTCGCGTAGGCGTCGCTGAATCAGGGCTGATTGGCAGCCTTGGTTACGCATCGCGGGGACGGTGGCGGCGCCGGCGAAGTACGCGGCCCGCGGCGTGGTGTAGAGGGCTGCGGCCGCTGCGGGTTGGCCGTCGACGTAGGCGAGGTAACGGCGAAGGCGCGGCGAGCGGTGTTCGATTGCCATCGTCGCCCGTTGTGGTGCTGCCGTCTCATGGCTCAGGCCGTATCCCTCGAACAGCGTTGTGAGGTAGACATTGTCGTCCTCACCGTTACTGAGTTCGTGGATCTCTGGGCCGGTTCCAGGCGCAGGGATGGAGGAGCCCGAAACGGTCGCGCGCAGTGTGGCGTTGACTTCGGCTGCGTAGAAGCCGGCTCTGGCCATGTGTTCGCCTAGCGCAGCTGAGGCGTGGCCTGCCCAGACCTCGATGAGCGGCGAAATGCTGTTCGGCGGCGCTCAGGATGAGCATGTAGGAGCGGGTCAGCGGCGTTGACGGT
>JBDZVD010000062.1:29527-39775 GCA_040255525.1 Micromonosporaceae bacterium | reverse complement strand
TGGAACCCCGTCTCCGGCTCCAGCCGCGTCTCCGGCTCCAGCCGCGTCTCCGGCTCCGGCCGTGTTCCGGGCCCGGGCGGGAGAGCCGCCGTCCGAGGTGTCGCCTGCTCCAGCGTCGTCGGCCGAGGTGTCGCCTGCTTCAGCGCCGCCGGCCGCGGTGCCCTCCGCCGGAGCGCGGCCGGCCGAGGACCGGCACCGCTTCTGGGCGGCCCCGCCGGCCCCCACGGCCGCACTCCGCTACCGGGTGGCGCTCGCCCACGGCGTCGCCCTCGACCTTCCCGTGGCCCCGTCGCCGCGCGACCTCGCCGACCTCGCCGCCGCGAGCGAACCGCTGATCCGATTCCTGGCAGACCGTGGCCTGCTGACACCCGAGGAGCCGAGCGAATGACGACGATCGAATATCTGCGCGACGCGCCGGCCGGCCGCGACGACGACGGCTTCGGCGCCCTGCGCACCGAGCGGGGCAACCTGCCGCTGCACCGGCTCGACGTGCGGGCCGGCATCAGCGGGCTGGTCGCTGGGATCCGGCTGACCCAGGGCTTCCACAACCCGCACGACGTGCCGCTCGAGGCCACGTACGTGTTCCCGCTGCCCGACCGGGCCGCGCTGACCGGGATGACGATGACCGTGGGGGACCGGGTCATCGAGGGTGTGCTGGAGGATCGGGCCGACGCCCGGGAGCGGTACGACCGGGCGCTGGCCGCCGGGCAGCGGGCCTCCATCGCCGAGGAGGACCGGCCCGACGTGTTCACCCTGCGGGTCGGCAACATCCCGCCGGGGGAGCGGGTGACCGTGACGCTGACCCTGGCCGGCCCGCTCGCGTTCGCGGACGGGCAGGCGGAGTTCCGCTTCCCGCTCGTAGTCGCTCCCCGGTACATCCCGGGCACCCCGCTGCCCGGCCGGCCGGTCGGCGACGGGTACGCGCCGGACACCGCAGCCGTACCGGACGCGTCCCGGATCACCCCTCCGGTCCTGCTGCCCGGCTTCCCGAACCCGGTCGACCTGTCGATCGAGGTGCGACTCGACCCGGCCGGACTGCCGTACACCGGGGTGGCCTCCAGCCTCCATGCCGTCACCGAGACCGGCGGCGTCCTGCGCATCCAGCCGGGGGAGCGGGTCGACCGGGACTTCATCCTCCGGCTCAGCTACGGCGACGTGCGCTCCGCGCTGGCTCTGGCCCCCGATCCGGTTGAGCGGCCCGCCAAACCCGGCCACGCCCCCCAGGCGCAGCGACCCCAGCAGGTCCAGCCGGCCGGGGGGACCTACCGGCTCACGATCCTGCCGCCCGAGTCGGACGCGCCGCCCCGGCCGAAGGACCTGGTGCTGCTGCTGGACCGGTCGGCCAGCATGGGCGGCTGGAAGATGGTCGCCGCGCGGCGGGCCGCCGCCCGGATCGTAGACACCCTCACCGACCGCGACCGGTTCGCCGTGCTCACCTTCGACCACCTGGTTCACCGGCCGGAGGGACTGCCGGAGGGGCTGGTCGCCGGTACGGACCGCAACCGGTACCGGGCCGTGGAGCACCTGGCCGGAGCGCACGCTGCCGGCGGGACGGAGATGCTCACCCCGCTGCGCGAGGGCCTGCGGCTGCTCGCCGACCCATCCCGTGACAGGGTGCTGGTCCTGGTGACCGACGGGCAGGTGGGCAACGAGGATGAGCTGATCCGGGAGATCGGTGCCGAGGCCGGCGTACGGATCCACTCCGTCGGCGTCGACCGGGCGGTCAACGCCGGTTTCCTCGGCAGGCTGGCCACCATCGGAGGCGGCCGGTGCGAGCTGGTCGAGTCCGAGGACCGGCTCGACGCGGCGATGGACCGCATCCACCGGCGCATCGCGGCCCCGCTGGCCACCGGCCTCCGGATGCACGCCGAAGGGCTGGACCTCATCGACGGCACGCTGGCTCCGGCCCGCATCCCCGACCTGTTCCCCGGAGTGCCGCTGGTGGTCGCGGGGCGTTACCGCGGGCCGGCGGGTGGCACGATCACGGTGACCGGCATCGCCCGAGATGGCGGGGCCTGGTGCGCCGAGGTCCCCGCGACCGTGGTGGACTCGCCGGCCTCGTCGGCCATCTGGGCCCGCGCCCACCTGTGCGACCTGGAGGACCGGTATACCGTGACCGGCGGCCGGGAGCTGGAACGGGACATCGTCGCCACCTCGCTGCGCTTCGGTGTGCTGTGCCGGTTCACCGCGTACGTGGCGGTCGACCCCCGGGTGGTCGCCGAGGGTGGCCCGGCGCACCGGGTGATCCAGCCGGTCGAGCTTCCGTCCGGCTGGACGGGTATGCCGATGCCGGTGGCGGGGATGTCAACGGCCGGGATGTCAACGGCGGGGATGTCAACGGCCGGGATGTCAGTGGCGGGGATGCCGACGCCGGGCGGTGCTCCGATGCCTCCGAGGGGGCCGATGGCGCCGATGGCGATGACGAGGAAGGTCCAGGCCGAGCAGGCGCTGGCCGGCCCCCGGTTGGCGCGTGCGCGCCGGACGACCGGCCCGGCGTCCCGCGGCGAGGCCACGCAGCCCACGGCCGAATCGAGCGTCGTGCGGCTGATCGTTCAGGAGGTACGGGCCCTGCGAGAGGCCGAGGGAAGGCCGGCGCCACAGCGCGCCGAGCTGCTCGACGACCTCGCCAGCCGGCTCGACGCCCAGGCCACCTGGCTCGGATCCGGGCCGCTCGCCACCGCGCTGCGCGAGCTGGCCACCGCGCTGCGCGACGCCTCGGTGCCGCTCGCCGAGCGGTGGTCGCGGGCGCTGGCGCACCTGGACCGGCTCGCGGCCGGTGCGTCCGCCCAGGCGTCCCCGGCCGGGCCCGCAGCCGACGTGCCCCCGGCCGGGCCGGCCGTCCAGGTGCCCGCCGAGGCGCCCCCGTCCGGGCCGGCCGCCGAGGAGCCTTCGGCGGGTGCGCCCGGACCATCCGCCGACCTCCCGCCTCAGCGTCGGGACGCCGCCGAGCAGGCCAGGGATCCATCGGCCGGAGAAGCGGGCACCGACCGGCGCCGGGGTCCCTTCTGGCGCCGTGATGCCGGGAAGTGACGGTCGTCGCCGCGAAGCGGCGCGGCCAGCCGGGATCCCGATTCGAACTCGATCGGGATCCCGGATGGACCGGGCGATCCGCTGAGGCGACCGGTGATTCGCTGAGGCGATCGGTGAATCGCTGGCTGATCCGGTGATCCGCTGAGACGGCCGGTGATTGGCTGCGCTGACCAGGCGAATCGCTCGGATGGTCAGGCGACCGCGCGCTCGGGTGGTGGCATCCGCAGCACCCACCGGTAGGCCTGCACCAGGCCGGTGTCGAAGCCGGCCGTCGAGCCCCACAGGAACAGCCGGAAGCGCCGGTACAGCGGCTCGCCCCAGCGCTTGACGACCTCGTCCCGGGCCGCGTCGAGCCGCTGCGCCCAGCGCTTGCAGGTCAGCATGTAGTTGTGCCGGTCGTCCTGGAGGCTGATCAGTTCGAACGGGGAGCGGGCCACCTCATGCAGGTACTGGTGCAGCAGCATCGGCGACTGGCCGCCCGGATAGATGTACCGGCTCATGAACGTCGAGACCCGGTGCTTGGTCCGCATGGCCAGCGCGTCGAGGTACACCGCGCCTCCCGGCCTGATCAGCTCCGCGTACTTGCGCAGCGTGGTGCGGTAGTCGGGCAGGTGCTCGGTCACGCCCATGTTCACGATCGCGTCGTACCGCTCCGGAGACCGGTAGGCGAAGATGTGCTCCCGGACGACCCGGGCGGTCCCGGTCAGGCCCTCCCGCTCGAACAGCCCGTTCAGGTAGCGCTCGGACTCCTTGGCCAGGGTCAGCGTGGTCACCTTGATGCCCCGCTTGGCGGCGTACTCCGCGAAGGCGCCCCAACCCCCGCCCACCTCCAGCACATGATCGCCCGGCTTGACGCCGATCGCCTCGATCGCGAGATCCATCTTGCGGGTCATCGCGTCTTCCAGCGGCTCGTCGTCGTACTCGAAGACGCCCTCCGTGTAGCACCGGTGCCGGGTGTCCAGGAAGGTCAGAAAGAACTCCGAGTCCTCGTCGTAGTGGGCCGAGATCGACCGCTCGTCGTGCGCCTTCTTCCCGCGCACCAGCGCGGGCGCGAACTGCGACACCCAGGCGACCGGGTGGATGTCGTGGAAGAAGCTGCGCATCTTCAGCGCCGCGACGAGGTCGCCCTCCACATCGAGCCAGCCCTCCAGGTAGGCCACCGCCACCCCGAGCTGGTCGAGGCCGGCCAGCGCCTTCGCGCCGCGGGCATCGGTCACCGTGATCGTGAAGGCCGGGTCTCCGGACCCGAACCTGTGTGCCGTCGCGTCGGGCCTCGCGGCCACCGCGAACGGGATCGCCGGGCGATCGGCGAAGAACTTCTGGTAGCGACGCTGCAGCGGCGCGATCAAGTCAGGCACGGCGTCAATCTAGCTTGCCCCGGGCGTCGCTGACAGGTGCTCTCTGCTTGCCGGATAGCATCAGCTTCGCGTATCCCACCTTCCTAAGGAGAGCAGCGTGGCCGATTCCGTCGTCGTCCCCGCGGGCACGGCGAGCGCCGACGCGGTGGCCGCGGCCGGCCTGCCGGTGGCCGGTCCCCGGGCCATCGTGGTGGTTCGCGACCCAGAGGGACGCCTGCGCGACCTGTCCTGGGCACCGGAGATCGAGACCACGGTCACTCCGGTGAGCATCGCCGAGCCGGACGGGCTCAACGTGCTGCGCCACTCGACCGCGCACGTGCTGGCCCAGGCCGTGCAGGGAGTGTTCCCCGAGGCGAAGCTGGGCATCGGTCCGCCGATCACCAGCGGCTTCTACTATGACTTCGACGTGCCCAGGCCGTTCCAGCCGGAGGACCTGGACAAGCTCGAGAAGCGCATGCAGGAGATCATCAAGGCCGGCCAGCTGTTCCGGCGGCGCCGGTTCGACTCCCTGGAGCAGGCGAAGGCGGAGCTGGCCGACGAGCCGTACAAGCTGGAGCTGGTCGATCTCAAGGGCGACGTGGACGCGTCGGAGGTCATGGAGGTCGGCGGCGGCGAGCTGACGATCTACGACAACATCGACCCGAAGACGGGCGAACGCCGCTGGTCGGACCTGTGCCGGGGGCCGCACCTGCCGTCGACCCGGCTGATCGGCGCGTTCAAGCTGATGCGCACGGCCGCCGCGTACTGGCGGGGCAACGAGCGCAACCCGCAGCTCCAGCGGGTGTACGGCACCGCCTGGCCGACCCGCGACGAACTCAAGGAGTACCTGCGCCTGCTCGACGAGGCGGCCCGCCGCGACCACCGGAAGCTGGGCGTCGAGCTGGACCTGTTCAGCTTCCCCGACGAGATCGGCTCCGGCCTGGCCGTCTTCCACCCCAAGGGCGGCATCATCCGCCGGGAGATGGAGAACTACTCCCGCGAACGGCATGAGCAGGCCGGGTACTCGTTCGTCAACTCGCCGCACATCACCAAGAGCCAGCTGTTCGAAACCTCCGGCCATTTGCCGTACTACGCCGACACGATGTTCCCGCCCATGCAGCTGGAGGGCAGCGAGTACCGGCTCAAGCCGATGAACTGCCCGTTCCACAATCTGATCTTCAAGGCCCGTGGGCGGTCGTACCGGGAGTTGCCGCTGCGGCTGTTCGAGTTCGGCTCCGTGTACCGGTACGAGAAGTCCGGCGTCGTGCACGGCCTGACCCGCGTGCGCGGCCTGACCATGGACGACGCGCACATCTACACCACCAAGGAGCAGATGGCCGACGAACTGCGGTTCCTGCTCGGCTTCGTGCTCGACCTGCTGCGCGACTACGGCTTGGACGACTTCTACCTGGAGCTGTCCACCCGGGGCGAGTCAGAGAAGTTCATCGGTGCCGACGCCGACTGGGAGGAGGCGACCGAGGCGCTGCGCACCGCGGCCACCGACTCCGGCCTGGAGCTGGTGCCGGATCCGGGTGGCGCCGCGTTCTACGGCCCGAAGATTTCGGTGCAGGCGCGCGACGCGATCGGCCGCACCTGGCAGATGTCGACCATCCAGCTCGACTTCAACCAGCCGGAGCGCTTCGGCCTGGAGTACCAGTCGGCCGACGGCGGCCGGCAGCGGCCGGTCATGATCCACCGTGCGCTGTTCGGCTCGATCGAACGGTTCTTCGGCGTGCTCACCGAGCACTACGCCGGGGCGTTCCCGGCCTGGCTGGCGCCGGTACAGGTGGTGGGCATCCCGATCCGGGACGAGCACACCGGGTACCTGGCGAAGTTCGTGGACGCGCTGCGTGCCGAGGGGCTGCGGGCGGAGGTCGACTCGTCGGACGACCGGATGCAGAAGAAGATCCGCACGGCTCAGCAGCAGAAGATCCCGTTCATGGCGATCGCCGGCGACCAGGATGTCGCCGACGGCACGGTCTCGTTCCGGTACCGGGACGGTTCCCAGCGCAACGGGGTACCGCTGGCCGAGGCGGTCGCGCACGTCCGCGACGTGGTCCGCTCCCGTACCAACGCCGGCCCGTCGGCGCAGCAGCCCGAGACGGCCGCCTGAGGCTCGGGCGGCCCGGCCGGCACGAGGCCGGGCCGCCCGTGGGCTCAGTCCGGCTGGGCGAGGTCCGCGTCGCGCGGGTCCCGCTCCTTAAGGGTCGGTGACCGTGCCGGTCGCCGCCCGGCGCGGAGTACCCGATCGACAGCATGGCCGCGGGGTATGACTCTCCGGTGGGACGAGTGCCGCCCGCCGCCCGTAGGATCTTCGAGTGCCCATCGACGATGCCACTCAGCCCGGCGTACCCGACAACCTGGAACGGCTGTGGACGCCGCACCGGCTGACGTACGTCAGCGGGTCGGACCGTCCGGAGGGCGGGTACGAGGCGCGCGGCGCCTGCCCGTTCTGTGTGGCGCCGCACGCGGATGAGGAGCACAGCCTCGTGGTGGCCCGCGGCGAGGTCGTGTACGCGGTGCTGAACCTGTACCCGTACAACCCCGGGCACCTGCTCATCTGCCCGTACCGGCACGTCGCCGACTACCCGGAGCTGACCGGCCCGGAGACGACCGAGTTGGCCCAGTTCACCCAGGCGGCCATGACGGTGATCCGCCGGGTCAGCGGTGCGCACGGGTTCAACATCGGGATGAACCAGGGCGGGGTGGCGGGCGCCGGCATCGCCGGCCACCTGCACCAGCACCTGGTACCCCGCTGGGGTGGGGACGCGAACTTCATGCCGGTCATCGGCCAGACCAAGGTCCTTCCGCAGCTGCTGACGGATACCCGACAGCTGTTGATGAAGGCGTGGACGGATGGTGACCGCGCTCACCTCGATTAGTTAGCCTCGGTCAACTAATCTTGACGGGTGAATCAACCCCGGGCTGCGCGATTCGACCGTGAACACCCGCGTTACAAGTGGGTGGCGTTGTCGAACACCACTGTTGGCATGCTGCTGGCCACAGTGAATTCCTCGATCGTGATCATCTCCCTGCCGGCGATCTTCAACGGCATCCACCTCGATCCGCTGGCCCCGGGCAACGTCAGCTACCTGCTGTGGATGCTGATGGGCTTCCTGCTGGTGTCGGCGGTGCTCGTGGTGGCCCTCGGGCGGCTGGGCGACATGTTCGGTCGGGTCAAGCTCTACAACCTCGGCTTCGTGGTGTTCACCGTCGCCTCGATCGCCCTGTCGCTGGACCCGTTCGAGCAGGGCGTGGGAGCGCTGTGGCTGATCGGCTGGCGGGTGGTGCAGGCGGTCGGCGGCGCGATGGTGTTCGCCAACTCGACCGCGATCCTCACCGACGCGTTCCCGGCCCGGCAGCGTGGCATGGCGCTGGGCATCAACCAGGTGGCCGCGATCGCCGGCTCGTTCATCGGTCTGGTCCTCGGCGGGGTGCTCGCCGAGTGGGACTGGCGCGCGGTGTTCTGGGTGAGCGTGCCGATCGGCATCGTGGGCACCATCTGGTCGTACCTGTCCCTACGCGAGCTGGGCGCCCGCAACCCCGGCAAGCTCGACTGGTGGGGCAACGTCACGTTCGCCGTCGGCCTGGCCGCGCTGTTGGCCGGCATCACGTACGGCATCCAGCCCTACGGCGGGCACAACACGGGCTGGACGAACCCCTGGGTGCTGCTCGGCCTGATCGGCGGCGTCGTGCTGCTGATCGTGTTCTGCCTCATCGAGGCGCGCGTCCCGCAGCCGATGTTCCACCTCGGACTGTTCCGGAACCGGACGTTCGCGTCCGCGAACCTGGCCGGCCTGCTCGCCTCGATCAGCCGGGGCGGCATGCAGTTCATGCTGATCATCTGGCTCCAGGGCATCTGGCTGCCGCTGCACGGCTTCAGCTACGAGTCGACCCCGCTGTGGGCCGGCATCTACCTGCTCCCGCTGACGTTGGGCTTCCTGGTCGCCGGTCCGGTGTCTGGGTACCTGTCCGACCGGTTCGGAGTCAAGCCGTTCGCCGTCGGCGGGGCACTGGTCGTGGCGGCGAGCTTCATCGGCCTGATCGTGCTGCCGGTCAACTTCCCGTACTGGCTGTTCGCGCTGCTGGTACTGATCAACGGGCTCGGCTCCGGCCTGTTCTCCTCGCCGAACGCGTCGGCGGTCATGGGCTCGGTACCGGCGTCCCAGCGCGGTGCGGCCTCCGGCATGCGTGGCACCTTCTTCAACTCCGGCGCCGCGCTGTCGATCGGCATCTTCTTCAGCCTGATGATCATCGGGTTGGCGGCGACCCTGCCGCACACCCTGACCAGCGGCCTGGAGGCGCAGGGTGTACCCACGTCGGTGGCCACCCAGATCGGTTCGTTGCCACCGGTCGGCAGCCTGTTCGCGGCGTTCCTCGGGTACAACCCGCTCGCGCAGTTGCTCGGCCCGACCGGCGTGCTGGGCCACCTCCCGGCCGGCCATGCCGCGACCCTGACCGGCAAGGAGTTCTTCCCGAACCTGATCTCCGGTCCGTTCCACCACGGCCTGGTCGTGGTGTTCATCGCGGCGGCGATGATGAGCGTGGTCTCGGCGGCGGCATCGCTGGTCGACCCGGGCAAGGGCGTCGCTACCGCCGCCCGGCCGCTCGGCTCGTCGGACGCCGACGCGGTCGCGGACGCCCCGTCCACCGAGATCGTCGAGGCGTCGTCGAACCGCACTTCCTGATCGACCAGCGCCACGACCGGTCTGGGCGCCAGCCGTGCCGCGCCGGACCGATCGAAGCCGCCGGGGCCACCTCGCACGCGAGGCGGCCCCGGCGCGTCTTTGCCCCTTGCCTTCGAGCGCGCTTCACATGGCAGGGTCGACGCATGATGTCAACACGAACACTGGGACGAAGCGGGATCGAGGTCAGCGCGCTGGGCATGGGCTGCTGGGCCATCGGCGGTCCGTTCTGGTCGGGTAGCCAGCCGCTGGGCTGGGGCGAGGTCGACGACGAGGAGTCGGCGCGCGCGGTCCGCCGGGCGCTCGATCTGGGCGTCACGTTCTTCGACACCGCCAACGTGTACGGCTGCGGGCACAGCGAACGGGTACTCGGCCGGGCGCTGGGCGCCGACCGGGACCGGGTGGTCATCGCCACGAAGTGGGGCAACCTGTTCGACGAGCAGACCCGGCAGAAGGGCGGCACGGACAGCACACCGGACGGGGTGCGAACCGCCCTGGAGGCGTCCCTGCGCCGGCTCGGTACCGACTACATCGACCTGTACCAGCTGCACCTCGGCGACCTGCCGGCACCGGCCGCGCTGGACCTGGTACCGGTGCTCGACGAGGCGGTCAAGGCCGGTTCGATCCGCGGGTACGCGTGGAGCACCGACGACCCGGACCGGGTCGCGGCGTTCGCCGAGGCCAGCGTGTCGGTGACCGCGGTGCAGCACGACTTCTCGGTGCTGAACGACGCTCAGGCGATGCTCGACGTGTGCGACCGGTTCGACCTGGCCAGCATCAACCGCGGACCCCTGGCGATGGGGCTGCTGACCGGCAAGTACACCGCCGACTCGCGCCTGGGCGGCGACGACGTGCGCGGCATCGCGCCGGAGTGGCTGAGCTACTTCGCCGGCGGCCGGCCCGCGCCGGAGTGGCTGGCCCGGGTGAACGCGGTCCGGGACATTCTGGAAAGCGGCGGGCGCACCCTGGTCCAGGGCGCGCTGGGCTGGCTGTGGGCGCGCAGCCCGCGCACCGTACCGATTCCGGGCTGCCGCACCGTCGCGCAGGTCGAGGAGAACGCCGGCGCCCTGGAGCACGGACCGCTGGCGGCCGAGCAGGTCGCGCAGATCGCGAGCCTGCTCGGCCGCTGACGGCAGTCCGCGCGCGGCCGGAGCCGGTCTTTGGCGGAGGCGAGCACGGGCCCAGGTGGCAGTCCG
>JBDZVD010000062.1:0-29427 GCA_040255525.1 Micromonosporaceae bacterium | reverse complement strand
GCGCGGCCGGAGCCGGTCTTTGGCGGAGGCGAGCACGGGCCCAGGTGGCAGTCCGCGCGCGGCCGGGCGGCCGCACACGCCGCCGCTCAGCCGTGGGCGGCGGCGTGTTCCTTCTTGACCTGGTCGGCCAGGTGGGCGGGCATCGGGTCGTAGCGGGCGAACGAACGCCGGAAGGTACCGGTCCCCGAGGTCATGGCGCGCAGCTCCACCGCGTACCGGACCAGTTCGGTGGCCGGCACCTCGGCGTGCACCACGGTCTTCTCGGTGCCGTTCTCGTCCGGTTCGGTGCCCAGTACCCGGCCGCGCCGGCCGGACAGGTCGCTCATCACCGCCCCGACGAACCCGTCGGGTACCCGGATGAAGATCTCGTCCACCGGTTCGAGCAGGGTCACCTGACCCTTGTCCGCGGCCTCCTTCAGCGCGAGGCTGCCGGCGGTCTGGAACGCGGCGTCCGACGAGTCCACCGAGTGGGCCTTGCCGTCGAACAGGGTCACCCGCAGGTCGACCACCGGGTAGCCGGCGGCGATCCCGCGCTCCATCTGCGCCCGTACCCCCTTCTCCACGCTCGGGATGTAGTTGTTCGGTACGGCGCCGCCGACCACCTTGTCGACGAACTCGAAGCCCGAGCCGCGGGGCAGCGGCTGTACCTCGATGTCGCAGACCGCGTACTGGCCGTGCCCGCCGGACTGCTTGACGTGCCGGCCGTGCCCCTTCGACGAGGCCCCGAACGTCTCGCGCAGCGCCACCTTGACCGGCTCGGTCTCCAGCTCGACGCCGCCGGCCCGGAGCCGGTCCAGCACCACGTCGGCGTGCGCCTCCCCCATGCACCACAGCACCAGCTGGTGGGTCTCCGGGTTGCGTTCCAGCCGCAGCGTCGGGTCGCCGGCCACGAGCCGGCCCAGGTTCTTGGCCAGTGCGTCTTCGTCGGACCGGGTCTTCGCGACGATCGCCACCGGCAGCAGCGGCTCGGGCATCTGCCACGGGTCGACCAGCACCGGATCCTCCTTGCCGGAGATGGTGTCGCCGGTCTCCGCGGTGGTGGACTTGGTGATCGCGCAGATGTCCCCGGCCACGCAGTACGGCACCTCGCGCACCTGAGCGCCGAGTGGCGAGTAGATGTGCGTCACCCGCTCGTCGATGTCGTGGTCGGCATGGCCGCGCTCCGCCATGCCGTGTCCGGAGATGTGTACCGCGCTCTCCGGGCGCAGCGTGCCGGAGAAGACCCGTACCAGCGACACCCGGCCGACGTACGGGTCGACGGTCGTCTTGACCACCTCGGCGACCAGCGGGCCGTTCGCGTCGCAGGTCAGAGGCGACCGGGGGTCGCCGTTCAGGCCGGTGACGGCCGGCAGGGTGTGCTCCGGCGGGGACGGGAACGCGCTGGTCAGGATCTCCAGCAGGGCGTCCAGGCCGACCTTGGTCTCGGCGCAGACCGGGATGACCGGGTAGAAGCTGCCATGCGCGACCGCCTTCTCCAAGTCTTCGATGATGACCGAGGGCTCGATGTCCTCGCCGCCGAGGTAGCGGTCCATGAGGGTCTCGTCCTCGCTCTCCGCGATGATCCCTTCGAGCAGTTCGCCGCGCGCGTCCTCGATGGCCGGCAGGTGCTCGGCGTCGGGCTCGCGCACCTGAGGGGGGTACTCGCCGCTGTAGTCGAACAGGCGCTGCGAGATCAGCCCGATCAGGCCCACCACCGAGACCCCGTCGTCACCGTGCAGTGGTAGGTACAGCGGCAGTACGTTGTCGCCGAACACGCGGCGGCACAGGGCCACCGTCTCCTCGAAGTCGGCCCGCTGGTGGTCCAGCCGGGTCACCGCGACGGCGCGTGGCATGCCGACCGCCGCGCACTCCTCCCACAACACCCCGGTCGCGGCGTCCATCCCGTCGACCGCGGACACGACGAACAGCGCCGCGTCGGCGGCCCGCAGGCCGGCGCGCAGTTCGCCCACGAAGTCGGCGTAGCCCGGGGTGTCCAGGAGATTGACCTTGATGTTGCCGTGCAGCAGCGGCGCGCAGGACAGGCTCACCGAGCGCTGCTGGCGTACCGCCGCGGGATCGTGGTCGCTGATCGTGGTGCCCTCGGTGACCGACCCCGCCCGGCCGATCGTTCCGGTCGCTGCGAGCAGCGCCTCCACCAGAGTCGTCTTACCCGCGCCAGAGTGACCGACGAGCACCACGTTGCGTACCCTGCCGGGCTCGTCCACCACCGGCGCCGGGCCGGTGACTCCCTTCTCCTGGGTCTTCTGCGCCATCGGCGCACCTCCCTCGGTCTGGGGCTCCGAGCGCCGACGGTTGGCGCTCCTGAACGCCGGGTTTCCTCTTGGTTGCGATTCCACTCCCGTGAAGGGCCTGGCACAACCCCGGCGCACACCCATGAGGACTCCTCGCCAGGCGCGACGGGGAGAAGTGAACCAGCCGGCCGCGGGGCCGGCATACGAGGGGCGGGCCGCTTGACCGGCCCGACCAGAGATCGGTCGGGCCTGGCGGCTGGGTTCTGGGGTGAGCCGCTTGACCGGCCCGATCAAAGATCAGTCGGGCCTGGCGGCTGGGTTCTGGGGTGGGCCGCTTGACCGGCCCGACCAGAGATCGGTCGGGCCTGGCGGCTGGGTTCTGGGGTGAGCCGCTTGACCGGCCCGACCAAAGATCAGTCGGGCCTGGCGGCCGTGCCGATCAGGGACGCCGTTATGGTGAGACCCGCCGGACCGGAGGGTCGGGCCGCAGGCCAGGAGCGAGCGAGGCAGAGGTTGAAGATCTTCAACGTGGTCGCGAGGGCCGGCATACCCCGCGTGTTCGGGCCGCTGGCGGGGTGGCTGCTGCGCCGCCACGTCACGCCGGACATGGTCACCGTGGCCGGCACCGTCATCACGCTGATCGGCACGATCGGCTTCGCGGCGCGCGGCCAACTGCTGATCGCGACCCTGATCGTCATCGTCGGGTCCTTCACGGACGTGATCGACGGGACGATGGCCCGGATGTCGGGTCGGAAGGGCAAATTCGGGGCGTTCCTCGACTCCACCCTGGACCGGGTGGCCGACGGCGCCATCTTCGCGGCGACCGGGTACTGGTTGATGACGCAAGGTAGGCACGCCGCGGCCGCGGCGTCCTTCATCTGCCTGGTCGCCGGCCAGGTCGTCTCGTACGCCAAGGCGCGCGCCGAGGGGCTCGGGATGACCGCGAACGTCGGGGTGGCGGAGCGGGCCGAGCGCCTGATCATCATCGGGCTCGGCGGGCTGCTCGCCCAGCTGGTCTGGACCTACACCGTCGACATCGCGGTGTGGATCCTCGCCGTCCTGTCGCTGATCACCGTTGGCCAGCGGATCGTGACCGTGTACCGCCAGGACCGCGCCGCCGTCCTGGAAAGCGAAGCCTCCCGGCCGGCCACGTGAGCCGTACCATCGACCTCGGCTACGCCGCCGGCTGGCGCCTGCTGCGCCTGCTGCCTGCCCGCCTGACCGTGCCGGCGTTCCGGGCCGCCGCGGACTGGACGACGCGGCGGCGGGGCAAGGGCGTGGTACGGCTGGCCGGCAACCTGCGCCGGGTCGTCGGGCCGGAGACGTCCGACGAGGACCTCCAGACGCTGGTACGGGACGCGGTGCGGTCGTACTTCCGGTACGCGCTGGAGGGCTTCCGGCTACCCAGCCAGTCCCACGAGCAGCGGCTGCGCGGCTTCCAGCTGGACGGGGTGGAGAAGCTGGCCGCGGACATGGACGCCGGTCGTGGCGCGGTCGTGGCGCTGGCGCACTCGGGCAACTGGGACGCGGCCGGCGCCTGGGTGGCGGCCATGGGCTGGCCGATGGTCACCGTGGCCGAGCGGCTCAAGCCGGAGAGCCTGTTCCGCCGGTTCGTCGCGTTCCGGGAGAGCCTGGGCATGGAGATCCTGCCGTTGACCGGTGGCGGGGGCTCGACCGTCCAGGCGCTGGAGGAGCGGCTGCGCCGTGGGTACGTGGTGCCGATCCTGGCCGACCGCGACCTGAGCCGCAACGGAGTCGAGGTGACGTTCTTCGGCGCGGGTACGAAGGTGCCGCCCGGCCCGGCGCTGCTGGCGCTGCGTACCGGCGCGCCGCTGTACACCCTGGACATGTGGTTCTCGCCGGACGCGACGCGGGGACTGCTGCGCGGACCGTTGCCGCTGCCCGGTCCCGGGGTCGGGCCGTTGCCCGCCCGCGTCCGCCGGCTCGCCCAGGACATCGCGGACAGCCTCGCCGAGGGGATCGCGGCACACCCTGTCGACTGGCACATGATGCAGCGTATGTGGCCCGATGATGCTGTGATGGATGGCGCAACCATCGTGGGGGGCGGCCGGAGCCACGCCACGCGAAACGGCGGTACGGCGACAGACGGCGAAGCCGGCCGATAGGAGGCGGCGTGCGGATCGGCATCGTGTGCCCGTATTCGTTCAATACACCGGGCGGTGTGCAGAACCACGTACGTGATCTCGCGGAGTCACTGATCGGGCTCGGGCACGCGGTGAGCGTGCTGGCCCCCGCCGACGAGGACGAGCCGCTGCCCGGGTACGTCGTGCCCGCGGGGCGGGCCGTGCCGGTCCGGTACAACGGCTCGGTGGCGCGGCTGGCGTTCGGGCCGATCTCGGCCACCCGGGTACGCCGGTGGCTGTCCGCCGGCCGGTTCGACGTGCTGCACGTGCACGAGCCGATCTCGCCGAGCCTGTCCATGCTGGCCGTGCTCTACTCCCGGGCGCCGGTGGTGGCGACGTTCCACACCGCGATGACGCGGTCGCGCGCGATCGTCGCCGCGCAGGGGCTGCTCCAACTGGTACTGGAGAAGATCACCGCGCGGATCGCGGTCAGCGACCTGGCCCGCCGCGTGCAGGTCGAGCACCTGGACGGCGGAGCCTGGGAGATTCCCAACGGAGTCGCGGTGGCCAGGTTCGCCGGGGCCACACCGCTGCCCGGATGGCCGGGCGAGGCCGGGACCATCGGGTTCCTCGGTCGGTTCACCGAGCCGCGCAAAGGCTTCCCGATCCTGCTCGATGCGTACCGGAGGGTCGCCGCCCGCCGGCCCGGCCTGCGGCTGCTCGTGGCCGGCCCGGGGGAGCCGGAGGGACTCGGCGAGATCGGCCGGTTACCGGACGGGGTCACCTTCCTGGGCAAGGTCTCCGAGCAGGACAAGGCCCGGATGCTGCGCAGCGTGGACGTCTACGTCGCGCCGAACACCCACGGCGAGTCGTTCGGCATGATCTTGACGGAGGCGATGGCGGCCGGCGCCCCGGTGGTGGCCAGCGACCTGGACGCGTTCCGCCGGGTACTGGACGGTGGCCGGGCCGGCGAGCTGTTCCCGGTCGGCGACGCCGCCGCCCTGGCCGGCACGCTCGACCGGCTGCTGGACGATCCGGACCGGCGCGCCGAGCTGACCGCCCGGGCCCGCCAGGTGGTGGCCACGCTGGACTGGCCGGTGGTCGCGGAGCGTGTCCTGGAGGTATACGCGACGGCGATCGAGGCCACCAGCGGTGTGGTGGCCGACTTCGAGGACCCACCACGGGCGGGGAGTGTTGGCTAGGCTCGGCAACCGTGTGGTGGATCGTCGGGGTGGTCGCGGTCGTGGCGCTGATCGCCACGTACATCACCTGGACCGCGGCGCGGGTCGACCGGCTGCACGCCCGGGCCACGGCCGCCCAGTTGGCGCTGGACGCGCACCTGACGCGCCGGGCGGCGGCGGCCACCGAACTCGGCGAGCTGCTCCAGCGGCCGGAGTTGCTGGCACTGGCCAGGGCCGCCCGGGAAGCCCTGCCCGAGGAGCGCGAGCTGGCCGAGAACGACCTGACCAGGGCGCTGCGGGCACTGCCGCGGCCGCGTGACTCGTCGGATCTCACCGACGTGGTGGTCGCCAGCCGCCGGGTCGCGCTGGGCCGGCAGGTCCACAACGATCTGGTACGCGACGCCCTGGCACTGCGCCGCCGCCGGCTGGTACGGCTGCTCGGGCTCACCCGCAAGCACCCCCAGCCGCGCTACTTCGACGTGGACGATCCCATCCTCGACGAGATCACGGTCGGCTGAGCCGCTGGCCGGCGCGGGGTGTCGCATGCCACCGGCCAGCGATTGGCTGTTCGGGCCGCGGCGGAGGGCAACGTACTATTGAGTCCTGAAATCCCAGCGTGAGGAGGGCGTTCCACCGTGTCGGAGAACCCGGTCAGCACCGTCTCGAACTCCGTGACCGGCACCGGCCGGGTCAAGCGGGGAATGGCCGAGATGCTCAAGGGCGGTGTGATCATGGACGTGGTCACGCCCGAGCAGGCGAAGATCGCCGAGGACGCCGGCGCGGTCGCGGTGATGGCTCTGGAACGCGTCCCCGCGGACATCCGTGCCCAGGGCGGCGTGTCCCGGATGTCGGACCCGGACATGATCGACGGCATCATCTCGGCGGTGTCCATCCCGGTGATGGCCAAGGCGCGGATCGGGCACTTCGTCGAGGCGCAGGTGCTCCAGGCGCTCGGCGTCGACTATATCGACGAGTCCGAGGTGCTCACCCCCGCCGACTACGCCAACCACATCGACAAGTGGGCGTTCACCGTGCCGTTCGTGTGCGGGGCGACCAACCTGGGCGAGGCGCTGCGCCGGATCACCGAGGGCGCCGCGATGATCCGGTCGAAGGGCGAGGCGGGCACCGGTGACGTCTCGAACGCGACCACTCACATGCGCAAGATCCGGGCCGAGATCCGCCGGTTGACCTCGATGACCCCGGACGAGCTGTACGTCGCGGCGAAGGAGCTGCAGGCACCGTACGAGCTGGTCAAGGAGGTCGCCGAGACCGGCAAGCTGCCGGTCGTGCTGTTCACCGCGGGCGGCATCGCGACGCCGGCCGACGCGGCGATGATGATGCAGCTCGGCGCCGAGGGCGTGTTCGTCGGATCGGGCATCTTCAAGTCCGGCAACCCGGCCCAGCGGGCCGCGGCGATCGTGAAGGCGACCACCTTCCACGACGACCCCGACGTGATCGCGAAGGTCTCGCGGGGACTCGGCGAGGCGATGGTCGGCATCAACGTCGACGACATCCCGCAGCCGCACCGCCTCGCCGAGCGCGGCTGGTGACCGCCCGGGCAGCGGGGCAGGGCGCCGACCGACCGGCGGATGCCGCACCGGGCGCCAGCCAGGAACAGCGGCCGGACGGGGGCGACGGCCCGACCGTCGGTGTGCTGGCGTTGCAGGGTGACGTGCGCGAACACCTGAGCGCGCTGGTCGCATGCGGGGCCCGGGCGTGTCCAGTCCGCCGCCCCGAGGAGCTGGACGCGGTCGACGCCCTGGTCATCCCGGGCGGAGAGTCCACCACGATCAGCAAGCTCGCGATCGAGTTCGAGCTGGCCGACCCGATCCGCAAGCGGATCGCCGCCGGCATGCCCGCGTACGGCTCGTGCGCCGGGATGATCATGCTGGCGGCCGAGGTCCTGGACGGCCGCCCGGACCAGGAGTCCTTCGCCGGCATCGGAATGTCGGTGCGGCGCAACGCGTTCGGTAGGCAGGTGGACTCGTTCGAGGCGCCGGTGCGCCTGGACGGTGTCGAGGGCGACGCGTTCCACGCGGTCTTCATCCGGGCGCCCTGGGTCGAACGGGTCGATCGTGACGTCCAGGTGATAGGGACGATTGAGGGCGGACCGGCCGCGGGTAGGATTGTCGCGGTTCGGCAGGGCAATCTGCTCGCGACCGCTTTCCACCCCGAGCTGACCGGCGACCTGCGGCTCCACCGGCTCTTCGTGGAGCTGGTCCGCGCGGCGCGATAAAATCGCCGCCCTGCCGGTCTGGCTCGAAGTGCCAGCCCGCGATCAAGACGGAGGGGTAATGTCCGGCCACTCGAAGTGGGCGACGACCAAGCACAAGAAAGCGGTCATCGACGCCAAACGCGGCAAGCTGTTCGCACGCCTCATCAAGAACGTCGAGGTGGCCGCGCGTACCGGCGGCGGTGACCCGGCCGGCAACCCGACGCTGTTCGACGCCATCCAGAAGGCGAAGAAGAACTCGGTCCCGAACGACAACATCGACCGGGCGGTCAAGCGCGGCTCCGGCCAGGAGGCCGGCGGCGCCGACTACCAGACGGTGATGTACGAGGGCTACGGCCCGAACGGGGTCGCCTTCCTGATCGAGTGCCTCACCGACAACCGCAACCGGGCGGCTACCGACGTACGGGTCGCGCTGACCCGCAACGGCGGCAACCTGGCCGACGCCGGCAGCGTGTCGTATCTGTTCTCCCGCAAGGGCGTCGTGATCGTGCCGAAGGCCGCGCAGCTGTCCGAGGACGACGTGCTCGGCGCGGTCCTCGACGCGGGTGCCGAGGAGGTCAACGACCTCGGCGAGGCGTTCGAGGTCGTGTCGGAGCCGACCGACCTGATCGCGGTGCGCTCCGCGCTGCAGGGCGCCGGCCTGGAGTACGAGTCGGCCGAGTCGTCGTTCGTACCGAGCGTGACCGTGCCGCTCGACGAGGAAGGCGCGCGGAAGGTCTTCAAGCTGATCGACGCGCTGGAAGACTCGGACGACGTGCAGAACGTGTACGCCAACTTCGACGTCAGCGACGACCTGATGGCCAAGATCGACGCCTGATCGGCGGCCCCACCGGGGCGGGTCATGGGTGGCGGCGCGGCGCCGGACGCGGCGAGTCACACCGGACGCGGTGAGCCACAACGGGCGGTGCGGTGCGAGGTAAGTAGCGTCACAGCGATTTTCGTTACGGAACGGTTCCGTATCGGATGAGCGCAGAGTAGCGTTCAGGCTGAATACGAAACCGTACCGTATCGATTTCGGGGGAAACGTGGGCGCACCACCAACTACCAACACCGGCCATCCGCGCCGGTGGACCATCCTCGCCGTACTCATCGTCAGCCTGGTCGTCGTCGTACTCGACAACACCGTGCTGAACGTGGCGCTGCGGACGATCGCCGACCCGCACCACGGTCTGGGGGCTTCGCAGAGCGATCTCGAGTGGGCGATCAACTCCTACACCCTGGTCTTCGCCGGCCTGTTGTTCACCTGGGGCGTGCTCGGTGACCGGATCGGCCGCCGCAAGACCCTCCTGCTGGGCATGGTGCTGTTCGGCCTCTCCTCGCTCGCCTCGGCGTACGCGCAGTCGCCCGGTCAGCTCATCATCGCCCGTTCGCTGATGGGCATCGGCGGCGCGGCCATCCTGCCCGCCACCCTGTCGATCATCTCGAACGTCTTCGACCCCAGGGAGCGTGCCCGCGCGATCGGGATCTGGGCCGGCTCGGTCGGCCTCGGCGTCGCGATCGGTCCGGTGCTCGGCGGTGTCCTGCTGGAGCACTTCTGGTGGGGCTCGGTCTTCCTGATCAACGTGCCGATCCTGGTGTTCGGCGTCATCGCGGTCGCCCTGCTGGTACCGGAGTCGCGCGACCCGCAGCCCGGGCGCGTCGACGTGGCCGGGGTACTGCTGTCGATCCTCGGCCTCGTGCTGCTGGTGTACGGCATCATCAACGGCGGCGACCACGGCTTCCAGCACCCGCGGGCGTGGGGCACGCTGCTCGGCGCCGCCGCGGTCCTGGTCGCGTTCGTCCTGGTCGAGCGCAGGCTGGCGTTCCCGTCGCTGGACGTGAAGCTGTTCGCGAACCCGCGCTTCTCCGGCGCGGTCGCCTCGGTCGGCCTGGTGTTCTTCGCCGGCATGGGCACGCTGTTCTTCATCGCGTTCTACCTGCAACTGGTGCGGGGCTACAGCCCGCTCGAGACCGGTGTCCTGATGACCCCGTTCGCGGTGGCGCAGCTGGTGTTCGCGCCGCGCAGCGCGGCGCTGGTCCGCCGGTACGGGCCGAAGCTGGTCTGCGCCGCTGGCATGGCGCTGGTGACGCTGTCGCTCGTCGGATTCGTGGGGGTCAGCCAGACCACCGCGATCTGGCTGGTCGGCGTGCTGTTCTTCCTGGAGGGCGCGGGCATGGCTCTGGTCATGCCGCCGGCGACCGAGTCGATCATGTCGACTCTGCCCCGGGAGAAGGCGGGCGTCGGCTCGGCGGTGGGCAACACCATCCGCCAGGTCGGTGGCGCCCTCGGCGTCGCGATCCTCGGCTCGATCCTGTCCGCGGTCTACCGCGGCCGCATGGACGGGCACCTCGCCGCGCTGCCGGCGGCGGCGCAGTCCACGGCCCGCGAGTCCATCTCGGGCACGTACGCGGTCGCCGGTCAGCTGGGGCCGCAGGGCCGGTCGCTGATCTTGGCGGGCAACGACGCGTTCATCGCGGCGATGCACTGGGCCGCGGCCGGCTCGGTACTGGTCGGGCTCATCGGGATCGTGGTCGTGCTCGGCTGGCTGCCGCGCCGGGCGGCGACGGTGCAGGCACCGGAGCCGAACGTGGCCGAGTCGCTCGCCGAAGAGCAGCTCGAATTGGCCGAGGCGTAACGTAGCGGTAACAATGTCATGATGACCTCCGCGAACCCAGCTGCGTCGGCCGACCAGGACCGGAAGGGTCCCGGTCGGCCGCGCAGCGCGCGTGTCGACGAGGCGATCATCGAGTCGATCCTCGACATGCTGGCCGAGGGCACCCCGTTCGACGGGCTGTCCATCGAGGCCGTCGCCGCCCGGGCCGGGGTCGGCAAGGCGACGATCTACCGCCGCTGGCCGAACAAGGAAGCGCTGCTGTACGACGCCGTGGCCCGGGTCAAGGGCGAGCCGGCGCAGATCACCGGGGAGTCGATCCGCGACGACATCCTCGCCCTGCTCGTGCCGGTGGGCCGCCCGGAGTACACCCGGGCCGGCCAGATCATGCCCTGCCTGTTCGCGGAGATGCAGCGCAGCCCCGAACTGCGCGACGTGTACCTGCGGATCACCGCGCCGCGCCGGGAGTCGATGCGTGCCGTGCTGCAGCGCGGCATCGCCGACGGCACTCTGCGGAAGGACCTGGACGTGGACACCATCCTCGCGATGCTGCTCGGGCCGCTGATCGCGCGCACCCTGGTCAACTGGGATCAGGCGATCAGCCGCGAGGACGCGGCGCGGCGACTGGTCGACGCGATCTGGCCGGCGCTGGCCGCGGATCCGGGTGGGGAACGGGCCTGACCCGCCCGTGACGAGCATCCCTCACTAGTGTCCGACCCGTCCGGGGTGTCGCCTGGTGCGGCGCCCCGGGGCGCCGATAGGGTCCGTAGAACATACGTACGGCGCGGGCGACCGCTCTGGGTCGTCGCGCGGCGCCGGACGCGCCCGGCCGGACTGGTCGGGCGACTGGTCCGGGTCGTCGCGCGGCGCCGGACGCGCCGAGCCGGACCGGGCGGGAGGGAGGCAGCGTGCGGGTGCTGGGCGTGGATCCCGGGTTGACCCGCTGCGGGGTCGGCGTGGTCGAGGGCGTACCGGGCCGGACCTGCACGCTGGTGGCGTACTACGTCATCTATACCGATCCGCAGGACGAGTTGCCCGCCCGGCTGCTGCACCTGGACCGCAACCTCACCGACCTGGTCGCCGAACACGCACCGGACAGCGTCGCGGTCGAACGGGTGTTCAGCCAGCACAACGTGCGCACCGTGATGGGCACCGCCCAGGCCGGTGCCGTCGCGGTGCTCACCGCCGCCCGGGCCGGCCTGCCCGTCCAGCTGTACACGCCGAGCGAGGTCAAGGCCGCGGTGACCGGCTCCGGTCAGGCGGACAAGGCACAGATGACGGCGATGGTGACCCGGCTGCTGCGGCTGGGGGAGCCACCTCGGCCGGCCGACGCCGCCGACGCGCTGGCGCTGGCGATCTGTCACGTCTGGCGCGGTGGCACCCGGGCCAGATTCGCCGCCGCCCAGGCAAGGGGAGGAGCTCGATGATCGCCAGCGTGCGCGGCCGGGTCGCCGCGGTGTCGGCCGACGAAGCGGTGGTCGAGGTCGGCGGCGTCGGGCTGTCCGTGCACTGCACGCCCGGCACCCTGGCCGGGCTGCGGGTGGGCGAGCAGGCCCGGCTGGCCACCAGCCTGGTGGTCCGGGAGGACTCACTGACCCTGTACGGGTTCGCCGACGACGACGAGAAGCACCTGTTCGAGCTGCTGCAGACGGCCAGCGGCGTCGGCCCCCGGCTGGCTCAGGCGGTGCTGGCCGTGCACGGCCCGGACACGGTACGCAAGGCGATCGCGAACGCCGACCTCACCACGCTGACCAGGGTCCCGGGCATCGGCAAGAAGGGTGCCGAACGGCTTGTCCTGGAGCTGCGCGACAAGATCGGACCGGTGGCGCTGACCGGCTCGGCGGAGGCGGCCGGCGCGGCGGGTGGCGGCGCCTGGCCGGAACAGGTCCGCCAGGGCCTGATCGGGCTGGGCTGGACGGCCAGCCAGGCCGAGCAGGCGGTGGCCACGGTCGCGGAGTCGCTGGACGGTGAGGTGCCCCCGGTCCAGGTGCTGCTCCGGCAGGCGATCCGGCTGCTGGGCAGGGCCCGGTGAGCGACGTCGTGTCGGCGCTGGCCGACCCGGAGGAGCGGGACGCCGAGGCCAGCGTGCGCCCCAAGCGACTGGGCGAGTTCATCGGCCAGCACCGGGTCCGCGAGCAGCTCGACCTGCTGCTGCGCAGCGCGGTGCGCCGGGGCAGCGCGCCCGACCACATTCTGCTGTCCGGCTCGCCGGGCCTGGGGAAGACCACGCTGGCCATGATCGTGGCGGCAGAGCTGGGCTCCGGCCTGCGGATCACCAGCGGCCCGGCGATCGAGCGCTCCGGGGACCTCGCCGCCGTACTGACCAGCCTCGCCGAAGGCGACGTGCTGTTCATCGACGAGATCCACCGGATCGCCAAGCCGGCCGAGGAGCTGCTGTACAGCGCGATGGAGGACTTCCGGGTCGACGTGGTGGTCGGCAAGGGGCCGGGGGCCACCGCGATCCCGCTGGACGTCGAGCCGTTCACGCTGGTCGGCGCGACGACCCGGGCCGGGCTGCTGACCGGTCCGATGCGCGACCGGTTCGGCTTCGTGGCGCACCTGGACTTCTACGAGCCGGACGAGCTGGAGCAGGTGGTGACCCGCTCGTCGCGGATCCTGGGGGTACCGGTCGCCGAGGACGGGGCGGTCGAGATCGCCGGCCGGTCCCGGGGTACACCACGGATCGCCAACCGGCTGCTGCGCCGGGTGCGCGACTACGCGGAGGTTCGCGCCGACGGGGTCGTCACGCGGGAGGTCGCCCGGGCCGCGCTTCGCGTGTACGACGTCGATGAGCTGGGCCTCGACCGGCTGGACCGGGCTGTGCTCACCGCGCTGGTGACCAGTTTCGGCGGCGGTCCGGTGGGCCTGTCCACGCTCGCGGTCGCGGTCGGGGAGCAACCGGACACGGTGGAGGAGGTGTGCGAGCCGTTCCTGGTCCGGGCCGGATTGCTGGCCCGTACTCCGCGCGGTCGGGTGGCTACCGCCAGTGGGTGGCGTCACCTGGGCAAGACTCCACCAAATGGTATTTTTGGCAGCGGCGCCCCTCCGGCGCCCGACCTGTTCGGCCTGGAGTCATAATGGTCGGTCACGGCCCCGTAACCGGACCGTGATCTACGTCCTGCTTGGTGTCCGAGTGTGACCGACTAGACTCGCCCGCGGTCCGGACAGGACGCACACCCGGTTCGCCTGCATCGATCGATGCCGGTGGGCCCCTTCGGAAGGTCGATAGCGGTGCCACTCGCAAAATCGGGCTCAGGCGGCGGTAGCTATCTGCCGTTTGTGTTCATCATTCTCCTCTTCGGCGCGTTGTACTTCCTCTTCATCCGTCCCCAGCAGCGGCGCAACCGCGAGGTCCAGGCCATGCAGTCACGGCTGGGCGTCGGTGACGAGGTCATGACGGGCAGTGGTGTCTACGGCATGGTCGCTGAGGTTGACGAAGAGGCGGGCACCGTCAGCCTCGAGGTCTCGCCCGGTGTGATCATCCGGTTCGCCAGGGGAGCGATCGCGCGTACGGTGACCCCGGCCGCCCACGAGGAGACGGAGGCCGAGGCTGACGACGAGTACGAGGCAGACGAAGCCGACGAGACCTATGAGGCCGGCGAGGCCGACGAGGTCGAAGAGACCCACGAGACCGACGACAAGGTGACCGAGCGCAGGGACTGATCCCGCCAGGGATCCCTCCTCGCGCCCGACGCCTCCTCACAGACAGGGAAAGACGGGACAGCCGTGGCCGCACCCTCCGGACGCATCAAGGTGACGCGGTACTTCGCCGTACTCGCGGTCATCCTCGCCGGCCTCTATGCGCTGGTGTTCTTCACCGGCAACAAGAAGCCGGAGCCCAAGCTCGGCCTTGATCTCAAGGGCGGGACGAGTATGACGTTGAGCGCGATCAGTGCCGACGGGAAGGCACCGAGCGCGCAAAACCTCAACACCGCCCGGCAGATCATCGAAAACCGGGTCAACGCCAGCGGTGTGGCCGAGCCCGAGGTGGTCACGGCGGGCAACCGGAACATCGTGGTCAACGTCGCCAACGACGACCCGAACGAGCTGCGTCAGCTGGTACAGCCGGCCAAGCTGGCGTTCCGCAAGGTGCTGGCGACCACGCAGGACCAGCCGCCGGCCGGTGCCACGCCCGCGTCGCCGGCCCCGAGCGCGAGCGGGTCGGCATCCGCGGCTCCGAGCGCCTCGGCGACGCCCAGCGCCACCCCGTCGGCTTCGGCGAGCGCGTCGGCTTCGGCGAGTGCCTCCCCGTCCGGCTCCGGCAGCGCCGCACCCTCGGCCACCCCGAGCACCAACCCGACCGCCGCGGCGCTCGCCGCGTCCCGGGCCAAGACGCTGGCCGAGGTGCAGAAGAAGCTCGGCCCGGCGTGGACCGCCGGCCAGTCGGTGCTGGCCAACCTGGAGTCCGGTGAGGCACAGCCGGGCCAGCTCGACCAGGCCACGCTCGCTTCGATCGCCCCGTTCGCCAAGCTGAGCGGCGACGAGGTCGACTCGCTGCCGGTCGAGATGCAGTACCTGCTGCCGACCGTCACCTGCGCCGGGCTCAACGCCCGGGCGCCGGGTGTGCTGGACGACGCCTCCCAGCAGGTGGTCGCGTGCGACCAGGGGGACAACGCGCACACGAAGTACTACCTGGACAAGGCCAAGGTCAGCGGTACCGACGTGAAGGGTGCCACCTCCGGGTTCGACAGCAACAACGGCGGCTGGAACGTGCAGGTGAGCTTCACCGGCAAGGGCCAGAGCAAGTGGACAGCGCTGACCCAGGAAGCGGTCAACGACGGCCAGCAGACGAACCCGAGCACCGGCCAGCCCGGCCAGAACTCCTCGGTGGCCATCGTGCTGGACGACTCGGTGGTGTCCGCCCCGCAGATCCAGAACGTCATCGTCGGCGATGCGGTGATCAACGGCGGCAACATCAACGAGGACTCCGCGCGTACGCTGGCCAACCAGCTCAAGTACGGGTCGCTGCCGCTAAGCTTCAAGATCGAGAGTACCCAGAACGTCAGCCCGACGCTGGGTACGCAGCAGATGCGCTACGGCATCCTGGCCGGCCTGATCGGCATCGTGCTCGTCGTGATCTACTGCCTGTTCTACTACCGCGGCCTGGGCCTGGTCGTGGTCGCCAGCCTCGTGGTCTCCGGGTTGACCGTCTTCGGTTCCCTGGTGCTGCTCGGCCGGTCGATCGACTTCTCGCTGAGCCTCGCCGGGATCGCCGGTTTCATCGTGGCCATCGGTATCACCGCCGACTCGTTCGTAGTGTTCTTCGAACGCCTGAAAGACGAGGTGAAGGACGGCCGGACGGTGCGCAGCGCGGTACCCCGGGCATGGGTCCGGGCCCGGCGCACGATCCTGTCCGCCGACGCCGTGTCGTTCCTGGCGGCGGCGATCCTGTACTGGCTCGCGGCCGGTGAGGTGAAGGGATTCGCCTTCACTCTCGGCCTGTCGACGATCATCGACCTGCTGGTCGTGTTCCTGTTCACCCACCCACTGGTGGCCCTGCTGTCGCGGTCCAACGGTTTCAGTTCGCCGAGGTTCTCCGGCCTGGGTAACGTGCGTTCGGACGCTGCGGCCGAGGCGGCCGGCGGAGCGACCAGAGCGCCGCGGTTCGGCGCCGTGCGCACGAAGGAGTCCTGAGATGGCGGCACGTACCGAGTCGACCAGCGGATTGCGCCGGCTGTACCGCGGCGATACCCGGATCGACTTCATCGGCCAGCGCAAGAAGTGGTACGTGGTGTCGGCGGTGATCATCCTGATCTGCATCGCCAGCATCATCTTCCGCGGCTTCAACTGGGGCATCGACTTCAAGGGTGGTGACCAGTTCCAGATCCCGGTCAAGCCGGGCACCACGCTGTCGGAGGTGCGTTCGGCGGTCGAGGACCGTGGGGTGACGGTCTCCAGCGCGCAGACCGCCGGTGCCGGCAGCGCGGCGAGCTACGTGGTCAGGACCCAGAAGCTCACCGACGCGCAGCGCGACCAGACCGAAGCGGCACTGGCGAAGGCCGCGCACGTGGCACCGAGCCAGATCAACAACACCGAGGTCAGCTCGTCCTGGGGTAGCGAGGTCACCAACAAGGCGATCATCGCCTTGATCGTGTTCCTCGGCGCGGTGAGCCTGTTCATGGGCTTCCGCTTCCGCGACGCCAAGGCCTCCGGCGCGGCGGTCCTGGCACTGTTCCACGACCTGATCCTGACCGCCGGCGTGTATTCGCTGATCCACTTCGAGGTGACCCCGGGGACGGTCGTCGGCCTGCTGACCATCCTCGGTTACTCGCTGTATGACACCGTGGTCGTGTTCGACAAGGTGGACGAGAACACCAGGGGCATCCTGGGGACCTCCCGGCACACCTTCGGCGAGGCCGCCAACCTCGCCGTCAACCAGACCCTGATGCGGTCGATCAACACCTCGCTGATCGGTCTGCTGCCGGTGGCCGGCCTGCTGTTCATCGGCGCCGGCCTGCTGGGGGTGGGCACGCTGGAGGACCTGGCCCTGGTGCTGTTCGTCGGTATGCTCACCGGCGCCTACTCCTCGCTGTTCCTGGCCACCCCGTGGCTGGTCGACTTCAAGCTGTTCGACCTGCGCTACCGCAACCACACCAACCGGGTGCTGAACAAGCGGGCCGCGGACGCCAAGTCCGCGGCGAACAAGGCGGCCGCGACCGCGACCGCGGGACGGGCGAAGGGCGCGAAGGCGCCGGCCGAGGCCAGCGACACGGCCACCGAGGACGAGGAGTCGTCGGTACCGGAGAACGCCCTGGCCGCCGCCGCGCCGCGTACGGCGACCAAGGCGGCCGCCGCCAAGCGGGCGGGCACCACCCGGCCGGGTGGCAGCCGCTCCGGCCGCTCCGGCGGCAAGCGCCGGCACTGAACGGGTGGAAGCGGAGCCAGCATTGACAACGGTTCGTGGCGACGGCGGCGACGCCGTCGCCAGGCTGGTCGCGGAACGGGTTCGCGACGTACCGGACTTTCCCCAGCCCGGCGTCATGTTCAAGGACCTGTCGCCGCTGTTCGCCGACGGGGACAGCTTCCGCGGCGTGATCGACGGGATCCGGGAGCACTACGGCCGTGACGGCTTCGACGTGGTGGCCGGGATCGAGGCACGCGGCTTCGTGATCGCGGCGGCGCTGGCGTATGCGGCCGGGGTCGGCGTGGTACCGGTACGCAAGGCGGGCAAGCTTCCCCGGGAGGTGCTGTCGGCCTCGTACGAGCTGGAGTACGGCGAGGCCGTCCTCGAAGTGCACGCGGACGCGTTCGTCGCCGGCCAGCGCGTACTCGTCGTGGACGATGTCCTGGCCACCGGGGGTACGGCGGAGGCTACGCTGGATCTGGTGGAGCGGGCCGGGGGAAACGTCATCGGCTTCACGGTGCTGCTGGAGTTGGCCTTCCTCGGGGGCCGCAAGCGATTGGCCGGACGTCCGGTTCATGCCCTTCTGGCGGTGTGACGTGCGTCTGGCAGGCAAGAACCGCCGGGTGTACGCGGGTCTGATGGCGGCCCGCGACGGGTAGCATTGCCTATCTCGATTCGGCGAGATGAGGGAGCGGCCAGTGTCGAGCGACGTGGCGTCTCCGGCCGAGGGCGCCGATGACGTGCGCACGCGGGAGGCTGCCGCGAGCCGGCCCGACGCGGCGGACGACCGGTCCGGTGTGATCGTTCCATTCCCGAACGGCGGGGTCAGCACGGCGGTGCGCAACGGCGCGGTCCGTAGCGCGGGCGCCGAGGACTCCGGCGGGTTGCCGCTGGCTCTGTCCAGCGCCCCGACCGGGCGCAGGGTGCGCGCCCGGCTGGCCCGGTTCAACGCGCCCTGGCAGACCCAGCAGATCAGCGAGGTGCTGGAGCCGCTGATCGCGGTGCACAAGGCCAGCCACGCGAAGGCGGACATCCGGCTGCTTCAGCGGGCATACGAGACGGCCGCCCAGTGGCACAGCGGGCAGTACCGCAAGTCGGGCGACCCGTACATCACGCACCCGCTGGCCGTCGCCACCCAACTCGCCGATCTGGGCATGGACACCACCACGTTGGTCGCCGCGCTGCTGCACGACACGATCGAGGACACCGACTACACGCTTGAGGCGATGCGCGTCGATTTCGGTGGCGAGGTCGCGCTGCTCGTCGATGGTGTCACGAAGCTGGACAAGGTCAAGCTGGGCGACGCGGCCAAGGCGGAGACGATCCGCAAGATGGTCGTGGCCATGGCCAAGGACCCGCGGGTGCTGGTCATCAAGCTCGCCGACCGGCTGCACAACATGCGCACCCTGACCTTCCTGCCCCGGCCGAAGCAGGAGCAGAAGGCCAAGGAGACCCTGGAGATCCTGGCCCCGCTGGCGCACCGGCTCGGCATGAACACGATCAAGTGGGAGCTGGAGGACCTGGCCTTCGGGACCCTGTTTCCGAAGAAGTTCGAGGAGATCAACCGCCTGATCAACGAGCACGCGCCACAGCGTGACGCGCTGCTGCGCCAGGTCACCCAGAAGGTGACCAATGATCTGCGCTTCTCGAAGATCAAGGCCGAGGTGACCGGCCGGCCGAAGCACCTGTACTCGATCTACCAGAAGATGATCAGCCGCAGCCGGGAGTTCGCGGAGATCTACGACCTGGTCGGGGTGCGGATCCTGGTCGACACGGTGCGCGACTGCTACGCGGCGCTGGGCGTCATCCACGCGAACTGGCAGCCGGTGCCGGGCCGGTTCAAGGACTACATCGCCATGCCGAAGTTCAACATGTACCAGTCGCTGCACACCACGGTGATCGGTCCGAACGGCAAGCCGGTGGAGATGCAGATCCGCACCGCGGCGATGCACCGCACCGCCGAGTACGGCATAGCCGCGCACTGGCGGTACAAGGAGAACAAGGGCGCGACGATCGTCGGCCCCCCCGCGCACATCGACGAGATGACCTGGCTGCGCCAGTTGCTGGACTGGCAGCGTGAGGCGAGCGACCCGAGCGAGTTCCTCGACGCGTTGCGCTTCGATCTGTCCAGCCAGGAGGTGTACGTCTTCACGCCCAAGGGCGACGTGGTGGCGCTGCCCACCGGCTCCACGCCGGTCGACTTCGCCTACGCGGTGCACACCGATGTCGGGCACAAGTGCATCGGCGCCCGGGTCAACGGCAAGCTGGTCCCGCTGGAGTCCGCGCTGTCCAACGGCGACGTGATCGAGATCTTCACGTCCAAGTCGGAGAGCGCCAGCCCGACCCAGGACTGGCTGGGCTTCGTCAAGAGCCCCCGGGCGCGCACGAAGATCCGGCAGTACTTCAACAAGGAGCGGCGCGAGGAGGCGATCGAGGCCGGCAAGGAGGCGATCACCAAGGCCATGCGCAAGCAGGGCCTGCCGCTGCAGCGGATGCTGACCGCCGAGACGCTGATGACGATCGCCCGCGAGCTGCACCTGGCCGACGTGGCCTCGCTGTACGCGGCGGTGGGGGAGAGCCAGGTCTCCGCGCAGAGCGTGGTGGCCCGCCTGGTCGCCGCGTACGGCGGCGAAGAGGGCGCGGTCGAGGACATCGCCGAGACCGCGGTGGCGACCCGGCCGCCCCGGGCGCGGGGTGCGGCCTACGACCCGGGTGTCGTGGTGGTCGGCGTCACCGATGTCTGGATCAAGCTGGCCCGGTGCTGCACCCCGGTACCGCCGGATGCGATCTTCGGGTTCGTCACCCGTACCGGCGGGGTCAGCGTGCACCGCGAGGACTGCATGAACGCCGGCGACCTGAAGGGCCAGCCGGAGCGCATCGTCGACGTCACCTGGAAGCCGACCAGCGCGTCCTCGTTCCTGGTCGCGATCCAGGTCGAAGCCCTCGACCGGCACAAGCTGCTCGCCGACGTGACCAGGGTGCTGTCCGAGGAGCGGGTGAACATCCTGTCCGCGACGGTCACCACCACCCGGGACCGGGTCGCGGTCAGCCGGTTCAGCTTCGAGATGGCCGACCCGAAGCACCTCGGGCACCTGCTCGGCGCGGTACGCAAGGTGGACGGCGTGTACGACGCCTACCGGGTCACCTCCGGTACCTGAAGCGGCGCGAGGCGGACGAAGAAAGGGCCCCGGGGTGAACCCCCGGGGCCCTTTCTCGTGCTCTTCCGCTCTGGCGGGCCGTCTACGGGGCCGCGCTGCCGGACGCCGCCCCGCCGCCGGCCGGAGCCGGGTTGGCGGAGCCGTTCTCCACCGGTCCGGCGGTGACCGTCTTGAACGTCAGCTTCATCTTCGGGTGGCCGCCGCCCGGGCCCTGCGAGCCGTCCGCCTGGGTACCGGCGAACGCCTCGTCGTCGCCGGCCGCGCCGACCTTGCTCGCGATGTCCAACCCCTGGGTGACCTTGCCCCAGATGGTGTACTGCGCCGGCAGGTCGGTGTCGCCGAACACGATGAAGAACTGGCTGCCGTTGCTGCCCGGCTGCCCGGTGTTCGCCATGGCCACCACCCCGGCCGGGTACGCGGGCCGCTGGTCGGTGGGCAGGTTCTCGTCGGCGAAGTTGTAGGTCGGGCCGCCCTGACCGCTACCGGACGGGTCGCCGCACTGCAGCAGGTGCGTGTCGCCGGTGTTCAGCAGCCGGTGGCAGGACGTGCCGTCGAAGAACTTCTTGCTGGCCAGGTACGCGAAGCTGGCCGAGGTGCACGGTGCGTGGGTGAGGTCCATCTGGATGACCATCGTGCCCAGGTTGGTGTTCAGCGTGAGGTTCTGGGTGCCGGAGCGCGGCTCACCGCTGGCCGGCGGCATGCCCACGTCCTTGAGGTGCGGGTTGGCCGGCGGCGCCGGGGAGGCGCTCGGGTTCGGGTTGGGCGTCCAGGTGCATGCCGCGGCGGCGGCGGTGGCGCTGGCCGAGGCCGCGGCGGCGGGGCTGGGCTTCTTCTTGCCGCCGGTCACCGCGAGTACGACGACCACGCCGACGACGATCACCACCACGGCCAACGACGCTGACAGGATCGCGTACCCGCGCCGCCGGCGCTGTGCGGCGGCGGCCTGCCGCTCGGCCATTTCCCGCTCGAGACGGGCCCGCGCGGCCGCGCGTTGACGATCTTTGAGCGACGTCACGGTCTGACAACCTTCCCGATCATGATTTCCTGGACTGGTGCGGTCAGGAGTTCCCGACCGCGGACGCTGAGGTACTGGGTGCCGCCGACTCGCTCGCGCTCGGCTCCGTGCTCGGTGCCGCCGAGCCGGGCTTGGCGACGGTGAGCGTCTGGATCGTCACGTCGGTCTTCGGCTTGCCGTCGGTGGCGGCCTTGCCGTCGGCGTCCACCGCGCCGGCCTTCGCGACCTTGTCGATCACGTCCATGCCCGAGGTGACCGTGCCGATGACCGTGTACTCCGGGTTCAGCGGGGTGTCCTTGTAGACGATGAAGAACTGGCTGCCGTTGGTGTCCGGCGCCGAGTTCCACAGGGCCACCGTGCCCCGCGGGTAGACCACCTGGGCCGCCGGGGCGCTGGCACTGGGATCCGGGCTCGCCGTCGCCGGGGCGCTGGCACTGGCCGTCGCGCTCGGGGACGCGCTGGGCGCCGGACCGGTCGGGATGTACTCGTTGGCGAACGTGTACGCCGGCCCGCCGGTGCCGTCGCCCTTCGGGTCGCCGCAGGTCAGCATGTACATGCCGGTCGTCACCAGCCGGCTGCACGTGGTGTTGTCGAAGAATTTCTTGCCGGCCAGGTAGGAGAAGCTGGACGCCGCGCAGGGGGACTGGTCCAGGTTGAGGCTGACCGTCACCGTGCCCTGGTTCGTGGTGATGGTCATGTCCTCGGAGCCGGAGCGGGGCTCGCCCTTGGTCGGCGGCATGCCCACGTTGGTCAGCGACTGCGTGTTGGGCGGGGTGTTCCAGGCGCAGGAGTCGGCGGCCGGTTTCGGCTTGGGCTTGCTCTTGAAGACCCCGCCGGCGAACAGCCCGACGACCACGGCGACCACCACGACCAGGCCGACGGCTAACCCGGCCTGGAGCTGCCGGTTCCGGCGGGCCCGGGCATAGCGGCGGGCCTGCTGGCGCTCGAGCTTGGCGCGGGCGAGCTTGCGCTGGCGGGACTTGCTGGAGGCCACGGAGTGCTCCCCCTCCGACGATCACGGTGGCGGTCTGTATGGGCGACACTGGCGTGTGCCACACCACACGCCCGCCAGAGTGTACGGGCAAACATGCCCTTCCGGGTGGGGCAGGTTAACCAACTGTGACCGACATTTGAGCCATTGACCAGCTCCACTCGCCTTTGCCTGGTCGATTCCCGGCGGGCACCGGCCGACCGATACGCTCGACGGATGTTCGTGGCCGCCATACCCGCGCAGGCATTCGGGACAAACTGCTATGTTGTCGCGCTGGCCGAGGGTGAGCAGTGTGTGGTGATTGATCCCGGTATCGGGGTCATTGACCTGCTCGACGATCTCCTCGCCGAGCATCGGCTGCGCCCGGCGGCGGTCGTCCTGACCCACGGCCACCTCGATCACACCTTCTCGGTCGCCCCGGTCTGCGGCGCCCGCGGGATCACCGCGTACGTGCACCCGTCCGACCGCGAACTGCTCGCCGACCCGGCCAAGGGCCTGTCGGCGGACATGAGCACCCTGTTCGGCGGCCGGCTGGCCTACGCCGAGCCGGAGGACGTGGCCCCGCTGGCCGACGGTGCGCGGCTGACGCTCGCCGGAGTGGAGCTGACCGTCGATCACGCGCCGGGCCATACCGGCGGGTCGGTGCTGCTGCGCACCCCGGGGGCCGTCGCGCTCGCCGGCCCGGCTCCGGCGCCGGGCGGCGAGCCGGACCGGTTGGCCGGCGAGTCGCTGCTGTGCTTCAGCGGCGACGTGCTCTTCGCGGGCTCCATCGGGCGCACCGACCTGCCGGGCGGCGACCCCTCGGCGATGCTGGCGAGCCTGCGCGACAAGGTGCTGCCGCTGGCCGACGAGACGGTCGTACTGCCCGGCCACGGACCGTCGACCACCATCGGCCGCGAGCGGGCGATCAACCCGTTCCTGCGTGACCTCGGCGCCGCCGCGGCCCCCAATCGAGGCTGGTAAACAGAGCATGACCCGACCCACATCGATCTCCGGCTTCCCCGAGTGGCAGCCGCCCCAGCGCATGGTCGAGCAGGACATCCTGGATCGGCTGCGGTCCACCTTCGAGCTGTACGGCTTCGCGCCCCTGGAAACGCGCGCGGTGGAGCCACTGGATCAGTTGCTGCGCAAGGGCGAGACGTCCAAGGAGGTCTACGTGCTGCGCCGCCTGCAGGCGGAGGCCGGTTCCGAGGATGACGCCCTCGGCCTGCACTTCGACCTGACGGTGCCGTTCGCCCGGTTCGTCCTCGAGCACGCCGGTCGGCTGACCTTCCCGTTCCGCCGGTACCAGATCCAGAAGGTCTGGCGCGGCGAGCGCCCCCAGGAGGGCCGTTACCGGGAGTTCCTCCAGGCGGACATCGACATCGTCGACCGGGACACCCTGCCGTTCCACTACGAGGTGGAGATCCCACTGGTGATCGGGGACGCGCTGGGCGCGCTGCCAATCCCGCCCGTACGCATCCAGGTCAACAACCGCAAGCTGTGCGAGGGCTTCTACCGAGGGGTCGGGCTGGACGACCCGGAAGCCGCACTGCGGGCGGTCGACAAGCTGGACAAGATCGGCCCGGGTGGCGTGGCGGACCTCCTGATGAGCACGGCCGGGGCCAGCCAGGCCCAGGCCAAGGCGTGCCTGGCGCTGGCCGAGATCTCGGCTCCCGACGCGTCGTTCGCCGACGCGGTCGCTGCGCTCGGAGTGAGTGACCCGCTGCTGGACGAGGGGCTGGCGGAGCTGGTCCGGGTCGTCGAGGCGGCCCGGGAGCACACGCCCGGCCTGCTGGTGGCCGACCTGCGGATCGCCCGGGGGCTGGACTACTACACCGGTACCGTCTACGAGACGCTCATGCTCGGCTACGAGAAATACGGCTCGATCTGCTCCGGCGGGCGCTACGACAACCTGGCCATTGCCGGCGCCGACCGGTTCCCGGGAGTGGGCATCTCGATCGGCGTCTCCCGGATGCTCGGGCTGCTGTTCGGCGCGGGCGCGCTGGCCGCGTCCCGGCAGGTGCCGACGTGCGTCCTGGTCGCGGTGCCGAACGAGGACGCGCGGCCGGAGTGCGAGCGGATCGCCGCCTCGCTGCGCGCCCGGGGGATCGCCACCGAGGTGGCACCGAGCGCCCAGAAGTACGGCAAGCAGATCCGCTTCGCCGAGCGCCGGGGCATCCCGTTCGTGTGGTTCACCGAGGCGAGGCAGGTGCGGGACATCCGCTCGGGCGAGCAGACCGACGCGGACCCGGCCAGCTGGGTGCCGCCGGAGGAGGACCTCCGCCCGCGGGTCCTCGGGGCGTCCTGACGCGCGGCGCCCGCCGGGTTTCAGGCCGCGCCGACCTCGGACTCGCGGCGGAACTGCATCGCGGACCAGTCCCCGTCGATCGTGATCTGCTCGTTGACCGGGCGCCAGCCGTCGATCGCGGTACGCAGCAGGTCCTGGTCGATGTCCGACCGCCCATCGGTCGGGTAGGAGATCCAGACCAGGCCGTCCTCCAGCACCGACGCGGCCGCCACCGGGCCGTGCTCGGCCAGTTCGGCCGGGGTACCGGCGAAGGCGTGCACCACGTCGGCGGGCCGGTGGCGGACCACGACGGTGCCCGGCGGCAGGCCGCCGACCAGCGTGCCGTAGTCGCCCGGTGGGTTGATCACGAGCACCGACTGGGCCGGCTTGATGCCGAGCTTCTCGGCCACTGAATTCCCCGTCATAAGGCTCAGGCTAAGGGGTGCCGCACCGGGCGCGCTGGCATGCCTGAGAGAATGCAACCGCAGTACTGACGCTAAGGAGAACTCGTGATCCGCACCCATGACGCCGGCAGCCTGCGGGCTTCCGACGCAGGTACGACGGTGACCCTGGCCGGCTGGGTGGCCCGCCGGCGCGACCACGGCGGAGTGATATTCGTCGATCTGCGCGACGGGTCCGGCATCGTCCAGGTGGTGTTCCGCGAGGGTGACCCGGCCGAGCAGGCGCACGCGCTGCGCAACGAGTTCTGCATCAAGGTCACCGGTGAGGTCGGCCGGCGCCCGGCCGGCAACGAGAACCCCGAGCTGCCCACCGGCGAGGTGGAGGTGACCGCGGCCGAGCTGACCATCCTGTCCGAGGCCGCGCCGCTGCCGCTGCCGGTCGACGACCACGTCGACGCCGGCGACGACATCCGGCTGCGCTACCGGTACCTGGACCTGCGCCGCACCGGCCCGTCCAGCGCCCTGAAGCTGCGCAGCCGGGCCAACCAGATCGCCCGCCGGGTGCTGGACGAGCGCGGCTTCTACGAGATCGAGACGCCCACGCTGACCCGCTCGACCCCGGAAGGGGCGCGCGACTTCCTGGTACCGGTGCGGTTGCAGCCCGGGACCTGGTACGCCCTGCCGCAGTCGCCCCAGCTGTTCAAGCAACTGCTGATGGTCGCCGGAATGGAGCGCTACTACCAGATCGCGCGCTGCTACCGGGACGAGGACTTCCGCGCCGACCGCCAGCCGGAGTTCACCCAGCTGGACATCGAGATGTCGTTCGTGACCCAGGACGACGTGATCGAGCTGGGCGAGGCGATCGTCGGCGCGCTGTGGCGGGAGCTGGCCGGGTACGAGATCTCCACGCCCATCCCGCGGATCACCTGGCACGAGGCGATGAGCCGGTACGGCTCGGACAAGCCCGACCTGCGCTACGGCGTCGAGTTGACGGACCTGACCGAGTACCTGCGGGGCACCGAGTTCCGGGTGTTCGCCGGGGCGATCGACGCCGGCGGGTACGTCGGCGCCGTGGTCATGCCCGGCGGCGCCGCGCAGTCCCGCAAGGAGCTGGACGACTGGCAGGACTGGGCCAAGGCGCGCGGCGCCCGGGGCCTGGCCTACGTGGTCCTGGACGAACAGACCGGCCACGCACGCGGCCCGGTCGCGAAGAACCTGTCCGAGGCACACCTGGCCGGGCTGGCGGACGCGGTCGGCGCGAAGCCCGGCGACGCCGTCTTCTTCGCCGCGGCCGCGAAGGCCCGGGACGCGCAGGAGCTGCTGGGTGCGGCCCGGATCGAGATCGCCGCCCGGGCCGGCCTGGTCGACCAGAGCGCGTGGGCGTTCTGCTGGGTCGTCGACGCGCCGATGTTCGAGCACGACGACGAGGGCGGCTGGACCGCGGTGCACCACCCGTTCACGTCGCCGAACGGGGAGTGGATCGACCGCTTCGAGGAGGCGCCCGATCAGGCGCTGGCGTACGCGTACGACATCGTCTGCAACGGCAACGAGATCGGCGGCGGCTCGATCCGTATCCACCGCGCGGACGTGCAGCGCCGGGTGTTCAACACGCTGGGCATCACCGAGCGGGATGCCAGCGACAAGTTCGGCTTCCTGCTGGAGGCGTTCAAGTACGGCCCGCCGCCGCACGGCGGCATCGCGCTGGGCTGGGACCGGCTGTGCATGCTGCTGGCCGGGGCGGACTCGATCCGTGAGGTGATCGCCTTCCCGAAGACGCGGGGCGGGTTCGACCCGCTGACCGGGGCGCCCACCCCGATCACGGCGCAGCAGCGGGCCGAGGCGGGCATCGACGCCAAGCCGAAGGCGGCGGCTCCGCCGGCGGGCACCGCGGGCGTCGCGGTACCGGTCGAGCCGACTCCCTGACCCGTCGCCGGCTCTCCGTCGCCAGCCGTGCCCGGCCGCGGGGCGACGGGGAGCCGGGACAGGGCTTAGCCGATCGGGTGGATGGGTAATCAGGATCCGTCCCTCGATGCCCGGGAGGAAAAGTTGCTAGCGACCGTCGCGGCGATCATCTTCGCCATCGCGTTCATCCTCGATCTGGCGAGCAAGAGCTACAACAGCTTCATCAACCCCAGCACGCTCACCGTTCTCGGCCTGCTCGTCTTCGCCCTGCACTTCGCTCCGCTGCGCGCCATCGGCGGGCGGCGCTGATCTGGTGGCGTACCGGCCCGGGGTCTTCTGTGGGCCCGGGCCGGTAGTCTTCGTCCAGTGGAGATGGAAGGTCTGTTCACGCTCGACCAGCCAGCACCGCCCGGTGTGCCGGCCCCGGGCGGGAGCGCCGGCTTCACCAGGCCCACGCCCGACTCGCCGCTGGCCGTCCGGATGCGCCCGGCCAGCCTCGACGAACTGGTCGGCCAGGATCACCTGCTGGCGCCCGGGGCGCCGCTGCGCCAACTCGTCGCCGGCGGCTCGCCGATCTCGGTGATCCTGTGGGGGCCGCCGGGTAGCGGCAAGACGACCATCGCGCACCTGGTCGCCGGGGCGTCGGACCGCCGGTTCGTGGCGCTGTCCGCGCTGTCGGCCGGGGTCAAGGACGTCCGGGCGGTGATCGACGAGGCGCGCCGGACCCGCAGGTCGGGCGGTTCGCAGACCGTGCTGTTCATCGACGAGGTGCACAGGTTCAGCAAGACCCAGCAGGATTCGCTGCTGGCCGCGGTCGAGGACCGCACGGTCACCCTGCTGGCGGCGACCACGGAAAATCCGTACTTCTCGGTCATCTCACCGCTGCTGTCCCGGTGCGTACTGCTGACCCTTCAGCCGCTGGACGACGACGCGGTGCGGGCGCTGATCCGTAGGGCGGTCCGCGACCCGCGTGGCTTGAACGCAACGGTCTCCGTGGCGGCGGAGGCCGAGGACCACCTGGTCAGGCTGTCCGCGGGGGACGTGCGCAAGGCGCTGACCGCGCTGGAGGCGGCGGCCGGGTCGGCGGTGGCCCAGGGCATGACCGACGTCGACCTGGCCACCGCGGAGAAGGCCGTCGACGTCGCCGCCGTGCGCTACGACCGCGACGGCGACGCGCACTACGACGTGATCAGCGCGTTCATCAAGAGCATGCGGGGCTCGGACGTGGACGCCTCCCTGCACTGGCTGGCCCGGATGCTGGTGGCCGGGGAGGATCCCCGGTTCATCGCGCGCCGGCTGGTCATCTTCGCCAGCGAGGACGTCGGGATGGCCGATCCCGGGGCGTTGCAGACCGCGACCGCGGCGGCGCAGGCCGTCGCGCTGATCGGGCTGCCCGAGGCACAGCTGAATCTGGCTCACGCGGTGGTGCACCTGGCGACCGCGCCGAAGTCCAACGCCGTCACCACGGCCCTGTCCGCGGCGATGGAGGACGTCCGGGCCGGGCGGGCGGGCCGGGTCCCGACGCACCTGCGGGACTCGCACTACCCGGGCTCCCGGGGGTTGGGCCACGGCGTCGGGTACCAGTACCCGCATGACGACCCGCGCGGAGTCGTGACTCAGCAGTACGCTCCGGACGATGTCGTCGGGCGCGACTACTACCGGCCGACTCCGCACGGAGCCGAGCGGGCGCTGGCCGAACGGCTGCCGAAGCTGCGCCGGGCGGTCCGGGGCGGTGGTCCGGCCGACGGCGGCACCTCGGCCGGCGAGGTTCCGGCCGGTGACGGCGTGGCTGGCAGTGGTGTGAGAAGTGACGGTGTGACAGGTGGCGGTGTGGCGACAGAGGGGGAGCAGTGACCGGTCCGCAGGACCCGGAGCGGGGTAAGCGCCGCGGCAAGGGCCGCGGCGGCGACCGTGCGCCGGATCCCACCGAGGAACTCGGCTGGATCGCAGACCTGCGCAGTGCCCGCGAGGCCGGCGGCGACCTGGGACCGGACGGCGAGGCCGGCCAGGACGCGCGCCGCCGGACCCGGCCCAAGCGGACGGAGCCGACCCCGGCGCCGCCGCAGGCAGCCGCGCCGTCGCCCCGACCCAGTCCCTCACCGTCGCCCCGGCCCGCGCCTTCCGCGCGGTCGTCCCCACCGGCCGGGCGGGGCGGCACGGGTGGTTCGGCGGTGGTTCCGCCGGCCGCGCGCGGGTCGTCCCCGCCTGCCGTGGGCGGCGGCGCGGGCGGGGCGGCCCCGGTTCCGCCGGCCGGTCGAGCAGACGGTCCAGCGTCCGGCTCCGCACGGCCGAACGCTCCCGGCAGCCGGTTCGTGTCCATGCGCGGGGTACGCGGGCACACCGGCGCCCAGCCCACGATCACCGGCCCGCAGCCGGTCGTCCCCGCACCCGACGCGGGCCGCCCGCGGCGGCCCGGTGGGCCGGCGGCGGCGCCTCCGGGAAGCACGCCCCGGCCGCCCGAGGTCGGTGAGCCGGGCCGGTTGGGCCCGGCTGCGGACTCCATCGGCCCCGGCGACCCCGGCGCACC
>JBDZVD010000200.1:0-8054 GCA_040255525.1 Micromonosporaceae bacterium | reverse complement strand
CGAAGACGGCGCGGGCGTTGAGCCGGTACCTGCGGGCCCGGGCGAAGCACAAGGGTGCGGAGTTGCCGAACCTGTGGCTGGCCGACCGGGGTGGGCGGCCGTTGGCCCCGAACGGGATCAAGATCCGGCTTAAGCGGCTGGGTGTGGTGGCGGGGGTGGCGGATGTGCACGCGCACCGGTGGCGGCACAACTTCGCGCACGAGTGGAAGCGGGCCGGGGGTAACACGGGGGATCTGATGCTGTTGCTGGGTTGGGCGTCGGAGGACATGCCGCGCCACTACGGCGCGAGCGCCGCGGCGGAGCGGGCTCAGGAGATTCAGACTCAACTCGGTATCGGTGAGCGGGTCTGAGTCACGCCCCGCGCAGCGCCGATTTTCGCGGCGGTCCCGACCGGTCTGGTCGGGGCCGCCGTTCCGCTATTGCCGGCGTCGTGGTCCCCACCAGGGCCGGATCGGCGGAAGGTCGGCCAGGGTGCGGTTGGGTCGTTTCGGTTCGGCGGTTTCGCCGTCGTCGCCGTCCCAGCGTCGCCCGTACTGGTCGGGGATGCTGCCCCAGCCCCAGTAGGGGGTGGGTTCGTCGGGGATGATGCCGACCTCGTCGAGAGGGTCGATCCGGTCGGCTCCGAGGGTGCATAGGTGGGCCCAGTTGTCGCCGAAGTCGAAGACGTAGGCGAACTGCTCTCCGGGTTTCAGCCGGGAGAGTTTGGTGGTCTGGCTGTCTATGGTGCCGTCGGCGGCGTCGCCGTCCCACTGTTCCAGGTCGCTGACCTCGACGTCGCCGTTGAGGGTGAACATGTGCATGTGGGCGAGGTCCCAGCGGGCGAACGCGAGGTCCACCGCGTCGGCCAGTTCGGCGAAGGTGTGCGAGCGGGCTGCGGCGAAGACGCGGCCGGGGCGTGGCCAGAATTCCTCCCCGCGTCCCGAGACCAGCCCGACACGGATCGACAGCCAGGTACGTGCCACGGTCAACCTCACCCGGATCGGTTGACCTCGCCGACGCTACCCAAGGTCACCCATCGCCCAGAGCCGCACTCGCCGATGCGCGGACGGTCGGGTGCTCTGGGGGCGCTGAGTGCTGGTCAACAGGCGTCAACTACCGATCGGGCCGGCGGCCATTGGATGCTCGGAGGTAGTCGGATCTTCGGTCGGTGAGGCCGATATGCGCGGCGATGCCACCGCTGACTGGGCTGATGGCCGCGCGGGGCTGGAGCACCGCCGAGGCCGGACGGGGGAGGTGTCGTGGCAGTTGATCTGGCGAGGATGACCACCGGGCTGTCGTCGACGTGGACCGGGTTCCTGCGCGACTGGGACCGTTCGCTGCGGGCGGGCAACTATCCGGAGACGACCCGGTACAACTATCTGCTCGCGGCCGTACAACTGGCGCGGTATGTGGCGGATGAGTGGGCGCGGCTGGAGGGCCAGGACGCGGCGGAGGATCCGATTCTGGTCACCAAGGGGCAGGTGGAGGAGTTTCAGATCTGGATGGTCACCACTCGCTCCGCGGCGACCGCTCTGAACAAGCACAAGGGGCTCCAGCAGTTCTTCAAGTGGCTGGTAGTCGAGGAGGAGATCGACCGGTCGCCGATCGATCGCGTCCGGCAGCCGAAGACGGGTGAGAAGTTGGTCCCGATCATCCGGGACGTGGATACCAAGAAGGTGCTGGACGCTTGTAAGGGCAGTGGGTTCACCAACGTCAGGGACGAGGCGATCGTCCGGCTGCTGTACAACACCGGCGCCCGGCTCGCTGAGGTGACCGGCCTGCAGGTGGAGGATGTGGACCTCAACCTGGATTCCGCGCATTACCACGGCAAGGGTGCGCGGGACCGACGGGTGAGGTTCGGGCCGAGGACCGGCCGGGCGCTGAGCCGCTACCTACGGGCCCGCAGTGTTCATGATGGGTCGGAACTGCCGCAGCTGTGGCTCGCCGAACGCGGCAGCCTCCCACTATCGGCGAACGGCGTGAAGATCATGCTGCGGCGGCGAGGCATCCAGGCCGGTGTACCCGATGTGCACGCGCATCGCTGGCGTCACAACTTCGCTCACGAGTGGAAGCTAGCCGGGGGAGACACCGGCGACCTGATGCTGCTGCTGGGCTGGACCTCGGAGGACATGCCCCGCCTGTACGGGGTCAGCGCTGCCGCGGAGCGTGCGCAGAAAGTCCATGCGCGGATGGGAATCGGTGAACGTGTCTGACGATTCGGGGGCCGAGACCGCAGAAGAGCGTGCATCGGGGACGGGCATGACCGCGCGGCAGCGCAGTCGACGGGCAAGAATCGCCGCTCACGCCTCCTGGGCCAACACCGCCGACCGGGCTGAGCGTACGGCCCCGGGAACTCAGGCATTCCTCACCCGATTCGAACGCCAGGTGGACCCACTCGGTGTGCTTCCGATCGAGGTGCGAGAGACGATGGCCCGACATGCCCGGAAGGCGTACATGCTGCAACTGGCCGAACGTTCGGCGCAGGCCCGCCGCGCTCGTCGTTGAAGGTGAACAGGTCCGGCCGCACAAGGTGCATGCCAGCAAGTGGGATATCAGCCGGGCTTTGGTTCAAGTCCCCCCTCGGACACCACACGTGGGTTTCTATGCGCAGTTTCCCGTGTCTGTGTTCAAACAGCCTTGAACACCTGTCTCACCCCCTGTTACTACCGTGGGTGATCGCCGGCCAGGACCGGCGGTGGTCATGGTGACCACCTCGCTCGTCCCCCCGATCATCCCCAAGGTCGTCGCCGGCCGTCATGGCGAATCGGGCTTAGCTGGGCGGGCGCGAGGCCCGCTTCCGGTCGCGGCACTGGCCTCGGTCAGCCCGGGCCTTGACACGATCTACGCGCTCAGCATGGTGGACAAGAGCGGTCGGGTGACCGATCGCAGCGTTGTTCGCGAACTCGGCTGGGGGCCGGGTACCCGGCTGGAGATCCGTGAGCAGCGCGGCATCATCGTCGTGTTTCCGGCGGCCGGCGGCGTGGACTTCATCAGTCGGCAGGCGTTTCTGAAGTTGCCGCTGACCGTACGGCGGTGGTGCCGGATCGCGACCGGGGACAAGGTCCTGCTCGCCGCTGACCATGCCGTCGGCGTTCTGGTGGTCCACCCTGTGGCTGCCCTGCATGCCCTGCTGGCCGACATCCATGCTGCAGCAGTGCGGGGTGATGCGGCATGAGCGCGACGGCGGCGAGCCAGCCGGAGCTGGAAGCGGCCCGGCTGTTGTTGGAGCGGATGGGAATCTCTCCGGCCGATCTGCTCGACGTGCGACCGGCTCGACCGGCGGCCCCGACGTTCGCCGAGTACGTGCCGGTGGTCGCGGCCGCGGTCTCGGCCGGTACCCGCCGCGCGTACAGCTCCTACTGGAATCGGATCGTCGAGGCGTGGGGTGAGCGGCGGATCGACGAGCCGCGTCCCTCGGAGATCGAGCATTTGCGTGCGCAGGTGCAGGCAAACGTGGTGCCTAGGCGCAACGCCCGCGGCGGTCGATCGGCCGCGGAGCACGTGGTTGCCGCATTGCGGTGTCTGTATCGGCGGGCGGTGGCCGACGGGTACTTGGAGGCGGCGGACAACCCCGCCCTGAAGGTGGAGAAGCCGCGCCGGCTGCCGAGCACCCGGCGGGCGATCGGGGACGCCCGGCTGGCGGAGATCAACCAGGTGGCGGCCTTCACCGGGGAAGACCCCGAACTGGACACCCTGCTGATCCGGCTGCACACCGAGACCGCCTGCCGTCGTGCTGGCGCCCTTGCTCTGCGCCCACGGGATCTGGACCCCGACCAGTGTCTGATCTTCTTACGGGAGAAGGGCGGCACGTCCCGTTGGCAGCCGGTCTCACCGACGCTGATGCGGCACCTGCTCACCCATCATGGTGAGCGTGGTGACGAAAACCGGGACGGGGCGCTGCTGCGCTACCACGATGGTCGGCCGCTGACCTACCGGCGGTACGACCACCTGTGGGTCAGGATCGGGCAACACCTGGCATGGATACGCACCCAGCAGATCAGCACACACTGGCTGCGGCACACCACTCTGACCTGGGTCGAGCGCACCTACGGGCAAGCGGTCGCCCGAGCGTATGCCGGGCATACCGACAGCGCCGGGAAGGGCTCGACGGCCACGTACGTGCGGGCGAGCCTGCACGAGGTCGCAGTGGCGTTGGCCGGCCTGACCGGTGAAGAGCATCCGCTCGCTATGGAGGCGTAGATCTAATTGCTCATCAGGTGGCCTCCCCGCATCGTGCGGAGAGGCCACCTTCCTGCGTCGGGCAGGGGTTGTTGCGGACTTACCCTCGGACGTCGGCAAGTGGGCAGCCGAGGGTGGAACGGATCGGCGTGAAACTGTCGTGGTATAGGTGTGACAGACATGCTGACCAGTACGGACCTGGCTATGAACGAAGTTGCCGATGACGGCGATCGCGAGCCCACGCAGGCTGAGATCGAGGCGTGGGAACATGAGGATGTCTTCGCCTCAAAGGATCACAGTAGGCCTGACATGTTCCCCAGGCTGTGGAACATGTCAGTCGGCTTCACCAAGCGGGCCATCATTCGGCCGTTGGTCCCAGAGCGGCCGGAGTACGTGACGATCCCCCTGCCGCCGACGCGGGTTGTTGTGGATGAGTCGATCAAGCGAACTCTTGCTGTTGCTGAGTGGAACCGGCTGTGGGAGGCCGCCCAGTTTCGACGACGTTTCTTCGACGAGGAAGATCTTCCGCCCGACCTAGCGAAGATCGCCGACCGTGGCGACTTCAACATCATCTTTGTTCCAAGAACTCAGTTCCGGTACTACGAGTACGCGCCCCTATATCACCTGTTGAACCGCAATACCTGCGAGCGATTCGGCTTACCTCTGCTAGGGCGCGGTCAGTGGCCTTTCACCATAGAGAGCCACGATATCGGAAAGTACCTGCCGGTCGACTTCGAGCAGCGACTTTCACGGGCATGGGCATTTACGGTCTGGCACCACCTCAACTCCGGCTCCGGCCTCCCCGCGTTCAGCCGTGACGATCCGATCCGGCTCCTCGCGCATAATCTCGACTACTGGATCCCGCCAGTCACTGAGGCTATCCAGAACACGCTCCGCGACTTCCCTGTCGTGGAGGGCGAGGGTGAATTGCCCTCCACGATCTCACTGGTCGACGCCTCGGTATTCGAAGAAGCAGTCCCCGGTTGGCCTCGCGCAGGTGGTGACCTATGGCGCGGCGACGAGGAAGCGGCCGACTTCGTCGCGCACACGATGCAACAGGCAGACGACACCGGGCGGCTGCGGGACATCCTGGACGCGGTGCGGTCCCACCGCGTCGAAGACGACTTTTCCGCCAGGTGGAGCTACGCCCGAGAGGACTTCGAGCGCAAGCTGTACCGCAAAAGGAACAAGCTCGCGGTCAAGTTCGTCGAACTCTCCGACACCATTCCCGTTCAAGGCCCGGAAACCGAGGTCGAGGGCCGCACAGTGTTCGCCGACTTCATGGCTCTGCTTGATGAGAAGGAGCGGCAGATCGTCATCCTGCTTACTAGGGGCTACACCACGCTGACCGGCATGGCCGCGGAGATGGGATACGCCAGTCATAGCCCCATCTCGAAGAAGCTCGCCAAGATCCGCCGGCAGGCCCAGGCGTTCTTCGACCAGCAATAGTGCGGTGCGCAGCACTTGACTTGCGCAGAGAACAGCCTGAGCTGCAAATCAGAACAATGGGCTGATCATTCAAATCCTGCCGGACGCAGGTGACGAGCCATCGAGAGCGGAGACCGACGTGACCGCATCACGTGATGCGGCTGGCCTCGGCAACGACGCCCCATCCCCCCGTCGGCGGGGGGCGCCCAACGTCGTGCTGACCGCCGCCGTGTTGATCTTAATCTATGAGCAAGTGCCGCTGCCCTACGGCCTGTCGGCCGCGAGACCCTGGCTCCACCCGGCCTTGCCAGTGCTGGGTGGCATACTAGCGGCCAGTCTCAGCGTCCGTAGCGTCCGAGACGTCAAGGCGCTCGGTATGCGAGTTCGGCAGAAGCTCGCGCGTATCGTCCAAGTCCAATTGACCTTCAAGAGGGACGGTGACCACGACGGCCGTCCGTGATGCAGGGTTATCACGAGTGTGGGAGGGCCAGATCGCTACACTGCTCTGCGCTCAGAGCCATCGACAAGGTTTCCCGGTGCGTCAGCCCGACACCGCGCAGCTCGGCGGTGGCGCCGCCGCGGCCAGTTGACCCCGACGGTGCCCAGCCCAGGAAGCGCACGCCGGCCGGATGCCCCAGCGAGGGCTGATAGTCGGTGGCGAACAGGATGACGTCGTGTGGACCCCGCTCCCATGCGTCAGCGGAGACCACGCTGTGTCGGGTAAGCGCTTCGCCGCGCTCGAATCGACCGCAGCGGTTGCTTTCCTTGGGAGTCGGGCACATCGGTAAGTCAGGTCGGCCTGTCAGTCGAAGGCATGGCAAGAGGGTGTGGTTCGCCGGTCAATCCGGCGAGGGCAGCAGCGACCTCCTGGATCTCGGCGCGCACGTACGTCATGGTGGTGCCGACGTCGTTCTTTCCGGTGTGTCCGGCGTAGGCGCGGGCGACGGCGTAGCTGAAGGTGCGTTCGACCCAAGTCAAAGTGGTGTGTCGTAGCCAGTGCGTACTCACGTGTTGTGCCGCGACCCAGGGCAGCTGAGCGCCGATGCGGTGCCAGAGGTGGTCGTAGCGGCGGTAGGTCAACGGTCGACCGTCTCGGTAGCGCAGGAGGCTGCCGTCGCGGTTAGTGTCGCCGCGCTCGTGGTGGTGGGCGATGAGGTGCCGCATTAAGGTTGGGGAGACCGGCTGCCAGCGGGAGGTGCCGCCCTTCTCGCGGAGGTAAATCAGGCATTGGTCGGGGTCCAGGTCTCGTGGGCGTAGGGCCAGCGCACCGCCGCGGCGGCAGGCAGTCTCGGTGTGTAGTCGGATCAGCAGGCTGTCCAGGTCCGGGTCGTTGCCGGTCGACGCGGCGAGGTCAACGATCGCGGCCAGTTGTGTTTCGGGGATGGCTCGCCGGGTGCTGGCGAGCCGGTGGGGCTTGGCTACTTTGGCGGCCGGGTTGTCGGTTTCGGCGATGAGGCCGTCCATGACCGCGTGGCGGTAGATGCAGCGCATGGCGGCGATGAGGTGCTCAGCGGCGGTGCGTCCGCCGCGGGCGTTGCGCCGGATCACGACGTCTGCGCGGATGGTTTCAGCGAGTCGTTTGATTTCCAAGGGGGTTGGCTCGTTGAGCCGACGGGTGCCCCAGTGGTGGCAGATGCGTCGCCAGTATGAGTGGTAGACCCGCTTGGTGCCGGGGGATACCGCTTCGGCCACCTGCCATACGTACTCGTCGAAGGTGGGTATGACCACCGGTGGTGTTGTCGGATCTGCGAGCAGTTGTTCGGGCTGGACGCCGAGTTGCTGGAGCAGGTTGCGCAGGGTTTCCAGCTGAGCGTTGCGTAGGGGGATCGATCCGGTCATGGGGTCGCCTGGTCGAGGTGGGAGCGACGATAAGCGTGCACCACCTCACGAGCGGTGCTGATCGGTATGATCAGCAACTCTGGCGGTCGCTGGTATGCGGCAATCAGTACTCGGTCACGGGGTGCGATTCCGCACTGACGGCGCAGCGGCAGGGGGATTCGCAGGAAGCCTCGGGAGCTGACTGCGGTGTTGCCGTTGCGTCGAGCGACGATGATGGGGCCCGGCTCAAGGGCAAGGTCGATGGGCTGTCCTGCAGACCAACTGAGGAACGTCAGGACCGAGCGGTCAGCTAATCGACCGTCACTGTCGACGGCGGTGACCGCGTATCTTGATGCGCCCTCGTCTGGTCCATTGTGGAGGCTTGGAAGAGGAAGACCACGATTGTCGTTCCGCATGGGATCATCGAGGCGATTCATGCCGGCCCTCCGGTCGATTCGGCCATCCTCAAAGGCGGTTGTGATGGGGAGCTTCCCTCCGGACTCGGCGTATGTGTCTACTGATTGCCTGCCGCCTTACGACGCCGACGTTGGTCCCTGACCGTCTCCTCATCGAGACCTGGGTGCACTGGATCTCGGGTGTTGCCCGGCGTTGAAGATGAGCATGATGCCGGCGTTCATGGTGAGTATGAG
>JBDZVD010000061.1:18996-40101 GCA_040255525.1 Micromonosporaceae bacterium | reverse complement strand
GCCGCACAACGGCACGCGGGCGCTGCGCGGCGGCGCCGCCTTCCCCCGAAGCGAGGCGCCGGCGCAGGGCGGCACGGCGTCCTGGAGCGGCACCGCGGCGCGCGACGCCACCACCCCGCGCGACGGCACCGGGGCCGGAAGAACAAGCGGCACCGAGCCCGGGAAAAGCACCGGGTTCGGGAAAAGCATCGAGCCCGGGAAAAGCACCGAGCCCGGGACGGGCATCGGGTCGGGAAAGAGCAACGGCAGCGCCGCGAACAACCGCGCGTCAAGTAACGGCGCGTTGTCGAGTGACGGCGCGGCTCAGCGCTCAGCCCGGCCGTGGCAACCGGGCGCGGCGGCCAGCGCCGCGGCGCTGGACAACACCGCGTCGACGCCGAAGCCCGCCACCCAGAGCGACAGACCGCCGGTACCGCCGTCGGCCGCGGTGACCGAGGTACTGCCGGTCACGAGGGTGCCGGTGGCCGCCGAGGACGCGCCGACTCAGACACTGCCGGCCCAGCCTCCGGTGCCTGCGCGGCAGCCGGAGCCGGGTCGCGGCCCGGCGCAGGTACCCCCCGAGCCGGTCCCCGGGATCGAGCCCGACCCCGGTTCCGAACCGATGACCCGCTCCCGGCAGCGGGCGCTGGCCCGGGCGAAGGACCGCCAGCGGCGCCGGAGGGTGCTCGCCTTCGGGATACTGCTGGCCGCCGTGGCGCTCATCGGCGTGGACCTGATGGAGGGGCCGCACATCATCGGCGGCCCGGCCCGGCACCCCGCGAAGCGGGCGGTTTCCGCCCGGCCGAGCCCGTCGGCCTCGACCGTCCCCGTACCGAGCAGTGGACCCGGCACCTTCGCCTACGCCAGCGGTACCGGCCCGGTGACCGGCACCGCCGGTACCGTGCGCAAGTACCGGGTGGCGGTGGAGAACGGCAGCGGGCAGGACGCCGCCGCGTTCGCCGCGTTCGCTCAGCAAACCCTGGCCGATCCGCGCGGCTGGATCAAGGGTGGCGACGTGCGCTTCCAGCGGGTGGGGCAGAAGGACAGTGCGCAGTTCACCGTCTACCTGGCCACGCCTGCCACGTCCGAGAAGATGTGCGCGCAGGGCGGCATCCACACCCAGGGGCTCATCTCCTGCCGGGTGCCCGGGAAGGTGATCATCAACCTGTCGCTCTGGCTCAACGCGATTCCGGGCTACGGTGCTCCGATCGCCACGTACCAGCAGTTCACGCTCAACCACGAGATCGGCCGCGAGCTGGGCCACGGCGACGAGGCGTGCCCGGCGCCCGGTGCGCTCGCACCGGTGATGCAGGAGCAGACGCTGGGGCTCGACGGCTGCGTGGCGAACGCCTGGCCGTACGTCAACGGCGCGCGCTACACCGGGCCGGTCATGCCGTGAAGCGCCGCGTATTCCGCAATTCGGGCAGCGTGTGCGAGGTCACCCTGCCCGGGCGGAAGGCACGGCGGCAGCGGCGAGGTTAGATTTGTCGTAGCCTTAGCCCCGCAACCCGAAGAGGCCATCGTGTCGCTGCCACCGCTCGTAGAGCCCGCACCGGATCTGTCGATCGATGAGGTACGCCGCTACAGCCGACATCTGATCATCCCGGACGTCGCGATGGACGGCCAGAAACGGCTCAAGAACGCGAAAGTGCTGTGCGTCGGCGCCGGCGGCCTGGGTTCGCCGACGCTGATGTACCTGGCCGCGGCCGGGGTCGGCACCCTGGGCATCGTCGAGTTCGACACCGTCGATGAGTCGAACCTCCAGCGCCAGATCATCCACGGCCAGTCCGACCTCGGCCGGCTCAAGGCCGAGTCCGCGCGCGACTCCATCAAGGAGATCAACCCGTACGTCAACGTGGTCATCCACGACGAGGCGCTGTCCAACGACAACGTCTTCCGGATCTTCGAACAGTACGACCTGATCGTCGACGGCACCGACAACTTCGCCACCCGGTACCTGGTCAACGACGCGGCGGTGCTGCTCGGCAAGCCGTACGTGTGGGGTTCCATCTACCGCTTCGACGGCCAGGCCAGCGTGTTCTGGGCGGAGAACGGCCCGTGCTACCGCTGCCTGTACCCGGAGCCCCCGCCGCCCGGCATGGTGCCGTCGTGCGCCGAGGGAGGCGTCCTCGGCGTGCTGTGCGGGAGCATCGGCGCGGTCCAGACCACCGAGGCCATCAAGCTGCTCACCGGCATCGGCGAGCCGCTGGTCGGCCGGCTGTTGGTCTACGACGCCCTGGAAATGACGTACCGGACCATCAAGGTGCGCAAGGACCCGAACTGTGCGCTGTGCGGTGAGAACCCGACCATCACCGGTCTGATCGACTACGACGACTTCTGCGGCACGGTCTCCGAGGAGGCGTCGGCCGCGACCGCCGGGTCGACCATCACCGCGAACGAGCTGAAGGACTGGATCGACGCCGGTAAGTCGATCGAGCTGGTCGACGTTCGGGAACCGGCCGAGTGGGAGATCGTCCGGATCCCGGGCGCCCGGCTCGTGCCGAAGGGGGAGATCCTCTCCGGGGCCGCCCTGTCCAGCCTGCCGCAGGACCGGCAGGTGGTGCTGTACTGCAAGTCGGGCGTCCGGTCCGCCGAGGCACTCGCCGCCGTGAAGGCGGCCGGGTTCCGCGACGCGGTCCACGTCCAGGGAGGCGTCGTCTCCTGGGTCCGCCAGATCGACCCCTCGCTGCCCATCTACTAGCCCTCGCAACGGACTGCGGCCTGGCCGATCGGCCAGGCCGCTTCCCTGCTCAAGACAGTTAGCCTACGTCCATGGTGGACATTGACGCCGCGGTCGGGTACGTGGTCTCCCACGGTGATCCGGTCGACCGCGCCCGGTTGTCCTGGTTACGCACCAAAGCCACCCCGCCGCCCGCCGTCCTGGAGCGGGCCGAATCCGGCCAGGTCGCCGACGGCGGTTGGCCCGCCTCCCGGGGCAGCGAGGTGGCCTCGATCGACGCCACCTGCTTCCGCCTCGCCGAACTCGACGATCTTGGAGCGCTCGGCCGCCCGCCGGCCCGCCGCGCGCTGGCCTGGCTCGCCGGCCGGCAGCGTCCGGACGGCACCTGGGAGGAGGACGCGGCGCTCGCCGACTCGGCGCCGCCGTGGGCGCGCCCCGGCGACCCCGAGGCCCGGCTCTACCTGACCGCCAACGCCGGCTTCTGGCTGGCCGTCGGTGGTTCGACGCCGGTACCGGGGCCCGAGGGGGAAGCCGGGCCGGGGGTACCGGGCGTTCGCGATCCGGCCGCGGTGCTCGAGGCCAGCGGGTACGCCGAGGTCGTGGCCCGGGCCACGCAGGCGTTCCGGGCCACCCTGCGCGAGGACGGCAGCTGGCCGTCGTACCTGGTCACCGGCTGGCTCGGTGGGGCCATGCTGTTCCACGCCGGCTGGTTCTACGAGTCGGCCCGGATCCAGGTGCTGCTGGCCGGGCGGGTACCCCAGATGTCGGCCGCCGACGTCGCGTGGCTGGCGGCGGCGTTCCGCCGGGTCGGCATGTCGCCGGAGGACTGGCTGATAGTCGCCGCTCACAAGCGGCTGGGCGAGACTCAGGCGGTCGACGGCGGCTGGCCCAGCGACGACGGTCCGGCCTTCGACGTGCACACCACGCTCACCGCGATCCGCGGGCTGCGCTGAGCGGCCGGGCCGCCGGTTCCGGCCGCGCGGGATCGCCCCGGTGGCGCTCGGGCCGTGCCGCCGGCCTGTACTCGCCCGCCCGGAGGGTCCGGCAGGGGCGCTACAGCAGCACCATGTCGTCGCGGTGGACGACCTCTTTCTCGTACCCGGGGCCCAGCTCCATCGTGCTGTGGCCGAGTAGCGCCGGCAGTTCCGTGGCGTCGTAGTTCACCAGCCCCCGGGCGACCGGCCGGCCCTCGGTGTCGACCAGGTCGACCGGATCGCCGGCCGCGAAGGTGCCGTCCACCGCGGTGATGCCCGCCGCCAGCAGGGAGGCCCGCCGGCCGACGACCGCCCGTACCGCGCCGGGGTCCAGGTGCAGCCGCCCTCGCGGCGAGGTCGCGTGGGCCAGCCAGAACAGGCGTGCCGCCGGCCGCTCCCGTACCCGGTGGAAGAACGTGCCCACCGCCTCACCGGACAGCGCCGCGGCCGCCAGCGGCGCGGCGGTCAGCACGACCGGGATGCCCGCGCCGGTCGCGATCCGGGCCGCCTCCACCTTGGTGATCATGCCGCCGGTACCCACGCCGGCCCGCCCGGCCCGGCCGAGGGACACACCCTCCAGGTCGGCGTCGGAGCGCACTTCGTCGATCCGGCGCGCGCCCGGACGGGACGGGTTGCCGGTGTACAGGGCGTCCACGTCGGACAGCAGCACCAGCAGGTCGGCGTGGACCAGCGACGCGACGAGCGCGGCCAGCCGGTCGTTGTCGCCGAACCGGATCTCCTCGGTGGCGACCGTGTCGTTCTCGTTGACGATCGGCACCGTACCCAGGTCCAGCAGCCTGTGCAGGGTCCGGTACGCGTTGCGGTAGTGCGTCCGGCGGGTCACGTCGTCGACGGTGAGCAGCACCTGGCCGACGATCCGGTCCCGGCTCGCGAACGCCTCCGTGTACGCCCGCATGAGCAGCCCCTGCCCGACGCTCGCCGCGGCCTGCTGGTTGGCCAGGTCACGCGGCCGGCGGCCCATGCCCAGCGGGGCGAGCCCGGCGGCGATGGCACCGGACGAGACCAGCACGACCTGGGCGCCGACCGAGGTGAGCGCGTCCACCAGGGCGTCGACCCGGTCGCGGTCCAGGCCGCCGACCGCCGTGGTCAGCGAGGACGAGCCGACCTTGACCACGATCCGCCGGGCGGCCCGTACTGCCTCTCGCACCTGCCCATTCTGCTTCCACCCAGGACCGCGGCAGGCTGGAGATCCCATAGTGTGGCGGACATGACGGCAGCACGGCGCCCAGCGGACACCGGCGACTTCGTCGAAGACGTACTCGCTGTGGTCGAGCGCATTCCGCCGGGACGGGTCATGTCGTACGGGGCGATCGCCGATTACCTGGGCCGGGGCGGCCCGCGCCAGGTCGGCGCGGTGATGTCCCAGTACGGCGGGTCCGTGCCCTGGCACCGGGTGGTCACCGCCGCCGGCCGGACCCCGCCGGGCCACGAACAGGCCGCGCTGCGCCGGTTGCGGGCCGACGGCACGCCGCTGCGCGGCGACCACGTCGACATGAGGACCGCCGCCTGGTACCCGGAGGACGGAGACTGACCCGCCTCCACGTGCGCCACGTTGCACCCCGAGCCCGGGCAGCCAGAGCCCGGGCCGATGCCGAGGGAGAGGGTCACGACGCAGGCGTTGCCGTCCGCAGCGTGGAGGGATCGACCGATGAGTGTGGCGGAATCGGCCGAGCGCCGTACCGACTCTGGTGATCAGTACCCACCGCCGGGATCGCGCCGCTCTCCCGTCCGCGAGCGGTCGGTACCCTGGCGGGTATGGCCTCTAGCGAGCGACCGCTTGACCTCGGCGCCTCCTCCGTCGGCGCCTCCGTCGGCGCCGCTGGCGGTCAGGGGACGCGGCCGAGCGTCCTGGGGGAGCCGATCCGGTTCGTGCTGAACTGGGGCCGGCGCTATTCGCTGTGGGTCTTCAACTTCGGGCTCGCCTGCTGCGCGATCGAGTTCATCGCGACCTCGATGGGCCGTCACGACTTCATCCGGCTCGGCGTGATCCCGTTCGCGCACGGGCCGCGCCAGGCCGACCTCATGGTCGTCTCCGGGACCGTGACCGACAAGATGGCGCCCGCGATCAAGCGGCTCTACGACCAGATGCCCGAGCCGAAGTACGTCATCTCGTTCGGCGCGTGCGCGAACTGCGGCGGCCCGTACTGGGACTCCTACTCGGTCACCAAGGGCGTCGACCAGTTGATCCCGGTCGACGTCTACGTACCGGGGTGCCCGCCCCGGCCGGAGGCGCTGCTGCACGGGATCCTGCGGCTCCAGGAGCGCATCGCGGCCGGGGGGTCCGGACCCGGCGGCGTGTCCCGGCCCGATCCGGTGGCCGCCGCGCGGGAGGCCGAACTGGCGGCCCTGACCGCTCCGCCGGTCAGGCCACCGTTCTCCGCCGACCCGGTGCTGCCCGACGGCGTGGTGCGGCACCGCGACCGGCAGTCCTCTGCGCCGGTGCTCGGACCCGGCGGGCGGCTGCCGGTCAGCGAGCTGTCCGCCGATCGAGCCGGCGCGGATTCCCCATTCGGCGACCACGAGACGTTTCCGCCGCCGCCCGACCGGATCTCGTACCAGCGGCCGTCCACCGGGCCGGAATGAGCCCGGCGCGGCGTGGCCGCGGGAGGATGCCGGCGACCAGGGGCAGCGCCTGGGTCAGGGTGTGGATCTCCCGCCCCGTCCAGCCGTGATCGGGGTCGAAGCTCAGGTGACCGGCCAGATCGTCGGCGACCAGCCGGACCGCGGTCATGCCGACCGCCTCGGCCCCGGACAGCTCCCGGCCGCCGCCGTCGCCGACGTACAGGCACTGCTGCGGCCGGACGCCCAGCCGCTCGCAGGCCGCCAGGTACATCCGGGGGTCGGGCTTGCCGGTGCCGAGTTCGATCGAGTACACGCAGGCGGACAGCAGCGGAGCGACCGGCAGGGCGGGCATGAACAGCGGCAGCTCGTGACAGCAGTCGCTGACTACGCCGGTCAGCAGGCCCCGCCGGCGCAGGGCGGTGAGCACCGGAACGGCGTCCAGCCGCAGTCGGGTGTCCGCCCGGATCGCGGCCACCCGGGCCGCTAGTGCGGCCGCGACATCGTCGTCCGTGGGCGTCCCCCCGGCGTCCCGGGCCACCCTGAGCAGCGCCTCGGCCGGTGGCCCGTACCCGCCGCGAGCCCGGACCGCAAATGACCGGTCGAGTTCGGCGTAGAACGCGGCGGGGGAGCAGCCGAGGCGCCGGGCGATGTCCGCGTGGGCCCGGCCGCGTTCGACGGCGGTCGTGAGGGTGCCGAAGAAGTCGAACAGAACAGCTCGAAAACCCGACATGGCCAAAAAGGCCCTCCGAGGGGTGGGAGAGGGACATCAGGTCGGGAACTATCCGATACTAACCGACTACCGCCGGTCGCGGCATCATCGGTTCTCCCTATATTGCCTGCGTACCAACGGTGGAATCGCCGAACCGCGTGCGATGATCGGACACCGTGCCACCCCGCCCCTCCGCCATGCTCCCCACCGTCCTCGCTCTCACCGTCGCGGTCGTCGCCGTCTCGTCGTCCGCACCCCTGATCGCGTACGCCGCCGCACCCGCCCTGGCCATCGCCTTCTTCCGTAACGCCGCGGCGACCGTGGCGCTGGCGCCCGCGGTCGCGGTGGCCCGCCGGCAGGAGGTGACCAAGGTCGGCTGGCGGGGGGTCGGCGCCTGCGCGCTGGCCGGAGTCGCGCTCGCCGGGCACTTCGGCACCTGGGTACCCAGTGCGAAATTCACCACCATCGCCGCCGCCACGGCGCTGGTGGCCACCCAGCCGGTGTGGCAGGGGCTGATCGCGCTCGCCCAGGGACGCCGCCTGCCCCGGGTGGTCTGGCTGGGGGTCGCCGTCGCGGTCGCCGGTGCCGTGGTAGCGACCGGTTCCGACTTCACCGCCTCCGGGCGGGCCTTTGCCGGCGATCTCCTGGCGCTGGCCGGTGGCCTGATGGGCGCGGTGTACACCGCGCTGGGCGAACGGGCCAGGGCGACCACGAGCACCACGACGTACACCGCGATCTGCTACGGCGCCTGCTCGCTGGTACTGCTGGTGGTGTGCCTGGCCGGCGGCGTGCGCCTGCACGGGTACCCGGCGGTGACCTGGCTGGCGATCCTGGCGATGACGGCCGGGCCGCAGTTGCTCGGACATTCGATGTTCAACTACGCGCTACACCGGGTGGCGGCGACGACCGTCTCGGTCCTGCTCCTGCTGGAGGTACCGGGCGCCGCCCTGCTCGGTTGGGTGTGGCTGGGCCAGGCGCCCCGGGCCGGCGAGTTGCCCGGGCTCGGTCTGCTGGTCGCCGGCGTGGCGATCGTGGTGCTGGGGGCGCGGCGACTGGTGCGGCTGGCGCCGGTGCCGCCGGACGGTGCATGACCGGGCGCCGGCGGCAGCCGCCGGCCGGAGGGCGGGACGCGCCGCCCGCGCTCAGCCGGTGGGGCGTGGGGCTGTGCTCGCGTCCGCCACAGGCCGGCTCCGGCCGCGCTCAGCGGGTGGGGCGTGGGGCTGTGCTCGCCTCCGCCACAGGCCGGCTCCGGCTGCGCTCAGGGGGTCCGCTTCTTTGCGGCGGTGAGGCCGAGGACGGCCTCGCTGGCCTCCCAGAGTCGAGCCGCGAGGACCGGGTCCGCCGCGTGCGAGCGGGGCCGGCGCGGCCTGCGGCCGATGTAGTACCCGCCATTCTCCACAGTGGACTCCGGCGCCCCGGCCAGCCAGACCATGGTGTCCGCGCCCTGCTCCGGAGTCGTCATGAACGGTGCGATCCGGTACCCGGTCGTGATGAACCAGCTGTCCCGGCCGAACCGGGAGCGCACGACCCCGGGGTGGTACGAAAACGACAGGATCTCCGGCCAGCGCCGGGCCGCCTCGGCCGCGAACAGGATGTTGGCCTGTTTGCTGCTGCCGTACACGGACATCGTCCGGTACCGCCCGGAGCTGTTCAGGTCGTCCGGGTCCAGCCTGCCGAAGCGGTGCGCCGCGGAGGCGGTGTTGACCACCCGGCCCCCGTGCAGGCGTTCCCGCAGCAGGTTGGTGAGCAGGAACGGCGCCAGGTGGTTGGCCTGGATGGTCGCCTCGTGTCCATCCACTGTGGACCGTCTCCCGGGCAGCATCCCGCCCGCGTTGTTGCAGAGCACGTCGATCGCCGGGTACGCGGCGGCCAGCGATTCGGCCAGCCGGCGGACATCGTCCAGGACGCAGAAGTCGGCCCGGAACGCTTCGGGTGGCGCGTCCGGCCGGGCGAGTTCCCGTACCGCGGAGGCTGCCGACTCCAGGCGGCCGGGATCGCGCCCGATGAGCCCGATCCGGGCGCCACGCCGGGCGAACTCCTGCGCCGCGGCCAGCCCGATGCCGGAATTCGCGCCGGTCACCACGATCACCCGGCCGGTGAGATCTTCCAGAGATCCATGCGAGTCGACCACTCGACGAGGTTAGCGTACGCGCGAGTAACGACGCAGGACCGCCGGAAGAAGCCCGTTGCTGCCGCCGGTCGTGTCTGGCCCTGACGGGATCGAACCCAGGATGCCGACCCGGCGAGGCGAAGGCGTGCGGGCCGACCGCCCGAAACGATGAGACGGCGGCGGGGATCGCCCCGCCGCCGTCCCGTCGGCCTCCGCGGTCAGCTGGTGGTGTAGTTGGGGTTGTTGGCCGCCCAGACGATGAAGATGATGATGCCGACCAGGATGAGGACGCCGAGCGCAAGCACGATCCAGCCGATGATGATGCCCGCGGTCGCCATGCCGCCACCGCCCTCGCCCCGCTGCGCGATCTGGCGCTTGGCGACGTGGCCGAGGATCGCGCCGACCAGGCCGACCAGGCCACCGCCGCCGTAGCAGGCGAGAAGCAGCACACCGGCCAGCGACACCACCAGGGACGCGATGGCCAGGCCGTTGTTCTTCGGCCCCACGGGCATCCCGGGCGTCGTGTACCCGGTGTAGGAGGTGTAGTTCGGGTAGGCCGCCGGGGGGTAGGCGGCCTGCCCGTACTGCTGCTGCGCGGGATCGGTCGGGTAGGCCGGCTGCCCGGGTTGTGCGTACTGCTGTTGCGCCGGGTCGGTCGGGTAGGCCGGCGGCACCGGCTGCCCGTACGGCTGGTCCTGCGGGTACGCCGGGTATGCGGGCTGCTGGGTGGCAGAGGGGTAGGGCTGGGCCGGAGCGGGCGACACCGAGGCCGGCTGCCCGCTGACCGGATCGATGTAGGTGGGCTGCCCGCCCGCCGGATCCTGCCAGCCTCCGGGCGGCGGAGGATAGGTCATCGAGGGTCTCCGTAATCTGAGAGAGGTGTGACCAGGGTACCGGTCGGTACCACAGCCGGTGTCCCGGTGCTGATCGTTGCCCGGGTTGCCCGCACCGGGCAGGATCGGCCCATGGACGAGTGGAGCGAGGTGGGCATGGAGCCGCTGGACGGTGTGGGCCCTTCGACAGCGATGGAGCCGGAGCAGTTCTCCGATCGCCTGGACGGCCGGGTCGCGCTGATCACCGGAGCGGGCAGCCCGGACGGCATCGGCTACGCGACGGCCCGGCGGCTCGCCGCGCTTGGGGCCGACGTGGCGATCGTCTCCACCACCCGGCGCATCCACGAACGGGCGGGAGAGCTGAAGGTCACCGGCTTCGTCGCGGACCTGACCGACGAGGCGGAGGTCGGCGCCCTGGCCGACGCGATCGCCGAACAGCTCGGTCCGGTGGACGTGCTGGTCAACAACGCGGGGCTGGCGAGCAAGGCCAGCCCGGAGGTACTGCGCCCGGTCGCTCAGCTGTCACTGGACGAGTGGCGGGCTGAGGTCGACCGCAACCTGACGACCGCGTTCCTGGTCAGTCGCGCGTTCGTCACCGGCATGGCGGAGCGTGGCTGGGGCCGCGTGGTCAACCTGGCCGCGACCGCCGGCCCGGTCAACGCGCTGCCCACCGAGGCCGCGTACGCGGCGGCCAAGGCCGGCGTGGTGGGGCTGACCCGGGCGTTGGCGATGGAGCTGGTCGCGGACGGGGTGACCGTGAACGCCGTCGCGCCCGGCATCATCCACACCGCGTCGTCGACGTTCGTGGAGTTGAAGCAGGGACTGGGCAGCCCCTCCGGCCGGCCCGGTACCCCCGACGAGGTCGCCGCGACGATCGCCTTCCTGTGCACGCCGGGTGCCTCGTACATTACCGGTCAGATGCTGGTCGTGGACGGTGGCAACAGCGTGCGCGAGGCGGCTTTCCGGTAGCCGGGCCCGGTCAGCGGGTGCCCGAATCGCGGCCCGTCGAGATCAGCAGGGCGAGCAGGCCGCAGCAGAGCAACAGCCCGACGGCGGTGAACACGTAGCCGAGGACGAGTCCGGCCATCGCCAGGCGGGAGCCGCGCTCGCCGGTCAACCTGATCTGGCGCCTCGCGAAGTGGCCGAGCACGATCCCGGCCGGTGCGAACACGAAGGCGAAGACGAGCGCGAGGATCGCCATGATGTTCGTGGTGTCCTGTGGGTACTGCCCGGGATACCCGCCCGGCCCGTACGACGGCTGGCCGGGGTTCTGGTCGCCCCCCGCAGGTGGCCAGGTCATCGGCTCCTCCTCACTCCATGCGAGCCTAACCGGCCCGGGTGAGGGTTTTCACAGGCTTCGAACGATGCCGCCCGCTCGGATCGGCCGGCGCCCGGCCCGCCGGGACGCGGAAAGCGACCGGGTCAGCCGGTGAGCTTGGTGATGGCCCGTACCGCGCGCTCGACCGCGATGCAGTGGTCCTCGACGTAGTCCAGGCCGGCCGCCTCGGCGATGGCGCGCGACTCCGCCGAGGCGATGCCCTGCTGAAGCCACAGCGCCGAGGCGCCGATCGCCACCGCCTCCCGGGCCACTGGCGGGGTGTCCGCCGACGGGCGGAACACGTTGACCAGGTCCACCCGCTCCGGGATGGCCGCGAGCCTCGGGTAGCACTTCTGGCCCCAGATCTCGTCCGCGTACGGGTTGACCGGGATCACCCGCCATCCGTGCCGCAGCATCTGGCGCGGTACCGCGTGCGCGGTCTTGTCCGGGTACCGGGACGCGCCGACCACCGCGATCGTGGTGGAGTCCCGCAGGATCTGTTCCGGAGTCCTCACCTGTCGAGCCTACGCCGGCCCGGTGGCCGGTCCGCCCGAGCCGAAGCCGGTGGTGGCCGCCTCCGGGACCGGTCAGAGCAGGGTCAACTGGGTCGGTGGCTCCGGTACCGGTGGAGCCGGCTCCACCTGCCGGGCCGCGGCGGAGTCCCGCAGGCCGATGCCGTGCCGCTCGGCCATCGCCCGGACCCGGGCAGTGACGTCCTGCTGGTAGGCGGCCGGCGAGTATGCCCCGGCCCGGAACAATTCCCGGTAGTGCGGCAGCAGGGCCGGGCGGGTGCGCCCCAGCCAAGCCAGATACCACTCCCGTGCGCCGGGGCGCAGGTGCAGCGGCAGCGGCGTCGCGCTCACCGCGCCCGCCTCGGCGATCGCCGCGACCGTGGCCTCCATCGACGCGTCGTCGTCCGTGATCCCAGGCAGGATCGGTGCCATCAGCACCCCGACCGCGAACCCCGCGTCGGTCAGCGTCCGGACCGCGTCCAGCCTCCGGCGAGGCGACGGGGCGCCGGGCTCCACCGAACGCCAGAGCACCTCGTCCACGAAGCCGACCGACATGCTCAGCCCGACCCGGGTGACCGACGCGGCCTCGCGGAGCAGGTCCAGATCCCTCGTGATGAGCGTGCCCTTGGTGAGGATGGAGAACGGGTTGGCGAAGTCGCGCAACCCCGCCAGGATCTCCCGCATCAGCCGGTAGCGGCCCTCCGCGCGCTGGTAGCAGTCGACGTTCGTGCCCATGGCGATCGTCTCGCCGCGCCAGCGCTTCGCGGCCAGCTCCCGGCGCAGCAGCTGGCCAGCGTTGACCTTGACGACCACCCTGCTGTCGAAGTCGTGGCCCGCGTCCAGGTCGAGGTACGTGTGGGTGCTGCGGGCGAAGCAGTTGTGGCTGATCACTCCGGCGGCCACGAAATCGCCGGTGCTGGTCGTGATGTCGAACAGCGGCAGCTGGAGTCCCAGCGGCTCGACGGCGGTGACGGTCAACGATCGCGGCGCCTCGACCGGCTGGCCGAGGATCGTCCGCCGCGCCCGGCACGCCGGGTCGACCATCCGGCCGAAGCGCACCGAGGCGGGCAGCCCGCCGCGGAGCCGCACGGTGCCGTCCGGCCCGGTGGTGGACTCGAACCCGAGGTGCTTGAGCGCCAGCTCGATGGCGTCGCTGTCCCGCCGCCCGATCCGCGTGCCCCGCTCGTCGAGGCCGCCCTCGCTGTCGAAGACACCGGCCAGGAACCCACGGCGCCATTCGTCCGTCGGAGCGTCCGGCCACGTGGTCAGCTCGTCGATCGGCGTGGCGGTGCGCAGCGTCATGGTCGCCGTGTGGCCCGCGTGCCCGCGCTCGTACCGGAACCCGGTCATGCCCGCTCCGAACGTGCCGAGGTAACGCCGCACCCGGTCGAGCGCCTCGCCCTCGGTGCACACCGCGCGGTCACCGGGGATCGCGCCGCACAGGTAGCCGAGCCGGTAGTCCGCCGACTCGCCGGCCGGATCCGCCGGCCCGGGCCCGCTCAGCCCACCGACCCCGGCGAGGCGGTCACCGACCCGCAGCCGGGGGCGGCCCGGCGCGCCGGCGACATACCGCCAGCCGCGTCCGGTGAGAAACCGGTGATCGCCGCTGGAGACGAGTTCGGTGCCGTCGGCCAGCCGCACCCGGTGGGCCGGCTTGGTCGTCGACCAGTGGTCGAGCACCTCGGTGATCGTGTAGGCCCGCGCGCCGTCGTGCTCGACGGTGCCGTAGATCAGGTCGCCCGGGCGCAGCCGCTCCAGTGGCCTGGTGCGGCCGTCGGCCATCAGGATCGGCGTGTCGCCGGACAGGCAGTAGGTGCACGCGTGGCCGCAGCCGCGGTAGGGGTTGATGGTCCACTGGAACGGCACCCGGGACTGGCCGGGCACCCTGTTGATGATCGACTTCGCCTGGACCTCGTAGAACGTCATCCCGGCGAAGCCGGGTGTGTCGAACGTACGGGTCACGGCGCCGGGGAGCGCGAGCGGCAAGGGTGGGGCCGCTCGCCCCCCGTCGGCTTCGTTCCGCAGTCCGTCCCAACGCACCCGGGCACTTTAGCACACCTGTACGAGAAATGGTTTCGTCCGCGAACAGGACACCCCCGACGCTGGTGCGCGTCGGGGGTGTCGTCGTTCCGGTGCCGCGTGGCGCCCTCTACGAGTTCTGCGCGCCCTGCGCGGCGACCTGCTTGCGTACCTCGTCCATGTCGAGCTCGCGGACCTGCTTGATCAGCGATTCCAGCATCGGCTCGGGCATCGCGCCCGGCTGCTCATACACGATCACGCCGTCCCTGACCACCATCACCGTGGGGATGGAACGGATGCCGAACTGCTCGGCCAGGTACGGCTCGGCCTCGGTGTCGACCTTGCCGAAGACGATGTCGGAGTGCTCCTCCGATGCCTTCTCGAAGACCGGGGCGAACGTGCGGCACGGCGGGCACCACGTCGCCCAGAAGTCAACGAGGACAATGTCATTGTTCTCGGTGACCTCGCCGAAGTTGGCCGCGGTCAACGTCTTGGTAGCCATCACAACTCCGATTCGGTTCGTGGTCTTACGGCACCGACAACCATTGCCGCCCCGTCAACATTCCCGTCGCGTTTCTGGTTACCCACTGTCATGTGATTGACACCGGTAGCCTAGTGATCGTCGCACTCGGGCCGCCGCGGTGAACGCGCTGTAGTTGAACGACCACAAGTAGCGCAGGTAACCTCACGGTTCGGTAACTGTGATGCGCGTCTCTTTCCAGGCTTTCCGGTTTTAGTCACAATTAGTGACATCAGAGCGTGGGCGGCGGGCGCCGGGGAGGGCCCCGCCGTTCATTGCGTCCGGGGTCGGTGAGCGTACCGCGAGCGAGGCGGTACCGCATCCTGAAACTTCCCGGACACCTCGGCTGAAGCTTTCGGGACCACCTCGGCCGGCGCGGCTGGCCGCGAGCCGCCCGGCGCCGGCCGCCGCTGTTCGCCCGTGCGCCACGGCCCGCCTGCCTATGCTGGCCTGGGAGGTCAGCGATGTCCAACCGGACGCGGGCCGGCCTGCCGTTCCAGCGAGACGAATGGAACCTGCTGGTCCAACTGCCCGGCCGGGTGGTGGTGGCGGCCACGTCGGCCGAGTCCGACACGCCGCGCCGCACGGTGGGCGAGGCACTCGCCGGCATCGACGCGATCGCCGCCGGGCGGACGTCCACCAGCCGGCTGGTCCGCGACATCGTGGCCTCGATCGACGAGCGGGCCGACGACGATCCGCCGGCCGCCGAGGAGTTCAGCGAACCGGCGGCCGGCATCGCCGACGTGCTGGACGCCTGCCGAGCCGCGGCCGGCCTGCTGGCCGGTGGCGTGGACCGGGCGGACTCGGACGCGTACCGGCAGTGGATCGAGGCCATCGCGGCCCGGGTGTGCGAGGAGTCGCGCAGCGGCGGCCCGCTCCACCCCGGTGGCGCCAGGATCAGTCCCGCCGAGCGGCGCTTCCTGGAGGGCCTCGCGGCGGCTCTCGCCGGCTGAGCCGCAGGTCGAGCCGTCAGGCCCGCCCGGGTTGTGGGTGGGCCGGTCAAGCGGCTTGTGTGGGGAGGTCGAGCCGTCAGGCCCGCCCGGGTTGTGGGTGGGCCGGTCAAGCGGCTCCGGCGTGAGGCGCTAGCCTCGGCTCGCGATGGACGAGGACGTGGGTGTCGGGCCGTGGAGCGGGCCGTGGCCGGAGGACCCGAGGTACGACCCGGCGCTGCTCGCCGAGGGCGACCGGCGCAACGTGCTGGACCGGTACCGGTACTGGCGGCACGAGGCCATCGTCGAGGATCTGGACGGCCGGCGGCACGAGTTCCACGTGGCCATCGAGAACTGGCAGCACGACTTCAACATCGGCACGGTGGTACGGAACGCGAACGCCTTTCTGGCGGCCGAGGTACACGTCGTCGGCAGGCGGCGGTGGAACCGGCGTGGGGCCATGGTCACCGATCGCTATCAGCACGTACGCCACCACGAGAGCATTGCCGACTTCGCCGCCTGGGCGCGGGCTGAGGCCCTGCCGCTGATCGGGATCGACAACCTGCCCGGTGCCCAACTGCTGGAGTCCGGCCCCCTGCCGCGCCGGTGCGTACTGCTGTTCGGCCAGGAGGGCCCGGGTCTGTCGCCGGACGCCCGGGCGGCCTGCGACCGCGTGCTGTTCATCGCGCAGTACGGCTCGACCCGCTCCATCAACGCGGGCGTGGCCAGCGGCATCGCGATGTACTCCTGGATCCGCCAGCACGCCGCCCCGCCGCCCGAGGCTTGACCTCGGGCCCGGTCACGGGCGACCGTGGTAAGCGTGGGCATTCCGGTGAGTTGCCCCCGGTGCGGCGGCCCGATGCGGCCGCCCAACCTAATGACGTCCGACTGGCGCTGCGATACCTGTGGCCCGGTCCCCCCGCTGCGTGTCGCGGAGCACATCGGGCCGGAGATCGTCGAGACGGCCGCGGCGCACGCGGGCGGCATGCCGATCTGGTGCCCGTGGCCGCTGCCGATCGGCTGGATGGTCACCGGCGTGGGCTGGGCCGGCGACGACCGGACCGGCACCTCGGCGACCGCCCTGGCCTGCACCGGTCCGGGGCCGCTGGGTGGGCCGGCCGACATCGTGCTCGTCGCCGAGGAGCCCGGCCTCGGCATGGGCAACCGGTTCGCCGCGCTGGCCGGCGCGGATCCGGCGCCGTACCTCGCCGGAACCCTGGAGGCGTCGGCAGCGCACGCGAAAGTGAAAGCGGCCGGCCGGCCGACTCCACTGTGGGCAGTCGGCGACGCGGAGGACCGCAGCGCGTACGTCGGGGAGGCGCGCGGGCTCTGGCTGTACGCGGTGACCTGGCCGGCGAACGCGGGGTACCTGTTCGCCGAGGATGTCGCGCTGCACGACCTCACCGAGTGGTTGCCGGGCGAACTCGTGTTCGGTGCTCCCTCGCCGTACCTGCGCGGTGCCGCCTGAACGAGATCGGCGGGTCGTACATCCGTCAGGAGGCGACTCGGCGGTCGATTGCGGCTGTCAGGAGATTCACCGCAAGAAGTGCAACTGATACCCTGAGTGCCAGCCCGGACATGGTGTGCGGGCGCCGTGGGGAGGGATGGCCGACATGGTCAAGAAGGTCCTCACCTGGGGGCTGGTGGCGTTCCTGATTTTCTTCGTCGCCTACCGCCCAGCGAGCGCTGCGGCTGTTTTCAAGTCGTTGGGTAGCACACTTGTTGATATCGCCACCGGGTTCGGCAACTTCTTCTCGTCGCTCATAGCCTGAGTTCATGTCACCCGACGATCCGGAACCGCCAGACGACGATCAAAATCGCCGTCGGCGCCCCGGCGACCAGAACCCCGAACCGATCCAGCCGCCGCGCCCGGAGACGGCCGGCGACTACGACGACGGTCCGGACGCCGCCGAGTTCCTTCCGCCGGAGATTCCCGAAGAGGAGCTGGCCGGACTGCGGCTGTCGTCGCGCAACGCGCCGATCGGTCCGCGCACCGTCGTGCCTCTGGAGGAGGAGCCCAGTTCGCTGGTCGCCCGGTACCTGTTCCCGACCGAGAAGTTCCGCGGCGAGTGGAAGAAGCACTGGATCCATCTCGTCAAGGAGTTCCTGATCGGCGCGATCGCCACGTTCGTGATCGGCTGGGCGACCGGCTTCCTGGCAAACCACGATCAGCGGGCCCTGGTCTCCCTCCTGCTCATCGTCTGGGTCGTGGTCATGATCTATGTCGGTTGGCGGGTGGCGGACTGGTACTTTGATCGCTTCATCTTGACGAACAAACGCATCATGGTCGTGAATGGCCTGGTCACCCGTACCGTTGGCATGATGCCGCTGGTCCGTGTCACGGACATGAAATACCAGCAGTCCGCGCTCGGGCGCATGCTCAACTACGGCACGTTCGTGGTCGAGTCGGCGGGCCAGGACCAGGCGCTGCGCCGGGTGCCCACCCTGCCCAACCCGAACGAGCTCTACCTCCGCATCGTCGAGGAGATGTACGAGCCCGAGGCGGTGGAGGCGCGGCTGGCCGCGGTACCCGACGATCCGGGGCCCGAAGCCTGACAACGTTCCGGGGGTCGTAAAGCGTCTTTACAGGCGTGACCTCGATCGCCCTGGACCCGCCCGCAAGGCCCGGCCCGCTGCGCCCGACCGGTCGTTGCGCGACCGCGGCGGCACCGGCCACGCCGGTGCATGCCGGCAGCGCGGAGGCCGATCCCGCGGCCCTGATCGAGCGGGAGTTCAGGGCGTTCGTCACCGACCGCTCGGCCGCCCTGTTGCGTACCGCGTACCTGCTCGCCGGGGACTGGGCGACGGCCGAGGATCTGTTGCAGATCTCGCTGACCAAGATGTACCTGGCCTGGCGGCGGCTGGGCCAGATCGACTCGGTCGAGTCGTACACCCGGCGGGTACTCGTGAACACCGCCACCAGTTGGTGGCGGCGGCGCTGGCACGGTGAGCGCCCGACCGAGGTGCTGCCGGACTGCCCGGCCCCGGACCGCATCGACGAGCGGATCGAACGCGACCGGCTGTGGCGGCACGTCAGCACCCTGCCGGCCCGCCAGCGCGCGGTACTCGTGCTGCGCTTCTACGAGGACCTTTCCGAAGCCGAGACCGCGAGACTGCTCGGCATCTCGGTCGGTACCGTGAAGAGCCAGTGCGCCAGGGCGCTGGCCGCCCTGCGGAAGCGGCTGGGCGAGGACGGCATCGAGCCGGCCGCGGTGCCGGTGCCGGTACCGGTGGGGGAAAGTCCGTGACCAACATCGAGGACGAGCTGCGTGCCCTGTTCGCCGAGCGGGCGGCCGGCGTGCCGGTGGTCGACGACCCGGCGGACCGGGTGATCCGCCGGGTGGCCCGCCAACGGCGCCGGCGGGAGACCCTCTTCGGGCTGGTCGGCGTCGTCGTCATGGTGCTGGGCGCCGTCTCCTTCCAGGTGGTGCGCGGGCACGGGGGGCCGACCGGCCGGGTGGTGATCCAGGCGGCGTCGGCGTACCCGGCGGCCACCGATCCGGCCATCAAACTCGATCTGCGGGTGGGCGACCAGCTGTGGACGACCGACGGGAGGCGCCTGCCGCTGCCCGGTGTCGGGACCGTCACCTGGGTGGACCGGGTACCGGCCGGTTGGGTATACGGCGGCACCAGCGGCAGCCTGCGCCTGCTCGCGCCGAACGGTACGTCGGTTGGCTCGTGGATGCCCGCGGACGCTGCGACCGTGTCGCCGGACGGCGAGGAGGTCGCCTCGGTCCGCGACGCGGACGGGTCGCGCACCCTGCTCATCGGGCGGCTGAGGGTGAGCGGGGTCGAGCCCGTGGCGGCGACGACCATCGGGGAGCGGGCGGTACCGGTCGCGTTCGTCGGCCGCAGCGTCGTGCTCGGCCGCGCCGACAGTTCGGGGCGGATCAGCGCGTACGACTTCTGGGAACCGCCGGCCGCGTTCCGGCCGGTCTGGAACGACCGGATCGCCGACGTCTACGGTGGCACCGGATCGCGGCTGATCGGCCTGGTCAGCCCGGTGCCGGGGAGCGCCGGCGGCTGCGTCAGCTACTTCGATCTCGACCGGCGGCTGGGGCTGCGCCCCGCGAACGTCGGCGCCTGCGGACTTGGGCTGCCCGCCGGGGCGGCGGAGGCGGCCCGATCGCCCAGCGGCCGGTGGCTGGCCGAGCAGACCGGTAAGGGTCTCGCGTTCATCGACCTGAACACCCCGGGCCCGAGCCGACCCCGTGCGTTCTGCGCGGTACGCGCCCGGGCAGCGCCGGTCTGGGAGGACGACAGCGCCGTACTGGTCGCCACCGGCACCGGCCTGGTGCGCTGCGACGCCGACGGGCAGAATCGCACGATCATGGTGAGTGGACTGCCGACCAGGGACTGGGGCCTCGTACCCGCGCTCGGCCGATGACGCGCATCGACCTGCACACGCACTCCACAGCCAGCGACGGGACGCTGGCACCCGCGGAGCTCGTCCGGGCCGCGGCCGCCGCCGGCCTGGACGTGGTCGGGCTCACCGATCATGACACGACGGCCGGTTGGGCCGAGGCCGAGGCGGCGTTGCCGCCCGGGCTCACCCTGATCCGCGGCGCCGAGCTGTCCTGCCGCTGGTACGGCGTCTCACCCGGGATCGCGCTGCACCTGCTCGCGTACCTGTTCGATCCGGAGGACCCGGCCCTGTGCGCGGAGATGGCCCGGGTACGGGTGGGCCGGAGGGAGCGCGCCCGGCGGATGGTGGACCTGATCCGGGCCGACGGCATCGACCTGGACTGGGACGAGGTGCTGGCCGATGCCGCCGGGGGTACCGTGGGGCGCCCGCATGTGGCCCGCGCCCTGGTCCGGCTCGGGCTCGTCGGGACCGTGTCGGAGGCGTTCGCGCCCCGCTGGCTCGGCGAACGGTACCGGCTGCCCAAGCCGGACCTGGACGTGTTTCACGCTCTGGCGCTGGTCCGGGCGGCCGGCGGGGTGCCGGTCGTCGCCCACCCCCGGGCGTCGTCGCGGGGTCGCGTGGTTCCGGACTCGCTGATCGCCGAGCTGGCCGAGGCGGGTCTGGCCGGCCTGGAGGCCGATCATGAGGATCACACCCCGGAGCAGCGCACCCGGGTCCGCGCGCTGGCCGCCGAGCTGGGGCTGGTGGTCACCGGGGCGTCCGACTTCCACGGCACCAACAAGACCGTACTGCTCGGGGCGAACCTGACCGGGACGGGCGCGTACCGGCACATCCTCGACTCCGCCCGGGGGCGGCCCGCGATCACCGGCTGACCGGCGCGTGTTAAGCATCCGTCATGAACACCAAGCTGTTCGTCGAGGCGTTCGTGACCCTGCTGGTGATCCTCGACCCGCCCGGGATGGTTCCGATCTTCCTGGCGCTCACCGGCGCGCTGCCGGCCCGTGACCGGTACCGGGCCGGCTCGCAGGCGGTCGCCCTGGCCGGCGGCGTGATCGTGGTGTTCGCCGTGGCCGGGCAGCAGATCCTGCACTATCTCGGCATCGACCTGCCCGCCCTCCAGGGTGCCGGCGGCCTCCTGCTCGTCCTGGTCGCGCTGGAACTGCTCACCGGCAAACAGGACGATGCGGACCCGGCGGCCACGACGAACGTGGCGCTGGTGCCGTTGGGTACCCCGCTGCTGGCCGGGCCGGGCGCGATCGTGGCGACGATGCTGTTCGTCCGGCGTTCCCAGCACCCCGGCGACTACCTGGCACTCGCGCTGGCGATCGCCCTGGCGCTCGTGGCGGTGTGGCTGGTCCTGCGGTTCTCCGGGATCGTCGTGAAGATCCTCCGGCCGTCCGGCATCGAGGTGCTGACCCGTATCGCCGGCCTCCTGCTGGCCGCGATCGCGGTCCAGCTCATCGCGAGCGCGGTGGGCGCGTTCGTGACCACGTACCTCCACTCGCCGCACTGACCGGGGCCGCACTGACCGGGGCCGCACTGACCGGGGCCGCACTGACCGGGGCCGCACTGA
>JBDZVD010000061.1:0-18896 GCA_040255525.1 Micromonosporaceae bacterium | reverse complement strand
CCGGGGCTCGCGGCGGAGGCTCCCGCCGGCCGCCGGCCGCCGTCTGCCGTCTGCGGTCAGGCGGCCTCCGGCGCCCCCGTCTTCTGCGCCCCCGTCTTCTGCGCCTCAGCCTGCTGCGCCTCAGCCTGTTGCGCCTTGGCGCGTTGGCGGCGCCGGCGACGGCGGGCGCTCGGGCTCAGCTTGCTCCACCACGGCTCGTGGCGAGGCTTCCAGACCGTCCGGGTGATCGTCCGGCGGGCGGCCGTCGCGACCTCGGCGTCGGGATCTTCGGAGCTGCCCGGGGCCGAGGGGATGACGGCCACACCGCGCTCCAGGTCGATGCCGGAGGCGGCCACGTCGACCCGCTTGCGCTTCGACTCCTGGATGTGCTCGGTCTGCTTGTGCTTGGACGGGCGGAAGAATCCATCGATCTCGGCGAGACCCGCGGAGACCGCCGACGTCGCGGCAGAATTCTCGTCGCCGCCGCGCAGCCAGCGCATAAAGCCCATCGATCTCTCCCAGACGATCGCCAAGCGGCACGGTTGATCGAGCCGCAACGACCAGTGTCGCACCCGGATGGCAGGATCGGCCATGTGCCTGACTCAACCACCAATCGGACACCGGGCCCACGCAGCGCCGAACCGGAGCAGCTCGGCTTCGAGGGCATGCCGGAGCGCCTGTTCGTGTGCACGCCCAGCAAGCTGGCGGCGTATGAGGACTGCCCCCGCCGGTACCGCTACTCCTACGTCGACCGGCCCGCGCCGGCGAAGGGGCCGGCCTGGGCGCACAACTCGCTCGGCGCCAGCGTGCACACCGCCCTGCGCAGCTGGTATGCGCTGCCCGCGGGTAAGCGTCGGCCCGAGGTGCTGGTCGGCCTGCTGCGGGCCACCTGGGTCAGCGAGGGCTACCGCGACGGCGACCAGGAGCGTGCGGTCTTCGCCCGGGCGCTGTCCTGGCTGGAGCGTTACATTGAGGGGTTGGACCCGCTCGACGAGCCGGTCGGGGTGGAGCGCGTGGTGGCGGTGAAGACCGCCACCCTGGCGCTGTCCGGCCGGGTCGACCGCATCGACCGGCGCGGCGACGAGCTGGTGATCGTGGACTACAAGACCGGCCGTGCGGGGCTGTCCGCGGACGACGCCCGGGGCTCCCGGGCGCTGGCGCTGTACGCGTACGCGGCCGAGCGGGTGTTCCGCCGCCGCTGCCGGCGGGTCGAGCTGCACCACCTGCCGACCGAGACGGTCAGCGCCCACGAGCACACCGACGACTCCCTGGCCAGGCACCTGGGCCGGGCCGAGGCGGCGGCCCGGGACATCGTCGTGGCCGAGCGGGCGGTGGCCGACGGCGATGACCCCGACCGAGCGTTTCCCGCCACCCCGGGGTCGCTGTGCTCGTGGTGCGACTACCGGCGCGTCTGCCCGGCCGGGGGACAGGCCCCGTCCCGCGAGCCGTGGGCGGGGGTGCTGCGGAACGGCTGACCGGCGGCCCCGGCCGGGCGGCCCCGGTCGGGCGGCCGTGGTCGGGCGGCCGTGGTCGGCGGTCCGGGAGTGCGCCGGGTATTGCGGGCGGCAGTCACGCGCGGGAGGATCACCAAACCCGAACATGACTCGCGTCACGTCGGATCCGAGGAGCTGCCGTGCCATCCGAGCAACGCGACCGTCGGGCCCGTTCCGGTGCGGCCGGCGCCTACTTCGTCCAGGGCCTCTGCTTTGCCGGCCTGGTCACCCGGGTACCCACCCTTCAGAAGAGCTTTCATTTCAGCGACGGGCAGTTGACCCTGATCCTGCTGATCGTGCCGGTCGTGGCCGGGCTGGGCAGCGTGCTGGCCGGGGTGCTCGCACCGAGGGCCGGCAGCGCACTGGTCCTGCGGGTGGCCGGCCCGACCGTCTGCGTCGCGATGGCGGCTGTCGGGTTCGCGCCGGACCGGATTCTGCTGTACCCGGCGATCGCCCTGTTCGGGCTCGCCCTCGGTGCGGTCGACGCGACGATGAACATGCAGGGAGTCGCCGTCCAGCACCGGTACGGGCGCAGCATCCTCGCCTCGTTCCACGGGGTGTGGAGCATCGGCGGCATCCTCGGTTCGCTCGCCAACGCCGGAGCCGGCCGGCTGCACCTGGACCTCGGTCCGAACCTCGGCATCATCGGACTGGTCGGGCTCCTGATCGCGCTAGCCGTCGGGCCGCTGCTGTACCGGCGCGGCGAAGCCGCGGCGCTCGCCGTCGACGTACCGGCGGACGCACCGCCGCCGAAGATCCCCTGGGCGCCGATCGTCCTGGTCGGGCTCGCGGTGATGCTGATGTACATCAGCGACTCGGCGACCTCGAACTGGAGCGCCAAGTACCTGCAGGACGCGCTCGCCGCGAGCAACAGCGTGGCGCCGCTGGGCCTGGCCGGGTACCTGCTGTGCCAGATGCTGGGCCGGCTGGTCGCCGACTGGCCGGTGCGCCGGGTCGGGCCGGTGCTCCCGGTCGCGGTCGGCGGGCTGATCGGTGTGCTGGGCATGGGGCTGGTGGCGCTGGCCCGGGTGCCGGGGTTGGCGATCGCCGGCTTCGCCATCGTCGGGTTCGGGCTCTGTGTGGTCGTACCGCAGTCGTTCTCGGCGGCCGGGGCGCTGGATCCGACCGGCAGCGGGCTGGCCATCGCCCGGGTCAATTTGTTCAACTACGCCGGCTTCGTCGCGGGGGCGGGGCTGATCGGCGCCGTTGACGAGGCGGCCGGCCTGCGCTGGGCGTTCGCCGTCCCGGCACTGCTCTGCCTGGGGATTGTCGGCCTTGCCCCGTCGTTCCGAGTCGCCGGGCGCGCCTCGGCCGCCCGCGCCGCCGAGGCGGCTCCGGTCGCCTGACCCGGTCCCAGCCCTGCGTGCGGCCAGCGAGGCCGCGCGCGGGTCAGCTTTGCGGTGCGGCCGGCGAGGCTGCGCGCGGGTCAGCTTTGCGGTGCGGCCGGCGAGGCTGCACGCGCCAGCGCGGCCTCGCGGTACGGGCCGGTCCGGTAGCGGGCAGGCAGCATCGCCAGCGCGCCCCGCACGGCACGGGCCCACGCACCCGCGGACCGGTCGGTGGTGGGCAGCCCCGGCAGCCCGTACAGGCGGCGGGCCCAGGCCGGCAGCAGGCTGACCGAGAGCGCAGCGACACCGCCGAGAGCCAGCCGTACCGGGGTGAAGCCGAGCCCGTACGGCAGCGGCGGCCTGGCCATGAACAGTGCGGCGCCGGCCGAGTCCCGGGTCAGCCGCAGTTCCGGCCGCATCTGGCGGTAGTACCGTTCCACCTCGGCCGCGGTACCCGGCACGGTCGTCGGATCCAGCCCGACGAGTCGTGCCGCCTCCCGCTGTTCGGTGTAGTACCGGTCGACCTCGGCCGGGGTGAGCACGACTCCGGCCCGGGTGGCCGTCGTCAGGAACGACTCGACCTCGGTGACGTGGACCCAGCGGAGCAGGTGTGGATCATCGATCCTGAAGAAGTCGCCGGTCTCCGGGTCGATCCCGCGCAGCCGCTGGTGTATGCGCCGGATCCGGGCACCCGCCTTCTCCGCCTGTTCGGTGGTGCCCCAGATCACTGTCGCGACGTACTCGGTGGTCCGGTTGAGCCGCCCCCAGACGTCCTCGCGGAAGTTCGAGTTCTGGGCCACTCCGGCCATGACCAGCGGGTGCAGGGCCTGGAGGTACAGCGCGCGGAACCCGCCGAGGAGCAGGATGGGTTCGGCGTGCAGCCGCCACGTCACCGAATCGGGGCCGAACAGGCCAAGATCGCTTGCCATGTCACCATTGTGCGCCGCCGGACCGACTGCCCGGCAGGTAGGCGTCAGTCCGCCCGCCGCAGCTTCTGGCACACCGGACACAGGCCCCAGAAGGTCACCTCGGCCTCGTCCAGCTCGAAGCCGTGGGCGGTGGACGGGTCGAGGCACGGCGCCTCCCCGACCGCGCAGTCCACGTCCGCGATCTCTCCGCAGCCACGGCAGACGATGTGGTGGTGGTTGTCACCGGTGCGGGCCTCGTACCGGGCCGGGGAGCCGGCCGGTTCGATCCGCCGGGCCAGCCCGGCCCGGGCCAGCGCACCGAGCACGTCGTAGACGGCCTGGACGGACACCGTGGTGTGCTCGCCGCGGACCCGCCGGATGATCTCGTCGACCTCCAGGTGGCCGCCCTGACCGAGGATCTCCAGCACGGCGAGCCGGGGGCGGGTGACCCGAAGTCCCCGGGAGCGCAGCGTGTCCTCGCCGTTCATTTGTCCATTTCACCACGTAAAGCCGACCGGCCCAAGAAGAGGCGGAGGGCGTGAACCGGATGGGATGATCCGTGCGTGTCTATGGGTGTGTTTGAGACCTTCTTCGGATTACCGCTGCATCCCCTGGTGATACACGCGGCAGTGGTCTTCATCCCGCTGCTGATCGTCGCGGCACTGGTCTATGTCCTGGCGCCTCAGGCCCGCGCCAAGCTGTACTGGGCAGTGGCGGTACTCGGGGTGGTAGCGCCGCTGAGCGCGCTGTTCGCCAAGCTGTCCGGTGACGCGTTCCGGATCCGGATCGTCCGGCGTCACCTCGCCAACGCCGAGATCCTCAACAAGATCGACGTGCACCGGCACTACGGCACCGTCACGCTGTACGTGACGATCGCGCTCGGCCTGGTCGCGCTCGCGGCGGTGCTGCTCCCGGTGCTGCGGCAGCGCACCCTGGCCGTGTGGGTACCGCTGGCGGTGGTGACGGTCGGGCTCTCCGCCGCGTCCGCGTACTACGTCTTCCGTACCGGGGACACCGCCGCACACCTCGTCTGGCAGGGGTACTGACGGCCCGGGCGCTCAGAACAGCGCCCGACCACACAGTACGAAGAGGACGATCAGCAGTATGGCGCCGGCGACCATGCCGACGCCGTACGTGACCGTGCGCGCCTCCTTCTCGCTGGCGTCCAGCTGATCGGGGTTCTGCACGGGCAGCGAACGCGGCGGCGGCGTCTGGATCAGGGTTCGTGGCCGCCACTCGGCCGGTGGCGGCGTGGTCCGCGGCGGCCCCGGGTACGGCGGCTGGTCGCCGTGGGGCACTCGGGGCTGTGCCGGCTCGCCGGGCGCGTCCGGCCGGCCGGTCTCGGCGCCGGGCGGCCGGCGCCACTGCAAATCGTCGCTCACGGTTGTACCCGCTGGCGGATGGCGGTCACGGACTGGACGCTATCAGTGGCTACGCTGGCCCGCATGGAGAAGGACCGGTACTCCTTTGACGAGGAGCGCGAGGTGCAGCTCGAGGACGGAGAGCCGGTGCTGCCCGAACAGACCCGTGACGACACCGACCGTGGCTGGGGTGAGCACCCCGACAGCCGTGACGAGTGGATACGCGAACAGCGCCCGCCGCACTGGGACTGATCGCCCCCGAGACGGCCGGGGCAGTGGCGCCGAGCCATCGAAGGCGGCCACAATACCTCGCGGATCCTAATCAGTACCCATCTCCTGGATGGGCGGCGGGAGGACGGCGATGCCGGATAGCGGCTCGGACATTGAGGTCGGTTCGCATCAATCGCCGGGCTGGTGGCGCAGGGCCCTCTCCGGGCAGCGGTGGGTTCCGGCCACCGCGCGGCGACCGGTTCCGGCCGTCCGCGAACAGCGACCGGCTCCCCTCGTCAACCGCGAGCGACCCCTCGCGCTCGTCGCGGAACCGCGGTCAGTTCCGCGCGACGAACAGCCGCCGGTGGCGATCACCAGCGGACCCCGTCACGCCTCGATCCTGCACGCACGGCGCTGGGTCATCGTCTCGGCCGCCGCCGGCGCCGGCATCCTGATCGGCGCGGCCGTGCTGTTCGGCACCGGTGGCCAGCCCTCCGCCGCCATGTTCGTCGGCTGCTCCGGTGCGCCGGTCACGGTCACCGTCGCGACCTCGGCGAAGGTGTTCCCGACCCTGGACCGGCTCGCGAAGGACTGGACGGCAACGAGGCCCACGTGGCGCGGCCGGTGCCTGGCCGCGCGGGTGACCTCGCGGGAGCCCAGCCAGGTGGCCGCCACGCTCGGACCGAACTGGCATTCGGCGACCGACGGGGTCAGGCCCGACGTGTGGGTACCGGATTCCAGCCTCTGGTTGTCCATTGCGGACGGTCGTCCGGACGCGACCAGCCTGCTCCCGCCGCAACCGCCGAGCATCGCCTCGTCGCCCGTCGTCCTCGCGCTGCGCCAGCCGCTGGCCCGGGCACTCGGCTGGCCCAGCCGCACGCTGACCTGGACCGACGTGGTCGAGACGTTCATGAACGGCGGCTGGGCGAAGGCCGGTCATCCGCAGTGGGCGTCGCTGCGGATGGGCATGACCGACGCGGGTACGACGACGGCGGGGCTCGCCGCGGTCCTGGCCATCGTCGGCGACGACGTGAACGGCACGCTGACCGACGATCAGCTGGTCGAATCGCTGCGCTTCGATCAGGCGCTCGGGGCGGTGGCGCCGGACACGAGCAGTTTCTTCGCCGCGCAGACCGGCGCGGCCGGTACGGACGCCAGCATCGCCGCGTTTCCGGCGCTGGAAAGCGATGTCGCCGCGTTCGACCGGGCGCACCCGGATCACCCGCTGGTACCGGTGTACGCGGCCGCCCCGGTTGTCGCGGACTACCCGTACGCGGTGCTGTCGGCGAGCTGGGTGAACGATGGTACGCGGGCCGGGGCCGGGCAGTTCCTGGCGTACCTGAACAGCAGCGCCGGCCAGGACGCGCTGGGCGTGATCGGGCTGCGCGGCGCCGACCACACCGTGCGCGACTCGGCGACGCTGCCGGCCGCGGACGGCTTCCCGGCCACGTTCGGCGGCGCCCGCCCGGCCCCGGACGCGCTGTCCATCGGCATGCTCATCGCCGACTGGACCTCGCTGCAACGCCGCTCCAACCTGCTGATCGCCCTCGATACCTCCGGGTCGATGGCCCAGCCGGTACCGGGTACCTCGCTCACCCGGCTCCAGCTCATGCGCCAGGCGGCCGGTACCGGGTTCGGTCTTCTCGGCATCCGGGACAGCGTCGGACTGTGGAACTTCTCCGGTACCGGAAGCGGTCGGGACCAGTTCCACGAACTGGTCCCGTTCGGCCCGACCGCGACACCGGTGGATGGCGTGGACCGGCGGCAGGCGATGCTCGACGCGCTGGGGCACCTGCACGCCGGCGGCGGCACCCCGCTGTACGACACCGTCTACGCCGCCTACCAGGAGATGCGGTCGCACTGGCAGCAGGACAGCGTCAACGCGGTGGTCGTGATCACCGACGGGAGCAACGACACGCGCGGCGGGATGACCCTCACCCAGCTGGTGGGCGCGTTGAAGAGCGGGCAGCGGGCGGGCCACCCGGTGCAGATCATCAACATCGCGCTGGGGCCGGCGGCGGACGCCGAGGCGCTGGAGCAGATCTCGGCGGCGACCGGCGGGCGGACGTTCGTGGACGAGAACCCGGCGGGCGCGGTGCAGACCCTGGTCCTGGCGTTCGCCGGCCGGCTGAGCTGAGCGGCGTCGGCACGGCGGCGGCGTCCTCAGAGCAGCAGGTTGACGTCACCGAATTCGTGCCACAGGTACCCGGCCGCGATCGCCTCGTCGTAGCAGTGGCCGAGCAGGTCCGTGCCGGCGATCGCGGCCAGCATGTCCAGGTGTGACGCGCGCGGCTCGTGCAGGCCGGTGAGCAGGCCGTCCACCGCCCGTACGCCCCGTCCCGGTGTGACGATCAGGTCGGTCCAGCCGCTGGCGGCGGCGACCGGCCCGGCGCCGGTGGCCGCGCTCTCCAGGGCGCGTACCGCCGTGGTACCGACCGCCACCACCCGCCCGCCGGCAGCCCGTGCCTGGTTGACGATCCGAGCGGTCGTCGCGGGGACGGCGAACCGTTCCGGGTACGGCCGCTCGTGCGCCTCGGGCGAGGCGACTCCGGTGTGCAGCAGGATCGGCGCGACCTGGACGCCGTCGCTGACCAGCCGGGTGACCAGCCGGTCGGAGAACGGCCGGGCCGCACTGGGCATCTCGGCGCTGCCCGGCGTGGTGGCGAACACCGTCTGGTAGTACGGGAGCGGCCACGGCCGCGGCACGTATCCGTACCGGATCGGCGCCCCGTACCGGTGGAGCAGGTCCCCGACCGGCGTGTTCACCTCGGCGTACCAGAGCCGGCCCCGGGAGTACTCCTCGCGCAGGGCCAGCGTGGCTCCGCCGGGCAGCGGGTACCGGTGTTCCGGGCGGCCGCCGACGTACGGCACGGTGGCCTTCCCGGCGGTGGTCCGCAGTTCGACCAGCCACCGGCCGTCGGGCAGTTCGGTCGAGAAGTGCACGGTCAGCGGGGTGGCCGGCACCCGTACCGCGGCCGGCAGCGTACCGGAGGTGTTCACCACCAGGACGTCGCCGGGACGCAGCAGGCCGGGCAGATCGGCGAACGCGTGGTGGCTCACCTCACCCGTCGCGCGGTCGCCGACCAGCAGCCGCACCCTGTCCCGGGACAGTCCGCGCGCCTCCGGCGGCTCGTGCGCCTCCAGCTTCGCCGGCAGGGTGAAGTCCAGAGTCGCTGTGCGGGTGCCGGGCGCCGGGGTGCCGCCCTCCGCACTCACAGCCGCACCCGGCCCGACTCGGGCCGGTCGGCGAGCAGCTTCCGGAACGCCGGTACCACCGACTCCGGCAGCGGCCGGTCGCTGATGTCCTGGCCCGGGTACGCCTCCTGGTGCATGCGGGTACGCAGGTCGCCCGGATCCACCCACCAGACCCGTACCGCCGGCTCCTCGGCCGCCAGTACCCTGCTCACCTGTTCGATCGCGGCCTTGGCCGAGCCGTACCCGCCCCAGCCCGGGTACGGCTCGGCCGCCGCGTCCGAGGTCACGTTGATGATCGCGCCGCCGCGCGAGCGCAGCGACGGCAGCGCCAGCTGGGTCAGCGCCAGCGGCGCGAACACGTTGACCTCGTACACCTCGCGCAGCGCGGCGAGCGGATACCCGGCCAGCCCCGGCGGCGACTGGTCCGGGCCGGACGGACTCGGCCCGAGGATGCCGGCGTTGTTGATCAGCAGATCCGGGCCGCCGGTCCGGGTCGCCGCCTCGACCAGAGCGGCCCGGTGCGCCGGGTCGGTCACGTCCCCGGCCATCGCCACGTGCCGGCCGGGCAGGTTCCCCATCGCGGCGGCGAGCGCCCGGCCGTCCCGGGCGTCGACGACCAACCGCCAGCCCTCGTGCGCCAGGCGGTTGGCCAGCGCGAAGCCGAGTCCCCGGGACGTTCCTGTGATGATCGCGGTCCGTGCGTCGTCCATGACCCCGACGCTAGGGACGCGGCCGGTCGCCGGCATCGGGCCGGAGCCCGGGCACCCGGTCCGACCATGGACCGAGGCCGGTGGTCCGAGATGGCGGCCGCCGGGCTGGGTACCGTAGCGGTGTGGGTGACTGCGACCGGAACGAGCTGCGCGAGGTGAGCGCGGCCGTTCTCGCGGTGACCTCGCACCTGTCGGTCCGCGAGGTGCTCCAGACCATTCTCACGTCGGCGCGGCGCCTGCTCGACGCCCGGTACGCGGCTCTGGGCGTACCCGACGAGAACGGTTCGTTCGCCGAGTTCCTGGCGGACGGGGTCAGCGACGAGCAGTGGCGGGCGATCGGGCCGCTCCCGCGCCAGCACGGCCTGCTCGGGGTGATGCTGCGCGACCCGAACCCGGTGCGGCTGCCCGACATCCGGGCGCACCCGCAGTTCCGGTGGTGGCCAGATGCCCACCCGGTGCTGACCGACTTCCTCGGCATGCCGATCGTCGACGGCGACCAGATCCTCGGCGAGCTGTACCTGGCCAACAAGCAGAGCCCGGGCGGCTTCACGGCAGACGACGAGGAACTGCTCCGGCTGCTCGCCGCGCACGCCGCCATCGCGCTGGTCAACGCCCGGCTGTACGAGCGCAGCCGCGAGCTGTCCATTGTGGAGGAGCGCAACCGCATCGCCCGGGAGCTGCACGACGCGGTGACGCAGAAGCTGTTCAGCCTCCGGTTGACCGCCGACGCGGCGGCCACGCTGGCCGCCCGCGAGCCGGCGCGTGCCGCCGGCGAGCTGGAGACGGTGCGCCGGCTGGCCGCCGAGGTCGCCGACGAGCTCCGCGCGATCGTGGTCGGGCTGCGCCCGGTCGACCTCGCCGGGGACGGGCTGGACGCGGCCCTGCACAAGCACGCCGAGCTGCTGAACCGGGTGCATCCGGTCGCGGTGCGCTTTTCCGGCGGCGCGGTACCGCGACTGACTCCGGTACGCGAGGAGGCCGCCTACCGGATCGCGCAGGAGGCGCTGCACAACGCGCTGCGGCACGGCGCCCCGTCGTGGGTGGAGGTGCGGCTGGGCACGCACGAGGGGTCGGTACTGCTGGAGGTCGACGACGACGGGCGCGGTTTCGACCCGGGCGCGCCGGCGGCGTCCGGGCGGCTCGGGCTGGCCTCGATGCGCGAGCGGGCGCGGGCCGTGGGTGGCCGGCTGGAGGTGCGTTCGGCGGCGGGCGCGGGGACCCGGGTACGGCTGGTCGTGCCGGTCACCGCGGCGGCCGGCGGGCGCGGTGGAGCCCGCGGTGGCTGAACCGATCCGGGTACTGGTGGTGGACGACCACCCGGTGGTCCGCCAGGGGCTGCGGACGTTCCTGGATCTCCAGGACGACATCACCGTGGTCGGTGAGGCGGCCGACGGCGCCGGTTGCCTGGAAGCCGCCGAACAGCTGGACCCGGATGTCGTGCTGCTCGACCTGAAGATGCCGGGCAGCGACGGGGTGGAGGCCCTGCGCGGGCTGCGCGAGCGCGGCCGGCGGGCGCGGGTACTCGTGGTCACGAGCTTTCCGGAACCGGCGGCGGTACTGCCGGCGGTGCGCGCCGGCGCGGCCGGGTACGTGTACAAGGACGTGGACCCGCCGGCGCTGGCGGCGGCGATCCGCGCGGTACACGCCGGCCATGTGCTGCTGCACCCGGATGTGGCGCTGCTGCTCGCGGCCGGGCGGGACCGGCCGGCGGGTACCCGGCTGACCGCGCGCGAACGGGACGTGCTGACCGAGATCGCCCGCGGCCGGTCGAACCGGGAGATCGCGCGGGGCCTCGGGCTGTCCGAGAAGACGGTGAAGACGCACGTCAGCGCGGTGCTCGCCAAGCTGGGCGTGCAGGACCGGACTCAGGCTGCGCTGTACGCGGTGCGAACCGGGCTGGTCGACGCCCGATGACCGGGCCCGCCGGCCCGGTCATCGCCGTGGGTGCGGAGCGGGGAACTCAGCTGGCCGGCGCGGAGGCCGAGGCTGCCGGCTTCGCGTCGCTCTTCGTTTCCGACTTCGTCTCGGTCTTGGTGTCCGACTTCGCCGCGCCATCTTTCGACGAGCCGTTCTTGGCCGCGGTCGAGCTGGCCGCGCTGTCACGGGAGTCGGTGCGGTAGAAACCGGAGCCCTTGAAGACCACGCCGACCGACGAGAACACCTTGCGCAGCCTGCCCTGGCAGGCCGGGCACTCGGTCAGTGGCGCGTCGCTGAAGGACTGCACCGCTTCGAGCTGGTGTCCGCACGCGGTACATGCGTACTGGTACGTCGGCACGTCATCCTCCTGGCACTCGCGTACTTCGAGTGCCAATGGTGCGTCATCGGACGCCGTTCGTCCAGTCGGGCGAGCGCGACGTCACAGCCGGGTAACTCCTTCCGGTGTCACTATCGCGTCGACCCGCAGGTCGTGCGGCTCGGCCGGCAGCGCCTCCACGAACTCACCCTGGTACAGCGCGGCGACGGTCAGCGTGCCGGCCCCCACCCGGCCCAGTGCCCGGTCGTACGAGCCGCCGCCGCGACCGAGCCGCATCCCCGAGCGGTCCACCGCGAGCGCCGGCACGATGACCAGCTCCGCCTCGGCGATGACCCGTACGCCCAGCGGTGCCCCGTCCCCGTCGTAGATCTCCCAGTCGAGGTCCAGGTCTGGTCGCACGACCGGGACCAGCAGCCGGTCACACACCGCGGCCAGGGCATCGGGCAGTGGAGCGCCGCCGGGCTCGGTGGAGAACGGGACGTAACCGGCGACCGTCCGCTTCCCCGCGGCCAGCGTGGCGAGCAGCTCCACGATTGCCGCGTCGGCCTGCGCACGGTCGGTGCGGGCCCGGCGGGCGGCAAGCAGCCGGGCACGCAGCCCCGCCTTCGGTTGCTGCGAAAAATCGGACACGACACATCCTTCGCCCAGACCCGTCTATTGCAGATGACTATGGCAGCATCAGAACCGGAGGGGGGACACGGGCCGCCAGCAGCCGTTTCCGGGCGACGGGACGGTGGTCAGGCGGGTCCGGCACCGTTGGCACTCACGCTGCGCGCCCGGCTGACCGCGGCATTCCTCGCCGTGGTCCTCGGCCCCGTGCTGCTCGGCGCCGTCATCGTGGGCATCACCGTCGCGCGCGTCGACTCGGCGCGCGCGGCCGAGCGGCTGAACCTGGCCACCAACGCGGTACGCGGCTCGGTCGGCACACTCTGCGAGCAGTTGCGGGCCGTGGCGGCGGCCGCCGCCACGCTGTCCGAGGCCGGGCGGAAGCCGGTTGGCGTGGCCGCCCCGGCCGGCGGCGACCCGGGCGCGGTACGGGTGGAGGACCTGTCCGGCCGGGTCCTGTTCAGTACGCCCGACGCGCCCCCCGCGCCCTGGGCACAGTGCTACCCGGCCGGGTCCGGGCAGCCGGCCGGCCACGCGGACCCGGCCGGCGTCGTGGACCGGTACACGGCGCTGGCCGCCCGGGTACCGATGCTCGACGCGAGCGGCGACCCGGTCGGTTACGTCACCGCGATCCGGGCGCTGAGTTCCGCGCTGCTCGGCCGGCTGGCCGCCGGAGCCGCCTCGGTCACCCTCATCGGCGACGGGCTCGACCGGCTGTCCACCGAACGGCCCGACCGGGCGGCCCGGGTGGCCGCCGTCGCCGCCGGCCTGACCGGCACGGCGACCGGGCGCACGCCGGACGGCGGGTACGTGCGCCGGCTCGCCCCGGCCGCCGGGGAGCCGCTGCCGCTGGCGATCTCCACCCCGAGCAGCGGCGCCGGCGGCCTCGGCCTGATCCTGGCCGGCATCGCGGCGCTGGCCGCCATGATCGCGGTTCTGATCGCCTGGTGGCTCGCGCAGGGCACGACCCGGCCGCTGGCCGAACTCGCCGGCGCCGTCGACCGGGTGGCGTGCGGCGACCTGTCCGCCCGGGCGCCGGTGCGCAGCTTCGACGAGATCGGCCGGCTGGCCGCGACGTTCAACCGGATGACCCGAGAGATGCAGGCATACGTCGGCGCGCTGACCGCCAGCCGGGACCAGCTGCGTGGGCACCTCGACGTGCTCGGGCGCACCCTGTCCAGCACGCACGACCTGCACCGGATCCTGGGCGTGATCCTGCAGACCGCCCGCGCGGTGACCGGGGCGCGGTCCGGCGCCGTCCTGCTGGTCGAGCAGGACGCACTCGTCGGCATCAGCGACGACGTCGCCCTGCGGGTACCGCTGGGCACCGGGCTGCTCGGATCGGTCGCGGCCACCGGTACGCCGCGGCGCGGCCGGGTCGGCCCGGACGGGCCGGCGCTGGCGCCGGAGGAGCCGACCTGCCGGACGTACGTGGCGGTGCCGCTGCGCGGACCCGACTCGGTACGCGGGGTGCTGGCCCTCTACGACCGGCTCGGCGCGGACGAGTTCGACGACGCGGACGTGGCCACCCTGCGTACCTTCGCCGGGCAGGCGGCCATCGCGGTGGAGAACGTCCGGATGCACGAGGAGGCTCAGCGGCTGTCCCACACCGACCCGCTGACCGGGCTGTACAACTACCGGACGCTCAAGGACTCGCTGCGCCGCGAGGTGGAGCGGGCCAACCGGTTCGGGCACCGGCTGTGCGTCCTGGTGCTCGACCTCGACCGGTTCAAGGACGTCAACGACTCGTTCGGGCACGCCGCCGGGGACGCCGTCCTGGTCGAGTTCGCGCGCCGGATGCGGGCCGAGATCCGCGAGGTCGACCTCGCGTTCCGGCAGGGCGGTGAGGAGTTCGTGCTGCTGCTGCCGGAGACCGACGCGACCGGCGGGGTGACCGTCGCCGAGCGGTTGTGCGCCGCCATCCGGGCCACCCCGATGGTGGTACCTCCCCGGGTGCCCGGTTCCCGGACCGGGCTCGGGTCGCTGGGCGACGCCAGACGCGCCGAGCCGGACTGGTCAGAGGGCCAGAACCTGGCGCGCCGGGTACCGGTGACCGTCTCCGTCGGGGTGGCGGTGTTCCCGGACAACGGCGCGAGCGGCGCCGCGGTCATGGAAGCGGCCGACGACGCCCTGTACGCCGCGAAGGCGGCCGGCCGGAACACCTGGCGCGCGGCGGTGGCACCGGCCGATCCGCCGCCACCCCCGGCCGCCGCCCCGGTATCCGGCGCGCCCCCAGAGCCGGCCGCGGGCGCCGTACCTGGCCAGCCGACCGGAACGGCCGCCGAACTCGTCGCCGGAGGGGGTGGAAGCGGCGCGTCGACCGGCCCACACGCTCCGCGACAGTCACGCGGCCGATAGCCTGGCCACATGCCGGAGATTTCGACTGCCCAGGAGCCCACGCCGGACAGCAACGGCCGCTCGCGGCGTGCTGTCAAGGCGGTCATACCCGCCGCGGGGCTCGCCACCCGATTCCTGCCAGCCACCAAGGCGATACCCAAGGAGCTGTTGCCGGTGGTCGACCGGCCGGTACTCCAGTACATCGTCGAAGAGGCGGCCGCCGCCGGGATCAATGACATCCTGCTGGTCACCGGGCGTGGCAAGACATCGATGGTCGACCATTTCGACCGCCGCCCCGACCTGGAGCAGCACCTGACCGCGAAGGGTGACCTGAAGCGGCTGGCCGAGGTCAAGCGACCCGCCGAGCTGGCCGAGATCTACACCTGCCGGCAGGCCGAGCCGCTCGGCCTCGGGCACGCCGTCTCGTTCGCCGAGTCGCACGTCGGCGGGGAAGCATTCGCGGTGCTGCTCGGCGACGAGTTCGTCGACGAGGCCGACCCGCTGCTGCCGTCCATGCTGGATCTCCAGGCGCGGACCGGCGGCATCGTGCTGTCCCTGATCGAGGTTCCTTGGGAGGAGGTCACCCGGTACGGCATCGCCTCGGTCAGGCCGCAGTCCCACTCCGACGGCGGCGAGATCGTCGAGGTCACCGCGCTGGTGGAGAAGCCGAAGCAGGATGCCGCGCCGAGCAATCTCGCCGTGGTCGGGCGCTACGTGCTACCCAATGCCATCTTCGACGCGATCCGGCGGACCGCCCCCGGGTCGGGTGGCGAGATTCAGCTGACCGACTCCATGGCGATGCTGCTGGAGCAGGGCGTGCCGGTGCACGGCATCGTGTACCGGGGCACCCGGTACGACACGGGCGCCCCGATCGGGTACCTCCAGGCCGTCGTCCAGCTCGCCTGCCAGCGCCCGGACCTCGGGCCGGCCTTCAAGGAGTGGCTCGCCGGCTTCGTCAGCGAGGCCATGGAGCCCAGTGGGTGACGGCTGCGAGCCATCGTGTCGCGCGGCTGTGACCGCCGACGCTTGCACTTCCCCACGCGCGGGTATGAGGGCCGGCGCAAACTTGTCCGCGGAAGCGCGGGTACGGACAGCGGCGCACTGATCTCCGCGGAGGCGTAGGTATGACAGCCGCGGCCGAACGGCCGTCGGCCCTGGGACCCCCGGCGAGGGGGCCCGGGGCCGGGCTCATGCCGCTCGCCGAGTACCTCGCCATGGTGCTGCGCGGCCTCCGGCCGCTGCCCGCGCTCGACCTCGACCTGACCCAGGCGTACGGCAACGTGCTGGCTCAGGACATCGTCACGCCCGGCCCGCTGCCGGCCTTCGACCACGCCGACATGGACGGGTACGCCGCGCGGTTCGAGGACATCGCGCACGCGGAGCCGGACCGCCCCGTCCGGCTCAACGTGATCGGTGACCTGGCCGCCTCCAGTTGGCGGCCGGTCCGGCTGACCGCGGGTACCTGCTTCTCGATCGCCGCCGGGGCGCCGCTGCCGCTGACCGCCGACGTGATCGTTCCGAGTGGCGACACCGACCAGGGCATCGCCTGGGTGGAGATCCGTACGGCACCCAAGCGCGGGTACGGCATCCGGCGGACCGGCGACGAACTGCCCGCCGGTACCGTCGTGGCCGAGGCCGGGGCGTTCGTCACGCCGGCGCTGGTCGCCGTGCTGGCCGCGACCGGGATCGGGCACGTCGTCGTGCGGCCGAGCCCCCGGGTGGTGGTTGTGGCCACCGGCGACGAGCTGGTTGACGCGGGCCGGACCAGCCAGCCCGGGCAACTGGTCGACGTCAACTCGCACGCGCTGACCGCGGCCGCGGCCGAGGCCGGTGCCCACGCGTACCGGGTCGGGATCTGCGACGACGATCCCGACGGGCTGCGCGGGCTGCTGGAGGACCAGGCACTGCGGGCTGATCTGATCATCACGACCGGGGGGACCGGCACCGGCCCGGGCGACATGGTCCGCCGGATCCTGTCCAAGGGGACGGTCACCTTCACCGCCGTGTCCGTGTATCCAGGCTCGTCACTAGGCTTCGGTACCGTGGGCAACGAAGAGGTGCCGATCATCTGCCTGCCCGGCGACCCCGGGGCCGCTCTGGTCGGCTTCGAAGTGCTGGCCAGGCCGGTCATCCAGGTGCTGGCCGGGGCGGAGCCGGTCTTCCGGCCGAGCGTCCGGGCGCACCTGCTGGAGACCGTGCACTCGCCGCAAGGGCTGCGGGAGTTCCGCCCGGCCCAGGTGGCCGAGCGGCGCGGCGGCGGGTACACCGTCCAGCCGCTGGCCGGCGGCCCGTACACCGTGTCCGGCATGGCCGAGGCAAACGGCCTGATGGTGTTGGGCGAACGCGTCACCGCCGCGCCGGCCGGTTCCACCGTAGACGTTCTCTTGCTGGATCGGCGGCGATGATGCTCCCACCCGGTTGGCCGGCAACCCTGTCCGACGGACCCGTCGTCCTGCGCCCGTACCAGCGGCGCGACGCGCGGGCGTGGTCCGACGTACGCCGGGCGAACGAGCGCTGGCTCGCTCAGTGGGAGCCGACGCCGCCGGGCCCGTGGTACGAGCTGAACTCGCCGTCCTCGTTCCGCTACGTGCTGCGCGAGCTGCGCCGGTCGGCCCGGATGGGCGAGGCGATGCCGTTCGCGGTCTGCTACGACGGCCAGCTCGTCGGCCAGCTGTCCATCGGCAACATCGTGCGCCGCGCGTTCTGCTCCGGCTTCGCCGGGTACTGGGTCGACTCCCGGATGGCCGGGCGGGGGATCATCCCGACCGCGCTGGCGCTGGCGGTGGACCACGCCTTCGCCGCCGGAGGGCTGCACCGGATCGAGGTCAACATCCGCCCGGAGAACGGCCCGTCCCGCCGGGTCGTGGAGAAGCTGGGCTTCCGCGAGGAGGCGTACCACCCCCGGTACCTGCACATCGACGGCGCCTGGCGGGATCACGTCGGGTACGCGGTGACCGCCGAGGATGTCGCATCGGAGGGTGGGCTGCTGGCCCGTTGGCACCGGCTCTCCCGGCCGATGGTCTGACCGTCACTGGCGGTTGGTCCGAGCCCCATCGGCGGTGTGGCGTGCGCGTTTGCGTGCATGCGCGCCGTAACCTCGAATCACAACGGTGTGATTTGTGACGGGAGGGGTGAGGGTGCCGACCTCGGTGCTCCTCGCCGTCCTCGCCGCCGCCGGACTGCTCGCACTCGCGCCGGCACTGGTTCGCCGGTACGACGCGACCGAGCGACTGGTGGCGGAGCGGGCGATGAGCACGGCGCGGGTGATCGAACGCCAGCGCCGCCAGCGCACCGTGCCCGGACGCCGGCCGGTCAACCCGCCCCGGACCGCCACCACCGCCGCGACCTCCGGTCCTTCCGCCCCGGCGGCCTCTCCGGCGCCCGCCTCCCCGCCTCCCGTCCCCCGGGGCGCGACCGCCCCGGCCGCCGCCAGCGGGTCGGTCGCCGGCGGCCGGCCCGCCGCGGCCGCCAGCCCGGTGTCCGGGGTTCCGGCTCCGCGCCGCGCCGGCCGTCCGGCGTCAGGCCGCGCCGGCCTGCCCCCACCGCGCCGGCGGCCGAAGGTACCCGCCCACACCCCGGCGATCTACCGGCGCCGCCGGGTCCTCGCGGCGCTGGTGATGCTGAACGCCAGCGAGCTGTGCGGCGTGGGACTGGTCGGCCCGGGCTTCTGGATCGGCTCGGCGCCCAGCCTGATGCTGCTGGCCGCGTACCTGGTGCACCTCCGCAGGCGCGCGGTGGAGGACCGGCGCAAGCGGCGTGAGGCGGCCCGGCGGGCGGCCTGGATCGCGGCCCGGCAGGCCGAGCTGCGCCGGGAGCAGGCGCGCCGGCTGGCCGCCCGGCGGGAGGCGCTGCGCAGGGCGGCGGCGGCCCGGGCGGTGGCGCAGCGGGAGTCGTTGCGGCTGTCCCAGCGGTACGTGGACGGGTCGGCGCGTGGCCCGCTGCGCGGCCGGGCGTACGAGGCCCGGGCGGCCGGGTACTGACGAGGCGCATACTGATTCGCGGCGGCGGTGCGGTACCTGTTAGTCTGGTCGCCGGTCGTCCGCCGGATCATCGACGGGATCGGCAAGGGGCTGTGGCGCAGACCGGTAGCGCACCTCGTTCGCATCGAGGGGGTCAGGGGTTCAAATCCCCTCAGCTCCACTTCCAACGCTCTGACCTGCAAGAACTCCTCGTCAAGGTCATCCGGTACAGATCCGGTATAAATCAGCTCTGATCTTGTTCCCGGCGGTCCGTTGCCTGAGTGCGCGCAGCGGCGTCGCGCAGAGCCGTCCCGACCACGTTCCGACGGCGCGTCTTCTTCGGCCACCAGTGGACGTAGGTCTCCAGCGTGACCCGCAGACTCGCGTGCCGTAGCGCCCGCTGGACGTCCTTCGGGTCAGCACGGCCGCGATCAACGCCGTTGCATAGAAGTGGCGCAGTGATCGCCGCGCAGGCCATCCGATCGACCCGCCGCGTCCGAGTGTCGGCGGTCATGTAATTCCCCAGGCGTGAGGGGGTAGCGATCGCGTAATTCCC
>JBDZVD010000060.1:26646-40211 GCA_040255525.1 Micromonosporaceae bacterium | reverse complement strand
GTGCCGGCGGACCCCGTCCGGGTCGAGGCCGCCGCACCCGCGTTCCGGGCTGACGCCGCCGCACCGGCGTTCCGGACCGATGCCGCGGCGCCGCCCCGCGCCGGAGGGCGAAACGGCCCCGGCGTCACGCTGGACGCCAGCCCGCGCAGGGCGCGTGCCGAACGCAACCGCCGGACGGTACCGGCGGGCGAGCGGGCGGCCGGCCCCGGGGAGGCGGCCAACGCCGGGACCGGGCACCGGAACCGCTCCGCGGCCCCCGGCCAGCACCGCAGCCAGCGCAACGCCCAGGCCGCCGAGCCCCGGCCGGCCCGGTCCAGGACCGGCACGTCCTGAACGATCGGCCGCGAACGCCGTACCGTTGAGGCATGGATCTTCCCAAGACCGAGCTTCCGCAGACCGAACTCCCCCGGACCGAAGACGAGTGGCGGGCCCGGCTGACCCCGGCGGAGTTCCGGGTACTGCGCCAGGCGGGCACCGAAGCGCCGTTCACCGGCGAATACACTGATACCAAGACCAAGGGTGTATACCGGTGCCGTGCCTGCGGGGCGGAGCTGTTCACCAGCGACACGAAGTTCAACAGCCACTGCGGCTGGCCGAGCTTCTTCAAGCCGCTTGCCGAGGACCGGGTGCGCTACATCGAAGACAATTCGCTGGGCATGCGCCGGGTCGAGGTGCGCTGCGCGAACTGTGACTCGCACCTGGGCCACGTGTTCGAGGGCGAGGGGTACGACACGCCCACCGACCAGCGGTACTGCATCAACTCCATCAGCCTGACCCTCGTGCCCCGTGAGGGCTGAGCCGACCGGGCCGGCCGGGTCGGCGACCCAGCCGGCCGAGGTCCGTTTCGCGACCTTCGACCGGCTCGACACCGCGACCCTGTACGCGTTGCTGCGCCTGCGCGTCGACGTGTTCGTGGTGGAGCAGACCTGCCCGTACCCGGAGCTGGACGGCAGGGACACCGAGCCCGGTACCTGGCACGCCTGGACCGGCGGGAACGGTGCCCCCACCGGGTACCTCCGGATCATGCAGGAGCCGGACGGCGGCGCCCGGATCGGCCGCGTCTGTGTCGCGGCGCCGCAGCGCGGCACGGGGCTGGCCCGCCGCCTGATGGCCGCCGCCCTGGACCGGATCGGCGACCGCCCCTGCGTGCTGGACGCCCAGTCCCACCTGGCCGGCTTCTACGCCGGCCTGGGCTTCGAGCCGGACGGGCCGGAGTTCGTCGAGGACGGCATCCCGCACATCCCGATGCGCCGGGCCGGCGGGCGGCCCGGCCGGGCCGTCCCGGGGGAGGTCGCGGGCGCCGCCCGCCCCGACCCCGCTGCGGCCGCGCTCCCCCGCGGCTGACCGGTTACGGCAGGCCGGCGACCAGCTCCGGCACGGAGCGGCGCCGGCCGGTGAAGAACGGCACCTCCTTGCGGACGTGCCGGCGGGTCTCCGAGGTGCGCAAATGGCGCATCAGGTCGACGATGCGGTCCAGCTCGTCCGCCTCGAACGCGAGGATCCACTCGTAGTCGCCGAGCGCGAAGCTGGCCACCGTGTTGGCCCGCACGTCCGGGTACTGGCGGGCCAACCGGCCGTGCTCGGCCAGCAGCTCGCGGCGCTGTCCGTCGGGCAGCAGGTACCACTCGTAGGAACGGACGAACGGGTACACACACGTGTACCGGTGCGCCTCCTCGCCGGCCAGGAACGCCGGCAGGTGGCTCTTGTTGAACTCGGCCGGCCGGTGCAGCGCCATCTGTGACCACACCGGGGCCAGGTGCCTGCCCAGCTCGGTACGGCGGAACAGCCCGTAGGCGTCCTGGAGCTGGTCCGAGGTGGACGCGTGCCACCAGATCATGAGGTCGGCGTCGGCGCGCAGCCCGGCCACGTCGTACGTGCCCCGGACCACCACGTCCTTGCCGGCCAGCTGCTCGAACAGCCCCTCGACCTCGGCGGCCAGGTCGTCGCGGCCGGCGGGCAGCGACTCCTTGGCCCGGAAGACCGACCACATCGTGTACCGGATCGTCGCGTTCAGTTCCTTGATCCGCGAGGCGTTGGACTGATCGCTTCCGCGGTCGCCAGCGGCGGCGGGGGAGGAGACATCGCGGTCAACCGGCCGCTTTTCAGAACTCATGCTATCGAGTCTAGGAGGTGCTCCGCGGCCGTCTCCCCGGACCGTACGCAGGCCGGGATGCCCACCCCGTCGTACGCCGCGCCGGCCAGCGCCAGGGTCGGGTGTCCGGCCAGCGCGACCCGGGCCGCGGCGACCCGCTCCAGGTGCCCCGGTTGGTACTGCGGCAGCCCGCCACCCCACCGGACGACGTCCGCGACGACCGGCTCCGGCAGCGGCGTACCCACCAGCTTTCCCAGCTCCGACCGGGCGAGCATGATCAACTCGGGGTCGGTGCGCTGGAGGACGGCCGTGTCGCCGTACCGGCCGATGGACGCGCGCAGCAGAGCCACCCCGTCCGCCCGGCGCAGGTGGGTCCACTTGGTGCTGAAGATGGTCAGCGCCTTGACCGCGTACCCCTCCACGGCCGGTACCAGCAGCCCGGACAGCGCCGGCAGCTCCGGCTCGGGTACCGCCATCCGGACCAGCGCCACACTCGCGTAGTCGAGGACGCCGACCTCGTCGGCAGCGGCCCGGTCGACGCTGGCCAGGAGCCGGGCGGCCGGCCGGGCCGGTACCGCGAGAACCACCGCGTCCACGTCCACCTTGGCCGGCTCCCGGGTGGAGCCGACGACCAGCCGCCAGCCGGCGGCGGTACGCGACAGGTGCCGTACCGGCAGCCCCAGCAGCAACCGCGCGCCGGCGGCCTCGGCGACGGCGGACACCAGCCGGCTGAGCCCACCGTCGATCGTCCCGAACGGCGGGCCGCCGGCGGGCCCGGCACCTCCGCGCCGGGTCGGGCCTCCGGGTCCGCCGCCGGACCGGCCGTCCTCGGCACCGGTCATCGAGCCGCCCAGACCGCCGGCCGACGAGCCGGACGCCCCGCCCGGCAGCGCGGCGCGCACCGCGGCACGCAGGGTCGGCTCGATCCGCGCCGTACGGGCCAACGCCGGCATGGTGGTCGCCAGCGACAGTTCGTCGGCCCGGCCGGCGTACACCCCGCCGAGCAGCGGGTCGACCAGCCGGTCGACCACCTCGTCCCCGAGCCTGTCCCGCACCAGGGTGCCGACCGCGATGTCCTCGCCGGGGGCCAGCAGCGGCCGGCCCAGGTCCGGGTCCCGCTCGGCCGCCAGCCGGGCCACTCCATCCACTGTGGACTGATCCGCCGGTACCCCCATCAGCGTGCCTCGCGGGATCGGCCGCAACGCGTTGTCCACCGCCAGCGCCGCCTGGCTGGTCGCCGGGTGCCGGATGGCGGCCGCCAGGCCGACCCGGCGGACCAGCTCCGCCGCCGCGCTCGGCGAACCGTCCGGATCCCGCATGAGGAAGGTCTCCGCGCCGGCCTCCAGGTGCCCGCCCGCGAACGCGTCCGTGCGCAGCTTGCCGCCCAGCCGGGTGGCCTGCTCGAACACCGTGATCCGGGCATCGCGCCCGAGCCGGTCGCGCAGCCGCAGCGCCGCGGCCAGCCCCGCGATGCCACCGCCTATGACCGCGATCTCCGCTGGCCGGGTTACATCCACCCTCGCAGCGTAGGCACCTAGAGTGTCGACCATGACCGGGGTAGCGGTAGTGACTGGTGCGGCACAGGGAATCGGGCGGCGCTGCGCGGAGGTGCTGCGCGACGACGGGTACGACGTCGTGCTCTTCGACCGGCAGGCGATCGACGACTTCGCGGACGGGATCGCCCGTACCGGAGACGTGACCAGTGAGGCCGACGTCGCGGCCTGCGCGGCGGCCGTCACCGAGCGCTACGGCCGGATCGACGTGGTGGTCAACAACGCCGGAGTCGCCGGGATCGGGCCGGCGGAGGACCTCGCCCCGGCGGCCTGGCGACGGGTGCTCGACATCAACCTGACCGGGCCATTCCTGATCAGTCAGGCGTTCGGCCGGATGATGCTGCGCCAGCGCACCGGCTCGATCGTGAACATCGCGTCAGTGGCCGGGCTGCGGGGCGTGGCCGACCGGTCCGCGTACAACGCCAGCAAGCATGGCCTGATCGGGCTGACCCGGACGCTCGCCGCCGAGTGGGGCGGCCGCGGGGTACGGGTGAACGCGGTCTGCCCGGGCTGGGTCAAGACCCCGATGGACGACGCGAACCAGGGTGAGGGCGCGTACGTCGACGAGGACATCACCGCCCACGTTCCGCTCGGCCGGTTCGCCAGCCCCGACGACATCGCTCAGGCCGTACTGTTCCTCGCCGACCCGGCCCGGAGCGGCTTCATCAACGGCACCGCGCTGTCGGTGGACGGCGGCTGGTACGGCGACGGGTCCTGGAAGTCGCTGCGGCTGAGCACCCGTACCCGCTGAACCCGGACCGGTGGCCGGGTCCGGAACAAGGTAGGGCACGCTCAGGCTTCGGCGTCGGGTCCTCGCGGCGAGTCGGCCCGCGTCGGGTCGTGCCCGAGCGTCAGGAGCGTGTTCCGCCACGGCTCGTCGTTGACGTCCCCTTCCGGGGCGTTCTGCAACCTTCCCCGGATCAGGTCCGAGACCTCACGCATCGTGTCCAGATCGGTACTGGTGAGGTCTGTCCGCCGCTTCTCCTTGATCTGGAGTACCCGCATGCCGAGCGCGTGAATGTCGATGTCCGGTTCGGGAGCGTACGTGTCCGCCCCGTCGGGGGTGTTGAGCAGCCAGTCACGCAGCTCGGGGGAGGCCATGTTGACCAGGGCGTGGAAGTTCTCCCACACCTCAACAAACTCGGAGTCATTGCGGTTAACCATCCTCATGCGGTACCCGGCCCGCCGCCCACCAATCCCTCGGCGACCGCAGTCCGGAGGTGAAACGTGGCGTACACAGGTGCTCTGGACGGGTCTCGTTGCGCCGCCACGGCCACGACCACCATCGGCGCCGGCACAATCGTCCGTGCCTGAGCTATCGATCGGATGCATATACTCCCGCTGCGGAAGGCGACGGGACGGGGGGAACCGATGGCGCCCAAGTCTGTGACGGCTCGGCTCACCGCGCTTCCGCTGCGCTGGTGGGTGGCCGGTGCCGGCGCGCTCGCGTTGGCGGTCTCCGGCCTGTTCCACGGGTTGGACGCGGCGGCCGTGGCGGGGATCCCCCAGGTCACGCCGAGCACCGTGACCAGGGACGGGCCCTGGAACGTATCCGTGCTCACCTGCCGGGTGGTCAGCGACCTGTCACCGCTCAAGCCGATGAAAGACGGCGACCGCTGGTTCATCGTGCTCGCCTACGTCAACGTCACGGCCAGCGACAGCCAGACCAACATCGGAGACATCATCCGGATACCGCAGATCCAAGGGCTGACCGCGACGGACGGCCCGGATGGCAGATCTCCCGATCATGTCGTGCTGGCCCGGGACGGCAGCGAGGTCGACTACCTGAACCCGGGGATGACCGAGCGGGTGGGCTTCGTCTGGGAACAGTCGCCGTCGGCGCCGATACCCTCCGAGACGCTGGTGCGGGTGTACGGCGCGACGTTGAGGGAGTCGTCGCTGACCGGCAACACGGAGTGGCTGAACCAGTCGGTGCGCGCCGAGGTACGTACCCCGGTTCAGGACCGGCGGTCATGAGCCACCCGCACGCGGGCCCTCCGCAGGGTACCGGGCCGGTGCCGGCGTCACCCGAAACCTGGCAACCGGGCCAACCCGTACCCCCGGGCCAGCGCCAACCCGCTGACCCGCGTCAACCTGCGGGCCAGCGCCAGCTTCCGGGCCAGCCACCCCAGGTTCCCGATCAGCCCCACGTTTCCGATCAGCCCCAGTTCCCCGGCCAGCACCAGATCCCCGGCCAGCACCAACCTCCCGACGGCCGGCAGCCGGGGCAGCCAGCACCGTACGGAAACGCTGTCCCGCCCGGCTCGCCCATGCCGTACGGGCAGCCCATGCCGTACGGGCAGCCGATGCCACCAGGCCAGGCGGTGCCGGCGCCTCAGCCCACACCGGGCGGTCCCGCGCCCGCGCCGAATCCACCGGCGCGACCGCCCGCACCGCAGCCCTTGACACCACCGCAGCCCTTGACACCACCGCAGCCCTTCCCACCGCCGCCGTTCGGGCCGCCACCATCCCCACCCGCCTCGGGACCGCCATCGTTCGCACCGCCGCCGGGATCCGTCCCGTTCCCGCCCCCCGCGCCGCTCGCACCGCCGCCCAAACCGACCTCCGCGCCGCCGGGATTCACACCGCAGTCGTTCACACCGCCCCAGCCCCCGCCGGGGCCGGTCGTACCGCGGCCGGCCGCCGCACCGCAGTCGTTCACACCGCCCCAGCCAGTGCCGGCGCCGCAGTCGTACGCCCCACCGGGGCCGGCCGCACCGCAGTCGTACGCCTCACCGCAGTCGTACGCCCCGCCGCCCAGACCACCGGCCGCGCCCGAGCCATACCCGCCGCCGGGGTACCCGCCGCAGCCAAGCGCCCCGCGGTCGTACGCACCGCTCCCGGTATCGACTCCCCCGCTGCCCGGCGCCGCGGGATTCGCACCGCCACCCGCCGCGCCGGCGCCGCCCGTACCCCCCTCCGGGCTTCCTCACCCGGTGCCTCTGGCACAACCGGCTTCCGTCATGCCGGCCGCGCCGCCCGCGCTTCCACCGCACACCACCGCACCGCCGCAATCCACCGCACCGCCGCACACCACGGCACCACCAGGGCAGGCAACCGGCCCGGCGACCCCCGGCCCGGCGACCCCCGGCCACACCGCCACAGGGGCCGAAACCCCGACACCGGCCGGCACTCCTGGGCCGGACGGCATGGCCACTCCCCCGGGCGGCGATCGCCGCCCGGTACGCAGCCACCGCAGGCGCCAGTCCCACCGCACGCTGGTCCGCCGGCTCGGGGCGGCAGCGGTGATCCTCATCGCGCTCGCGGTCGGCAACGCCGTCACCGAGCACGTCCCCAATGTCGACACCCAGCAGGAGCCGTACATCCGCACAGGCAGCTTCGGCCACCCGATCGACCTGCACACCTTCGATGCGAGCGTGCTGTCCGTCCGCGGGGCCGCCGTCCTCAACGACCCCGAACCCGGCATCGCCAGGAGCCCGACCCACGACACGAGTGGGGTCTGGGTGATCGTACGGATCCGGCTGGTCGCGGTGGGCAAGCCACTGGAGGTGACGTATGCCGCGGTACGGGACGCGCAAGGCCGGGTCTACCTCGCCACGACGCGGTTCGAGCAGCCCTTCGTGGATGGTGAGCGGACACTCCAGCCCGGGGTACCGGTGACCGGCGAGGTCGCCTTCGAGGTGCCGGTTGCCGTCGTGCCCCAGTTGTCGATCCGGCTGGCGGCTCCCACGATCAGCCATGACCTGCGGATGACCGCCATGGCCGACGTGCCGCTGCACATCAGCGCCGGTACGGCGCGGCAGTGGAAGGACGACACCACACCGGCCACGCTCGCGCCCCCGGCGGTGGTCCAGTGAATCCGGGCTGGTGGCGGCGCAACCGGTGGGGGTTGCTGCTGGTCGTACCCGCGTTGGCGCTGGCGCTCTACTCACCGGTGAAGGACGGGTACGCCGGCTACTGGAAGGCGGAGCCGCGGCGGCCGGTCTCCGGCGCTCCGGGAGGCTGGGTGGCCTTCGACGGCGCGCGGATGCGACTGGAGCGGCTCGCCGTCGACTCCGCTCCTCCGGACTTCGACGGCGAACCGGTCGCCGTCCCCACCGGTACGCAGGCATGGAAGGCGACGATCGACTTCGACGTACCGAGCAAGGTGCGTCTCACCGGCTGCACGGTCGCCCTGGAGGCATCCACCGGCACGACCTTCAGCCCGGGGCCGCAAGACCTCAAGGGCCTCGACACGCCGTTCGACTACTGCACGCCGGAGGATCCGGATGACAAGTCGGCCAGGTACCAGACGGTGGCGTACTTCCTGCTGCCGCGGCAGGCTCATCCGGTAGCGCTGCGGGTCAGCGTACGGGCGAAGCTGCCCGTCTACGCCCGGCTGACTCCGCCCTGAGACCGGGGCGGCGCGACGTAGGGCTGCTCCGCGGTCGGGGGGTCGACGAACGGCCGTTCAACGGTCGGCGGGTCGGCTGGCGCACCCGGCATCACCAGGTCAGCCGCGGCACCACCGGCAACCGCCGAGGGCGGCGCCCATGGCGAGGCCCCCCGCGATTCTGCCGCCGCAGGCGCCACCGCAGGCACCACAGCAGGCCCAGGCGTCGCCACCGCCCCGGGCGGATCGGCCGCCACCGGCGTCGGCGTCCACTGCTGCGCCGGTGTCCACTGCTGCGCCGGCGTGGTCGGCGGCGCGGGCGCCGCGGCGGTCGCTGGAGTGGCGAGTGCGTCCGGTGCCGGCACAGCCCCGGGCGGAGCAGAGGTCGCCGCGACCACGACGGGCCCGGTCGCCGCGACCCGGGCGGTGGCCGCGACCGGGAGTCCGGCCGTCGCCGGTACCCCGGCACCGCCCGCGGCCACCGGGTGCGCCGGCACCGGAACGGCGTGCCTGAGATTCGCGAAAAGCGATCCGTCCTCCTGCGCCCGCAGTACGCGGTCGACGGCGGCTGCGAGCAACACCACCGTCAGAGTCTGACCCAACCCGTCGTTGATGGGAGACAGCACCTCGGACAGCGGCATCCAGAATTCGCCGAGGCTCCGCGGGCCGATCAGCCACCGCTCGATCTCCCAGAACCAGACCGCAGACGAATCGACCACCACGAAGGCGACGCAGAACAGCAGCATCGGGCGCAGACCGGTCCGGATCACCAGACGCAGTCCGCGCACCAGGGGCCCGAACCTGTCCCGGAGGCTCTCCCCCAGTTCGGCACCGATCCGTCGCACCAGTTGCGGCATGCGTGACAACCGCCGGCGTGCCTTGTCCAGCGGCTGGATCGCGAGTCGGGCCGGCGCCGCGACCTCGAACCCGTAGACCACCGCCCCGACCGTGAGCCACGCCACCGGTACCACGATCACGGTGTCCACCGAGCCGAGCAGCTTCCCCACGGCCGCCAGCGCGGTGTGCCCCAGGTGCGAGAGCGGACCCAGCCGGTCCGCCAGGCCGGACAGTCCGCTGCCCAGCCCGTGCACCACCCGCCGGTCCTTGACCCACGCCAGCCCATCGTTGCGCTTGGCCGCGCTGATCAGGACGAGCATGTAGATCCAGATCACCTCGACGTACGCGCCGAGCAGGCCCGGGAAGCGTAGCCACCGGGCGATGCGCCACTTCCCCAACGCCCACCGGAGCACCACAGCGCATGCGAACGTCACGATCATCGACGTGGTGAACGAGAACGGCAACCGGGCCTGCACGTTCGGCGTTCCCCCGGAAAAGAGCGAGGCGTTGTTGAAGACCTCGTCGTGCAGCACCGCGTAGGCGAAGCTGCTCACGTCGGACTTGAGGTAGCCGTGATCGGCGTAGACGGGCAGGAACGGGATCAGCACGCTGCCCAGGTGGTCGAGCATCGACCCGCGCGGCGCGGGCGCCGCACCGGCGGCCCGGGCCGCTTCGCTCTTCGCGCGCTTGACCGTCGACAGCCAGGGCAACGAGTCGCGGACGACCCACATCATCAGTACGAGCGCGGTCAGCGACGCGATCGGCAACAGCACCATGACCAGCAGGCCCAGGGTGGCGTTGACCTTGCTCGCCTGCACCCCGGCCCAGGTGAGGAACGTGCGTGCGGCGATGCCGGAGAAGGTGAGAGCCAGCAGCACCGGCCAGTGCCGGAACAGGACCACGCCGGAGGTCCGCAGCACGGCGGTGGCTTCGCCCAGTGGGGTGCGGCGGAGCCACCACTGGCGCCGGTATGCCGGCGATGACAACCATTGAGCCCCGTCCACGCCGGACAGGCTACCGGCCGGCCCCGACATCCCGGCCGACGGTTGCGCTCGGGGGGTGCCATGGGCCTGTGCTCACCTGCGCCACAGACCGGCTCCGGCTGCGCTCAGGTAGACACCTCGTGCACCAGCGCGACCACCCGGCCCAGTACCTCCGGATCGGTGTTCGGAAGGACGCCGTGGCCGAGGTTGAACACGTGCCCGTGCGCCGCCCTGCCCTCGGCCACGATCCGGCGCACCTCGGCCTCGATCACCGGCCACGGCGCGAACAGCACCGCCGGGTCGAGGTTGCCCTGCACGACGACGTCCGGCCCGAGCAGTTTCGCCGCGGTGTCCAGCGGGGTACGCCAGTCCACACCCATCACGTCCGCGCCGGCCTCGGCCATCGCCGGCAGCAGGTGCGCGGTACCGACCCCGAAGTGGATCCGGGGTACCCCGGAATCGGCGAGCCCGGACAGTACCGCCGAGGAGTGTGGCATCGCGTACCGGCGGTAGTCGGCCTCGGACAGCGCGCCCGCCCAGGAGTCGAACAGTTGCACCGCGGACACCCCGGCCGACACCTGTACCCGCAGGAATGTCAGCGTGATCTCGGCGAGCCGGGCGCACAGCGTGTGCCACACGTCGGGGGCGCCGTACATCAGTGCCTTGGTCCGCTCGTACGTGCGGGACGGCCCGCCCTCGATCAGGTAGCTGGCCAGCGTGAAGGGCGCCCCGGCGAAGCCGATCAGCGGGGTGCCGGCAAGCGCCGGAATCAGCAGCCGGACTGCCTCGGCGACGAAGTCCACACCGTCCGGTTCGAGTACCGGCAGCGCGGCGACGGCGGCCGCGTCCCGGACCGGCTCGGCGATCACCGGTCCCACACCGGGCTTGAGGTCCAGGTCGATGCCGGCCGCGGCGAGCGGCACCACGATGTCGCTGTACAGGACGGCCGCGTCGACGCCGTGCCGCCGTACCGGCTGCAACGTGATCTCGCAGACCAGTTCCGGCCGCCGGCAGGCCTCCAGCATCGGCATGCCCGCCCGGATGCTCTGGTACTCCGGTAGCGAACGCCCTGCTTGGCGCATGAACCACACGGGAAGATGCGGAACGGATTCGCCATGACAGGCGCGGACAAAAACGGACGGTTCATGGGTCGTGTCGCTCATCGCGGCCCATCATCCCACGCGTACCCGCACGGTGATCGGCGTGCCGTGGCAGCCCCGGCACCGGTACCCGCAATAGGCTGCGAGCATGGCGCCCTCGTCCGTACTTCCAGAGACGTTCGCGCACGCCGTCAGGACGTTACGGGCGGTCGCGCCGCGACCGGAGATCGTCCTCGAGGATCTCGCCGCCCCGAGCCGCCTGGCGCCGTACGCGCACGCCTTCGCCGGGACGGTCAGCCGCTCCGGTGACGAGGTGGCCACCGGCCGGCTGGTGCTGCTGCACGATCCGGCCGGGCAGGACGCGTGGGACGGCACGCTGCGGCTGGTCACCTACGTCACGGCCGAACTGGAGGCGGAACTGGCCAACGACCCGCTACTGCCGGCGGTGGGGTGGAGCTGGCTCACCGACGCGCTGGGCGCGCACGGTGCCGGGTACACGGCCATCGGCGGCACGGTCACGCAGACCACGTCGACCCGGTTCGGTGACCTCGCCGGACCGCCCAGCACCGCCGACCTGGAGATCCGCGCGTCCTGGACGCCGCTGTCGACCGACCTGAGCGGCCACTGCGCGGCGTGGTTCACGCTGCTCTCGTCGACCGCCGGGCTGCCGCCCCCGGGTGTCACCGCGCTGGCGTGGCCGGCCGCCCCCGGCGCCTGAGCGCCGGAGCCCGGCCGCCGCTTCCGTCACACGCCGGCTCGCCGTACCGGCCGGGTGAACCGGTACGGCGAGAGCCGGTCAGTCGAGGTACTTGTCGGCTTCCTTGCAGATCGGTTCGGCCTGGGCCAGCAGCTTGTTGGCCGTCGCGCGGTCGCCCCGACCGGCCGCGTCCACGGCCTGCCCGGACAGGTCCAGGCACTGCGAGATGATCTGCTTCTCGTGGTTCAGCTCGTCCACCTGGTTCTGTGTGCCGGTGGCCTTCTGGTTCGCGTCCTCAAGCTGGTCCTGGAGGGACTTGAGCTGATCGCTGTCGATGCCCAGCTGCTTGGTCTGCGCGGCGACCGTCGCGTTGCGCGCCTTCAGCGTGGCGGACTGCTTGTTGTACGCCGAGTTCTTCGTGACGAACAGCCCGGCCAGCACACCCGTCGCGATGACAAACAGGACCACCAGCCCGGCAAGGACGGGCACCGCCTTGCCGCGCCGGGCCGGCGGCTGACCGTACCCGGGCTGGCCGAACGCCGCGCCGGAGACGGGTGGGGCGCTCGCCAGCGGTATCGCCGAGGTCGGCGGGTACCCGGGGGTGCCCGACACCGGGGCGGAACCGGGCGCGTACGCGAGAGTGTCGCCGTACGCCGGGCCGGGCTGGATCGGTACCGGCGATCCCGCCGGCACGGTCGGGTCGGCCGCAACCGGGACGGTGCCGCCGGGCGGCGTGGCGCCGGGCGGCGTGGCTCCGGCCGGAACCGGGGAGGTGAACGGGGTGGGGGTGGGCGCGGCCGGCCCGGTGGGTGCGGTGGTTTCGGCCGGCGCTGGCCACCCGGGTTGTGCCGGGTCGGCCGCCCGGGGAGCCTGACCCGGGTAGGTCGGCTCGGTCGGGTACGCCTGTGCGGGCGTGGGCGGGCCGTCGGCAGGTCTGCTGCCGTCCGGTTCGTTTCCGGGGTACGACATTCTTCCTCCAGTTCGACCGCCACCGGTCCTCCGGGGCGGGTGGTACTTCCGCGATCAGCAGATGGTGAAGGAGTGGCAGGCTACGGAGATCGGGATGGCCAGGCCGATGCCCTCGGCGTCCTGTGCCTTCGCAGAGGCGATCCCGACAACCTGCTTCTGGGCATTGACCACTGGACCGCCCGAGTTACCCGGATTGATCGGCGCGTCGAACTGGATGAAGGTCTTCCCGCCCTCGCCGGGGAAATCGTTGCGCACCGCGCTGACCACGCCGGTCGTCACCGACTGGGCCAACCCGAGCGGCGCGCCGATCACGACGATCGGCGATCCGGGCTCGACCTGCGCGGCGGCCGTGGTCAACCGGTGGAAGTTCTCCGTGGATTCGAGCAGGGCCAGGTCGTTCTTGGTATCCACCTGGATGATCTTCACCGGGAAACGCTGACCGTCCCGCTCCAGAGCGGCCTGCCTGGTCCCCTTCTCGTATATGGACTGGACCACGTGGTAGTTGGTCAGCAGGTCGGTGCCGCCACCGCTGGGCGCCTTGCCGACCGCGAACGCGGTGCCGGTGAAGTCACCGGCGTCGACCCGGAACACGCTCGGCAGCACAGCGGTGGCGACCGCCGTCGAGTCGAGCGAACCAGCGGTCGCCTTTTCCAGCGCCTTGATCCTGGCCTGTAGCGCGCTGTCGGTCTTCGATTCGTCGGCGGCGTCCGCGGCGATGTGCCGGTTCGCCGCGTCGAGCCGGTTGTTCAGGTCGTACAGGTAGAAGCCCTCACCGCCGGCGACCAGGAACAGCACCACCACGAAGACCGCGAGCACCGAGTGGCGGTGCGAGGTGCGCGCCGGCCGGTACGGCTCGGCGAACGGTCCGGCACCCGCCGGTGCGGAGACCGGCTGGTAGGCGGCCCCGCCGGAATACGGGATCGCGGAACCGGGCCGGTCGACGGCCGCCTGACCGGTCAGGTGGGCGGGAGCCTGCCCGGGCGCGGGGTAACCCGGCACGG
>JBDZVD010000060.1:0-26546 GCA_040255525.1 Micromonosporaceae bacterium | reverse complement strand
GCTGGCCCGGCACGGGCTGGCCCGGCACGGGCTGGCCCGGCACGGGCTGGCCCGGCACGGGCTGGCCCGGAATGCTCCGGCCCGGCACCGCCTGGCCGGGCGGGGCCTGGCCCGGCTCCGGCTGGCCGGCCCGGTGACCAGGCGCGGTCTGACCGAACGCGGCTCGGCCATAAGGCGGCTGGCCGGACGCGGCCTGGTCGGCGATGCGCTGGCCCTGCGGAGGCGGCTGGTTCGCTGCCGGTTGCCCGGGCTGGTTCGCTGCCTGCTGGTTCGCTGCCTGCTGGCTCGCTGCCGGCCGGCCGGGCTGGCCCGGCACCGCTTGGCCCGGCACAGGCTGGCCGGGTCCGGGCCGGCTCGGCGCCGGCTGGCTCGTCGGCTGTCCGGACGCGGGCTGGCCTGGCGGCTGATTCGGTGGCTGATTCGCACCGCCCGCCGCGGCGCCGGGAAACGCGGGAGGCGCGGGCGGCATCACAGGCGGCATCGGCGGCGGAGGGGACATGGTCGGCGGAGGGGACATGGTCGGCGGGTTGGGCCCGGGCCGTGGCGACTCCGTCCGTTGCGGCGGCGTCCACCCGGCCGGCGGCGACGGCTTCTCAGCCGACGGATCCGGCTCCGGGGTGGAAGCAGTGGGGTCAAACCCAGCGGTCATCGAACGCACGCCCTCCCCTGAGACGTACGGCCCACGGTAGCGTCCCATCGCCACCACACGGCCGCACACAGCAGGCAGCAAACTACCGCCTGACCGACGATCTTGCTGCCCGTTGATCGGTATCAGCTTCGCGGCGATCCGGCGCGCCGGACCATGCTGTGAACAGACCGCGTCGGGCGCACCGTAAGTTGGATAGGTGACCGACGAAACACCCGGGCGTTCCCGGGACATGAAGAGTCGGGACCGGCACAGCGGAAATTACTCCGTACCTGGCGAAAGCGCTCCGGACCGGCCACCGTCGACAGCGACGGACGCTCCCGGTTCGGGCGCGCGCGATGGGGTCGAAGAGGCCGTCCCGCTCACCGAGCCACGCGACGGTACACCCGATCCGGTCACGACCCAGGCGGAGTTGGCCGAGGTCGTGGCACGTTTCGCGGCGGGTACCGGACCGGTGGCGGTCGACGCCGAGCGAGCCTCTGGCTACCGGTACACGCACCGGGCCTACCTGGTGCAACTGCGCCGCGCGGGCGCCGGCACGGTGCTGATCGACCCGATCCCGTTCGGTGACCTGTCCGTACTCGGCAAGGCGATCGAGGACGCGGAGTGGATCCTCCACGCCGCCAGCCAGGACCTGCCGTGCCTCGCGGAGATCGGTCTCGTACCCGAGCGGTTGTTCGACACCGAATTGGCGGCTCGGCTGGCCGGATACGAGCGGGTTGGTCTGGCGGCGCTGACCGAACAGCTACTCGGATACACACTGGAGAAGCACCATTCGGCGGCCGACTGGTCGAACCGGCCCCTGCCGCGTTCCTGGCTGACCTACGCGGCGCTGGATGTCGAACTGCTCGTCGACCTCCGCGACGTGCTCGCCGCCGAACTGGCCCGGCAGGGCAAGGCGGAGTGGGCGGCCGAGGAGTTCGCCGCACTGGTCGCGCACGGCGGCCAGCCGCACCGCCCCCGACCGGATCCGTGGCGGCGTACCTCCGGCATCCACCGGGTACGGGGCCCGCGCGCCCTGGCCCGGGTACGGGCGCTGTGGTACGCCCGGGACGGGGTCGCCTCGCGGCGGGACAGCGCACCCGGCCGGGTACTCCCGGACGCGGCGATCGTCGCGGCCGCCGAGGCGGACCCGAAGGACGAGCGGGAGTTGCTGGCTCTGCCTGGGTACGGCGGCCGATCCATCCGCCGGATGGCCCGGGTCTGGCTCGACGCTCTCGATCAGGCGCGCAACCTGCCCAGCGACGAGCTGCCGGTGACGCCGCCCAGCGAGGGGCCACCGCCACCGCACCGGTGGGCCGAGCGGGACCCGGCCGCCGCGGCGCGGCTGGCCCGCTGCCGGGAGGCGGTCAGCAAGCTGGCCACGGCGCACACCCTGCCGCCGGAGAACCTGCTGACTCCGGACACGATCCGCAGGCTGGCCTGGGATCCGCCGGATCCGGCCGACGAGCCGGCGGTACGGGCGGTACTGGCCGGCCACGGGGCGCGGCAGTGGCAGATCGACCTGACCGCCGCGGCGCTCACCGCCGCCCTGCCGGTCCCGCCGAGCCCACTGCCACCGGTCGACGCGGAGGGCGGCTGAGGCAGTGCCCGGCCGAGGCCGGGTTGACCGATCCGGAGGAGGCCCACCGAGGAGTCGTTGTTGCAGGAGCGCGGAGAGTAACGCCGATGTCTGGCTGCGCGGAGTGATCCGCCGCACAGCCGGCCGGTCCCCGACACGTAGTTACTGACGAGTAGCATCAGTCGTGACACCGTCGTCTCTTCCAGGAGGCCCCCGTGCCCGGCTCCACTGACTCCCGGTCGCCCGACGAGGTTCCACGACAGCATTCGCGACCGAGGACCGTCCGCGACGTCGTCTTCGTCGACGGCGTACGCACGCCGTTCGGCAAGGCCGGCGGCATGTACGCCAACACCCGCGCCGACGACCTCGTCATCCGCTGCATCCGGGAACTGCTGCACCGCAACCCCGGCCTGCCCCCGGAGCGAGTCGACGAGGTGGCCATCGCCGCCACCACCCAGATCGGTGACCAGGGCCTGACCATCGGCCGCACCGCCGCGCTGCTCGCCGGGCTGCCCAAGTCCGTGCCCGGATACGCGATCGACCGGATGTGCGCCGGCGCCATGACGGCCGTCACCACGGTCTCCTCCTCGATCGCCATCGGGGCGTACGACATCGCCATCGCCGGCGGCGTCGAGCACATGGGCCGGCACCCGATGGGCGAGGGTGTCGACCCGAACCCGCGGATCCTCGCCGAGAAGCTGGTCGACCCGTCCGCGCTCGTGATGGGCTCGACCGCGGAGAACCTGCACGACCGCGAGCCGACCATCACCAAGGAGCGCGTCGACCGGTTCGCGCTGGCCGGCCAGCAGAAGACCGCCAAGGCGTACGCGAACGGCAAGCTCCAGCCCGACCTGGTGTCCGTCGCGGTACGCGACCCGGAGACCGGCTGGTCGCTGGCGACCGTCGACGAGGCCCCGCGCGACACCAGCCTGGACAAGCTCGCCACGCTGAAGACCCCGTTCCGCCCGCACGGCCGGGTCACCGCCGGCAACTCGGCCGGGATCAACGACGGCGCGACCGCCTGCCTGCTCGCCGCCGAGGACGTGGCCACCGAACTGCGGTTGCCGGTGTCCATGCGGCTGGTCAGCTACGGGTTCGTGGGCGTCGAGCCCGAGGTCATGGGGTACGGGCCGATCCCGTCCACCGAGAAGGCTCTCCGGCTGGCCGGACTGTCCATCGAGGACATCGGACTGTTCGAGCTCAACGAGGCGTTCGCGGTACAGGTACTGGCGTTCCTCGACCACTTCGGCATCGCGGACGACGACGAGCGGGTCAACCCGTGGGGCGGCGCGATCGCGATCGGGCACCCGCTGGCCTCCTCCGGCGTCCGGCTGATGACTCAACTGGCCCGGGAGTTCGCCGAGCACCCCGAGGTGCGCTACGGGCTCACCGCGATGTGCATCGGCATCGGCATGGGCGGCACCGTGATCTGGGAAAACCCGCACTGGGAGGGGCAGAAGTGAGCGCGCCCGATTTCGCGTCCGAGGTCGTCACGAAGGCGCTGCTGCGCCAGGTCAACGTACCGGGCCTGGCCAGGCCGGCCGCGTTGATCACGCTGGACAACGGGCTGGACTACAAGAAGCCGAACAGCTTCGGACCGGCCGGGCTGGCCAGCCTGGACGCCGCCATCACCGAGGCGCTCGCCGCGGATCCGGCGTTCATCGCGGTGACCGGAAAGCCGTACGTGTTCTCGGTCGGCGCCGATGTGACCGGCATGGCCCTGATCACCTCGCGGGACCAGGCGCTGGCGATCGGCCGGGAGGGCCACCGGATCCTCCGGCGCCTGGCGGACTCCCCGGTGCCGACGTTCGCCTTCGTCAACGGCGCGGCCATGGGCGGCGGCCTGGAGCTGGCGCTGCACTGCCACTACCGGACCGTCTCCGGCGGCGCGGCGGCCATCGCGCTGCCCGAGGTGTCGCTGGGCCTGATCCCCGGCTGGGGCGGCACCCAGCTGCTGCCGAACCTGATCGGGGTCATCGGCGCGGCTCAGGTGATCGTCCAGAACCCCCTGCAGATGAACAAGATGCTGCGCCCGACCGAAGCGCGGGAGTTGGGCATCTTCGACGAGCTGTTCGAACCGGCCGACTTCCTGGAGCGGTCGCTGGAGTGGGCCGCCTCTGTCGTGAGTGGGCAGGCGGCGGTGGAGCGGCCCGAGGTCGACCGCAGCGAGATGTGGGACGCCGTGCTCGGGTTCGCCCGGCAGCAGCTCGACGAGCGGTTGCACGGCGGGCCGCCGGCGCCGTACCGGGCGCTGGACCTGCTCGCGCTCGCCAAGACCGCGGACTTCACCGACGGTACGGCGGAGGAGGACCAGGCGCTCGCCGACCTCCTGATGACCGGCGAGCAGCGGGCCTCGCTGTACGCCTTCGATCTGGTGCAACGGCGCGCCAAGCGGCCGGCCGGCGCCCCGAACCCGGGGCTCGCCCGCGACGTGACCAAGGTGGGCATCGTCGGCGCCGGCCTGATGGCCGGGCAGATCGCGCTGTTGTTCGCCCGCCGCATGGAGGTACCGGTTGTCCTGACCGACCTCGACCAGGCCCGGGTCGACAAGGGGGTGGCCTACGTCCACCAGGAGATCGAGAAGCTGGTCGCCAAGGGTCGGCTGAACCCCGGCAAGGCGGCCAAGCTGCGCGGGCTGGTGACCGGCGACGTGGACAAGGCCGGCTTCGCCGACGCCGAACTGGTCATCGAGGCCGTGTTCGAGAACCTGGACGTGAAGAAGCAGGTCTGGACCGAGGTCGAGAAGATCGTGTCGCCGGAGTGCGTGCTGGCGACCAACACCTCCTCGCTGTCGGTGACCGGCATGGCCGAGCACCTGGAGCACCCGGAGCGGGTCGTCGGCTTCCACTTCTTCAACCCGGTGTCGGTGATGCCGCTGCTGGAGATCGTCCGTGCCACGAAGACCGACGACGCCACGCTCGCCACCGCGTTCGCCGTCGGCAAGCAGCTGCGCAAGTCCTGCGTACTGGTCAAGGACGCACCGTCCTTCGTGGTCAACCGGCTGCTCACCCGCTTCCTCGGGGAGATCCTCGGGGCGATCGACGCCGGCACCCCACTGGAGGTGGCCAACGAGGCGCTGGACCCGCTCGGCCTGCCGATGCGGCCGCTGGCGCTGCTGACCATGGTCGGCCCCGCGGTCGCGCTGCACGTCGGGGAGACTCTGCACGAGGCGTTCCCGGACCGGTTCGGGGTCAGCGAGAACCTCCGGCGCATCGTCGAGGCCGGCAAGCCGCTGACCGACCGGGACGGCGCCATCGACCCGGAGGTCGCCGCGCTGCTGAAGGTCGGCGACACGGTACTGACCGCGGAGCAGGTGCGCGACCGGGCCCTGACCGCGCTGGCTCAGGAGGTCCGGCTGATGCTCGACGAGGGCGTGGTCGCCGAGGCGCAGGACATCGACCTGTGCATGATCCTTGGCGCGGGTTGGCCGTTCCACCTCGGCGGCGTCACGCCGTACCTGGACCGGGCCGGCTACGCCCAGCCGCGGTTCCTGCCGCCGGGCGTGGCGAGCCTCCCGGCCTGAACCGCCATCAGCGCAGCTGCCCCGGTGCGAGCCGCTAGCCTTCTGACCGGCCCGGCTCGCCGCGTCTGGCACCCCGCGACGGCCCGGCGCCGTCGCCGACGATGTCGCCATCCAGGCCGCCGGTGATCTCGTCCACCACCTGCCGGGGGGTGCCGCCGATCGTGACCGTGAGGACGTTCTCCTCGGCAGCCGGCTCCTCCAGGTCGGCGAACTGGCTGTCCAGCAGTTCGGCCCGGAAGAAGTGGCCGTGCCGCGCGGTCAGCCGCGCCTTGATCAGGTCGCGGGTGCCCTGCAGGTACACGAACTTGACCAGGGGGCGGTGCAGCACGTCACGGTACGCCCGCTTCAGCGCCGAGCAGCTCACCACGGCGGGTTCCTCAGCGGTGATCTGGATGTCGATCCAGGCCGCGATCGCCCGCAGCCAGGGCCAGCGATCCTCGTCGGTGAGCGGGTGTCCGGCGGCCATCTTCTCCACGTTGGCCACCGGATGGAAGTCGTCGGCCTCGGCGTACTGCCAGCCCAGCTCGCCGGCGAGCATGGCGCCGATGGTGGACTTGCCGCTGCCGGATACGCCCATCACCACGACGATCGAGTGTTTCGCCACCCGCTCAAAATAGCCTGGCCGCGGCGTTACCGTGCCGGCACACTCGCCGAAGCGGCCACCACCGGAGTCGTCGCGGCCGCCGGGAGCGTGACCGTCACCTCCAGCCCGCCGCCGGCCAGCGCGGCGGCGGTGACCGTGCCGCCGTGCGCGTCGCACACCGCTCGCACGATGGACAGGCCGAGGCCGGAGCCGCGTACCCCGGTCCGCTCCCGGCCGCCGCGCCGGAACGGCTCGAACAGGCCCGGCAGGTCGGCCTGCTCCACCTCGAAGCCGGTGTTGCCGACGACCAGCGTCGCGTGCTCGTCGTCCGAGTACGTGCGCACCCACAGCCGGCCGCGCAGCGTGTTGTAGCGCACCGCGTTCTCGATCAGGTTCCCGGCCAGCCGGTCGAGCAGGCTCGGGTCGCCGACCACCGGCGCCGGGTGCAGGTCGGTCTCGACCGCCAGCCCGAGCCGGCCGGTCTCCGCCTGTACCGCGGACAGCGCCGAGGAGACTCCGGTGGACAGGTCGGCCGGTACCTTCCGGACCAGCCGGCGGCCGGCCTGCGCCTCGGTACGGGCCAGTACCAGCAACGCCTCCACCAGCGCGTTGGCCCGCTCCGACGCGTCCCGCACCACGGTGGACATCCGGCGGTACTCGTCCACATCGGCGTCCGGGTCGGACGTGGTCACGTCGATCTCGGTTCGCATCACCGCCAGCGGCGTACGCAGCTCGTGCGAGGCATTGGCGACGAACCGCTTCTGAGTCTCGAACGACCCGGCCAGCCGCTCCAGCATCGCGTCGAAGGTCGCCGCGAGTTCGGCCACCTCGTCGTCCGCGCCGTCGTAGCGGATCCGCTGGTCCAGCGTCTCGCCGGACAGCCGCCTCGCGGCCGCGGTGACCCGGTGCAGCGGCCGCAGCGCCCGGCCGGCCACCACGTACGCGCCGGCCACCCCGACCACGGCGATCGCCAGTACCGCCACCAACCCCTTGATCACCAGTTCCCGTTCGGCGGAGTCGACCAGGTCGTGCTGCCACGTGCGGGCGTCCAGCCGTTGCCCGTCGGCGAGCACCACCTGGTTGCCGGCGGCGAGCAGGTGGGAGGGGCGCAGCGCCTGGTGCACCACGAGCCAGGCCAGCAGCACGAGCAGGGCGGCCGCGCCGACCAGCAGGATCCCGTTGAGCAGGGTCAGCCGGAGGCGGAGCGTGGGGCGCAGCCGACCGCCTTCCCGCCGGCCGTCGTACACCGTCATGTCAGCTCCGGTTCGGACACGGTCACCCGGTAGCCCGCGCCGACCACCGTCTCGATCAGCGGCGGGTCGCCGAGCTTCTTGCGCAGCGTCATCACGGTGACCCGTACCGTCGTGGTGAACGGGTCGGCGTTGGCGTCCCAGACCCGTTCCAGCAACTCCTCGCTGGACACCACGCCGCCCCGCGCCTTGATCAGCTCCTCCAGGATGCCGAATTCCTTGCGGGTCAGGTCGAGCGTGCGTCCGGCCCGGTTCACCGACCGCCGGGCCTGGTCGAGAACCAGGTCGCCCACGGCCAGCACCGGAGGCGCCGGCGGAGTGGCCCGCCGGCCGAGCGCCCGTACCCGGGCCACCAGCTCGTCGAACGCGAACGGCTTGGAGAGGTAGTCGTCCGCGCCGAGCCCCAGCCCCTCGACCCGGTCGGCCACGCTGGCGCTGGCCGTGAGCATCAGGACCCGGGTCAGCGTTCCGGACTTGACCAGGTCGGCGCAGATCTCGTCGCCGTGTACGCCGGGCAGGTCGCGGTCGAGGACCACCACGTCATACCGGGTCACGAACGCCATCTCGTGGCCGCTGAGCCCGTCGTACGCGACGTCCACCGCCATGCCCACGCGCCGCAACCCCCGCACGATCGCGTCCGCGAGGTTCCGCTCGTCCTCGACCACCAGTACCCGCACGCCCCACCTCCGGCCTTCGACCAGTCTGGCTCGGCGAGTCTGGCGCCACGCCAGGACCCAGACCAGTCGTCTCCGGACAGCGTAGAACGCCCGCACCCGCAAACCGGGCAAAGTTGATCATGATGGCAGGCGAAAGCGCACAGATCCGGGCATCAAGCCCGGTAGCGCCAGACGCGCAGCCTCTGCGCCAGCGTCTCGCAGATCAGGTACTCCCCGGAGAACCGGCACTGCCCCTTGAGCACGTCCGGCGCGAAACCCACGGTGTTCAGCGCCAGCGGCTGCCCCGACAGGACGCCGAACCAGACCCGCCCGTCGGGCACGTCCGGCCAGCGGGCGAACAGCGGCAGCCGGGTCGCACCGGTGATCGACTGCCAGCGGTCGAGGTACAGCAGTGGCCGCCCGCTGCCGGCCGCGACCATCCCCGCGCTGGCCGGGCCGAGCGGCTGTACCAGCAGGTGGCCAGCCAGCGCCGGGGGAAGCTGCGGGACCGGACCGGCACCCGGCACCTCCACCGCCACGTGCCGCGGCGTGCGCCAGCGCTGCGTGCCGGTGTCCGGGTCCAGAACCGTCAGCCCTCGATCGTCATACAGGCAGAGCAGTTGCGCGCACGGGTAGGTGCCGTAGGTGGTGCCGGTATCCGTGATAGTCCACAGTGGGCGGAGCGTGTCCGCGTCGTACGCGATCACCCGCGTCGAGCCGTCCCGGTCGGAGCCCACCACCAGCCGCGCCCCGACGGTGGACAGGACCGGGCCGGTGCCCAGCGCGTCGCCGTCGTCCCCAGCGGCCGCGCCGGAGGTGTCCGAGTCGGTCCCGTCCGCGCCGGAGGTGTCCGAACCGCCCGGGTCGGCCGCCCCGGCGGTCGCGGACCGGACGCCGGTCGTTCCTGATTCCTGCGGCGGCACCCGGGTCGACCGCAGCACGCGCCCCGTCGCCAGGTCGACGACCCGCAGGTCGCCGCCCGGGCACAGGACTGCCAGCCGGGTGGCCGAGCCCGGCCGGCCCGTCGCCGCGTGCTGGCAGCCGGCGTCCAGGGCGTAGCTCCACACCGGCCGGCCGCTGCGCAGGTCCACCGCCTCGACGCCGGTGGCCAGCTGCTCGGAGCGCATCACGCCCTGCCGGGCCACCGGGCCGGTGTCCGCCGCGTACGCGTGCGCCAACAGCACCCGCCCGCCCGGCAGCAGCGTGTCCGTCGAGTACCGGTTGCGCCACAGCACCCGGCCGCTCGCCTCGTCCAGCGCCACCGTGTGATCGCCGTCCGGCCCCGGCGCGTAGCCGGTCGCGACCAGAACACCCGCACGCGACCGGAGGCTGACCAGGGAGGACAGCGAGGCGACGCCGGTGCTCCAGCGCAGCCGCCCGGTGGGCAGGTCGTACCGCGAGACCCGGTTGCCGCGCGGGCCGGCCTCGGCGACGAAGGCTGTGTCGCCGTCGACGACGTACTGCGCGCCCGGCGCGAACGGCAGCGAAGCGACCACCCGCAGCTTCCCCGACGCCGGCCCCAGCTCACCGGAGAGCGCCAGGCTGAGCGCGACCACGAGCAACACGATGCCGAGCCGGGAACCACGGCGGATCGCACTCCGGCGGAGCAGGTGGGCATTTTCGCTGCCCGGACCCGGCACGCCAAGGTCGATCATGCCGGGTACCGCCATACCGCCACGTCGCTGCCCAGCGTCATGCAGAACAGCAGGCCGGTGTCGGGCTGGCAGCCCTGGAGCCCGACCTCGGCCAACCGGGCGAACGGGTAGATGGTCGCGTCCTCCGGGTCCAACCGCGCGAACCAGGTGTACCGGTAGTCCGACGTGTCAGGCGTGGTCATCAGCCGGGCGGTCCCGAACGCGGCCAGCGGCGACCAGTCCCCCAGGTCGCGCAGCAGCCGGCCGGTACCCGCGTCCAGCACCCCGCTGCGCTGGCTGTCGCCGACCCGGTACCCGAGCAGCTGGTTCCCGCCGATGAGGCTGGCGCCCTGCCACTCCGGCGCCGTCCACAGCACCCGGCCGGTACCGGGATCCACCCCGCTCAGCCGGTTCAGCTCGGCGACGCAGAGCACCCGTCCGCAGTCGTCGGGAAAGCCGAAGTACTCCCCGGTGCGGCGCCACCGCTCGGACAGGCCGGGCAGGGCGTAGTCGATCAGGACCGTCCGGGCGTCGTCGCGCCGCTGCACGATCAGCGATCCGCCCACCACGTTCATGCTGGTCTGCCCGGTCGGATCGGCCGGACCGCCGGGCACCAGGCTGGCCAGCGGCTTCGTGCCGAGCACGGTGCCGGTGTCGCGGGCCAGTACGCTGGCCACGCCGTCCGGCCCGATCACCAGGACATCCGGACGGCCGGACCGCGCCCAGTCCGCGAGCTCCACCTCGGTGCCGGCCTTGATCCGCCGGGTCCACACCGGCCGGCCGGTGCGCATGCGCACCATTCTCAGGTCCCGGTCGCCGGCCGGATCACCGACCAGCACCGCGGCGAGTTGGTCCCGTTCGGCGGGCGGGTCGGGCGGCCAGGACCACACCGGATACCCCGGGGTGCTCCACAGCGTCCGGCCGGTGGCCCCGTCCAGCACGGTGAGCCGGGAGGCACTGGGTACTGGCTCGAAGGTGCTGACCGCGAGCACCCGGGCTTTCGCGACGTACCGCAGGTTCTCCGGCGGGTCCGCGAGCGCGGTACGCCACACGCGGCGCCCGGTGGAGATCGAGTACCGGCTCACGTCCTGGCCGTCCGGCGTCCGCTGGCCGATGAACGCGGCGTCCGGCCCGGGCTCGATGGTCACCTGCCCCCGCACCGGGATGGTGGCCAGCCGGGTGAACACCGGCCTGGGCGCGGCGCCGGACACCGACAGCAGCAGCACGAGCACTCCGAGCGCGCCGGCCACCATGAGCCGCGAACCGCGCCCCCGATAACGGCGCCGGTCGGCCTCTTCGCCGACCGACCAGTCGTCCCCGAGATCGATGAGGACCGTCGTTGCCACCCGCCACCCCGATCCGCCCGGTACGGGAGGGCCGGCACCGCCGTGCCGACCGCCAGGGTCGGCGGTAGCTGTGGACAGACGACGTGAACAGCCCTCGCGTATGGGAAGTACCCCGAGGCGGGTGGCTAACCGCCCCCGATCGGCTGAATCCGGCGCTGGCCAGGGGTCAGTTCGTGGCGCGCACCCCGTTCGGGGCGGCCGCCAGCGTGGTATTGGCCAGCTCCAGTCCGGAGACGGTCTCCACCACCGTCCGTGCCACATCCTGAGCGGTCAGGCCCAGGTCGGCGAGGATCTCGGCGCGGGTGCCGTGCGGGTGCCAGTCCACCGGTACGCCGAGGTTGCACAGCGGTACGGCGAGGCCCGCATCGCGCATCGCCTGCCCCAGCGCGTCACCGACGCCGCCGGTGCGCACGCCGTCCTCGACGCTGACCACGAGCCGGTGCTCCGCGGCCAGGTCGACGAGTTCGGCGGGGATCGGCCGGACCCAGCGCGGATCGACCACGGTCACGTGGTACCCCTGCCCGGCGATCCGGCCGGCCGCCTCGACGGCGAGGTGCGCGAACGCTCCGACCGCGACGAGCAGCACGTCGCGGCGGGCGCCCCGGGCCAGGATGTCGACCGGTCCACGCCGGTCGATCGCGGGCAGATCCGCCGGTACCGAGCCGGTCGGGAACCGCACGATCGTCGGCCTGTCCGACACCTCGGCCGCCTCGCGCAGCTCGGCGCGCAGCGTCGCCGCGTCCCGTGGGGCGGCGATGCGCAGCCCGGGAACCACGCCGAAGGCCGCCATGTCCCAGATGCCGTAGTGGCTGGGCCCGTCCGGTCCGGTGATGCCCGCCCGGTCGAGCACGAACGTCACCGGCAGCTTGTGCATGGCCACGTCCAGCAGCACCTGGTCGAAGGCCCGGTTGAGGAAGGTCGCGTACACCGCCACGACCGGGTGCATCCCGCCCATGGCCAGGCCGGCCGCCGAGGTCACCGCGTGCTGCTCGGCGATGCCGACATCGAAGGCCCGCTCCGGGAACGTGCGCATCAACTTCGCGATGCCGGTCGGCTCGGCCATCGCCGCGGTGATCCCGACGATGTCCGGCCGCCGCTGGGCCAGCGCGACCAGCTCGTCGGCGAACACGCTGGTCCACTTCAGCGAGGGCGGGGCGAGCAGCTTGCCGGTCTCGACGTCGAAGGCGCCCGGGCCGTGCAGGCAGTCCGCCTCATCGTCCTCGGCGGGCTGGTAACCGTACCCCTTGCGGGTCACCGCGTGCACGATCACCGGACCCCGGAACCCCTTGGCCCGGCGCAGCGCGGACTCCACCGCCACGATGTCGTGACCGTCGACCGGTCCGACGTACTTGATGCCCAGATCCTCGAACATCGCCTGGGGCGCGACCGCGTCCTTGATCCCCTTCTTGACCGCGTGCAGCGTCTCGTACAGCGGCGCTCCGACCAGGGGCGTCCGGCCGAGCGCGTCCTTGACCAGGTCAAGCACCTTCTCGTAGCCAGGGTTCAGGCGCAGCGCGGCGAGGTGGTCGGCCAGACCGCCGATCGTCGGCGCGTACGAGCGCCCGTTGTCGTTGACGACGATCACCAGCGGGTTGCGCGCGGCCGCGATGTTGTTCAGCGCCTCCCAGCACATGCCGCCGGTCAGCGCGCCGTCGCCGACCACGGCGACCACGTGCCGACCCTCGCCACGCAGCGCGAACGCCTTGGCCAGCCCGTCCGCGTAGGACAACGCCGTGGAGGCGTGCGAGTTCTCGATCTGGTCGTGCTCCGACTCGGCGCGGCTCGGGTACCCGGACAGTCCGCCGCGGCGGCGCAGCAGGTCGAAGCCCTCCTGCCGGCCCGTCACCATCTTGTGCACGTACGCCTGGTGTCCGGTGTCGAACAGAATGCGGTCGGTAGGCGAATCGAACACCCGGTGCAGAGCCAGGGTGAGCTCGACCACGCCCAGGTTGGGGCCCAGGTGGCCGCCCGTCCGCGACACCTTGGCGACCAGGAAATCACGCACCTCACCGGCCAGGACCGCCAGCTCCGCCGGCGTAAGCCCCTTCAGGTCGCCCGGTCCGGTGATGCGGGCCAACGTCGGGAACTCAGCATCGTTACCAGGAAAGGAGCTCATGACCACTCACTCTAATGGGAGTTCGCCCCTCCGCTGCCAGACCGGCACCGAGATTCACAAGGCCCACTAATGGCAACCGGTGGTCCGGGGCGGCCGTGGACAGGCACGGCGCCGCGCCCGCGACGGCCCGCCCGGACCGCCACCGGCCGGCGGTGACCCGGGTCACCGGCGGCTGTCGACCCGTACCGGCGAATGCCCCGATCCGGGCACCGGACGGCCGCGAAGCCGGCCCGGTCAGGCCGGCAGCAGCAGGCCGACGCACTCGACGTGGTGGGTCATCGGGAACGCGTCGAACGCGCGCAGCGCGGCGAGCCGGTACCCGCGGGCACGGAACGTGGAGACGTCCCGGGCGAACGCCGCCGGATCGCAGGCCACGTACGCCACCGCACGCGGCGACGCCCCCGCCACCAGCCGTACCGCGGCCGCCCCGGCACCGGTACGCGGCGGGTCCAGCACGACCACGTCCGGCGCGCCCGCCGGCCGGAATCGCTCCACTGTAGACCGTACAATGTGGATGTTAGAGAGGTCGGCCAGCGACGACCGGGCCGCGGCGACCGCGTCCCGGTCGGACTCCACCAGGGTCACCCCGGCGACCCGGGGCGCCAGCGCGGCGGCGAACAGCCCCGCGCCGCCGTAAAGGTCCCAGGCGCGCTCGCCGGCGGCCGGCTCCAGCAGGTCCAGCACGGCCGACACCAGTGCGTCCGCCGCCGCCGGGTGCACCTGCCAGAACGCCCCCGCCGGGACGCTCCACGGCCGCCCCGCCGCCCGCTCGGTCACCTCGGCCGGACCGGACACCACGCCCGAGGTCGAGCCGACGACCGTGACGTCCCCGCCGCTTCCGGCGACCACCTCGACCCGGTCGTCCACCGGCCACCGCTGCCCGGTCACCGGAGCCTCCCGCACGGCGGGGTGGGCGATCAGGCACCGGTCCACCGGGACCACCTCATTCGACCGGTGAGCGAGCAGGCCGGCCCGTCCGGTCGCGTCGACTGTGTACCGCACCCGGGTACGCCACCCGAGAGGCCCGCCGGGCAGCTCGTCGACCCGTACCCCGAGCGCGTCCACCTCGGCGGGCGACAGGCCGCCCAGCCGCACCAACTGCTCCCGGACGACGGCGGCCTTCAGCACCCGTTGAGCCGGCGGCGCCACGTGCTGGAAGTCGCAGCCGCCACAGTGCGCCGCCGGGGTCCGCCGGCCCGCGTGGGGCGCCGAGGCCGGCGAGGCGTACCGGCACGGCGGCTCCACCCGGTCCGGCGAGGCGGCGAGGATCTCCACCGCGTCGGCGCGCAGGTAACCGGCCAGCACTTCGGTGACCGAAACGATCACCCGCTCGCCCGGCAGCGCGTGCCGCACGAAGACCACCCGGCCGTCCGGCGCCCGGGCGACGCAGTGCCCGCCGTGCGCGACCGCGCCCACCTCGACCTCGAACCGGTCGCCGACCAGCGGCTGTCCGCCTGCCGGGGCCTGCCCGGCGGCACGGGACGCGAGCGTACCGGGGGGTGTCATTCGGCGGGCACCATTCCGTCGGGCGCCGGCGTGGTGGGCTGCGCGGGTGCCGACAGGCCGGTGTCCGGCCGCGGACCGCGGACCGGCGCCGTGTGGGCGCCCTCCAACCGGCGGAGGTTCTTGTTCTGGCTCGATTCCAGCTGCCACGGCACGCTGACCACCATCACACCGGGCTCGAACAGCAGCCGGGCCTTGAGCCGCAGCGCGCTCTGGTTGTGCAGCAGGTGCTCCCACCACTTGCCGACCACGTACTCCGGGATGAACACGGTCACCACGTCGCGCGGCGACTCGCGGCGTACCGACTTGACGTAATCGATGATCGGCGCGGTGATCTCCCGGTACGGCGAGTCGACCACGGTCAGCGGCACCGGGATGCCGCGCGCCTCCCAGTCCGCCTCGATTGCCCGGGTATCCGCGTCGTCCACGTTCACCGTCACCGCGGTCAGTGTGTCCGGCCGGGTGCCCTGCGCGTACGCCAGTGCCCGCAGGGTGGGCAGGTGCACCTTGCTGACCAGCACGATCGCCTGGTTGCGTGCGGGCAGCGTCTGGCGCTCGTCGGTCGGGGCCAGCTCCTGCGCGACGTGGTCGTAATGCTTCCGGATACCGAGCATGACCAGGAAGATCACGCACATCATGGCGATCGAGATCCACGCGCCGGCAAGGAACTTGGTGACCACGACCAGGACCAGCACGAAGCCGGTCATCGCCAGGCCGATGCCGTTGATCGTGCGGGAGCGCAGCATCCGACGCCGCGCGGCCGGATCGCGCTCGACGCGCAGCGACCGGTTCCAGTGCCGCAGCATGCCGGTCTGGGACAGCGTGAACGACACGAACACGCCCACGATGTAGAGCTGGATCAACCGGGTCGCCTGGGCGTGGAACGCCACGATCAGGATGATCGCGAAGGTCGCCAGGAACAGGATGCCGTTGCTGAACGCCAACCGGTCGCCGCGGGTGTGCAGCTGGCGGGGCAGGTACCGGTCCTGGGCGAGGATCGAGCCCAGCACCGGGAAGCCGTTGAAGGCGGTGTTCGCGGCGAGCGCCAGGATCAGCGTGGTGGTCGCGATGACCAGGATGAACGCCGGGGTGAAGCCGCCGAAGACCGCGTGCGCCAGCTGGGCGGGAACGGTCTTCTGCTGGTACCCGGCGGGCAGCTTCTGCACCGTCACGTCCACGATCCGCAGCCCGGTCAGCCGGGCCAGCACGATGATCCCCATGAGCATGGTGATCGCGATGCTGCCCAGCATCAGCAGTGTCGTGGCCGCGTTCTTGCTCTTCGGCTTCTGGAACGCCGGCACCCCGTTGGAGATCGCCTCGACGCCGGTCAGCGCCGTACAGCCCGAGGCGAACGTGCGCACCAGCAGGAAGGTGAGGGCCAACCCGGCGATCGAGTGGGTCTGCTGGACGGCGATGTGGGCGCTCTCCGCCCGCAGGTGGTCGCCGAGGACGAAGATCCGGAACAGCCCGACGCCGACCATCAGCAGGATCGAGCCCATGAAGGCGTAGGTCGGGACGGCGAAAGCGGTACCGGCCTCCCGGATACCGCGCAGGTTCATGGCGGTCAGCACGACGATCACGCCGACCGCGAACCCGACCTTGTGCTGGGCGGCGAACGGCCAGGCCGAGCCCAGATTCTCCACCCCGGAGGAGACCGACACGGCTACGGTGAGGACGTAGTCGACCATGAGCGCACTCGCCACGACCAGCCCGAACTTCGGGCCAAGGTTGACCGTCGCGACCTCGTAGTCCCCGCCGCCGGACGGGTACGCGTGCACGTTCTGGCGGTAGCTGGCGACCACGGTCAACATCACCGCCACCACCCCGAGTGCGATCCACGGGGAGTAGGTGTAGAAGGCGGCCCCCCCGACCGAGAGCGTCAGCAGGATCTCGTCCGGGGCGTACGCGACGGACGACAGCGCATCGGAGGCGAAAACGGGCAGTGCGATGCGCTTCGGGAGGAGTGTGTGCTGCATGCGGTCGGAGCGGAACGGCCGTCCGATCAGCAGGCGCTTCAGCAGCGAGGTGGGGGTGGCCACGAGTGACAAGGGTACGGCCGTTGTGCTCGTCATATCGGGTGGGTGATCGACGCAGAGGTGCGCCGACCGTGTAGCGTGCCGCTTCGTAACACCCGATGCCGGGAGGGCATTCCAGTGCACATCGTGATCATGGGCTGCGGCCGGGTCGGGTCGACTCTGGCGCACAGCGTGGAGGCCAAGGGCCACTCGGTTGCCGTGATCGACGTCCACTCCGACGCGTTCCGCCGGCTCGGCCCGGACTTCACCGGGCTGACCGTCACTGGCATCGGCTTCGACCGGGAAGTGCTGATCGCCGCGGGCATCGAGCGGGCCGACGCGTTCGCCGCCGTGTCGAGCGGGGACAACTCCAATATCATTTCTGCCCGGCTGGCCCGGGAGACGTTCGGGGTGCAGCGCGTGGTGGCCCGGATCTACGACCAGAAGCGCGCCGAGGTGTACGAGCGGTTGGGCATCCCGACCGTGGCCACGGTCCGGTGGACCGCCGACCGGATACTGCGCCACGTCGTACCCGAGGGCAATGCCGAGATCTGGCGGGATCCGACCAGTACCGTTGCCATTGTCGAGGTACCGGTGCACGCCGGCTGGATCAGCCGGCCGGTCCGCGCCCTGGAGGACGCGACCGGCGCGAGAGTGGCGTACATCATGCGGTTCGGCGCCGGCTCCCTACCGACCGCCTCCGCCGTCCTGCAGGACGGCGACCAGGTGTTCATGCTGCTCACGGACGATCTGATCGGGCCGGTCTCCAAGATCGCCGGCACGGCGCCCGCGGCCTGACCGGCGGGCAGCGGGTTGTTCGAGTCCAACCGTCAGGCCCGCCCGAATTTGGGAGGGGCCGGTCAAGCGGCCAGCGAGAGTACGGGGTGGGAGGGCGTTGACATGCGAGTTGCCATTGCCGGAGCCGGTAACGTCGGCCGCTCGATCGCCCAAGAGTTGATCGAGAACGGCCACCAGGTGATACTCATCGAACGGGCCGCCGAGCGGCTGCGTCCGGAGCGGGTGCCGGAGGCCGAGTGGGTGCTGGCCGACGCCTGCGAGGTGGCCAGCCTCCAGGACGCCGACCTGGCAAGCTGCGACGTCGTGGTGGCCGCCACCGGCGACGACAAGGTCAACCTGGTGTTGTCGCTGCTGGCCAAGACCGAATTCGCGGTCGGTCGGGTGGTGGCCCGGGTGAACCGCGCCGAGAACGAGTGGCTGTTCACCGACCAGTGGGGCGTCGACGTCGCGGTGAGCAAGCCGCGGTTGATGGCCGCCCTGGTCGAGGAGGCCGTCACCGTCGGCGACCTGGTCCGGCTCATGACGTTCCGGCAGAGCGAGGCCAACCTCGTGGAGATCACGCTGCCGGGTTCGGCGCCGTACGTCGGCCACGCCGTCCGTGACGTGCCGCTCCCCCACGACGCGGCGCTGGTCGCGGTGCTGCGCGGCAAGCGGGTACTGGTACCGACGCCGGACGACCCGCTGGAGGCCGGCGACGAGCTGGTCTTCGTCTGCACCACCGAGGTCGAGGACAGCGTGCGCGCGGTCATCCTCGGTGCGCGGGCCGGGGTCGAGAGCCGGGGCGGGAACCCGCCCCCGGCGGGCGAGCAGCAGAGCTGAGCGGGCGACCGGCGCCGGGACGCCCTCGGCGCTCCGGCGGGCCGCGGGAACCTCAGCCCCGCTGGGCGACCGGCTCCGGGGCGGCCTGCGGCGACACCCGCCGGGTCGCCCAGACGGTGATCGCGATCAGCAGGAGGTACGGCGGGTAGCCCAGCGCCAGCCGCAGGACGCCCAGCGCCGTGGCCGGGCTGTCGTCCGACGTGTGCTGGAAGACCACCGCCTGGATCACCACCTTGGCCAGGTACGTCAGCGCCCAGACCACGGTCAGCCAACTGAATGTGCGGACCATCCGCGGGTCGCCCCGCCACTCCGTGCGCCCGCGGGCGACCAGCAGCGACCAGACCCAGCCGACCAGCGGGCGCTTGAGCGCGACCGAGGCCAGCATGGCCAGCCCGTACCCGAGGCTGAGCAGGATCCCGGGCAGGTAGAAGTCCTTGGCGCTGCCGGTCTTCCAGGCGATGATCGCGCCGATGGCGATGCCGAAGACGCCATTGATCGCGTGCCGCACCGGCTGCCGGCGGGCCAGCCGCCAACCACCGATGATCACCGCCGCGGCGACCGAGATGACGATCGCCGGCCGCAGCGACCAGACGACGTTGGCGACCACGAACACCAGGACCGGTATCCCGGACTCGACCACCCCGCGCACGCCGCCGAGCTGGTCGGCCAGCTGCTCACTGAAGCTGGGCAGCGGCTCTTCGGCCGTGCCCGATCCGGTGCCGCCATCGACCTGCCCGGAGGACATCGGCTCTCCCGGCTCGGCAGTGCCTGCCTCGGGGGCGCGCTCGCGCGGCGTCTCGGTCGTCATGGCCTCACCGGGGTAATTCGAGCTCGTAATACGGGTTGTAGATCACTTTCCGGCCCTCACGCACCGCGATCCGGCCCCGGACCGCCAGCACCCGGCCGGGTTCGATGCCGGCGATGTGCCGCCGGCCGAGCCAGACGAGCGTGACCACGTCGCTGCCGTCGTAGAGATCGGCCTCCAGGGTCGGCAGGTTCGTCCGGGGAGTGTAGACCACCGTGCGTAGCCGACCACTCACGCTGACCAGCTGGCCGCGCTTGACGTCGCAGGCCGCCACGCATCCGGACTCGGCCGTGCTGCGCTGCAACTCCTCCGCGTCCAACTCGGCCTCGCTGGCCACGAGGCGACGGAAGAACCGGTGTAACGGCGAAGGTCGCTCGACGGTCGCCATGACCTGCGTGTCACTCTCCTCGGCCCAGCGCCGGCGAGCAGCCGGCGCTGATTAGCGTACGTCCATCCGTGGGCGGCCGGTCAACCTCTTCCCGCGCCCGAAACGGGTTCGGACCCGGAACGTGTCACCGACCGGCCGCCGAGTATGGACCCGCCCGGCCGGCGGGAGGATCCCCGCCAGCCAGGTGGTGCCGCAGATCACCGAGATCGGCGGGTACGGGACGAGCCGCGCTTGCCCGGCTGGGAGGTGGTGCCGTTCACCGCTGTCGCCCCGGTGCCCGGTGCGGTCGGCGGCTGCGGGGCCAGTGGCGAGTCGCCCAGTTGCACCTGTGCCTTCGTCTGCCCGCCCGGTTGCACCTGCGCCCGCGCCTGGGACTGCTGCTGGCCCTGCTTCTGGATCTGGGCCTGCTCGGTGGCCTCCCTGGGCAGCCGCAGCGGCAGGGCCTCGCGTACCGGCATCGCCTCCCGGCCCCGGTCGACCACCAGCTCGCGAAGGCAGTCGGCGAGCGGGCCGGCGGCGCCGGGGTCGGTGGCGGCCGGGCCCTGGTACACCGCGCGGACCATCCAGCGCGGCCCGTCGACGCCGATGAACCGGACGTCGGCCGGCCCGTCCGGCGTGCGGATGCGCGCCCGCAGCTCGGTGCCGTACTCCCCGCCCACCTCGTCGGCCTTGGCGCCGTCGCGGGTCAGCTGCTCGCGGATCTCGTCACGGACCTCGTCCCAGATCCCGGCGCTGCGGGGCGCCGCGAACACGCCGAGCTGCAGCGCGCTGCTCTCGTGTACCAGCACGACCTGCGCGATGCTGCCGTCCGGGTTCGCCTGCACCCGGATCTCCACTCCGTTGACCGCGGGGATCTGGAGGCTGCCGAGGTCGAGCCGCTCGACGCCGCTGGGCGCCTCGGTGATGTCGTACGGACCCGGACGGGAAGGGCCCCCGCCGGCGGCCCGCTCGACGAGTTCGTCGGCGTCGCCTGCCGGGTCCGCGGCCGGTGACCGGTGGGCCCCGCGACCGGCATCCTCGCCCTTCTTGTGCCGCCCGCCACTCGCGCGGCCTCGGGAGAAGATCACGGTTCCACCGTCCTGTTCAGCGCAGACCGGCGTGTCCGCCGGTCGATCCGTGTCCGCCCACTCCCCGGACCGAGTCGGGAAGCTCGTCGACGCGGACGAAGTGTGCACGCTCCACCCGCTGGACGACAAGCTGCGCGATGCGGTCGCCACGGGTGATGGTCGCCGTGGTGTCCGGGTCGTGGTTCACCAGATTAACCATGATCTCGCCCCGGTACCCGGCATCGATGGTTCCGGGGGCGTTCAGCACCGTGACTCCCAGGCGGTTGGCCAGCCCGGATCGCGGGTGCACGAGACCGACACAGCCGTCCGGCAGGGCGATCGCCACGCCGGTGCGCACCAGCGCCCGCTGGCCGGGAGCCAGCTTCACGTCCTCGGCGGCGCACAGATCAGCCCCGGCGTCACCCGGATGGGCGTACGCGGGCAGGGGCAGGCCCGGGTCGAGCTGGCGCACGGCCACCGGGACCGGCTCAGTCATGACGGCGTCCTCGCTCACAATGCCATCCTGCCGTGCCCCGGTCGGCGCTGATCGCGCGGGGCACCGATACCCTCACAGCGTGGCACATCATCCGAACCCGATCCCGGCGGCCAGCGGCGCCGGGGCGCCGGACGGTGTGGCCCAGCGACCGGCCGACCACCGGAACCCCTCCGCCGCCCGGTACGCCGAGCGGCTCGTCGTGCCGTGGTGGTTGTGGCTGCTCGCCCTGGCCCTGGCCGTCATGCTCTCGGCCGAGGTGTACCTGGGAGCCCCCGGCCTGGCCACCTGGGTGCCGTATCTGGTCCTGCTGCCGCTGACCGTGGTCGGCCTCTGCGTGCTCAGCCGCATCCGGGTCGCGGTGGAGGACGGCGAACTGCGGGTCGACGACGCCCGGCTGCCGGTGCGCTTCGTCCGCGAGGTGGGTGTCCTGGACGCCGCGGCCCGGCGCGAGGCGCTCGGCCCGAACGCCGACCAGTACGCGTTCATCGTGCAGCGCCCCTGGGTGCCACGGGCGGTCCTGGTCGTGCTGGACGATCCGGAGGATCCGACCCCGTACTGGGTGATCAGTGCCCGTCACCCGGAGCGGGTCGCGAAGGCCCTGCTGGCGGCGCGTGCCGCGGGAGTCAGTCCCGGGGCGGAGGCTGAGTCGGCCACTGCGTGATCGCCGGCCGCGGGACGCGGCCGGCCAGGTCCTTACGGATCTGCTGGCCCAGCGAAACCGTGGCCCGGCGGTTGAGGTAGCTGGCGACGGCGGCGCCGGTCAGCAACGGACCGTAGGTCGTGAGGTTGCGACCGAACCTGCGCAGCAGGCGGTCGCGCAGTTCCTTGCGCGCGGCGGTACCCAGCATCGCGGCCACACCCATGCCGGGCAGCATCGGGTTGATGCCCCGCCGCTGCGCCCAGGCCTGCACCAGCGCCATCGCGCGCTCGGAACGGGTACCGGCGATCGGCGTGCCGTAGACGACGTGCAGTTCGCCGATCAACTTGATCTCGATGGCCACCACTGCCACGGTCTCGGCCGCGAGCAGGACCGGCGCGGACAGCAGGGTGGGCGTGGCCACCCACTCGATCGAGGCCACCCCTCCGCTGGCGGCGCCGACCGCGGCCGTGGTCCGGGACGCGTTGCGGATGAGCCGTTCGGCCAGCTCGTCGTCGCTCAGGTCGGGGAAGTGCCGGCGCAGGGTCGCATAGTCCCGGATGGGCAGCCGGGGCGCGATGTCGCTGACCGCATCGGCGATCCACCGCATCGCCGCCTTCGGGCGGAACAGGTCGCCGAGGCCGCGCGCCCGCAGTTCGCCGGCGAGCCGGCCGAGCAGCCAGCGCCGCTGCGACTGGTCGAGACTGTCGTCGGTCAGCGCGGCGATGGTGTCGGACATGTCGTCGGCGGCGGCCGGCTCCTCCCGGTTGCCGGGCGCCGGCGCCTCGCCGACCGGCTCCGGCTCACGGTCCGGTGCCGGCTGCGCGGGCCCGGCGGTCGCACCGTCCGGCACGGTCCGGTCAGCACCATCCATCGCTCCCGCTCCCTTCACAGCACTGTCGGGCCGGCGCCGCTGCCGGATGTCTCCGGCACGCCGACCCGAGACGGGCGGTACTTCAGGGTTCCCAGCCGGGTCGGGAACCAATCCAGCCGCCCGCCTGTCGTAGATCTGTCAGGCGCATTCCCGACAGATCAGATCACCGTTCCGCTCAACCGCCAGCTGGCTGCGGTGATGCACCAGGAAGCAGCGCGAGCAGCGGAATTCATCGGCCTGCATGGGCAGGACCTTGACGGTCAGCTCCTCGTCGGCGAGGTCGGCGCCGGGCAGCTCAAAGTTCTCCGCGACCTCCGCCTCGTCCACATCGACCACAGCGGACTGCGCGTCGACGCGACGTGCCTTGAGCTCCTCCAAGCTGTCCTCGCCGAGGTCGACCTCGTCGCGACGCGGGGCGTCGTAGTCGGTGGCCATCGGTTGTCACACTCCCGTTTCCGTTTCCAAATCGCGCCCGGTGTAACGCCAGACATCGGTGTTTCCTTGCCCGCTGGCCGTGCCTTTTCAGCCACGGCCGGCGGGGTCTTCCGGTGGGGGTAGCGCCCGTCGAAACTCCCTCGCCGGGCGCGGTACCTTACCGCCCCTGTGCGAGAGTTGTACGCCCGCGCACGCGAAGTTGTTCCCAATGTGACTCAGGCGACACCAAGGTAGGTGGCAAAGCCCGCAGATTGCATCCGCCGCGCCGCCCGCGGGTGGGGATTCCGGCGCTGGCGGGCAACAGGCGTAACGTCGGCGACGATACCGCTACTCTCGTCGTACCCGAGCGGCTTCGCCCTAGAGTGATGCGGCAGGACGGACAAAAGATCAGATGCACGTGGTTGGACGGGGAGCCGAAGACAATGAGCCTTGCCCGGGCCCGGGCCATGATCCTGGTAGCGCTGCTGGTCGTTGCCGCGCTGATCCTGGTACTCGTCGCCATCTTCAAGGACAAGCAGAGCGGCAGCATCTACTCCAACAGCTGCCCGGCCGGCGCGGTCAAGGTGAAGACACGTCCCCTGCCGGTCCCCGGAAAGATCAAAATCAACGTCTACAACGGCACCAACACTCCCGGCCTGGCCACCGCGGTGGCCACGGAGTTCCGTAACCGCGGCTTCACCGTCGTCACGGCCGGCAACGCGCCGGCCAAGTTCGACGGCGTCTCGAAGCTGGTCTACGGGCCGAAGGAACTGGCCGCCGCGACGGTGGTCAACTCCTACTTCCTCGGCTTCGCCGACAGCCAGTTCGACATCAAGCGCAACAACGACGTGATCGACGTGACCATCGGCTCGCAGTACACGACGCTCGGCACGAAGACCGAAGTCAGCCAGTCGCTCGCCCAACTGGGCAACCCGTCGCCGCCGCCGCACACCTGCGACACGGCGTGAGCCGGTTCCGGCCGGGTCCGTCACGACCTGTCCGGGCGCCCGTCACGACCACCGTGGGTACCCGTCACGCCCCGTCCCCGGGTTCCTCACGACCCGCGACCGTCACGATCCGCCGCGCGTCCCGCACGATCCGCAACCATCACGGCCGCAACCATCACGGCCGCAGCCGTCACGGCCGCAGCCGTCACGGCCCGCCGGCCGCGTCGAGCCGCACCAGCGCGTCCTGCAGCGCCGGCCAGATCGCCGGTGGCGCCGCGACGACCAGATCGGGCCCGGGTCCCGCTCCGGACAGCCCGCCGACCCGGAGGCCGGCCTCGGCGGCGATCAGGCCGCCGGCCGCGTGGTCCCAGAGATTGAGCCCCTTTTCGTAGTACGCGTCCACCCGGCCCTCGGCGGCGAAACACAGGTCCAGCGAAGCGGCGCCGAACCGGCGGATGTCCCGGACGATCGGTAGCAACTTCGCGACCACCCTGGCCTGGTGCACCCGCCGCGCCGAGTCGTACCCGAACCCGGTCGCCAGCAGGGTCTGGCTCAGCTCGGTGACCTGCGAGCCGGTCAGCCGGACGTCGCCTCGCCAGGCGCCGCCGCCCCGGGTGGCGGTCCACTGCTCACCGCTGACCGGGTTCCGTACCACGCCGGCGACCACCTCGCCGTCCACCTCGGCCGCGAGCGAGACCGCGTACTGCGGGATCCCGTACAGGTAGTTGACCGTGCCGTCGATCGGGTCGAGGATCCACCGCACGGCACCCGCCCCGGCCGACTCCCCGGCCTCCTCGCCCAGCACCCGGTCACCCGGTCGATGCTCGCGCAGCGCCTCCCGCACGTACCGCTCCGCGGCCCGGTCGGCCGCGGTGACCACATCGGTGGCGCTGCTCTTGGTGGTGACCCCGGTGACCCCCTCGTCGCGCATCTGGCGGGCCAGCTCGGCCGCTCCGCCGGCAATCCGTACCGCGATCTGGAGTAGTTCTTCGGGCTCGACCGTCATGCGGAGCATCCTCTCAGGGCCCGGATCCGTGCCGGGTGGGCGCGCGGCGTGAACTGATGGCACCCCGCGGCGCTACAATTCACGCTGCCCACCCGCCACGGATCGCCCACCAGGTCACAGGGGCCGATTCACGGTGAATGGGTTCCCAAACTTCAACCGAGGGGTTTGCGACGCCCTGTGCTGCGCAAAACCCCCTGAGAGGGAGTCCGGGCCACGCCGCCTTCCGGCCGGCCCGGGACCTTCGACGAGGACCTCGGACCGCCTGTTCACGCCGGCGACCCGGGCCTCCTCATAGGAAGATCTTGGACCACACGGTTTCCGAGCCTGGCGGTCCGGGATCTTCACCGGTCGGCAGAGGCGCGAATTTCGCGCTACGTTGGCCGGACCGGCCGTGCTCGTTTTTCGCCTTCGGAAGGTCGTTCGTGACTGAAGCCCGCCAATCAGGCACCGACGTGCGCACCCTGACCGACGCGCTCATCGCCCACGCGGCCAGCTCGGATGGGCACTTGACCTCCGCCGAGGTGGCTCAGGCCGTCGAGGATGCCGAGGTCACCCCGAGCCAGGCCAAGAAACTTCTGCGTAGCCTCGCCGAGGCCGGCGTGGTCGTGGTCGTCGACGGCTCGGCGACCAGCCGGCGCCGGGTCGCCGCGGCCCGGTCCGCGACGCCCGCGTCGAAGGCGACCACCGCCAAGGCCACCCCGAAAGCGCCTGCCGCGCCCGCCGTGACCAAGCCGGCGCCGGTGGTGGCGAAGAGTCCCGAACCCGCCCCGGCGAAGCGGTCCGCGCCCAAGCAGGCGGCGAGCCCGGAGACCGATGGCGCGCCCGTCCCCGAATCGGGCGCGACCACGATCGCGAAGCCGGCCAAGGCCGCCGCGAAGAGCACGACGAAGACCGCCCCGCGGACCGCCGAGAAGCCGCCGGCCAAGGCCGCCAAGGCGACCAAGCAGGCGGCCGGGGCGAAGGCCGGCCCGGCGACCGCCAAGGGCGAGGACGGCCCGGATGACGGCGACATCGACCCGGAGACGCTCGCGGCCGACCTTGAGGACGTGGTCGTCGACGAGCCCGCGGAGATCGTCGCCGAGGCCGAGGCCGACGCCCAGGCCGACGCCGACGACTTCGAATGGGACGACGAGGAGTCCGAGGCGCTCAAGCAGGCCCGCCGCGACGCGGAGCTGACCGCCTCCGCCGATTCGGTGCGTGCCTACCTGAAGCAGATCGGCAAGGTCCCGCTACTCAACGCCGAGCAGGAGGTCGAGCTCGCCAAGCGGATCGAGGCCGGCCTGTACGCCGGTGAGCGCCTGCGCGCGGCCGAGGAGGGCGAGGAGAAGCTCGTCGTCACCATGCACCGCGACCTGAGCTGGATCTCCCGGGACGGCGAGCGGGCCAAGAACCATCTGCTGGAGGCGAACCTCCGGCTGGTCGTCTCGCTCGCGAAGCGGTACACCGGGCGGGGCATGGCCTTCCTCGACCTCATCCAGGAAGG
>JBDZVD010000003.1:0-134563 GCA_040255525.1 Micromonosporaceae bacterium | reverse complement strand
TCGACGACGAGGTCCTGCGCGCGGCCGTGGCCGACGTGATCGCCCGCCACGACGCGCTGCGGGCGGGCATCGCCGTCGTCGACGGTGTACCGGTCTCCCGCTACGCCGACCGGGCCGAACTCACGCCGTGGACGGTCACCGTGCCCGCGAAGCTGACCGACGGCGAGATCGTCCAGTTCGTGACGCGGATGGCCTCGACCGTCATCCCCACCGAGTATCCGCCACTGATGAACGTGGGCGTGCTGCACGGCACCGGAGAGACCGGCTGCGTACTCGCCGTCGTGCTCCACCACGTCGTCTCCGACCTGCGCACGCTCGAGATCGTCGTCAACGACATCGCCGCGGCGTACGCCGCCCGCTCGGCCGGCCGGGCCCCGCGGTGGCCGGCGGACGCGCCCAGCTTCGCGGACTTCGCCCACGAGCGCGCGGCCACCGTGGGCACACCGCGCTGGCACCAGGATCTCGACTACTGGGAGGAGCTGCTGCGCGATGCGACGGTGCGCACCGTGCTGCCCTTCCGGCTCGACGGCCCCGAGGCGCCGAACCTGGTCGGGCGCCCCCTCGTCGTCGACCTCGGTCACCGGCTGACCAGCGACCTCGACGCGCTGCTCGTCCGGCACGGCTACACCGCGGCCACCTACTTCCTGGCCTGCGTGGCCTTCGTGCTCACCGCGTGGTCCGGGGAGCACGAAGTCACCGTGGGCATGCCGTTGAGCGGGCGACGGCGTCCGGTGGAGTTCGACCTCGTCGGGCACGTGGTCACCACGGTACCGCTGCGGCTGTCCACCGCGGAGCTGCTCGCCAACCCCGAGGCGGTACTGTCCCACGTCCGGGACCGTCAGGTGGCGGGCATCGAGCACTCCACCCCGACCTTCCAGGCGATCATCCGGCGGCTGGGCGTGCAGCCGTCGCTGCGGGACAACCCGCTGTTCCAGGTCTGGCTCAACGACCTCAGCCGGATGGCACCGGCACCGGACCTGGCCGGTGGGGCGGCGCGGTGGATCGACGTGGCGCTGCCCGCCGCACTCTTCGACGTCAACTTCTACCTGCGGCGGGGCGACACGTACCGGCTGGAGCTCGTCTGCCGGGCCGGCCGGTTCGACGACTCGACCGCTGCGGAGCTGATGCGCCAGGTGATCGAGACCGCCACCGACCTCGCCGCGGCGCTGCGGACCGGTACGCCCCGGTCCCGGCCGGTACCCCGGGAGTTGCCCGCGCTGCCCCCGGCTCCGGCCGGCTCGCCGGAGGACCTGGTCGCCGCCGTACGGGAGGTGGCCGGGCGCTACCCCGACAGCGTCGCGGTGCTGGGCGATGGGGTGCGGTGGACCTTCGCGGAGCTGATGCGGCGGGTCGACCGCGTGGCCGCGCTGGTCACCGCGGCCGGCGTCGACCCGGGTGACGTGCTGGAACTGCGGGCCGGGCGCCGCGCCGCGCTCCCCGTCGCGCTGCTGGGCGCGTGGGCGGCCGGCGCCGCCGTGGCGGTGGTCGACGCGGACGAGCCCGCGGGGGTGCTCGCCGAGCACACCGAGATCCTGCGGCCGAAGGCCCGCCTGGAGCTGCTACCCACCGACCCGCTGGTCGGCATCGGCGCGGGCCACCCCGAGCCGAATCGCCTCGACCGGGCAAGCCACGTGCTGTTCACCTCCGGTACCTCCGGGCGACCGGCGGCGGTGGCGGTGTCACCACGGGCGCTGAGCGCGACGCTGCGCTGGTACGTGAGCTTCTTCGAGCTGCGGCCCGAGGACCGGATCGCCCTGCTCGGCGGCGTGGGACACGATCCCCTGCTGCGTGACTGCCTGGCCCCGCTGCTGTGCGGCGGCACGGTGATCGTCCCCCCGGAGGGGGTGTTCACCGCGCCCGAGGCGCTGCTGCGCACGCTGCGCGAGTACCGGGTCACCGTGCTGAACGCGACCCCGGCGCTGTTGGAGATGGTGCTCGCCGGCCGGCCCGCCGGCGGTGATTTCACGTTGGACGCTCTGCGCCTGGTCGTCAGCGGCGGCGCGGCGCTGACCGCCCGGCTGGTGCGGGAGTTGCGGACCGTGACCGCGGCGCGGGTGGTCAACGCGTACGGCACGACGGAGACTCCGCAGATCGCGTCGTGCGAGGAGGTGGCCGGGTACGGCCAGCCGGTACGCGGCGATCTGCCGGACGCGGCGGTGCTGCCGGTGGGGACCGGCGTGGGCGGGGCGGAGCTGATGGTGCTGCGGGCCGACGGGTCGCCGGCACCGGTCGGGCACGTCGGCGAGGTCATCGTCCGGTCACCGCACCTGGCCGCGGGCTACCTCGACGGCAGCGGGCGGACCGGCCGGTTCGACAGCGCGCGGGGGACGTACCGCACCGGTGACCGCGGCCGGTGGAACCCGTCCGGGTCGGTCGTGCTGGACGGCCGGTTCGACCGGCAGATCTCCATCGACGGCCACCGCCTCGATCCGGAGCAGGTCGAGCGCGCGGCGTGCGGGTACGCCGGCGTCCGGCACGCACTGGCCCGGCTGCGGCCCTCCGGCGCCGGGCCGGTGCTGTCGCTGTCGGTCACCCCGGTGCCCGGTGCCAGCGGTGTGACCGCCGCCGAACTGCGTGCGCACCTGCGCGCCTGCCTGCCGCGGTACGCGGTGCCCACGGAGATCGCCGTGGGCGAGGACCTCGTGCTCGACCGCCACCACAAGGTGGTCGACGTGCGGCCGGCCACGCCGGGCACCACCGCCCCGGGTGCCGGCGATCCGCCCGCCGGGCCAATACTGCGCCGGCTGACCGACCTGGTGCGCGAGACGGTCGGGGTGGACCTGGACCCGGCGGAGAACTTCTTCGACGCGGGGTTGACCTCGATGGCCGTGGTGCGCCTGCACGCGGCGCTGCGCCAGCGGCTCGCGGTGGACCTGCCGGTGACGGCGATGTTCGAGCACCCGAACCTGGGCGCCCTGGCCCGGTACCTGTCGGCCGGCGACCGGCAGCGACCGCCGGCGGCGGTAGCGCGCCGGCAGGAAAGCCTCTCGGCGCACGGCGACGGGGCCGAGCGTCGCAGGCAGCTTCGTCAACGTATCCGTGCAGACGTCGGAGGTACCGATGAAGGAACAGAGCGAGGATGAGCCGATCGCCATCATTGGTGTCGCGGGCAGGTTCCCGGGAGCGGGCGACCTCGACCAGTTCTGGGCCAACCTGTGCGCCGGGGTGGAGTCGATCGGCTTCCCTTCGGACGAACAGCTGGTCGCCGCGGGCGTTCCGCGGTCGGTGCTGACCGACCCGTACTACGTCAAGGCGAGCGCCGCACCGCCCGATGTCGACGCCTTCGACGCAGGGCTGTTCCGGCTGACCCCCCGCGAAGCGCGGATCTGCGATCCGCAGACTCGCCTCTTCCTGGAGTGCGCGCACGCGGCGATGGAAAACGCGGGGTACGACCACACCCGCACGACCGATGTCGGGGTCTTCGGCGCCTCGGGCGACAGCGGCTACCTCGATCTCGTGCGCCGCGCCGAGGGCGCCGAGCTGGGCGCCACCTCCGGGATGTCGCTGAGCACCTGGAGTTCGAGGGACTACCTGGCTGCGCTGGTCTCCTACAAGCTCGGGCTGCACGGGCCCAGTCTCGGGGTGATGACGGCGTGCTCCAGCTCGCTGGTCGCCGTACACCTCGCCGCGGCGTCGCTGCGCGCGGGGGAGTGCGCCATGGCCCTGGCCGGCGGGGCGGTGGTGCAGCTGCCACTGCACCACGGCTACTGGTGGGAGCCGGGCGGGGTGTTGAGCAGAGACGGGCACTGCCGCCCCTTCGACAAGGCGGCGTCCGGGATGGTCAACGCCTCCGGTGCCGGCGTCGTGGCGCTCAAGCGGCTGCGCGACGCGCTGGCCGACGGCGACCACATCCGGGCGGTCATCCGCGCGACCGCGCTGAACAACGACGGGGCGGCCAAGGTGGGGTTCACCGCGCCCAGCGTCGGCGGTCAGGCCGCCGTGATCGCCGAGGCGCTGTCGGTCGCCGGCGTCGACCCGTCCGACGTCTCGATGGTGGAGGCCCACGCCAGCGGCAGCGTGCTCGGCGATCCCATCGAGGTCGCGGCGCTCACCTCGGCGTTCCGGCGGCTGGGGGCCGCGGAGCCGGGCACCTGCGCGTTGACCTCGGTGAAGGGCAACATCGGCCACCTCGGGCACGCGGCGGGTGTGGCGTCGCTGATCAAGGCCGCGTTGGCGCTGGAGAACGGGGTGATCCCGGCCAGCGTCGGGCTGCGGGAGCTGAACCCCGCGCTTGGACTGGACGGCTCTCCGTTCTACGTACCCACCGGACCCGTACCGTGGCCCGGCGCGGATGGAAGGCCCCGGATCGCGGCCGTGCACAGCTACGGCGTCGGCGGGACCAACGCCCACGCCGTCCTGACGCAGGCACCGCCGGTGGTTGCGGCACCCGCCCCGGCCCGCCCCCGCATCGTCGTCTGGTCGGCCCGGACCACGCCGGCGGCCGACCGTTACCGCGAGCGCCTCGCGGGGCACTTCGCCCGTGCCGCGACAGCGGACTTCGCCCGCGCCACCGGCACGCTGCTTCACGGGCGTACCCCGCATGCCCGGCGGGGTGCCGTCGTGGCGGCGGACGCCCGGGAGGCCGTGGCGCTGCTGCGCGACCCCGGTGCGGCGGGCCACGTGAGCGCGCCGGCCGACGGCAGCGGCAGCCGCGTCGCGTTCCTCTTTCCCGGCTCGGGCGCTGCGCAGCCCGGCGCGGCCCGGGAACTCTACGACAGCTGCCCGGCGTTCGCGAAGGCGCTGGACGAGTGCGCCGATCTGTTCGACGCCGCGGCCGTGCCGGTGCGCGAGTCCTGGCGGGACGGCGATGAGGACCGGCTCGCGCAGGCGCCCATCGCCGAACCCGTCGTTTTCACCCTCGAGTACGCGCTGCTTCGGGCCTGGGAGGCGTGGGGAGTCACGCCGGACGCCGTGCTGGGGTACGGCATCGGGGAGTTCGCCGCGGCGACGGCCGCCGGGGTGCTCAGCCTCGCCGACGCCGTGCGGGTGGTGGCCGCCCGTTCGGATGCCGTGCGGCGGATGCCGGCCGGGGGCATGCTGGCCGCCCGGGCGCCGGCCGAGCAGCTGCTGCCGCTGCTGCCGGAGCAGGTAGCGATCGCGGCGGTGGACGGCGCCCGGCAGGTCGTGCTGGCCGGTCCGGTCGAGCCGTTGGCCCGCGCCGCCGCCGCGATGAGCGACGCGAAGCTGCCGTACCGGCCGCTGCCCGGGACGCATGCCCTGTACATGCGGGAGGCGGCCGGCGCGGTACCGGTGCTCGAACGGGTCCTGAGCCAGGTCCGGCTCGGCGCGCCGCAGATCGACCTCGTGTCCGCCGCGGCCGGCCGGGCGATCACCGCGGCGGAGGCCGCCGATCCGGCGTTCTGGGCGGGGCAGATCGCGCAGCCGGCGCGGTTCGCCGCCGCGCTGGACGAGCTGACCGGGCAGCCGGACCGGTGGACGCTGGTGGAGGTGGGTCCCGGCCGTACGCTGACGGCGTTGGCGCGGCAGCACCCGACGGTGGTCGGACAGCGGCACCGGAGCGTGTCCACGCTGCCGGCACGGCGCACGGACGCCGAGGCGGACCAGCGTTGCGTGCTGACCGCCGTCGCGAGCGTGTGGACCGAGGGGCACAGCGTCGACTGGACCGGGCTGCCGGACGCGGAAGATACCGGCCGGATCCCGGTGCCCGGGTACCCGTACGAGCGGCAGCGGTACTGGGTCGAGCAGCGGCAGCCGGCCCGCCCGGCGTTGACGGATTCCGCCCAGCCCGTGCACAGCGGGCCCGGGTCCGCCGGGCCTGAGTCCGCCGGGCCTGAGTCCGCCGGGCCCCGGTCCGCCGGCGGTCCGTCGAGCCACGAGTCCGCCGGCACGGTCGAGCGGCTGCGCCTGCTGTGGGTCGCGCTGCTGGGCCACGACGGCATCACCCCGGACGCCGACTTCTTCGATCTCGGGGGCAACTCGCTGACCGCGGTGGAGCTGATGGCCAGGGTACGCGCGGAGTTCGGGATCCACCTGAGCGTGGACGCGCTCTTCGACCACCCCACTCCGGCCGGCCTGGCCGGCCACCTCGACGGGCGGGCGGCGTGAGAGTGGCGCCACCCGCGCACCGGGTGGCGTTGACCGGTCAGGACTGGGACCTGTGGCGCGATGTCGTGGTGCGCAGTGCCGGCTTCCCCGCCGCACTGGCGTTGACTCTCACCGACGCCGGCCTGGCCTCGGCCGCCGACGCGGCGCTGCGCGATCCCGCGCGGTTGGTCGAGTACCGGCAGGAGTACGCCTCGGCCACGACACGGCTGACGGACGCAGTGCGGAAGGTGGCCCGGTCGCCGCGGTTCCGGGAGGCGGTCGCGTGGCAGAACCCGAAGCTCATCGAGCAGTGCCTGGACAAGGCGGCGGCCGGCGAGCCCCGCAACGTCCGGGGCCGCAACCACGAGCTGACGATCGCCAGTTACCTGCAGCGGTACTGCCTCAAGAACGACACGATCGGCTTCTTCGGCCCGGTGGGGTGGGCGCGGTGGACGGATGACGGAGCGTGGCTGGCCGTGGATGTCGGCGGGCGATTCCTGGCCCGGCGCACCGTGCAGTTCGAGGCGTGGGCGATCGACGCCGTGGCGCGGACCCTGTCCGCCGACCCGGCGCTGCGGCCGTGGCTGGTGCCCCGGCGGCGCTCCGCGCACCGGCTGACCGGAAACACCCTGCACGTTCCCGGCCGGCCCCGGGTCGCGCTGAATCCCCGGGACGCCGAGCTGCTGTCGCTGGCCGACGGTACACGTTGCCTGCGCGACCTCGCCGCGGACCTGTCCTGGTCGGAGTTCGCCGAACTCGGCGACGAACAGCTGCTGTTCGAGGCATACCAGTCGCTGGGCCAGCGCGGGTTCGTGCAGCTCGACTTCGTCGGCACCATCCAGAGCGCGCCCGAGCGGGGGCTGATCGGGCGGCTGGAACGCGTCGCCGACCCGGGTGTGCGCGCGCGGGCGCTGGCCGCGGTGCACCGCCTCGTCGAGGCCCGCGACCGGGTGTCCGCGGCGGCCGGGGACGACGTGGCGCTGCGTTCGGCTCTGGCCCACGTCAACGACTGCTTCGAGAGCCTCACGGGGGTGCGGGGCGAGCGGCGGCAGGGCCAGACCTACGCCGGCCGCACCCTGGTGTACGAGGACACCGTCCTGAGCACGCGGGTGGCACTGGGCCCACGGCTGCGCGGAGAACTCGCCGCGCCGCTGGGTCTGGTGCTGTCCAGCGTCCGGTGGCTGGTGGCCGAGGTGGCCGAGGAGTACGACCGGGCCTTCCAACAGATCTACGACCGGCGGGTGGCCCAGTCGGGGTCGGCGGAGGTGCCGTTGGCCGCCATCCTCAGCGCCGCCACCCCACTGCTGTACTACGACGCGCGGCGGCTGCGCGAACCGGTGCGGCGGGTGGTCGCGGAGTTCCAGCGACGGTGGGCGGCGATCCTCGCGCCGTCCCCCGGCGCCCGTGCGGTGCGGTTGGCCTCCGCGGACATCGCCGCCCAGGTCGCACAGCAGTTCCCGGCACGACCGGCGCCCTGGGCGACGGGCATTCACCATGCGCCGGACCTGATGCTCGCGGCCGCCGACCTGGACGCGATCGAGCGGGGCGAGTTCCTCTTCGTCCTCGGCGAGCTGCATGTGTCGATCAACACGCTGGACAGCCGGGTCTTCGTCGACCACCACGACGATCCGCCGTCGCTGCTGGCGAACGCCGAGGCCGACCTGGGCGGCAGGAGGGTCTACCCGATCCCCGGCCGCGACTGGCCCGGCGTCAGCTCCCGGCTGTCACCGCCGGGGTCGCTGCTGTCCGCGCGGTACCGGTACTGGACCCTGCACGAGGAGGCGACGACGCCGCCGGTGCCGATCATCCCGGCGGTCGACCTGTTCGTGCGCCGGGTGGACGGGCGGCTGATGGTGCATTCGGCCGATGGTGGCTTCGCGGAGACGCTGGCCGAGACCGTCGGGGATCTTTTGGCGGCGGCGGCGACCAACGGCTTCAAGCCGGTCGGCGGCCAGTACAGTCCGCGTATTCAGATCGATCGGCTGGTCATCAGCCGCGAGTCGTGGACCTTCCGGGTGGCGGAGCTGGATTGGGCGCGTAGCGCCGATGAAGCGGACCGCTTCCTCGGCGCGCGCCGGTGGCGGGAGCGGCACGGGCTGCCGGAGCGCCTCTACTACAAGGTGCCGGTCGAGGACAAGCCGACCTTCGTCGACTTCAGCAGCCTGGTGTACGTCAACGTGCTGGCCAAGGCGGTGCGCCGCTCGCTGGAGATGCCGGAGGCCACGGTCACGCTCAGCGAGATGCTGCCGGATCTGTCGCAGCTGTGGCTGCGCGACGCGACCGGCAACCGGTACACCGCGGAACTGCGCATGCTGGCCCTGGACGCGTGGTCCGGAAACGGTCGGCAGCCGCCGGTGTCCTGATCCGCGCCTGTTCGCCGAGCCCCCCGTCGCCGGCTTCCCGACGGGGGGGGGCTCGCTTCTGCAAGTACGCGGCGGCGGGGACAGCCGGAGCGGTACCGGCTGTCCCCGCCCGCGCGGCCGTGGCGGCGGCCAGGTGGCGCTGTCGAGGGGTCAGCGTAGCTTGCGGCTGAAGGCCCGCACGTCCTCGACGAAAAGCCGCGGCTGTTCGAGCGCGGCGAAGTGGCCGCCCCTGTCGAATTCCGACCAGTGGGTCAGCGACGGCAGGAGCTGCTCGGCGAAGCGGCGGACCGGCCACACCACGTCGCCGGGGAAGAACGCCACCCCGACGGGCATGGTCAGCGGCCAGGGGCCCGCCCAGGTCCGCAGGAAGTCCTCCATCCGGCGGTTGGATTCGTAGTACAGCTGTGCGCTGGAGCCCGCGGTGGCGGTCAGCCAGTAGATGGTCGCGACGGTCAGCATCTGGTCGCGGTCGATCGCGTCCTCGGGCACGTCCGTCGCGCCGGACCACTCCTTGAACTTCTCCACGATCCAGGCGAGCTGCCCGACCGGAGAATCGGTGAGCGGGTAGGCGAGCGTCTGCGGGCGGGTCGACTGGATCTTCCGCCACCCGGTGCCGTCCTGCTCGAAGGCCGCTGCCCGCGCGAGCCGGTCGCTGTCCACCTCGCTCAGGTCGGCCAGCGCCGTGGGGTCGTTGGGCGGGATGGTCACGAGCATGTTCACGTGTACGCCGACGACGTGGTCGGGGTCCGACAGCCCGAGCCACAGCGAGATCGGAGAACCCCAGTCACCGCCCTGCGCGACGTACCGGTCGTAGCCGAGCCGGTCCATCAGGGTCGCCCAGGCGCGGGCCACCCGGGTCACGTCCCACCCGGGTTCCCGCGGGGCGGAGGAGAACCCGTACCCGGGCAGCGACGGGATGACAACGTGGAATGCGTCGTCCGGGTCGCCGCCGTGCCGGACCGGGTCGGTCAGCGGCGCGACGACCTCGCGGAACTCGGCGACCGAGCCCGGCCAGCCGTGGGTGAGGATCAACGGCACCGCGTTCGGGTGCGCAGATCGCACGTGCAGGAAGTGCACGTCGACGCCGTCGATCTCGGTGATGAACTGGGGTACCCGGTTCAACCGGGCCTCGGCGGCCCGCCAGTCGTAGGTGGTCCGCCAGTAGCGGGCCAGTTCCTTGAGGTAGCCCAGGGGTACTCCGCGCTCCCACCCGACGCCGGGCAGTTCGGTGGGCCAGCGGGTGTTGTCCAGCCGTTGGTGGAGGTCGTCGAGTTGGGACTGCGGGATGTCCACGCGGAAGGGGCGCATCTGGTGGCACCTTTCACCGATGGGGTGGTGGTCAGGATGACGGTCGGATCGCGTGCCGCAGCACGCGCAGCAGGTTGCCGGGGCGCATGAGCGCCTGCGGGGGATCGATGAGCCCGGCCGCGCGGATAAACGCGTTGGTGAGCGCGGGGTCGTGTACCGCGGCCTTCTGCAGCCGGGCCACGTACGCGTTCGCCATGCGGATTTTCGCGGTGCGGTTCCCCTCCACGCCGGGGAAGCCGAGGTCGGCGCCGGCCGAGAAGTCCCACGGGATGTTGACGTCCTCGGCGGCGTCCCGCAGGAACGGCAGCGGCTGCGGCAGCTTTCCGTCCCGCAGGTGCCGGCGCAGCGTGAGCGATTCGAGGGCCGCGACGGTCATGCCCTGGGCGTAGATGGGGTTGAAGCTGCACAGCGCGTCGCCCATGACCAGCAGCCCGTCGGGGAACCGGGTCAGCCGCTCGTAGCGGCGCCGGACGCTCGCCGGGTACTGGAACATCACCGGGTCGTCCAGCGGTTCCGCGTCGCGTACCGCCTGGTAGATCGATGGTACGGGCAGCGACCGGGCGAAGGCGAGGAATCCGTCCGGGTCGGTCGGCGGATGGTCTCCGAGCATCCCCGTGAGCGACAGCTCCATGCGTGCGCCGTCACCCGGCAGCCGGTAGAAGAAGGCGCCGCGCGGGTACGCCGGCGTCGGCGCCGGGATGATCGCCAGGTCGCTTCCGAGGGGGTCGGGGTCCACCCGGTAGTGGCGGGTGGTGTACGCCAGGCCGATCTTCACCCGGTCCTCCGCCGGGCGCTCGTAGCCCAGCTCCTCCAGCCACGCCGGTGTGCGCGAACCCCGGCCGGTGGTGTCCAGCACGAGGTCGCCGTGCAGCGTCTCGGGGGTGGTGTCCTCACCCTGCCGCCGCACCCGGGCACCGGTGACCCGGCGCCGGTCCGGGGTGGTCGACAGATCGAGGATGTCGTAGCCCTCGAGGAAGGTGACGTTGGGAATCTTCCGTACCCGCTCGCGGACGTGGTATTCGAGGACCGGGCGGGTGGCCGGCACGCACAGCAGCCCCGAGTGCCCCGGGCTCATCCGCTGGCCGTTGAAGAACCACTGGATGTCGCCGTTGAAGTCCCCTGAGATGACGCCGGCCGCGGTCATGTCGGCGGTGAGGCCGGGAAAGTGGGCCTCCAGGATCTGCTGGCCCTTGGCCATGATCCCGTGGGCGTGGCGGCCGTGCGGGACCCCACGGCGGTACCCGGTCGCCTTGGTGATCTCGTCCCGATCGACGATGAGCACCTCGGTGAAGTGGTCCGCGAGCACTCTGGCGGCGAGCAGTCCGGCCATACTCCCGCCCAGCACGACGACCCTATCTCCATTGTGGACGGTCGGCATGAGCATCTCCTCAACAGGTTTGGTTGTTGGCTGCCCGAACACGATTGACCTGGTTCGTGCGCGTCCGTCGTGCCGCACCCCGGCGGTGCCGGGACGCGGCCGTCTCACTCGCTTCTCGCGCAGCGGAAGCCGTGCGCGAAACTCGACCATCCGGTCGGGTCACCGTGCATCCGGTCGGCGCAGCGCACCTGGTAGCGCAGGTTCATCCACGATCCGCCGCGGATGACGCGGTACCGGCCGACCGCCGCCTGCACGGTCGGATCGCAGTCCACAGTGGAGTCGTACAGGTGTGACAGCGTCGAGGTCCACTCGTAGACGTTGCCGGCCATGTCGGCACAGCCGAACGGGCTGTCGCCCCGGGAGGAGAACGCGCCCACCGGCGTCGATCGCGGGAACACCCCCTCACGCAGGCACTCCGCCTTCCACCACGCCTGCCACTTCCCGTAGGAGTTGAACGACGCGGCGTGGAATTCGGTGGTGTTGGCGTTGCCGGGATCCCAGGTGTCGCCCCAGGGCCAGAGCCTGAAGTCGGCGCCGCGGGCCGCGAACTCCCACTCCGCCTCGGTCGGCAGCCGCTTGCCCGCCCATCGCGCGTACGCGTTGGCGTCGTCCCAGGACACATGCACCACCGGGTGCCGCTCGTACCCGGACACCCAGCGGCCGGGCCCGCCGGGCGCGTGCCAGCAGGCGCCCGGCTGTTCGTGCCAGCCCTCGGCCCCGTAGATCAGCCCCACCCCGCGGCGCTCCGCCTCGGTACGGTAGCCGGTCGCGCGCACGAACTGTCCGAAGTCGGCGACGGTCACCGGGTACCTGTCGATGAGGTACGGGTCCAGCGAGGTGGCCGTCAGCGGGGTCTCGTCGGCGAACCACCGCCGGGGGAACGGCTGGTCGGCACGGTCCAGCAGGTCGAGCACCCATTCCGGAGTTCCCCGGACGAATTCCCCGCCCGGAATGCGTACCATGTCGCTCATCTCGCCTCCTTCCGGCCGTGCCGTCGGGCACCGCGCCGGCGCGTGCCGTACGGCGGTCAGGATCAGTGATCGGATTCGGCGGCGTCGCCGTCGAACTCCTCGCCACGGTGCGGGCCCCCGCCGATCGGCGGGATGCTCACCAGGGACCTGGCGACGAGGGCGGCGAGTCCCAGAAACAGCATCAGGCTGATCACCGCGATGTGGGTCGTCGCCGTGTTGAAGGTGTGCCGGGCGGCCGCCAGCAGAGCCTCACCGGCCACCGGCGGCAACCGGTGCGCGGTGTCGACCGCGGCGGCGATGGTCTCGTTGGCGGCCGTGACGCTGGCGGCGGGCACGCCGTTGCGGACGTGCACGTTGCCGACGTAGAAGACGGTGGTGAGGCTGCCGAAGACCGCGATGCCCAGGGCGGTGCTCAGCGTCCCGGCGGTGGCGCTCAGGCCGGCGGCCGAGCCGGCCCTGTCCGCCGGGGCCGCGTGCATGACCAGTTGGTTGCTCAGCACCCCGACCGCGCTGGTGCCGAAGTTGACGACGCACAGCCCGACGGCCAGAAGCGCGATCCCGCCGGCGTGCATCAGGGTCAGCACCGTCGTGCCGGCCGCGGCGATGAGCAGGCCGCCGGCGAGCACCGATCGGGGACGGATCCGCTTGACCAGCATCGTGGAGAGGTGCACGCCGATGATGGCCGTGATGATCGGCAGTGTCATCCACAGCGCCGTGGCCAGGGGCGAGTAACCCTCGACCAGTTGTACGTGCTGGGTCAGCACGAGTCCGTTGCCGCTCTGGATGATCCCGACGATCACGTACATCAGCAGCGTGACGCTGATCGCGCGGACCCCGAACAGCCGGGTGTCCAGCAGCGGGTTGCGCAGGCGCCGCTGGCGGACCATGAAGACGGCGACCAGCGCCAGCCCGACAGCGAGCAGCACGACCGCAAGCGGCGTCCAGCCGTTGCGCGCGACCGTGGTGAGCCCGTAGATGGTGGGCAGCACCGCGGCCAGCCACATGACCGCGCTGACGAAGTCCAGCCGCTGCGCCGACCGGTTCCTGGTCTCCGGCAGCAGGAACGGCCCGAGCAGGACCAGCGACGCCATCACCGGTACGCCGATCAGGAAGACGGAGCCCGGCCAGAACCAGTTGAGCAGGAACCCACCGGCGGCCGGGCCGATGGACATGCCGACCAGAGCCGCGGTCGCCGTCACCGAGAACGCGGTGGCCATCTGGCGTGGATCCGGGAACATTTCCTTGACCAGAGCCATGATGCACGGATTGATGCTCGCGCCGGCGACGCCGAGCAGCGCGCGGGCCAGGATGAGCATCGGTGCGCTGGTCGCGAACGCCGCCAGCAGCGACACGACGGCGAACACGCCGGCACCGATCAGCAGAGTCCGGCGGTGGCCGATCCGGTCGCCGACCCGGCCGACGGTGACCAGCGATCCCATCAGCAGAAAGCCGTAGATGTCGGCGATCCACAGCGACTCGGTACTGCCCAGGTGCAGTGCCGTGGTCAGCCGCGGGAGGGCCAGGAAGATGATGCCGTTGTCCAGCATCGCGAGCAACATCGGCAGGGTGAGCACCGCCAGGCCGATCCATGCGGTCCGGCCGGACCGGACCGCGGACCCGCTCTGCCTGACGCCTCCGGCCGCGACCATGCTGCCAGTTTTCACGGCCGCACCTGCGCGTGCATCTCCCTGGATGCCGTGACGGGTTCCCGGACGGGCGCGCCGCCGTGGTCGCTGTCCGCTGCCGCGATCCGCAGCGGGATCGCGGGCGTGTAGTCGACGGTGCCGAACGCCATCACCTTGACCAGCAGCCACGAGTCCATGGATGGGGTGCCGTGCGGAACCTGGACCCGGTACCGCAGCGCCGTCTGCGCGCCATCGGCCGCGACGGTGAAGCCCTGTGTCCACGGACCGAGGAAGTTCCAGGTGCCGAACGGGGCGATCAGCACGGCCTCGCCGGACACCTCGTTCAGGCAACGGTTGGTCAACCGGACGCACACTTCCTGAGAGGTGCCGGGCGTGAGCGTCAGCGCGGCCGGGTCGACCCGTACCCGCAACGGGCGGTGGCCGGCGTCGACGTCGCCGAGGCGGAGGGCAACGACGTCCTCGACCGTCTGCCCGCGGCCGTCGGTGATCTGGGCGCGGAGGTGGCCGACCCCGCAGCCCGCGCCCGGACCGGGACGCAGCAGCACCTCGAACCGGCGGTACCCGTCGTCCAGGTCGTACCGGAGGTCCTCGGTGCTGGTCGCGACCACCCCCGGCGGGACCAGCAGCTCGACGCGCCCCGTCGCGGGACCGGTCGACGAGACGGTGAGCCGCACGGTGGTGGGACCGGTCACCTCGACGGTCCGGGGCTCCAGATACACCATGGCCGGATGATGACCCAGCGGGGCGGTTCCCCGGTTGTGCAGCCAGTACCGCGCGAAGACCGGCTGCGCCGCCTCGCGGTCGGGGCCGAGCACGATACCGCCGTCGGCCGCGATGGCGACCGCCGGCTCCGCGGTGGCCGTCACCGTGGCCGCCGGGCCCAGCGGGAGCCGGAGTGTGCCGTCGGAGGCGTCCAGCGGCTCGCGCGGGCGCTCCTCCAGGTCCGCACGCGCCCCTGCCCGCAGGGGGAGGAAACAGTGGATCCGGGCCTCGGTAGCCCGGCCGTGCGCCTCGTAGCACCGCACGGTGACCGCGTCGTCGGAGGTGGGCGGGCGCCCCGAGGCCAGGGCGTTGCCGCGGCGCTTGAGCACAGTGAGCACCACGTTGTCCGGCTCCACCCGCAGCAGGCTCGCGGCCGGCGGCAGCTTCCCGCTGTGCGGGTCGGTGAGGCAGGCGGCCAAGCGGCTGTTGTACGCCTGGCCGGAGCGGACGAAGCCGGCGTCCCTCCAGTCGCCGGGCCCACAGACCAGGCCGTACTCGAAGGTGTGGGTCCAGTGCTGGAGGGCGAAGCTCGATCCGTCGGGTGCCGTGCGGCGGGGCGGATCGATCCAGGTGCCGGACGGCCAGCCGCTGCAGGCGCGCATCAGCGACAGATACAGCGTGCCGTCCGGCTCGACGACCACGCCGGGAGTGCCGCGGTTGAGCACCGCCACGGAGTAGTCCTCCAGCGGCTCGGTGGTCGCCGGCCCGTCGACACCGGCCGGCTGCTCGATGCCGATGCTCGCGTCGGCCAGGTCGGCGACCAGATCCCTGATCGCCGCCGCCGTGGCCACACCGTCGCGACCGGCGACGATGAGTACCGGAAGGGCACGCTCGCCGCGTAGGTCGGCGCCGGGCCGCCAGGTCTCGCTCCGGCTACCGGCGGCCGGTACCCACAGCCGGGCCCGGCCGGTCGCGGCGAGCTGTTCGTCCAGGCGCGCCGCGTACCGGCTCCCGGCAGCGGCCAGCACGCGGGCGGTGAACGGGTTCTGGGCTGGACCGCCGATGCTCAGGCGCACGTCGGGCAGGTTGGAGTCCAGCCGCAGTGAGCCGCACCGGGAGCCGTCCGGTCGCGAGGTCGTCGCCGTGACGCCCTGCTGGGCGAGGGCCGCCACGAGGTCCCGTACCGCAGTGGGCTGATCCGGACCGCCCCCGGCGTCGGCGACGATCTCGGCGACGCCGATCGCGTGCCGGGTGCCGTCCGGGAAGGCGACCCGCACGACCGACGACAGCCCGGTCCACGTGTACGCCGGGCTGTCCAGCACGAACGGATGCTCGGCGACGTCCACCTCGGTGTACCCGAAGGTGCGACCGATGACCGCGTTGCCCACCTCGTACACCGGTCGCGCGCCCGCGACGTCGAACGGAAAACGTACCCTCAGGAGCTGGTCCTGGCCGTGCCAGCCGTCGACCCGGGTCCGGAACTCCAGCCGGTCGAGGCCGTGCCAGGCGGTGACCTCGGTGGTGACCACCAGATCACCGAGCCGGCAGGCGCAGACCAGCCGTTGACCGGCCGGGCAGACCTCGGCCCGCACGCCGGCCGTTTCGGTCTCCGTGGTCCGGCGGGTGCCACGCGGGATGATGTGCCACGGCCCCTTGCGAAACTCGGGGTGTTCGCTGTACTCGTCGTCAAGGACCAGCCCGCCGGCGACCGCGCCGGCGCGTACGAGTTCCTTGCCGGTGCGCTTGTCGAGGATCCGGGTCAGCGCGCCACCGCGCTCCGGGTCCGCCTCGACAAGGAAGATGTCGCTTTCCGCGCGGTGGCCGTCCACCGGTCGCCACCCGTTGCCGGTCACTCCGTTCGCCTTGTGGACGCGGAAGGTCCGGTAGCCGGTGGCGGGAATGTCCTTCGCCACGAACGACACCGTCGCCGCCGCGAGCGTGCCGTCCTCGTGCAGGGTGGCGTCCGCGACCACCGCCGGTACGGATCGGCCGCTGTCGTCGAGTACCGCGATGCCGCAGTGGCCCGGCTGCGGAAGTTCGACAACCGCCCTGACCACGTCGCCGCGCTCCCAGGCATGCGCGTTCGTGACGACCAGCGGTTGACCGGCCCCGCGGGTGTCGACCATCGCGGCGAGATGGTGCAGCGCGGCCGTGCGTATCCCGGCCCCCAGCTCGTAGGCTTCCCGCCAGCCGCCGAGCAGATCGAGATAGACCTGGTCGGAGGTGACACCGGTGATCCCGTCGTGGTGGGCGCCGAAACACAGCTGCCGCCAGGCCTTGTCGATCGCCTCGGCCGGGTAGCGGGCGCCGAGCAGGAGCGCCAGCGTGGCCAGCCGCTCCGCCTCCAGGATCGCGGTCTCCGCGGCGCGCTGGGCCTGCTTGACGTCGATGTAGGAGACGTCCTTGCCCGGGTACACCGGGTTCATGTCGCGGGACTGAGGGCTGAACGTGAGGCTGCGCCGGTGCCCGTCCTCGCGTACCCGGGCGAAGAACTCGCTGGGCAGCCCGCAGACGAACCGCGGCCACACGTACCGGCGGTTCCAGTCCCGATGGATGTCGGTGGTCCACTGCGCCGGAACCACATGGTTGTACCCGACCGGCAGCAGGACGTTGCGGGTCGCCGCCGCCCTCTTCAGATCCCGGAACTGGGCGTAGGCCTCCTGCTCGGCCTCCTCGAGCGAGGCCAGTTCGTTCAACCGCCAACCTGCCGGGTAGTGATGAGCCAGGTAGCCCGAGAGCATGCCGCGACCGTCCGGCGCGATCCACTCGAACTCGCTGGCGAACTGCATTCCCGTGTCGTCCCCGGCGGTGGCGGCCGGTCCCCACAGATGGAAGGGCCCACGCGCGTACGAAATGGCCGTCAGTCCGGCGTCCGCCAGCACGGCCGGCAGCGCCGGATCGTGCCCGAATACGTCGAGCATCCACCCCACGCGCGGGTCCGCGCCGACGACATCGCGCTGAAAGCCCAGGCCGAACACCGCGTTGCGGATGGTGCTCTCCAGGCTCGTGAGGTTGGTGTTCGGCTCGTTGTACATGCCACCGACCACCTCGACCCGCCCGCCGGCGATCAGCGCGCGCAGGTCGGACCGGTCCTGCGGGTGCGCATCCCAGTACGGCTTGAGGTAGTCGAGCTCGGCGAGCACGAACTTGTAGTCGGGGTCCCGGCGGGCCAGGTCCAGGTGCGCCCGCACCAGCTCGAACGCCACAGCCTGACCGGGTTTGCGCGGCTCCTGGGCGTCCGGCGGCAGATCGTCCCAGGTGGACAGATAGCCGGCCTGGGTGTTCCACCAGAACGGGTCGTAGTGGAAGTGCGGCACCATCACCATGGTCCAGCCGGGCTCGGCCACGACCAGTTCGGCCGGGCGCTGCGCCCGGAGGGCCGGGGTCTCGGTGAACACCGTCACCGGAATCCGCGTTCCCTCGGCGATGCCGGGGTCGACGGCGACCGGCACGTCGACCACGCGCTGCTCGCCCGGTCCCAGCGGCGGCACCGCCACCGGCTCCGGGGTGCTCACCCCCGGCCCCTCGATCCGCAGGGTGACCGGTTGCGCCTCGGGAAGGTGCGGCGAGCGGCTCACCACGGTCACCCGGTGAAGCTGGCGTGGACTGTGTTGCGTGCCGACGAACAGCAGAGTCGACTCGACCTCGATGATGTCTATCACGTATTCACGACCTTCACACACGTGCTGGACTCGGTTTCACCGACGGGTCGGCCGGCCCGTGGACCGACGGTGGTGTTCAGTACGGCGGCGCCTGCGAGACCTCGGCCTCTAGCCGGGTTCCCGCCCGAACAGCCGCACGCCCGCATCGGGTCAACACGATGATCCCCGTAGGTCCGGGCGGGGGCATCTTCCGCCTTGCGCGGCCGCGGTCGGGCCGCCGGCGGCCGGTCGCACCGTCGATCCACCACCGCAACGGTGAAGACGCGCGGAATCGACGGGCGCCGTCATGCTGTGCCGGTGACCTCGATGCCAGACAAGGGTGGCGCCATGCGCCCGTATCACGTTCAGATACCCGAGTCCGAACTTGTCGAACTACGTCGCCGGATCGGTGCGACCCGTTGGCCGGCCGACGGTGTCGAACCGGGGTGGGGACGCGGTGTTCCGGTGGGCTATCTCAAGGAGCTTGCCGACCATTGGCAGCACGGGTACGACTGGCGGGCCGCCGAGCGCCGGCTGAACGAGTACCCCCAGTTCACCACCGAGATCGACGGTGCCGGCATTCACTTCCTGCACGTCACCTCGCCGCAGCCCGGTGCGCGCCCGATGCTGCTCAGCCATGGGTGGCCCGGATCGGTCGTCGAGTACCTGGATCTCATCGGCCCGCTCACCGATCCCGTCGCGTACGGCGGCGATCCCGCGGACGCCTTCCAGCTGGTGATCCCGTCCCTTCCCGGGTACGGATTCTCCGGTCCGCTGAACGAACCGGGCTGGGACGTGCGGCGGATCGCCCGTGCCTGGCGGGAGCTGATGCGCCGCCTCGGGTACGACGCGTACCTGGCGGCCGGCGGCGACTGGGGGTCGATGGTCTCCCTCGAACTGGCCCGGCAGGATCCGGCGCACGTTCGCGGGGCACATCTGTCGATGCTGCTGACCGCGCCCAGCGGTGAGCCCGGTGAACTGGAGCGGCTGTCGGAGTCCGACCGCGCCCGTTTGGCGGACGCGGCGCACTTCCAGGCGGAGTTGTCCGGCTACCTGGTGCTGCAGTCGACGCGGCCGCAGACGCTGTCCTACGGGCTGACCGATTCTCCGGTCGGGCTGCTTGCCTGGGTGGTGGAGAAGTTCCGGGAGTGGAACCGGTCGGCCCGCACGCCGGAGGACTTCATTGACCGCGACACCCTGCTGACCAACGCGAGCATCTACTGGCTGACCGGGACCGGGGGTACCTCGACCCAGTTGTACCGCGAGTCCGCCGGATACGTCGCGGACCTGTTCACCCCCGGGAACCGGCCCGCGCCGGTGCGGGTTCCACTCGCCGTCGCGTCGTACCGGCTGGACACGACCCCGCCGATCCGTGCCTTCGCCGAGCGGGACTACCCGACCATCCGGCGGTGGTCCGAACTCGACGGGGTCGGGCACTTCGCCACCCTGGAACGGCCCGAGCTGTTCCTCGACGACATTCGCGCGTTCGCCAGGTCGCTGTAGTACGACCCGGGACGGTGCCGCGTCCACCCACGAGGAGGTCGAGCATGAGGTCGATAGGCATCGATGGCGCGTGGGTCCGGGAGCCGAAGGTGTTCCGGGACCCCCGCGGCAGCTTCCACGAGTGGTTCCAGGAGCAGGAGAACCGCGCCGCGACCGGCCGCGACTTCGTCCTGCGCCAGGCCAACTGTGTGGTCTCGAACAGGGGCGCCGTGCGCGGCCTGCACTACACCAGCGTGCCGCCGGGCCAGCGTAAGTACTTCACCTGCGTACGGGGCGCGATGCTCGGCGCCGTGGTCGACGTCCGGGTGGGTTCACCGACGTTCGGCGACTGGCGGACCGTGGAGCTCACCGCCGACGAGCCGGGCGAGTTCTACGTCTGCGAGGGCCTGGCGGCGGGATTCATGGCCCTGCACGACGACAGCGTTCTCGTGTACCTGTGTTCGCAGACCTATCAACCGCAGTTCGAGCACGGCATCCATCCACTCGACCCCGACCTCGGGATCGAGTGGGCCGCCGGGATCGTCCCCGATCTGTCGGACAAGGACGCGAAGGCGCCCACCCTCGCCGAGGCGCGGCTGCGGGGATTGCTGCCCAGCTACGAAGACTGTGCCTAGCCAGCGGGAGGAGTGGGAAACACCCCCAGGAGGTGGTCAGCCGTGAAGGCTCTGGTGTTGTCGGGCGGGTCCGGCGTACGGCTGCGGCCGTTCACCTACTCCATGCCCAAGCAGCTCATCCCGGTCGCGAACCGGCCGGTGCTCGAACATGTCGTCCGCGGCATCCGCGACCTCGGCGTCACCGAGGTCGGTGTCGTCGTCGGTGGCTGGGCGGACGCCATCCGCGCGGCGATCGGGGACGGGGCCGGGCTCGGTGTGCGGGTGACCTATCTGCCGCAGGAGCGGCCGCTGGGACTCGCGCACGCGGTGCGGTTGGCCAGAACCTATCTGGGCGATGACGACTTCGTGATGTACCTCGGGGACAACCTCCTGCCCGACGGCGTGGTGGAGCCGGCCGATGACTTCCGCCGCCACCGTCCGGCGGCACAGCTGGTGCTGCACAAGGTGGCGGATCCGTCCGCCTACGGTGTGGCGGAGGTCAACCCGGACGGCTCGCTGCGGGCGCTGGTGGAGAAGCCGGCCCGCCCGCGCAGCGATCTGGCCGTCGTCGGCGTGTATTTCTTCACTCCCGCCATCCACGACGCGGTCGACGCGATCGGTCCGAGCGCCCGCGGCGAGCTCGAGATCACCGATGCGATCCAGTGGCTGCTGACCCGCGGCGACGAGGTGGCCGTCCGGGAGCACAGCGGGTTCTGGAGCGATGTCGGCACCCCGGAGGACGTGCTGGCCTGCAACCGGCGGCTGCTCGGCGACCTGCGCGCCCGGGTGGACGGACAGGTCGACCGCGACAGCGTGCTGCGCGGCGGGGTCGTCGTTGAGTGCGGGGCGCGCGTGCTGCGCTCGCGTATCGACGGTCCCGCCATCATCGGCGCCGGCACGCTCGTCGAAAACAGCCGGATCGGGCCCGGTACGGCCCTCGGGCCCCACTGCGTGCTGCGGGCCACCGACATCGCCGACTCGGTGGTTCTCGACGGCGCGGGCATCCGCGAGGTGAGCGGCCTGCGCGGCTGCCTCATCGGCCGGGCCGCCAGCGTCGGCACCGGCGGACGGCACCAACCCGGGAACCGGCTGGTGGTCGGGGACCACGCCAGGGTCGCACTCGCCGGGGCGTGAGGCATCAGGTCGGCACGAACATTCACGATTGGGAGGTAGCCATGCCAGACAACCGGGACGAGCCGGACGGGCCGGCCGCTCCGCAGAAACCGCGGCTGCCCGCGGATCCGACAGTGGCCGTGATCGGTATGGGTTGGGTCGGCTCTTGCCTGGCCGGGGTCTTGGCCGACCGTGGCCTGAGCGTGGTGGGAGTGGACCTGAACTCCGGGCTGATCGACGAGCTGAACCAGGGCCGCCTGCGGCTTGAGGAGCAGGGCCTGGCGGATCTCGTACTGGGTGCGATGGCCGCGGGCAACCTGCGGGTGACGTCGGACTACGCGGCGGTGCGGGGCGTGGACGTGGTGGTGATCGCGGTCGGTACGCCGGTGTACGACGGCGGGTCCCTCGACGACCGCCAGCTGCGGGGTGCGTGCCTGTCGCTGGCCGACCACATCCGGCCCGGTCAACTGGTGGTGGTCAAGAGTACGGTGCCGCCGGGGACGACCCGGGAGTCGGTGGCACCGTGGCTGCAGACCGGTGGGCTGCGCGCGGGGGTGGACTTCATGCTGGCGTACAGCCCGGAGCGGCTGGCCGAATCGACGGCCCTGGCGGAGCTGACCACCTTCCCCATCGTGGTCGGTGGCATCGACGACGCCGCGACGCAGGCGGCGACGGACTTCTGGCAGCGGGCACTGGGGGTCACGGTCCTCGCCCAGGATTCGCTGGAGGCGGCCGAAATCGTGAAGCTGGCCGACAACTGGTGGATCGATCTGAACATCGCGCTGGCCAACGAACTCGCCAAGTTCTGCGCCCTGTACGGCGCCGACGTGCTGGATGTCATCGCGGCGGCGAACTCGATCCCCAAGGGGCGGGGCCAGGTGAACATCCTGCTGCCCAGCGTGGGAGTGGGCGGGTCCTGCCTCACCAAGGACCCGTGGATGGTGTGGCAGGCGGCGCGGCGCCGGGGCCTGGAGGTGCGCACTGCGCGGGCCGGGCGCGACGTCAACGACGCCATGCCGCTCTATACCGCGCAGCTCATCATCGAGGAGCTGACCGCGGCGGGCCGGGAACCGACCATCGCGACGGTGGCGGTGCTCGGCGCGGCGTTCAAGAACAACACGGGCGACCTGCGCAGCAGCCCGGCGCGCGTGGTGGTGGAGGCGTTGACGAAAGCCGGGTTGCGGGTGCGGGTGCACGATCCCCTGGTCGATCCCGAGCAGGTCGAGGCGGTGCTGGGCTTCCCGCCGTGCGCCACGGTCGAGGAGGCGGTCCGGGACGCCGACTGCGTCGCCGTGCTGGCGCTGCACCGGCAGTTCGAGGGCCTCGACTTCGCGGCCCTGCCGGTCGCGGATGGCTGTCTCCTGCTCGACGGGCGGGCCTACTACCCGAAGGAAAAGATCGCCGAGCTGCGCGGGCTGGGCTACCGGTACCGGGGGATCGGTCGGTGAGCGGCCGGCGCGTCGTCGTCACCGGCGGCTGCGGCTTTGTCGGGAGCCATCTCGTGGAGCGACTGGTCGCGCGCGGGGACGAGGTCACCGTGCTGGACGGGATCCCGCTACCGCCGGACCTGCCCGCCGGGGTGCGAGAGCACACCAGGCTCGTCGACGGCGACATCCGCGACACCGGCGCACTGGCCACGGCCATCGGCCCCGGCCTCGACGTCATCTACCACCTGGCCGCGGTCGTCGGTGTCGACCAGTACCTGGCCCGTCCACTCGATGTCATCGATGTCAACTTCACCGGCACGCGCAACGTTCTGGAGCAGGCAGGCCGGGTCGGTGCCCGGGTGGTGGTCGCGAGCACCAGCGAGATCTTCGGTAAGAATCCCGCCGTGCCATGGACGGAGGATGCCGACCGGGTGCTCGGGGCCACCACCGCCGACCGGTGGGCATACTCCTCCAGCAAGGCACTCGCCGAGCACATGACCTTCGCGTTCGTGCGCCAGCACGGACTCGCGGCCACGGTCGTGCGGTACTTCAACGTGTACGGCGCCCGCCAACGGCCGGCCTACGTCATCAGCCGCAGCGTGCATCGGGCGCTCAACGGCCGGGCGCCGGTGGTGTACGACCAGGGCAGGCAGACCCGCTGCTTCACGTACGTCAGCGATGTCGTGGACGGCACGATCCTGGCCGGCGACGTTGCCGAGGCGGTCGGTGGGGTGTTCAACATCGGCAGCATGGCCGAGACGACGATCGGTGAGGCGGTCGCGCTGGTGGCCGAACTGGCCGGCACCGACGCGCCGGCGGTGCCCGTGGACACCAGGAAAAAGCTCGGCTCGGCGTACGAGGACCTGGGCCGCCGGATGCCGGACAACTCGCGGGCCCGCACGGTACTGGGCTGGACCTGCGGGACGAGCCTGCGCGAGGGGCTGACCAGAACCGTCGACTGGGCGCGGGCCAACCCCTGGTGGCTGGCGCTGCCCGACACGGGCGCCGCCTGATCCGGCATGTGCGGGCCCGACCGCCGGGGTCGGGCCCGCACTGCTGTGCGCGATGGTCAGAGCCGGTCGGCGAGGAGATCGCGTACTCCGGTCAGGAGGCGGTCGATGTGTTCGACGGTGGTACCGAGCCCGACGCTCACCCGCACCGCGCCCTCGCCGACCGGCCGTCGCAACCGGGCCGACGCCTCACCGAGCAGCCGGCGGGTCAGCGGATGCGCGCAGAACAGGCCGTCCCGTACGCCGATGCCGTGGCGGGTGGCGAGGTGGGCGGCCACGTCGGCCGCGGGTATGCCGGCGACGGCGAAGCTGACGATGCCGACCCGGTCGTGGTCCGCGGCGAAGGTGCGCAGCTCCGCGACGGCGGGCAGTTGGGCCAGCCCGTGCCGCAACCGCTGGACCAGGGCGCGCTCGGTGGCGTCGAGCGCCGCCCGGTCGGCCGCTGCCAGAGCCTGGCAGGCAGCGGCCAGCGCGACCGCACCGAGCAGGTTCGGGGTACCGGCCTCGTGCCGGGCGGGACCCCGGTACCAGCGGATGTGGTGCGTCGCGTCACCGACCTCGGCGGTCGCGCCGCCACCGGCCAGGTACGGCGCTGCCGCGTCGAGCCAGTCCGCGCGACCGGCCAGCACGCCCACGCCGAACGGCGCGTAAAGCTTGTGTCCGGACACCGCTACATAGTCCACTCCGGACACTTCAAGCGACACGGGCCGGTGCACGGCCAGTTGAGCAGCGTCCAACGCGATCCTGGCGCCGCTGCGATGAGCGATCTCGGTCAGCGCCGCGACCGGCCAGATCTCACCAGTGACGTTCGACGCCCCGGTCACCGTGACGAGCACCGGGCCGTCGAGTACGTTCAGCGCGGCGGCCAGGGCGCGCTGGGCGCTGGCGGGGGAGTCGGGCACCGGCAACCGGACGGTACGGGGCCAGGGCAGCAGATTCGCGTGGTGCTCGCCGGCCCAGGCGACCACCGTGGCGTCCGCCGGCAGCGCGCGGGCGAGCAGGTTGAGCGCGTCGGTGGTGTTCCTGGTGAAGATGACATGATCGTCCGCTCGGGCTCCGACGAAGTCCCCGACCACCTGGCGGGCGTTCTCGTACGCCAGCGTGCACCGCTGTGACGCGGCGCCGGCACCCCGGTGCACGCTGGCGTACCACGGCAGCAGCTCGTTGACGGCCCGGGCGGCGACGGCCAGGCACGGCGCGGTCGCCGCGTAGTCCAGATTGGCGTGCTCCACCATCCGGCCGTTGGCCAACCGCACCGCCAGCCCCTGACCGAGCACGGCGAGCGCGGCGGCGTCCGGCACCGGTCCGGCCGCCGGCACCGACAGGCCAGCTGCCGCCGTGGTGGATGCGCGGTCGGGCATGGGCGGCACGGCGCCGGGGGCGCACGGCACCGGTGTGGCGGATGGAATTGTTGTCATCGAGTCCTCCATGGACAGCCGCGGCCCACGGCGACGCACTCTTGAAGTTGGTGCGGGCCGGCCCGCCTTTCAACAATCGATGACGGGCTGCGTTCCGCCCGAAAAAGCCACAGGGAATGGAGCGGGTAATGTCTATCGAGGTGAATCCGGAGCACGACCCGGCGGCGTTCGCCCGGCAGGTGAGAGCGATGTCGGACGCGGATCTGGGGCTGCTCATGCGCGGCGACCGGCGCGCGACGATTCTGGAGGGCATCTTCCGGCGCATGCCGGACGTGTTCCGGGCCGACCGCGCCGGCTCGCTGGACGCGGTGGTGCACTGGCACATCGCTGGCCGCGCCGACAACGGCGAAGACGTCTACGAGCTGCGTATCGCCGGAGGCCGGTGTGTCGTCGCGGACAGCCCGGACAGCACGCCCCGGCTGACCCTGCGTCTCGACGCGGTCAATTTCGTGAAGATGGCGACCGGCAACGCCAGTGCGCGGATGCTGTTCATTCGCGGCCGCCTGAAGGCGCGGGGCGACCTGGGCCTGACCAACAAGTTCCCCAGCCTCTTCGACGTCCCCAAGGCAGCGTGAGGGCATGCGTGAGGCCCGCCGCGCCGCGACGGGCCGGTGGGTCTCACGCATCGGGCGCGGCGGCGCGGGCCAGCGGCCGGCGGCTGCTGGTGGAGTGCCCGGGCGGGACGGGTACGTACCGCACCGGCACGCCACGGTCCGCGGCCGCCGCCACGATGCCGGGAATCGCGCGCTCGGCCAGCGCGGCGATGGTGAAGGCCGGATTCACGGTGAGTCCGCCGGGCACCGCCGAGCCGTCGGTGACAAAGATGCCCGGGTGGCCGCGCAGTTCGTGGGTGTGGTCGAGCGCCGAGGTCTGCGGGTCGTCACCGATGCGGCAGGACGCGAGCGGGTGCACGGTGTAAGCACCGATGACCTCGTCGCTCCACGGCATCGTCCGGGACAGCCCATCGCGCTCCAGGATGTCGCGTACGTCCGCGTCGGCCAGGGCCCAGCCGGCGAGCGTGTTGGCGGTCGGCCGGTACCGCAGCGCACCGCGGCTGAGCAGCTGCTGAGAGATACGGTCCGCGTTGCCGGTTTCGGGGGGCGGACCGAAGACGCCCTCGTTCTCGTCCTCGGCCATGATGAAGACGGTCAACCAGGACTGCCACCGCCGCAGCATCTCTTTCTTCTCGGTGCCGAACCAGGTGGGCCCCGTGGCGTCGGCGACCTGGGCGAGAATGGTGCCGAAGCCGGGCGGGAAGTAGAGCTGTTCGAGCGAGTACCGGCTGAACTCCGGCAGGTCGCCGTCGAGCTTGTCCCAGCTCGCGCAGACCGGCCCCTTGCCGATCTGGTACGCCTCGTAGGCCCTGCCGTCGGCGCGGCGCAGCCCGAGCACCTCCCGTACCCTGTCCTCGTCCACGACCGCGGTGTTGAGCCGCTCGCCGTTGCCGGAGAAGTACCTGCCCACCGCGGGCGGCATGGTGCCGAGCGCGGCCTCGGAGCGCTGCAGGATGACCGGGGTGGCCGCGGCGCCGGCCGCGACGATGACGATCCTGGCGTCGATGGTGCCGGTACCGGTGACCACCCGGTAGTCGACCTCGTCGACGACGTTGTAGTGCACCCGGTACCCGTCCTCGGTACGGGAGATGTACTGCACCTCGTGCAGCGGCCGGATCTGTGCCCCGTGCGCGACCGCGGCCGGCAGGTAGTTGAGCAGGAGGGAGCGTTTGGCGTCGAAGCGGCATCCGGACATCATCCAGTTGCAGTTGGTGCACAGGTCGTTGTCGATGGCCGCCGGCACCGGGTTGGCTGTGCGCCCGGCATGGGCGCACGCCGCGGCGAACAGACCTCCGGCGTAGGGCACGTCTGTCCACTGTGGTTGGGTGATCGGCAGTGCCTCGGCGACCATGTCGTACCAGGGGTCCAGCGCTGAGCGGTTCAGCGCCTGTGGCCACATCCGCCGGCCCAGGCTGCCCTGGCGTTCGAAGGTGAACCGCGGCGCCCGTGGCATCGCGGCGAAATAGACGACGCTGCCGCCACCGACACAGTTGCCGCCCAGGACGTTCATGCCGTCGCCCATGGTGAATTCGAAGACGCGGGTGCTGGCGCTGCCGAACTTGAAGTCGTGGTCGAAGTCTTCGCCGGACAGCCACGGCCCGCGCTCCAGGACAACCACCCGGGCGCCGCCGGCGGCGAGGCGGTAGGCCGGGATCGCGCCGCCGAAGCCGCTGCCGATCACCAGGACATCGGTGCTGTCGGTACTCGTCATGCCGGGTCTCCCAACGGTGTGGTGTGCGGGTGGATCGGGGCCAGCGGCCGCCGGTAGGAGAATTCGGGGAATCTCCACAACCCGTCGGGGTCCGGCCCGATGAACTTCATGGCGGTCAGGCCGGGATGCCCGGCGGCGATGGCGTCCGCCGTGTGCATCGACGCCCCGGTGTCCCAGGCCATGACGCTGAACATCGCCAGCGCCACCCACATGTCCTGCTCCGGGCTGCTGGGGGCCAGGAGTTCGGAGGCCAGTGCGGTCCGCTGGGTGAAGGGCAGCGCCACGAACGGCGGGACCTCGGTGTCGAGCGCGATCCCGGTTCGTTGGGCGAAGCGGGTCGCGTGGTCGTTGAGTCCGTCCACGAGGCTTTCGAGCATCCCGCCGAGGCCGCCCTCGGCGGAGGCCATGAGGGTGACAGCACCGGAGGCGACCGCGCCGCCGCCCTCGGCGGCGCCCGCCACGGCCCGGTCGTCCGGCCCGCGGCGCTGCCCGGGAATGATGGTGTCGGCGAATGCCTCGAGCGTCATTATCTGAATCGCATTCAATTCCGTGAAGTCGGGTTGCATTCTTCGGCCCCTTCCTTGCGCCGTGAATCGCCGAGAATCCATCGTCGATTGCCGGGCTGTGCACCGGCATCTCCCGCATTGCGCCGGGCCGGTGTCCGCACGCTGGAAGACGCGCAGTTCTGCCGGGGCCGCCGAGGATTGATGGGAGGGGGCCGGATCGTCATTCGCCTTCCGGCCTTCAGACGGCTATTTCCGGCAGTTGCAGCGAGAGTGGGAGTGAGGATGACGACCACACAGTCCGCCGCGGGATCGGTCGCGAGCGACCAGGAGCAGATCTCCGCCCTACCGGCGCGCATGGTCGCGGCCTGGGCCGCGCACGACGCGGACGCGTTCGCCGACCTGTTCGTCGAGGACGGGACGATGATCCTACCCGGTACCTATCACAGCGGTCGGGAGCAGATCCGCGACTTCATGGCGGCCGCCTATCGGGGCGTGTACCGGGGCACGACGGTGACCGGCCAACCGATCGGCCTCAAGCCGTTGGCCGGTGGCGCCGCCGTCCTGCTGACCGTGGGCGGTGTCCTGCAACCGGGAGAGACCGAGCTGTCCGACAGCGACGCGATCCGGGCGTCATGGGTTCTGGTCAAGCGCGACGGGCAGTGGCGCATCGCGGTGTACCAGAACTGCCCGCGCGACCCGGTCGGCTGACCGGCCGTCCGGTACGCATCCGGCGACGGTACGCAGGCGGGGCAGCCGCCCGCGTACCGTCGCCGAGTCGTGCGGAGCCGGCGCGGCGGCCGGCTCAGCGGGCCGGCGCGGCGAACTGACCGGGTCTGCGCCCGGCGCCGGCCGGTCCCCGGTATGCCTGGGCGATGTCGAGCCAGTGGTCGGCCTCTTCGCCGGTCGCGGCAAGCGCCAGGTCGTCGCGGTGGCGCCGGCGGGTGACCAGCAGGCAGAAGTCGACCGCCGGCCCGGTGACCCGCTGCGGCGCATCGGCCGGCCCGAACTGCCAGAGCGTCCCGGATGGGGCGGTCAGCTCGAACCGGAAGGTGACCTCCGGCGGGGTCAGCCCGCGCGACAGGTACCCGAAGTCCCAGGTGCGTACCGCGAAGGCGACGATGTGCCCGAGCCGGTCGGTGTACTCACGGCGCTCGCCGAGCGCGTCCGCGATGTCCTGGCCGTGCCCGAACAGCTCCATCATCCCGGCCGCGGCGAGCATCGCCACCGGGATCGGCCGGACCAGCCACGGCACCAGCCGATCCGGTGGCAGCGCGGCGAGCGCGCGGGCCGAGGCCGCCCGTTCGTCGCGCCACCGGCCCAGCAGCACCTCCGGCCGCTCCGCCAGGTAATCGGCGAGGGCGCGGTCCACATTCGCGTTGAAATCCGGGGAGAGGCGGGAGGTGAGGGCCGCGAAGGTGTCCGCGTCGGAGGCCGCCAGGGTGGCCATGCGGAACGTGGCCGCCAGGTGCGCGATCTGATGGGCGATCGTCCAGCCCGGTGCCGGCGTGGGCAGCGACCAGCTCGCTGCTGGAAGAGGAGCGACCAGCCGCTCGATGGCGTCGCCCTCGGCCGCGAAGTCAGCGACCACATTCGGGTGCTCTGTCACGGATCCACCCTTCTGACGCAAGCGTCGTCGTCTCTGGACAGCGGCGAGCCGGCATCGCCGCAGTACGAGCATGCGGGGGCGCGGCGGGGCCGGTCTTCTCTCTCGGTGCTCTCCCGCCGGGCCGCCGCCGACCGGCCGGCCGTTCGGACTTCGTGGGGCGAGCGCGGAGCGGCCCGCGTTGAAGATCGCACGTTGGAAGGTGCCGCCGGCGGGGCCCGGTGTGATGCTTCTCCATGCGTAGCGGCGCGGCCGAGGCGGCGTCGCGGGCCAGCGAGTTTCTGGCGCTCGGCGGCCGACACCCCACGATCAGCATCGCCCGGAGGATGGACATGACACTAACCACTCCACCCCAGTCCCGCGCGGACATCGTGAACCGCGTGTCAGACGTGGTGCCGGTCCTACGTTCGCACGCGCTGTGGAGCGACGAGAACCGGCGCCTGCACGAGGAGACCATCGAGGCGCTCACCGGCGCGGGCGTCTTCAGGATGAGGACGCCCGCCCATTACGGTGGGTACGAGGTCGAGGCGACCACCATGGGGCGGACCATCGCGTCGATCGCCCTCGGGGACGGGGCGGCCGCGTGGAACACCGCGGTGTGGTCAATGTGTGCCTGGCTGGCCGGCCTGTACCCGGACCAGGTGCAGGACGAGGTGTTCGCCAACCCGGATGTCCGGGTGTGCGGAGTGCTCAGCCCGACCGCCGTGGCGCAGCCGCACGACGGCGGCATCGTGGTCAGCGGCAAGTGGCGGTTCATCAGCGGGGCGCTGCACAGCCACTGGCAGCTGGTCCTCGCCATGGCGCCCACGCCGGATGGCTCCAGCCAGTGGCCGGTGATGGCCCTGGTGCCGATGTCGGATCTGGAGATCGTGGACGACTGGTACACGGCGGGGCTGCGCGGTACCGGCAGCGTCAGTACGGTGGCTCGGGATCTGTTCATCCCCGCCGAGCGGGTCCTTCCGATGGTCGCCATCCTGCAGGGCCAGTACGCGTCGGAGCGCAACGCGGACTCGCCGATGTTCCGGTCGCCGATGATGGCCACTGGCTGCGCGTCCTTCACGGGTACCGCGGTGGGGCTGGCACAGGCCGCCCTGCAGGACTTTCGGGAGCGGATGCCCAACCGTAAGATCACCTACACCGACTACGCCGCCCAGCAGCAGGCGCCGTTGACCCATCTTCAGCTTGCCGAGGCCACCCTCAAGATCGATGAGGCCGAGTTCCACGCCCGGCGGCTGGCCACCACCCTGGACGCGAAGGCCGCCGAACGGCAGCCGTGGACGCTGCTCGACCGGGTCGGCGCCCGTGCCGCACTCGGTCGGGTGTTCAGCCTGGCCAAGGAGGCCGTGGACGTGCTCAACACGGCCAGCGGCGGGTCCTCGCTCTACTCCGACGTCCCGATCCAGCGGATCGAGCGGGACATCCAGGCGCTCAACCTGCACGCCCTGATGCACCCGAACACCAACCTGGAGCTGTACGGGCGGGTGCTGTGCGGCCTGGAGCCCAACACGATGTACGTGTGACTACCCGGTACGAAGTCGCCGGTCGGCGTGGCTGCCCAGCCGCGCCGACCGGCGACTGTTCGACCGCCGGCGGGTTTCGGGGACGGCTCGACGCAGTCGTGGTCACGACGGCTGGCCCGCGCCGACGTGCCCGTACCTGAGGGCCACGTGGTGCTGCTGGGCCATCCGGCGCAGCGTGGTGAGCGCAACCTCCAGCAGCACACCGCGCGCGACGGCGGCCCCGCGGTCCAGAGCCTCGGGTGAGAGCAGGTCCAGTTCCTGCTCCGCGAGCCGCGACGCGGCCTCGGCCTGCGGGGTGAAGAAATCCATCGCGCAGCCGCACCCCAGTCGTCGCAGCGCCGTGATCACCGCGATCAGCTGCTCGCGGCTGACCGCGTCCGGCTCCACGTGCCAGCCGAGCTGGTCGATGAAGGCGTCGACGTCGTTGCGCGCGTTCGTGTCGTCGTCGGCCGGACCAAGCATGGTGTCCTGCGGGAAGCTGAGCACCCGGCCGACGATCTCGAGGACGGCCGGCAACGGTAGACCATCACTCTCGATGGCCGTCAGCAGCTCGCGCACGGAGGTCAGGTCCAGCTGGCCGATGTTGGTGAACGCTCTGATCAGCAGCAGCCTGCGCAGGTGCTTCTCGCCGTACACGGCCTGGTTGCGGCCGGTCGATTGGCCGGGGGGCAGCAGGCGCTCGCGCAGATAGAACTTGATCGTGGCTACCGGGACACCGCTCTGTCGGCTGAGGTCCGAAATCCGCATCAAGCCTTTGCCCCCGTCTGCGCCGGAGATTTTCGATCACTGTACGGGATGCCCGTCATTTCGGCACTATCCGACCGGAAGCCGGTAGGAAGTACGAGATCATGACGGGTTGATCGTGCGACCGGCCTCGGGCCGTCCATCCACAGTGGATGATAGGCGTCATCCGCGCCCACGCGGCCGGTCCCGCTCGTGGGCAGCCGCCCGGACCGGCGGAGCGTGTTCGCGTGCCGGCCACCGCCACCCGCGCCACCCGGGCCGCCCAACCAAACCTGTTCACCGGGCGAGCGCGGGGACGCGCCGGACCGTGGATCCGCGGGGAGGCCCGGTGGGCGAACGTTCCGTCCGCGAGCACCGTGCGCGCGACGCCTGTGCGGGCGCCGGCGCTGCGCGCCGGACAGCGGCGTGGCTGAGGATCCTGGTCGCGTGGAGGGTCGACCGGTGTCGCGACGACCGGAGCGGACCGGTGATCCGGTCGGGGGGTCGGCCGGCGCGGTCACGACCCCTCGGCCAGGTGGTGGCGGCCGAGCCGGGGCGACTGGTTGACCGGTGCTAAGCGCGGCTTGGCGAAAGACATCGGATCGTCGGCCATTCGCGAGGGGACGGATATGCTCGTCGGGGTCGATCATTTGGTGTCGTCGGGCTGTGGCTCCGCGCCTTTTACGCGGACAACGGTAGCTGATCCCGTTGCATTGCACAACATTGATTACTATCGGTGAGATGGTCCGGTGCGAGTGGCTGCCGGCGCGGGTCCTGCTCGGGTGACGCCGTGCCGGGCGAGCCTGTGCTTGCAGGCTGATGCGGCAGGTGAGACGGCGGCCGCCGCGACGGGGCACGGCCGAGCGGCCCGCGTCCCGCCGCAATGGCCGGCGGTTGAACGTCGAAGACAAGCGTTCGTCGGTGGCGACGAAAAATTGCGCCGGAGGGGTGGTAACCCCTCCGGCACAATTGCCGACATTCATTTCTCTCACGCGATGGCGACCGTGCTCCGCCGGCGTTGGAAAAGCCATTTGGCCCACCAGTACAGGCCGCGGATCAAGCAGACAATGGTCACTGCGAAGAACAGCGTGTAGACGACATTGAACAGCATGAGTACGCCGTACACGGCGGCCACCGAGGCGCCGAACATGAACATCGAGCCCCGGCCCGACGGCGAGGTGCCCGGGTCGGTGATCATGTAGTTCGTGAACAGCACGAACGCGACACCGGTCATCGGGCCGAGCGCCGCCCACAGCGCCACGTCCCACACGAAGTGCCGGATGAGGGCCTGGATCGCGAAACCACCGACCCAGCCGACGATCAGCATGACCTTCTTCGTCAGCATGGTGTTCAGCACCGTACCCGCGGACGCGACGATCAGCGGGACCATCATCCGGAACACGTCCGGCACGTTCTCGGTGAAGTGGTACGGCGGCGCGATGTTCACCCACGAGAAGGCCAGCAGGGTCAGCGTGATGCCGAAGTTCGACGGGTTCATGAAGTGCCGCAGCTTGCCCTTGATCGGTGCGCGCAGCACGGCCTTCTGACCGATCGCCACTACGACGGCGAACGCGATCGGCCAGTACCGGGTGTTGGCGTAGAGCAGCATGTTGCAGGCGAGCGCGGTGATGTGTGCCGGTAGCAGGAACGTGTAGAGGCCCCAGACCCCGTTGCCGGCGTACGCCGGCCGGCGACGCCCCGACCATGCCGCGATCGCCTCGATGGCGATCTCCAGCGGGTACCCGACCGCGAGGGAGAACAGCGGCCAGGTCCACGGCTGTTCGAAACCGAGCACCGTGTACCCGAGGACGTTGAAGATGCTCATCGAGATGGCGAAGTTGCGCAGCGCGAGATAGCGGGGGTCCTTGCGGTCGACCCGCGGCACGGCGGGCCGGGCCGCGGGCGCGGCGACATCCGCGCCGCGCGCCGGCGCACCGTTGAGCGCTACGGCGCCAGCATGCACCGCCTGTTCCTGTCGAACGTCGGTCATCGTGCCGGCACCTCCGCCGCGTGCGTGGTGAGCATGACGTCATGCCACCCCTGGGTCAGGTCGAGGGTCTGGTGGTGGACGGTCCCGGTGAGGTCCCGCCAGCTCAGCGCCGCGGACACCGGCTTGTCGCCGGCCGCGCCCAGCCCGAAGAAGACGTCGAAGCTGCGCTTGCCGCTGTGGCCGCCGCCACCGTCCAGTTGGGAGATCTGGTGGTGTCCGTCGGCGGTGGTGATGAGCACCTGGGCGCCGTAGGCGGGCGAGCCGGGCACGCCGGTGTCCGCGGCCGCGTCGAGCGCCGGCCGGTAGAGCCGCAGCCCGAGGAAGGCTGCCCGGTTCGGGCTGTCGTTGTGGTAGTAGGCCGGTGCCGCCCACTGCCTGGCGACGGCGAAGTCCTGGCCGCCGTCACCGTCGGCGTCGCCGACCGCGACTCCCCGCGTCGGCGTCGGCACATCGAGGTTCAGGTCCTTGCTGATGTTCGTGTACTTGCCGTTGCCCTGCCGGGCCCAGAACGCCAGGCGCTGATCACCGGCGATGTCGTCTCCCGGCTGCGCCTTCGGCCACATCCCCGGGTTTTCCAGCATCAGGTCGTTGCTCATGGCCAGCTCCTGCAGCCAGTTCCACCGGTTGATGGTGCCCTTGATGAACCCGTCCGCCTGCACCACCGCCGGGTAGCCGCTGTTGTCGAAGTCGGCCATCTTCGAGTCCCAGCCCCAGCCGGTGAACGCCATGTTGAGGTCCGCCGCCTTCTGGTCGAAGGGTGCGGTGCCCATGTCCATCTTGGTCTTCGCCGCCTGCGGGGAGGAGGCGTTGTTCATCCACACGAAGTTGCTCTCCTCGAGGCCCCACGAGGTGGTGATGTTGCTGACGAACATGTCGAACTTGCCGGTACGGCCGAGGTCGCCGAAGTCGATGGACATGCCCTTGAACGAGTCGTTGCCGAGAACCATCGACTTCGGGGTGAGCGCGCCACGGCGCCCGCGCAGCAGGGCGAACGCGATGTGTCCGGGCGTCGACACGTTGTGGAACAGGTGGTCGTTGCCGAAGTCGTTGGCCAGGTACAGCTCGGGCAGCAGGTCGCCGTCGAGGTCGGCGGAGCCGGCGCCGAGCGTCCAGCCGCTGGCGACCGTCGGGTCGATGGCGCCGGGCGCCTCCTGGTACCGCACCGACGGCCGGTCGCCCCCGGTGGCTCCGATCCACCGCAGGATGTGCGCACCGCCGCCGTTCTGCGCCTTCGACAGCGAGTGGTTCATCCGTACGGTCGCCGGCGCGTCCGGGTCGAGCACCGGGCTGTCCGGGAAGTAGTTGAAGACGCCGATGTCGGGATGCCCGTCGCCGTCGAAGTCGGCCACCGCGACCGCGTTGCTGTTCCACAGCGGTCCGTGGTACGAGTGGTCCGGCGCGGGTGCCTGGGGTACCAGTTCGGTGGGCAGGTAGCTGTCGTTGCGAAGCGACGTCGACGCCACCGCCCGGTGCAGGAACACGATCGGGGTGCGTCCCCAGTAGTAGACCAGCAGATCCATCCGGCCGTCCTGGTTGTAGTCGCCGGGCACGCAGCCCATCGGGGCGACTCCGGGCCCCATCGGCAGCGGGGCCGCGTCCAGCACGAACGGCGCGTAGCGGCTGCCGGTGCCCGGTACCGGGGTGACGATGACCGAGTCGCTGCGCGTGTCGACCAGGCACAGGTCCTGAGCGACGCCGGCCCCGGTCAGGTCGTTCATCGCGACCGCGGCGCCGACCGAGGAGATCCAGGAACGGATCTGCTCATAGTCCTTGTTCACCCGCCGCACGGTGTGCTGTGCCAATCCCGGTGGCATGGCGATGGGCAGCTCGGTGAAGTGGTAGTGCGACGCGACCGCGGAGCGTTGAGCGGTCGAGGCCGACGAGGGCTGTGCGGCGATGAACAGCGCGACGGCCAGGACGATGACGAAGATGGCCGGCAACAGCCTGCGCGGAAGTCCGGCGGGTTGCGAGTGCAACGGTTCCCCCTTCACGTGGCGGTGCGGCATCCGCGGACGGGTACGCACGTATCGGTCCAGATTGCGCGGATGACGTGACCGGACCGGTATGGGACACAGTTCGCGGTCGTCCATATCGTCGATGACGCGGCGCGTCGGAGTCTTCTCAATCCATGCTGTATCGCGAACTGGTATTGGTCCGAAGTAGACAGTGGACCGCGCCGGTAGCCGTGTCACGGCTACCGGCGCGGTGAAGGCGACCATCAGTCCGCGGCGTGTACCACCATTGTCAGGCCGCCGCGCACCCGCAGCGACAGCATCGGCTCGGCCACCACCTCCCGGCCCGGCGGCACGCTCAGCCGAAGCTTCCGGCACAGCATCGCGATGACGAAGACGGCCTCCATCATGCCGAGATTGCTGCCGACACAGAACCGCGGTCCACCGCCGAACGGGATGTATGCGTAGCGCGGCCGTTCGGAGACCGCGGCCGGGTCGAACCGCTGCGGGTCGAAGCGCTCCGGAGAAGGCCAGAACCGCGGGTCGCGGTGCAGGGTGTAGGGGGAGATGAGCACATCGGCGCCGGCCGGCACCCGGTAGCCCCCGACGTCATCGGCCGCGATCGCGACGCGGGGCAGCAGCCACACGGGCGGGTACAGCCGCATCGCCTCCTGCACCACCGCCGTCGTGTACGGCAACCGGTGCAGGTCCTCATATGCCGGCAGACCGTCGTGCAGCGCGGCGAGGGCCTCCTCGTGTACCCGGCGCCACGCGTGCGGGTTGCGGTCGAGCAGGTACAGCGTCCACCCGAGCGTGCTGGCCGTCGTCTCGTGCCCGGCGAGCAGCAGGGTGATCAGTTCGTCCCGAAGCCGCACCCGACCCACCCGCGGATCGGACTCCCGCCGCGTCGACACGATGAGCCGGGACAGCACGTCGTCGCCTTCCGTACCCTCCTGCAACCGCTGCGCCACCAGCCGGTCTACGACCGCCTGCAGGGCGCGCCGGGCCCGGCGGAAACGCAGTTGGTGTGGCAGCGGTATCCACATCGGCACCATGCTGAGCGTGGCGAGCTCGAACATCGCCTGATCCTGTACGGCGCCGAAATCCTTCCCGATCGACTCGAACACGCTCAGGTCCGCGTCCAGCAGGCTGCGGCCCAGGACGCCGAGGGTGAGCCCGGTCAGCTCCTCGCTGAGGTTGACCGGCCCGGTGCCGATCCGCCGCCGCAGCCGGTCGACCAGGCGCGCGCTTTCCCCGGCGATGGCGCCGGCCTGCTGGGCGAGGCGCCGGCTCTGGAACGCCGGCTGGATCACCTTGCGCTGCTCCCGCCAGAGAGTGCCCTCACTGGTCAGCAAGCCGTCGCCGAGCGCCCGCCGGGCGTGCACCAGGCCGATGCCCTTGCGGTAGTTGCCGGCGTTGTCGGCCAGCACGTACTTCGCGTGATCCGGATGGTTGAAGAAGTACAACGTCTTGTGGCCGACCGGCAGCCGTGATGCGTCGCCGTACGCCGCGGCCGCCCGGGTCATCATCGCCAGGCGGTCCCGGCTCATCACCATCAGCATCTTCAGCGCGTCGACCCGCGACGGGCCCGGGGGCACGCGCCCAGGCCGATCCGTCATCGTCGTCATCGCGGCCTCGCCGACTCCGCGCCATGGTTGCCGGGCGGCGCGGCGGCCAGCTCCGGCGCCATCCGTCCGAACTTGCCGCGCAGGAACACCAGGACATCCTCGTCGGCGCTACCGGCCATGGACAGCAGGCGGCCGACGAAGATGCTGTGGTCGCCGCCGTCGTAGCTGCGCCACAGCTCGCACTCGAAGTGTGCGGCCGCGTCCGCGATCAGCGGCGCGCCGCAGCGCGCACCGGGCAGGCAGGCGGTGTCCCGGAACTGGTCCATGCCCATCGGTCGTCGCCGGTCCGCGAAGTACCGGGCCACCTCCTGCTGACCGGCGCGCAGCACGGACACGCCGAACAGCCCGGTCCGCATCAGCGCTTCGTGCATGATGGCGTTGCGCTCCACGCAGATCAGCACCAGCGGCGGGTCCAGCGACACAGCGGTGAACGAGTTCGCGGTCATCCCGTGCGGGCTGGCACCGCCCACGGTCACCACCGTGACGCCGGTGGCGAACGACCCGAACGTGCGCCGGAGCATCGCGCTGTCCAGCACCTGCGGCAGGGGGGTGTCCGCGTGTACCGCCTGGCTCGGTCCGCTCATGACTGGGCCCGCGCCATCTGGTGGGCGTACGGCTCCAGCGCGCGTACCAGCGGTTGCGGTACGCGGGTCGGAACCGTGCGGGTGTTCGGTCCCCGCATGCACGCGACCCGCTGCATTCCCCGGGCGATGAGCGTCTCTCCGCCGCCGGGGTTCAGCCGCACGTAGTCGAAGCCGAACTGCAGCTGGGTCTGGCCGAGTTCGAGCAGCCGCATCCGGATGGAGAGTTCGTCGAACGCGGTGATCTCGGCGAAGAACTCGCACTCGACCTTCAGGGTGAACAATTTCAGATCGGCCTGCAGGTCGGCGAGCACCTCGACCGCGCGCTCCTTGAGGAACAGCTCCCGGCAGCGACCCTGCCAGCGAAGATAGTTGACGTAGTAGACGTTTCCGACGAGGTTGGTCTCCTCGAAGCCGACGGTGTGCCGGTACTCGAAGTAGCTGTCCATGCTCACCTGCCCCCCTCCGCGAGGACCGCGAACACGACCGGTGCGTCCTGGCCGCGTACCGCGGTCGCCAGGACGCCGATGCGCAGGCCCCCGGAGACCAGGACGGTCCACCCGTCGCGCCCGCCCGGCCCGAGCACCAGCGGAGCGTCGGCCGAGGCGCCGGCCTTGCGCAGGCACTCGATGGCCGTCCAGACCCGGGTCGCCGCCGCGTCCAGCGACTCACCGGTCGCCGTGCTCAGCGGACGCACCAGGTCGTGGTGGCGGCCGAGCAGGTCCTTCCAGATCTGTGGTTCCCGCCCGGCGACCGGCTCCACATCGCAGCCGACCGTACCGGTCGCCGCCACGCACAGCGTCAGTCCGGCGCTGTGCGCGGCCGAAATCGCTTGCCCGGAACCAATTTCGGGCCGCCCGTCCGGCCGGTACCGGACCTCGACCGGCCCGCCGAGCAGCCGGCCGGCGGCGCGGGCGGTAGCGGCGCGGCGCGCGGCGACATGCTCGGCGGCCTCGGCCCGGTGATCGTCCGGCTCCACCGCCACCGCGACCGCCAGTCCGGCAATGTCGCCCAGCGTGCGCTCCAGATAGGAGCCGAGCAGCGGTGCGGCCCAAGGCCCGCGGCCGTCCCGCTTGCGTACCGCACGCAGGTGCAGCCCGGCCCACCGCTCGACCACGGTACCGTCACCGGTACGCAACGCGATGTCGTACACGTAGTTGTCCCCGTCCCGACTGCGCTCGCTCGCGCAGTACCGCAGCCGCCCGGCGTCGTTGAGCCGCGCACCGGCCGGCATCAACCGCTCCACGCGTACCGGCAGCAGGGTCGCGTCCGGCACGCATACCTGATTGCCGTGCATGAGGGTGTCGCGCACCCCGGGATCGCCGAGGATCAGCCCGTCGGGCAGGAACGAGGCGAACCAGCCGACCTCCGGGAGCGCCTCGACGATCGCGTCCACGTCGCGCGCCGCCGCGCGGTGATAGCGGCGCAACCGCTGGAACCGGTCGCCCTGGAAGAGTATGTCGCCGTAGAGGTCGGTGGCCGGATCCAGGGCGACCGTGGGCAGCCCGTCGCGGATCTGCTCGGGCGGGCCGTCGACGGCTGCGGTGCCGCCGCGGCGCAGGCGCGCCCGGAAGTGCTCGGCCGCGAACGCCGTCTCCGCGCTGTGGATGACCACGTCGACCGCGTCGTCGTCGGCGAGCACCGCGGCGATCCGGATCCTGGTACTGCCCTCCGGCGGCACCACGATCGGCCGGGAGAACTCGGCGTCCTCGATGACCGGTGGGTCGGTCCACCCGGTCATCGCCGCGGTCACCTGAGCCATCGCCTCCATGCCCATGACCGCGGGGAACAGCAGGTTGCCGTCCAGCCGGTGGTCGGCCAGGTACGGGTCGGTGCCGGTGTTGAGGTCGACCTCGGTCACCAGCTCCACACCGTGGTAGCGGACCAGCGGGCGGTCCACGAACCGCAGCAGCGGCAGGTCCGGCGCCTCTCGCGCCACGGTGTCGATGCCTTCGACCCGGCCGCTGATGACGACGACCGTCGGCGCCTGCGGATCGGCGAGCAGCCGGCGCAGGGTCGCCACCCCCTGATCGGGGGTGATGGCGGTGACGCCGTCGCGGGCCAGCGTCTCGACGACGGACAACCGCTCGCCCATGCCGATTCCCGACCACACCGACCACTCCAGGCACAGCGCACGGCAGCTGGGGTGTTCGGCGGCGAAGCGTTCGACCGAGTCGGCCAGCCACTCGTTGGCGGTGGCGTAGTGCGCCTCACCCCGCAGGCCGGCCCGGCCGATGATACTGCCCAGCGCGACCAGCAGCCGCAGCGCTGCGGTGTCCACCGCGGCCAGGACATGGTGCAGACCGCCGACCTTCGGCGCCATGGTCGCGCGCAGGGCGCTGTCGTGGACGGTGGTGAGCGCGGCCGGCTCGTTGCGCCCGGACCCGTGCAGGATCGCGGTGACCGGACCGAGCTGCGAGACCAGGTCGGCGACCGCCGCGCGTACCTGTCCGGCGTCAGTGACGTCGGCACGGGCGTAGCGTACGGTGACCCCCGCCTGCGCGATCCGGGCGAGGTTCGCGGCCAGCTCCGGGTCCGACGCAGGATCCGAGCGACCGAGCAGGGCCAGCTTCGCACCGCTGTCGCCCGCCATGGCCAGCGCGCACTCCGCGGTGATGCCTTTGCCTCCCCCGGTGACCAGCAACACGTCCGAGGCGTCCAGCGCGGCCTGGGTCCGCTCGGGACGCACCGGCATCGGCCGGAGCGTCGGCACCCGCCGGGTGCCGTCCGGCGCGTAGTACACCTCGGTGCAGCCGGTGGTGCCGGCGACCTCGGCCAGGATCCGGTCGACGGCGTCCGGCTCCGGCCGGATGTGCACGATGGTCGTACGTACGTGCGGAGCCTCAAGATGAAGAGTCTTGGCCATCCCGGAGGCGCCCCGGCCATCCTGCACCAGGACGAATCGCTCCTGGGGGCCCGCGGTGGCGGCGGCCCGGGCACCGGCGAGTGCCAGCGGCAGGTCGTCCTCGGTGCAGTCCGCCGGTAGGCAGACCAGCACGCCGCTACCGTAGTGGCCCTGTTGCAGCGCGGTGCGCAGCGGTCCGGCCAGCGGGTCGCCCGGCTTCGCATACACCTGCCAGGTGCCCTGCTTCTCGGCCTGGACCGCGGCCGGAGCCGGTGCCTGGTCCAGATCGATCCGCCAGGCCCGTACCCACTCCGCCGCTCCGGTCACGGTCGGCCTCGAAGCGGCGCCGGTGTCCCGCGTGGTCGTCACCAGTGATTCGAGCGTCTCGGCCAGTTCGCCCACGGTCGCGGTCGCGAAGTTGGTCGGGGTGACCGCTGCGGGGATGCCCAACTGCGCGGCCGCCGAGTTGACGACCTGGCCGACCGTGATCGAGCTCAGATGCAGATCATCAAGCAGGCGGCTGCCCGGCTTGACCAGCTCGAGCGGCAACTCGGCCCGGTCCGCGGCCAACCGGCGCAGCAGGTCGGCCACGGGCTCGTCCGCGGGCGCAATCCGGCCGTCCTTCGCCGCGGTCGTCGGCAATGCCGGAGGGTCCGCGGGTCCCGCGTCGGTCGTGGTACGCACCACGGAGATCTGCGGGGCCTGTTCGCACGGGTTGGCGAAGAAGTTCAATTCGGTACCGATGTGCAGCGACCGGGTCAGCCGGCCGTGGAAGAGCGCCGAGTCGGCGTTGGTGGCGCCCACGGTGAACGCGGCACCCACCACGCTCAGCAGGCTCGCCGACGACTCATCGTCGGTGTTCAGTGCGACCGCCCGCACGTCAGTGGTCTCCGCGGCGAGTCCGCTGAGCGTCCGGCCGGGGCCCACCTCGATCAGCAGGTCGACGTCCTTCGCGGCCAGCGCCACGGCCTGGGCGAACAGCACCGGTTCGGTGATCTGCCGGTGCAGCAACTCCCGCAGGTCGGTCCCCTCGGTCAGTGCCTCGCCGGTGACGGACGAGATGACCCGCCGGCCGACCGCGCCGAACGACTCGTCGCGCAGCAGTTCGCCGAAGCTCGCGGCGGCCTCCGCGACCAGTGGAGAGTGGAAGGCGTGGGACACCGCGAGCGGGGTGGCGTCGATGTTGTTGTCGCGGGCCCGGGCGCGAACTTCGTCGATGGTCTTCACCGATCCCGCCACCACCGTCTGGTTGGGGCCGTTGTAGCCGGCCACGACGGCGGGCAGGTCGGCGATGAGCGCCTCGACGGTCTGGGCCGTGGCGGCGAGGCTCGCCATGGTTCCCGACGAGGCGTGCTCGGCCATGGTCCGGCCGCGCAGCGCCGCCAGCCGCAGCAGTGCGCCATCGTCCATCGCGCCGGCCCAGTGCAGTGCGGTGAGTTCGCCGAGGCTGTGCCCGACCGCGACAGTCGCCTCGATGCCCAGCGCGCCGAGTACCCGCAGGCCCGCAGTGGAGCCGGTGACGATCCGGGGCTGGGCGACGTGGGTGGCGACCATGTCGCCGCTGGACGGCAGCGCGGCCCGCCGGTACACCTCGTCGGCCTCGCTGAACCGGCGACGCAGCGCGCCGCCGCTGGTGCCGCGGCCCGATCCCTGCCCGGGGAACAGGAAACCGATGCGGCCCTCGGTGATGTGGCCGAGGCAGGTGCGCCCGTGTTGGCCGAACACCTGTGTCTCGCCGGCGTCGAGGGCGTCGATCAGCCGGTTGAGCCGCTCGACGGCGTCCTCCGGCGAGTTGACTACGACCGCGGCCCGCCAGGGCAGGTCGCGGAGTTCCCGGTGGAGCGTCGCGGCGAGGTCGCCCAGCTGCGCGTAGGCCAGCGTCGGCACGAAGGAGGCGACGCGGCCGAGCCGGTCGCGGAGCTCCTGTGGCGAGAGCGCGTCGAACAGCAGCAACTCGGTGTCCTGGGCACCGGCCGCGATGGCCTTCAGCCGGCTGCCGTAGCGGCTGCGCCGACGCGGCTCGGCACCCGTCAGCACGATGTGGGTGTTGATGCCGCCGAAGCCCATGGCGGTCACGCCAGCCCGTACCGGTGTACCGTCCGGCCACGCCTCGGCCTTGCGCAGTACCCGCAGCGGGGAACGCGCGTCGGCGAGCAGATCGTGCGGGTCGAAGCACCCGATGGCCGGTGGGATGACCTCGTGGCGCACGGCCATCGCCGCCTTGATGAGGCCGGCCACGCCCGCCGCGGCCTTGGTGTGACCGATCATGCCTTTGATGGAGCCGATGGCCGCGGGCGGCGCCGACGGGTCGGCCGCCATCCGGGCCTGGCTGAGCGCGGTGAGTTCGTTGGTGTCTCCGACCCTGGTACCGGTGCCGTGGCCCTCGAACATGGACACCGTCTCGATGCCGAAGCCGGCGCGCGCGTACGCCCGGTTGAGCGCCAACCGGTACCCGCGTACCTCCGGGCGTGTGATGCCGCCCTTGCCATCGGAGGAGATGCCCCAGCCCGCGACCGAGGCGTAGATGCGGTGGCCGCCCTTGCGCGCGTCACTTTCCCGCATCAGTACGATCATTCCGCAGCCCTCACCCGGCCAGAAGCCGTTGGAGGCGCGGTCGTACACGCGCATCTCCCCGGTGGCCAGGGCGCCGGTCTTCGCGAATCCAATGATCTCGAAGGGGTCGATGGACAGGTCGACGCCACCGGCGACCGCGACGTCCAACTCGCCGTCGACGAGCGCCTTGCACGCGGTCGCCACGGACAGAAGCGACGAGGAGCAGGCGCCGTCGATGGTGTATCCGCCGCCCTTGAAGTCGAAGTGGTTGCAGATGCGCCCGGCGATCGTGTTGGACAGCCCGCCGGCGAGAGTGTCCTCGTCGACCGTGGGAAACGGCACCTTGAAGGTGCGCTCGAACGTGTCGAGGAAGGCACCGAGTTCGTCGTCGTCCCACCCGTGCTCGCGCAGCGCCGCGCTGACGGTGCGCCGCACGTAGGGCCAGCGCAGGCGCAGCTGGTTGGCGCGGGAGAACTCGCCGGTGAGCGTGTTGCCGATGATGACGCCGGTTCGCTCGCGGGGCAGTCCCTCGGCCATCGGGAATCCGGCGTCGGCCAGCGCGGTCGCCGCGATGTCGAGGGCGAGCCAGTGGGTGAGGTCGGTCGACCGGTAGGTGCTCCCGGCCACCTTGTAGGCGACCCGGTCGAACTCGTAGGAGTCGATGACGGCCGCGTTGCGCGCGTAGAAGCGGTCCGCCGCCTTCGGATCGGGATCCCAGTAGTCCTCGAGCCGCATCCGGACATCCGGCAGCCGCCGGAACGCCCGCCTGCCGGCAAGGGCGTTGTCGAAGAGCTCCTTGGGGGACGTGGCATCCGGGTAACGGCATGCCATGCCCACCACCGATATCGCAGACATCAGGTTGAACATCTCCTCTCGCGGCCAGTCGCCGCGCCGTTGCGCCAGCCCTGCGTCGCGGGATGACGGGGGAGGGGTTGCCTCAGCGGTTGGGTAGCTCGCGCTCCCCCGGCAGCGCCGGGCGGGTCGCGAACTCGTTCGCGATGCGCTGCCGCCAGATTGCGAATTCCGGGATCGTGTGGCCGCGAGGCAGGTCCACGCGCGCGCGGTCGGTCACCGCCGCCGCCTCTTCCACCCTCATGCCGCAGAACACCTCAGTGGCCAGTTCGTTGTGGGGCACGACGAGGTCGGCGTGCAGGCGGGCCTTGGCCGCGAACGCGGCGCCCTGGGCCAGTTGAGGGAGGTAGGGGCCGGCCAACTCGGCGAAGTGCTCCAACTCGTTCCTGTCGACGCCGCCGGCGTAGGTCGCGGCCAGCCCGGCACCGCTGTAGAGGTCGGCGCGGCGGTGTTCCGGAAAGGCGTTGAGGATCGCGGCCACCCGTGCCGGATCGGCGCCGCCGACGAACCACGAGGCGCGCCCGATCCCCTGGTCGATGACCTGGGCCGCGTGCCAGGACGGCCCGCCGGCCGGCCACGGAAAGCGGTCCTCGTGCAGCCGCTCGTGGACGTACCGCCGGGTCCGGAAGTACGCCTGGTGGAACCCGTAGCCGTCCAGCACCAGCCAGCGCAGTAACGGATCCGGTGCGTGCAGCACCGGCCAGCGGAACCGGGGCAGGCGCGCCATGGCCCAGCCGACCCCGACATAGACCATGTAGACGTGTGGCTGCCCGGGACCGGCGAGGAAGGTCTCGACGTGGCGCCGACCGCCTACCGGCAACCCGTCGAGAATCGCCAGGGCCATCGCGGCTCCCTCGTAGGCGAAGCCGCGGTAGGTGGTGGACAGGGTCGACAGCGCTGCCTCAACGTCCTGTGGCCGGGCCGCCCCCGCGGCGGCCGCGTACCCGGTGAGAAATGAATGCCCGACCGTCTCCAACCGGTCGACTGCCGCCGGAGATTTGACATGGAAACCCCGGACGCTGACTTTGGTTTCGGACAGATTGGGGGTCAGAATCCGTCGTCGAAGTGACCGCCACATTCGCATTCCCGGCCTTCCGATGGAATTTTTCCGATTCTCACGTGCTGGTGCGGGGCCCGTCTTCTTCGCTGTTGCCCACCGCCGGTGAGGCGTCAGGCGTTCGCGTCGATGCTTGCCGGCAGGTGCTCCCGGATTGCGCGGCGCCAGGCCTCATAGTCGATTTCGTCGGTGCCGGGCCGGACCAGCGTCACCTCGTCGGCCAGCCGGGCGGCGTCCGGCACCGACAGCCCGGCCAGCAGGTTGACGGTCACCGCGGTGTGCCCGGCGATGAAACCGGAGAAGTCTCTCGCCTTGGCGGCGAAGACCGCACCCTGTGCCAGGTGCGCTCGGGCCTGCCCGGCCTCGCGGGCGAGCAGCCGCAGACCCGTCTCGTCACAGCCGCCCGCGAACGCCGCCGCGAGGCCAACGCCGCTCCACAGGTCGGGTTGCCGCTGCTGCGCGAAGCGCCGTACCGCCGCACAGACGTCGGCGGACTGTCCACCGTGGATGAACCACAACGCCCGCCCTATCCCCTGGTCGACGGCGCGCGGGAAGTAGTCTGACCGACCCAGCCACGGGTACGGCGCGGGCTGCCGCTGCTGCGCCACCCACGTGTCGGTGTCGAAGTACGCGCGGTCGAACCCGTACCCGTCGACCGCCAGCCAGCTCATCGTCGGGTAGTAGGGGGTTCCGGTCAGATCGGGTAGCACCCTGCGCCACAGTGGCCGGGGCAGCCGGGCCATGGCGAACCCGATCCCGATGTAGGTGAGGAACGTGTGCGGCACACCCGGGCCGCGGAGCAGGTCCCGGGCCCGATGTCCCTTTCCGCCCGCCATCGCGTCGCGGACGGTCAGCGCCATGGTCGCGCCCTCGTAGGCGAAGCCGCGCATCTCCGGGTCGACCATGTCCAGCCGGCGCTCCAGCTCCCACAGCGGTGACCGGTCGATCGCCCACTCGAAGCCGCAGATGACGGACTGCGGTATGGTTTCCAGTTTCCGGGTGGCGTCTGTGGGGGTGACCGGAAACCCACGGCCGGCGAAGCTCACATCGGTGAACGACGGCGTGAGCACGAGCCGCCGTAGCGAGCCGAGTATGGTCGACATCTGAGTGCTCCCTCGTGACGGCGTTCTGGTCGAGTCTGGTCATGGTGCTAGGACGGGGTTCCGGATCGGGCCTCCCGCGGTGCGGCATCGGCGCCGAGCAGCTGCCGTTCGCCGATGCGCCGGGCGGCCTCGAAGGCCGCCCAGGCGACCGACTCGACCAGCGCGGCGTCGCCGGGCCGGTAGCGGCGGAATTCGTCGACGGCCTCCGCGCCGACCTGATGCGAGGACATGGCGGTCAGCAGCGCGAGCCGTCCGGCCGCCCGATCCTGCCTGCCGAGCCCGGCGACGAGGTCCTCGCACCACGCGGTGGACAGTCCGGTCTCCTCGCCGTGCCAGTCGTTGAGCCGGGTACGCACCAGCTCGCGCACAGCCGGCGACACCGAACGGGTGCCGGCGGCCTCGAATGCCGCGGTCGATCGGGCGACGGCCTGTGCGATCCACGGATTGCCGGCGGCCCATCCGGCGTCGGCCGGCAGCGGAGCCGGAGGCAGCAGCCCGACCGAAGCACCCGGCCTGCGGTGCGCCCGAAGCGTCGTACGCAGCAGCCGGCCGATGCCCCGCTTCATCCGCCGCCGCAACCGGCCGGTCAGCCCCGGAGGCAGCAGGAAGTTGGCCAGGAACACGTTCACCACGCGGGTCAGGTAGTGCAGGCCGACCAGAGTCCCGATTAGTTCGGGCCGTTGCGCCTCGGTGACCCAGGCCGGCACCGGGACCGCGCCCGGCGCCTGATGCGCCGTCCGTGCCCAGGCGCTGACCTCGCGCAGCCGCGGATCGGTCATGTCGTCGACCCGGTCGGCCGCCAGGACTTCGGCATCATGCTCCGTGGCCAGGTCGTACATGCTGACCGAATGCATGTCGACGCAGTAGGGGCAGGTCGTGGCGACGGCGACGGCGGTAGCCACCGCCTCCTTGACCGCTCGGTCGAGCAGGCCGGTGGTCAGTAGCGGTTCGCGCATCATCATCCAGTACCCGGCGAGCGTCTGCGGTGCCGGAGAGTGCAGCATCGCCGGCGGGGTGACCAGCCGCATCTCCTCGGCAACCTGGGCGTAGACGCGACCGACGAGTCCGGTCGCCGCCGTCGCGGACACCGGTTTGATGTAGCGGACCTGACGCTGAACGGCCGAAGCGGCCACCCGACTGGCGATCATGGGAACTCCCTCCGCCCGGACGCGAGGTCACCTGGCGGCCGGGTAATCGCCAGTATCGACGGGCACCGGCACGGTGTTGAGCGATGACGGAAGACAACGCACATTCGAAGAAGGGCACGTCGGAAAGTTCGCTGAAGTTGCTCGGTCGGGGCGCAATCCAACCGCAACCACGGAGATGCGCCCGGCCCGCACCACCCGAACGATGAATTCGACCGGTGCTTCGGACAGTCCGGTCGGGAAGGGGATCGCAGTGGCGTCCTTGTTCGCGCGCGGGGCCCGCCGCCCGTCGCTCGGGCACATCCGACGGGTGGCCGCCGTCCCGCCGTCGGCGGCGTCCGGCACTGTCGCCGCGGTCTACCGCCAGATGGAGGCGGAGTTCGGGATGCTGGCACCGCCGGTCGCGCTGCACGCGCCTGTGGTCGGAGTGCTCGCCGCCATCTGGTCGATGCTGCGCGAGACGCTGCTCGTCGGCGACGCCGCGTGGCGTGCCTCGAAAGAGGCGGTGGCGGCGGCGGTCTCGCTGGCCAACGGTTGCCCGTACTGCGTGGAGGTGCACGGCTCCGCGCTGGTCGGGCTGCTCCACGGGGCCGATGCCAGGCTGGTCGCCGCCGGGCGCGTCGATGAGGTCGGCGACGCATGGCTGCGGGACCTCGCGCGGTGGGCGCGGGACAGCGCGGCGCCGACCGCGTCGGGGCGGGCACCCGCGCCGTTCTCGTACGCCCAGGCGGCGGAGTTCATCGGTGTCGCCGTCACGTTCCACTACATCAACCGCATGGTCAACATCTTCCTGAGCGACTCGCCGCTGGCCCCGGTGCCGCCTCGTGGGCGCCGGCTGGCCCGCGCCGCGGCGGTCCGGGTCTTCGCTCACTTCGCGCGCACGCCGCTGCGCCCCGGGCTGGCGCGGGAGTTGCTGCCCCCGGCCGAACTGCCGGCCGATCTGTCCTGGGCCGCCGGCCGACCGTACATCGCCGACGCCTTTGCCAGAGCAACGCGCGCGATCGATGAGGCCGGTGCGGCCAGCGTGCCGGTCCCCGTGCGCGAACTGGTGACCGCGTGCCTCGCCGACCCGCAACGGGATGCGCCGGGGATCGGTGGGGCGGGGTTCGATCGCGCACTGTCCGGCCTGGCACCGGTGGATCGTCCGGCCGGGCGGCTCGCGCTGCTCACCGCGCGGGCCTCGTACCGGGTGACGGACGCCGTCGTCGACGAGTTCCGCAGCGGGGGCCACGGCGACGACGCGGTCATCGGGCTCACGTCCTGGGCCAGCCTGACCGCCGCCCGGCACATCGGCCAGGCTCTGTACCGCGACCTGGGCACCCTGATCCGATGAGGGCCCCGACAGCCGGCCGGACGACGCTGCCGGATCGACCAGTGCGGCCGTGGGCCGCGCTGCTGGTGCTGTGCGTCGCCAACTTCCTGATCCTGCTGGACACCAGCATCGTCAACACCGCGCTGCCGGACATCATGCGTTCCCTCGGCGCCGGGATCGACGAAGCTCTGTGGGTGCTCAACGGGTACCTGATCGCCTTCGCGTCGCTGCTCATCGTCTTCGGCCGGCTCGGCGACCTGCTCGGCGCCCGGTCTCTGTTCGTGGGCGGTCTGGTCGTCTTCAGTCTGGCCTCGCTATGGTGCGGCAGGGCCGGTTCGCCGCTCGAACTCGTCGTTGCCAGGGTGGTCCAGGGGGCGGGTGCCGCCGTCCTGCTACCGCAGGCACTCGCGCTGATCGCCGCGATCTTCCCGCCGGCCCGACGCGGTGCCGCGTTCGGCATATTCACCGCGGTCGCCGGGGTGGCCGCCGTCGCCGGCCCGACACTGGGTGGTGTGCTCATCACGGGTCCGGGCTGGCAGTGGATTTTCTATCTGAACGTACCGGTCGGGTTCGTCGGGGCGATCCTCGCGCTGCGGCTCGTGCCTGATCTGCGGGCGCGTCGCACCGCCGGTATCGACCCGGTCGGTGTGCTGCTCGCGACGTCCGGCCTGGTCGGCCTGGTGTACGGGCTGGTCGAGGGCCAGCGGTACCACTGGGCTGTGGTTCGGGGACCGGTCAGCATCCCCGCGATCCTGTCGGGGTCGGTCGCTGTCCTGGCCCTGTTCGTGATCTGGGAGGCGCGCCGGGCGGACCCGCTCGTACCGCTGTCGCTCCTGCGCGTCCGCGGATTCGCCGTCGGTACGCTGATCACCCTGGGTACCTCGTTCGCGCTGTTCGGGTTCCTGCTGGTGTTCGTGATCGAGACGCAGACGCTGCTGGGCATGAGCGCGCTCGGCTCGGGCCTGACCGCGCTTCCCTGGACGGTGACGTTGTGCGCGGTGGCACCGGTGGCGGGCCGGCTCACCGACCGGATGGGCGGTCGTGCACTGCTCGTCGCCGGGCTGGCCACGTACGCGGCCGGTGTCCTCGGGGTGGCGTTGCTGCCGGGCCGGACATCGGGATGGACCGCGTTCGTGATGCCGCTGATCGCCATCGGCGCGGGCATGGGTGCCTCGATCGCGCCGACGACAACCGTGGCGATGCGGGACATCAGCGCGGTCCGGGTCGGAGCGGCCTCCGGAGTGCTGAACACGGCCCGGCAGGTCGGCGCTGTGCTCGGCGCGGCTGTGGTCGGGGCGGTACTGCAGAACCGGCTGTCGTCCACCCTTCACGACCAGGCGGCGCGGCGGGCGGCGCAGTTACCGCCGCCGCTGCGGGAGCCGTTCGTGCACGCCTTCACGGCGGCCTCCGACCGCGGGCTGCAACTGGGCAGCCCGCGCGGCGGCGTGAAGGCACCGGCGGGACTGGACCCCGCGTTGTCGGCCCGCTTCGACGCTCTGGTGGACGAGACGTTCCGGCACAGCTTTCTCCCCGCCGCCCGTCCGGCCCTCGGCCTCGTCGCCATCGTGCTGCTGGCGGTGGCCGTCATGACACTGAGGTTGCGGCCGACCAGGACCGACGCCGGCGCCCCGGTGCGCGACGGCGGTGCGGCGGTGCGGCGGAGCGCGGGCTGACCGGCCCGCGGCCACCATTCCCTTTCCGTGAGGATTTTCGAAAGCTCCGGAACGATTCCGTGCGCAAGAATAACTGGCGGACGGCCAGGATCAGAGATGCACGCTATCGACAGTGAATAGTGCCGGTATCCATTTATTACTTCCTGATTGCTGTGCGTACTGGCTCGTTAGACGTAGTGTTGCCGCAGGCTGCAGGTTCCGCTAACCTTGGGTGTTAGGTCAAGCAGGAATTCGCGCAGGTAAATCTCGTCGGATGGCTCTCGTCGCTTTCACCGCTATTTGACTACCGGCAAGTCGGCTAAGCAATTCCGCTTGTCATTTCTGTGCGACCGGCTCATTCCGGCGATTCCGTCACTTCGGGGAGGGGACATGGAAGACGCTGCGGAGCAGGCGGTTCTGCGAGCGATCGAGGCCATGCGGGAGCGGATGGGCGAGCAGCTCACCGTCGATGACCTGGCCAGGGCGGCCATGTTCAGCAAGTTTCATTTCACCCGGATCTTCCGGCGGGTGACCGGCGTCTCGCCCGGGCGCTTCCTGTCCGCGCTGCGCCTGCAGCGAGCCAAGCACCTGCTGGTGTCGACCGGGATGAACGTCGCGGACATCAGCGTTCACGTCGGATACAACAGCGTCGGGACCTTCAGCTCACGGTTCAGCCGTAGCGTGGGCATGTCACCGACGACCTACCGGCGCCACTCCGGCTTCGCCCCACTGATCGCCCAGGACCTGGAGAGCCGGGCCAGCCGCCCCTCGAACGCGCGACTGACCTGCACAGTTCGGCTGGCCACCGAGGACGACGCGCTGGTCTTCGTCGGTCTGTTCGCGGACCGGATACCCGAGGGACGGCCGGTGCGCTGCGCCGTGGTGAGCCCGGGGGACCGGGTGCAGTTCGACGCGGTGCCGCTGGGTACCTGGTATCTGCTCGCCCAGGCGGTCAGCCTGGACGCGTGCTACCCGCAGACCGACGGTCGCTGGCTCGACCGTCCGGTGTCGGTGGCGACCTGTGGACCGTTCGTCGTCCGGCCGGACAGCAGGATCGCCGCCGACCTCGTGTTGCGGCGCAGCCGGGCGCTCGATCCGCCGGTGCTTCTCGCCCTCCTCGATGTGCGCAAGTACGCGATGGCACAGCTCGAGCACGCGGAGCACGGGCGACCGCAGTTCCTGGACGATGTCGCCGCGGTTGCCTGACGCGAAGCGGCCGGGCCGGCGGTCTGCGCCACCGGCCCCGGCCGCGGGCCTTTTCCGGTAGCGGCCCGGCCGCTTCCGGTGGTCGGGCACCGGACGCGGGGGCGTAGACCCGCAGGCCCTTGCCCGCAACCGAATCCGAGCGACCCGGCGCGTCGCGGCGCCGATCGGCGGGCGTCACCGGGTGGCACCGTCCATCTTCATGGTGGTCGTGCTCGCCCAGTGGGCCGAGCATGTCGTTCAGGCGTAGCAGATCCGGGTCCGGCGCCGGCCCGTGCGGCAGTCACGTGGCTCGCTGGGCGAGCCGTCCGGCGGGTAGGGGACATCCGCCGAAGGTACGGGCGAGCGAGCCTGAAACTCTTCTTCGACATTGCCCGGGCCGCGACACGTTGGAAGAACACCGATCCGTGCCGCGCGCCGAGAATGGCTACTGGAACGGACGCGACCGCCGTGGCGGGACGCTCGCGGATCGCGTCCGTTCCCGGCCGGTTCTTCATGGCGGCCTCAGCAGACGGAAGGAGCACAGCGTGGCGCGAACATCGCATCCGCACCTCACCCGGCCACCCGCCTCCGCAGTGGCGCGGGATCGGGGACCGGTCACCGCCCTTCCTGGCCAGACATCCATGTTCGTTAACGGGGCGGTACCCCGCCGGCGCTGGCTCGTGCTGCTGGTCGGGGTGCTGGTCGGGGCGCTGGCCTCCTACGCCTGGTCATCGGAGCTCGTGGACCAGACCATCGGGTTCACCGTCGCGGACAGTCTGCTCGGGCACGGCGCGAACACGACGCCGATCGGCAGCATCGGGGCCGGCATCCTCTTCGCGTTCGTCAGCGGCCTGGCGGGCTCCTTCACCGCCTGCAACATCGCCGCCTTCGGCGCCGTCGCACCACTGATGGGCGGTGCCGCCAGCCGGTCACAGCGATTGCTCCAGACGGTACGGCCGCTCGGTTGGCTCGCGGTCGGGATGGTGCCGGTATCCGCCGTGTACGGCGCCGTCGTCGGACTGGTCGGCACCAGGATGCCGCAGTTCTCGACGGTGAAGGGCTCCGGGCTCAGCCCCCGTACCCTCCAGTCGATGACCGTGTTCGGCGTCATCGGTCTGGTCATGCTGGTGCTGGGGCTGGCCGCGTTGCGGTATGTGCCGGACCCGCTCGCCCGGATCTCCCGACGATTCCCCAACGCGCCGATGGTGCTGATGGGCGCCCTGATCGGCGGTTTCCTGATCGGGCGGCCCTACCCGCTGTTCCGCGACATGTTCCGGCACGCCGCCAACACCCACAACCCGTTCTACGGCGCCCTCGCCTTCGTGCTGCAGTCCATCGGCAACATTGTGGTCCTGTCGGTGCTGTTCCTGGCTCTGTCCTATCTGATCGGCGGCCGGCTGCGGCGATGGCTGGTCAGTAGGCCGGCCCGCATCACCGCGCTCACCGCCGGCACCTTCCTGGTCGCCGCGCTGTTCCTCCTTGTCTACTGGGACATCCGGGTGCTGGCCCGGCTCGGGTACTTCTGGTTCCCGACCGCACCCTGGAACGCGTAGCCGTTCCTCGCCGGCCACGCCGTTGCCGCGCCCCACAGTCGGTGGGGCGCGGCTTCGTCTGATGAGCGGCGGTGATGACATGCTTTCGCCGCGCGGGCAGCGTGACCGGCACGCCGCAATCTCGGAGGACTTTCCGCAACCGGGCATGGGTACCTTCATTATCGTCGCCGGTGGAGGGGGCCGCATGAAGATCAGCGAGTTGGCGCGCCGCGGGGGGATCTCCGTCCACACGCTGAAGTACTACCTCCGCGAGGGACTGCTGCCCGTTGGGCGCGCCACGGCCGTCAACCAGGCCGACTACGGAGACTTCCACCTCCGCCGACTGCGCTTCATCCGCGCCCTGGCCGGCGTCGGGGGACTCGGCATACCGGCCATCCGCGAGATCCTGGCGGCGATCGACAGTCCTGCCGTCGACGCCCGCGATCTGCTGCCGGTAGTAGACCGGAGTCTGGGATCGACGCGCCGGCCCTGGCCCGCCGACGAGTCCCGCCGCCTCGCCGCCGATCAGGTCGCCGCTCTGCTTCATCGCCGGTCGTGGCGGCGCCCGTCACCTGTCGACGCGCTCGACGACCTCATCGACGTGGTGGCCGGCTTCTACGCGGTGGGGCTCGATCCTCAACCGACCCTCGATGTCTATGTGGACGCCGTCACGGTTCTGGCCCGCCACGATCTCGCCGGCATGCGCCCGGCCGGCGAGCCACCGGCCGAGCGGCGCGGCGTGCTGGAGCGGATGACGGCCCGGGCCGTCCTCGGCGAGGCATTGCTCGGCACCCTTCGCCGTCTCGCGATCCTGATGGACACCGGCGAAGGCAGCGATGTCACCCGGCCAGCCAACGTTCTCGTGCCGGCACAGCCAGTTCACCGTCGCCGGGCGGGGGGCGACCGGTAGCCGCTGCCGTCGCCGGGAGGGCCACCGCGGCCTCCAAAAAAGGGTGTGGACGAAGGCGCCGGAGTGCCCGAAGACGGGTTGCCGGCCCACGTCAGGCAGCCTCGCTCAGGGTCTCCTCCGGCTCGGCGTCGGGGGTGGGTGCGGGGTGGCGGGCCGGGACGAAGAACGCCGCCACCAGTGCGGGCAGGGTCAGGGCGATCGCCCAGGCGAAGGCGTGGTCGAAGGCGACGGCGGGGGCCGCGGCGTGGGTGGCGAGGCCGCGCTGCAGGACCACCGCGAAGATCGCGGTACCGAACGAGCCGCCCACCTGCTGCAGGATGCGGGTGGTGGTGCTGGCGTGCGGGATCTGGGCGGGGCGCAATCCCTCGTAGGCTTCGAAGAGGACGGCTATGAAGATCGTGCCCAGACCAGCGCCGCGGACGACCAGGGCGATCGCCAGGACGGCCACGCTGGTGTTCGCGCCGGCGAAGGCGAAGGGCAGGGTGCCGGCGATCGACAGCAGCACCGCGCCCAGGACCACCGTGCGGGCGCCCCAGCGCTCGAGATGGCCGGCGATGGCCCGGGACAGGGCGGTGCCGATGCCCTGCGGGACCATCAGCAGGCCCGCCGTCACCACGCTCTCGCCGCGCAGCTGCTGGTAGTACAGCGGGAGCAGCAGCATCGCCCCCAGGGACGCCGCGCCGGTGAGAAACATCAGGGTGCTCGCGGCTGAGAAGGTGCGGACCCGGAAGAGTCGCAGGTCCACCAGCGGCACCGCCGCCCGCAACGCGTGCCGGATGAAGACGACGACCAGCGCGGCGCCGGCAACCAGCGGGACCACGACGCCGGGGCCGGTCCATCTGCCGCTGTCGCCCAGCTTGCTCAGGCCGTACACCAGGGCGGCGAGGCCGGGGGAGAGCAGGAGTAGACCCCTGACGTCGAGGCGCTGGGTGTGGTTGCCGGCGTCGCGCGGGATGTAGCGGATGGCCAGCAGGATCGCGGCGAGGCAGAGGGGCGGGTTGACGTAGAAGATCCAGCGCCAGCTCAGGTGGCCGACGATCAGTCCGCCGATCACCGGGCCTAGCACCGGGCCGAGCAGGGCGGGCAGGCTGACCAGGGCGATCATGTTGCCGGCCGGCTTGCCGCCCGCGGCGCTGAACAGCAGCGTCTGCATGATCGGGATCAGCAGGCCGGCGCCGACGCCCTGAAGCGCGCGGAAGCCGATCAGGGAGCCGATGTTCCAGGCCAGACCGGAGAGGACCGAGCCGGCCAGGAAGATCCAGAGGGCGGCGATCCAGACCCGGCGGGCGCCGAAGCGTTGGGAGGCCCAGCCGGTGACCGGGATCGAGACGGCCATGGTCAGCAGGTACGCCGTGCTGATCCACTGGATGGTGGCCACCGTGGTGTCGAGGTGCTGCCGGAGGGACGGAATCGCCACGTTGACGATCGTGGTGTCCAGCAACGGGGCTACCAGGCCGAGGACGAGCACGAGCGCGAGCAGCAGCAGGCTCGGCTCGCGGCGGATGGCGGTGCTGGTCATGGCGGCTCCATTCCGCTCGGGTTCGCACTAAGAGACGATCCGTCTCTACCTCGGAATGCTAGGCTTGACCGCCAAGAGACGCAACGTCTCTTGGCGGACGGAGGGTGTGACGTGCAGAGCAGGCGGCACGGCAGCGAGCTCGAGACCACGATCCTGGACGCAGCGTGGGCCGAGATTCAGGAGAAGGGGTATGCGCGGCTGACCGTCGAAGGAGTCGCCGCCCGGGCCCACACCGGCAAGCAGGTGCTGTACCGGCGTTGGGCCAACCGCCAGCAGCTGGCCGTCGCCACGATCCGCCACAAGTTCGGCCCGCTGGTGCCGGCGGTGCCCGACACCGGCTCGCTCCGCGAGGACTATCTGACGGTCATGCGGCTGATGGCCGAGCGCGCCCGGCACTACACGCCCGACCTGCTGCACGGCCTGCTCGCCGACACGCCGACCCTGGCTGGCGAGTTCTTCTCCAACCTGCCCGACGTGCTCCACCAGATCCTGCGGAACGCAGTCGCCCACGGCGAGCTCGCCCACGCCGACCTACCCGAGCGGGTCGCCTCGCTGCCGCTGGACCTGATCCGCTACGAGGGCCTGCGACGCACCGCCGACCAGTGGCCGCAGCTGGCGGTACAGGCCGAGGAGCTGTTCGCCGAGATCCTCAACGACATCTTCCTGCCGCTGGTCATGGCCCTGGCCGGGCCGGGCGCCACCCGCTGATCGGAGGGGGGCCGGCTGCTTCCACTGCGCGAGCCGAAGACGCCGTGGGAGAAGCAGCCGGACGGACCCGGAGGAAGTCGTGGACGGAGCGTTACCGCGTCATCCGGTACGACCAGCGGGGCTGTGGGCGCCGCACGCCGCACGCGGCCGATCCGGCCACGGACATGAGCCCCCGGTACAGACGGCGTGGGAGCTGGCGAAGGCCATGCCCCGGGCGGTCATCGAAGCCAGGAACGCATTCGCTTCGCGCTGACCCCGCGCCAGCCCGGATTCGCTGACGACCCCGGAGATTCCGGGGGGCCGGCGCGGGTCGAGGTACCTGATTGCGGCCCACCTCGGATTGGAGGCGGTTGGCCGCGCGCCGGCTCCGCTCCCGACGAGGCACGCGTTGAATCTTGCAAATCGGCGACGGATGTGCAGTAATCTATTAAGTGATCGAGAGATTCGGCAGGAAAGTTGCGCATGGCTAGGCAGCTGCGGTGCTGAAGGTCAACGGTGATCGCCTGCTGGCCGACCTCCGCACGCTCGCCAGCATCGGGGCCCGCGAGGGCGGCGGGATCAGCCGCACCGCGTTCTCACCCGAGGACGTGCTGGCCCGCCACTGGTACCGCGAGCGTTGCGTACAGGCCGGACTCGACCTGGTCTTCGACGGGCTGGGCAACATGACCGCTCGGCTACCCGGCGACGACGGAGTCACCGGAGCGGTCTGGAGCGGATCGCACATCGACACCGTGCCGAACGGCGGTCCGCTCGATGGCGCTCTCGGCACGGTCGCCGCGCTGGAGTGCCTGCGTCGCCTCGCCGAGGAGGGCGTGCCGTTGGCCCGCCCGGTCCGGGCCATGGTCTTCACCGACGAGGAGGGCAACTACGCACACCTCTTCGGCTCGTACGGCCTGATCAACGGGTACTCGCCCGCCGCGCTTGAGAGCATGGTGGGTCGCGACGGGGACCGCCTCGTCGACACCTGGGCCGACTACCCGTTCCGCGGCCCGCAGCCGATCCAGCCGATTGACCCGGCCGCGGTCGCCGCCTTCGTCGAGCTGCATATCGAACAGGGCCCCAAACTCGAGGCCCTCGGGCTGGACATCGGTGTGGTCAGCTCGATCGTCGGGCTGGGCGGTGGCCGGGCGGAGTTTCACGGCCGTGCCGATCATGCCGGGACCACACCCATGTCCAAGCGCGCCGACGCGTTGCTCGCCGCCGCGGACTTCCTGACCTCATTGCCGCGGTTGGCGGCGGGCGTCAGTGAGGCGGCGGTGGCGACCTGCGGAGTCCTGCTGCTGGCGCCCGGGGCGGCGAACGTGGTGCCGGAGGTCGCGACGTGCACGCTCGATCTGCGGGAACCGACCCGGGCCGGCGTGGCGGCGCTACACGCCGCTGTGGAGAAGGCGGCGAGGGAGGTGGCCGCGCGGCACAGCATCGATGTCGTGTGGCATCCCGATCAGATCATCGACCCCGTCGGGATGGATCCCACGGTGCAGCAGGTCATACGAGACGCCTGCGACGCGCACGGGTACTCCCGGCAGGACCTGCCGTCCGGCGCGGGGCACGATTCGCAGAACCTCGCCAGGGTCACGCCAACCGGCATGATCTTCGTCCCGAGCCACGAGGGGCGGAGCCACTGCCCGGCCGAGCACACCGATCCGGAGTTGTTAGTGCAGGGCGCGAACGTATTGCTGAGTACGCTGATCGCTCTCGCCTCCTGAGCATTGTCGGGTGACTCGGTCGATGCGGTGCCGCTGCCGGGCTGTGTGTGTTCGGCCCGCGCGCGTACCGTGCGGTAGACCCGGTTGAGGTCCTCCTTTCCCTGCGGCAGCGCGCCGCCGCCGTCGGGTTCGCGGTACGCGATCACCACGCCGGGTTGCCGCGGTAGCCGCCGTCGGCGACCACCGGCCTCCGGCGAGCGTCCGTCAGCGATCGCCTCACCTCCGCCTTCGGCGGCCAGCCGACCAGCGTGCGGAACTGTGTTGGCCGCAACCCGGTGAACGGAACAGTCCACTCTGGACCCGCCGCGGAGCTCACCGGTGCCCGGACATCATCAACGGTCACTGCCAGACGGCCGCTGTCGGGTTGCGTGACATCACCGGGAGGAGGGTGAGGAGGTGGAGCTGCCGGCGCGGCCGCCCGGCTCACCGGTGAGACCTTCGGTCGTGGTAGTAGACAGGCAGCAGGAATCATGCGATATTTTCATGGTCAGTGCAGGATCCCGTCTCGTCGGGAGCAGCGGCCCGGTTCTCGACAGTCGGACATACAACATTTCACCGATCAGGTCTCGACCCCTGGACCTGGACCCTGGCAGCCCCGCGATTCGACCGCCGGGATCGGCATCCTCGTGTCAGGCAAGGTCGCGTGGAGTCGCCGGAACGGGAGGCGTCTATATCCGAGCGAAGAACGAGCAGTTGGTCAGACTATGCCGCGGCACAGCCCGCCCGTGGTTCACGAAAAATGTACACGCAATGATTGTCTGTTGCGGCGGCGACTGTCCGCATCATCGCCACCGGGTGACGCCCTGAGGCGTTGAATTCTGTCGCGATGCGCGCCGAATACCGGACGAGTAAGTCCCCGCGCGCACGCGCACCACAACACCACGATCAATTATTCCCGCCAGAGCATTCACTGCGCTCCGACCGGACTTCATACAGCCCTTCAGCCTGTCCGGAACACTGCCCCAGCTAGCGGAACAACCCTTGGAATCGGTGTGATCCGCGGCGTGAGGCACCTCAGCGACCACGGGAGTGAAATGACTCAGCCGCGTTACTCAGGATACAAGTCCTATTCCTATCTCACCCCCGGCGACGACTACCAGGTCTTCGAACTGGAAAAGGAACTCGACCGCGTCACCGCCTACGATCTCGGAATCGACGATGCTCAGCGGGCGCGGGTGGCCAAACTGCTCGATGACAAGATCGTCATCAGCTTGCATGACCATCCGTGCCTGTTCCCCACCGACCTGGGCAGGATCCGTGACTATATCCGCACGGGCCGCGAGCACACCGGATTCGAAGGACTGGCCCAATCCGGGTTGACGGCATTGTTCGACAACATGATGGATGGGACCGCGTGTGTCACCAGCAACTGGGGCTGGAAGTGGGACGACATCATCTACGACCTCGGCATGCGGCTGAGCGACATCGCCCACCAGGACTTCGTTCGCGTGGTGCACGGGATCGACGACATCATCGCGGCGAAGGCGAACGGGCAGATCGGGTTCGTCATGTCGCTGGAGGCCGCCACCCCGATAGAGAACGAGGTCGACCGTATCGACATCCTCTACGGCCTGGGCATTCGGCAGATGGGCATCGCCTACTCCGAGTCCAACACGCTTGGCTCGGGGCTCAAGGAGGCACGCGACGGTGGCCTGACCGTCTTTGGCAGGCGCGCCGTGGAACGGATGAACAAGCTCGGCATTGCTATCGATGTCTCGCACTCCGGCGACCAGACCTGCCTGGATGTGTTCGAGGCGTCCAGCAAGCCGGTCTTCATCACTCACGCCGGCGCCCGCGCGGTGTGGAACACCGCGCGGATGATGCCTGACGAGGTGCTCACCGCCTGCGCTCAGTCCGGTGGCGTCATCGGCCTGGAGGCGGCGCCGCACACCACGCTGTCACCGCAGCATCCCCAACACTCGATCGAGTCGGTGATGGACCACTTCGAGTACTGCGTGAACCTGATGGGCATCGAGCACGTGGCGTTCGGGCCGGACACCACCTACGGCGACCACGTCGGCCTGCACCGGGTCTTCGCCGGCAACCTGTCGCTGAGCCAGGCCCACGGTGGAGTCACCTACGAGCAGGTCGAGTATGTCGCCGGGCTGGAAAACCCGACCGAGAACTTCCACAACATCGTCGGCTGGCTGGTCAAGCACGGCTACAGCGACAGCGACATCACCGCTGTTATCGGCGGGAACGTCATGCGCGTACTGAAGGAGGTCTGGTGATGGCCGCGCCCGCGGGTGTCACGCTCGGCGTCGCCGGCGATGTCATGATCCTGCGCGAGCCGAGCGGGGGCGGCTACGCCGCGGTCCTTGACGCGCTGCACGCCTGTGACGCGTTGCTGGTCAACCTGGAGACCACGCTCACCGAGCGGGGCGGCGCGGCGGACAAGCTGATCCGCTTCCGCAGCGACCCGAAGGTCGTGGAGCATCTGCGCGCCGCGAACGTCACGGTGGCCAACGTCGCCAACAACCACTCCTTCGACTACGGCGTCGAGGGGCTGATCGACACCGTGGACAACCTCGCCAACGCGGGGATCACCCCGATCGGTGGTGGCCGGGACATCGACAGCGCGATCAGGGCCGGTGTGGTGGAGCGGGGCGGGCTGCGCTTTTCCATGATCGGTTTCGCGAGCACGCTGCCGGTCGGCAGCAGCGCCGGCCCGGGCCGGCCGGGCATCACCCCGGTGCGGGTGCTCTCGCGCTTCCTTGTCGACACCGTCACCATCGACGAGCAGCCCGGCATGGCGCCACTAGTCGAGACCACCCCGTTCGCTGAGGATGTCGAGCGGCTGGAACAGGCCGTGGCCCGCGCGAGGACCGACTCCGACGTCGTGATCGTCACCTGCCACTGGGGTGTGCCCCGCGCCTGCCTGGCGCCGTACCAGGGCCACCTGTGCGACTACCAGCGCCCGTTGGCGCACCGGCTCATCGACGCCGGTGCCGACGCGGTGCTCGGCCACCATCCGCACTCGCTCAGCGAGATCGAGTTCTACAACAACCGGCCGATCTTCTACAGCCTCGGCAACTTCCTGTTCCAGGCGCGGGCGGTGGAGGATCGCGAATTCGGCCGCGCCGAGCCGGACTACGACCTGAGCAAGCTGCACGACGAGTTGACCAAGGTGGGCGGCCTGGCCCGTCTCACCTGGACCGGTCCCGGGGCACCGTCCCATGTGGACCTGTTGTCCGTCGCCATCGACGCCGCCGGAAACCCTTCTATCGCCGACTCGGCGCAACACGAGTTCGCGACCGGCATCGTTCGCGGGCTCAGCGGATCCACCGTGAGATTCACCGACGCCGCGCCCGCCACGGTCGTCGCGCCGGTTGAGCTGACCTAAGGAGACAGCAGTTGTCGCACTTCAACGTAGGTCGCCGCACCTTCCTCAAGGGAGTGGGCGAAGTCATAGCCGCTTCGGCGGTCGGGGCGCCGCTGCTTGCCGGATGCGGATCCAACGATGGATCCGGTGCGGCCGGGCCATCGGGCGCGGCCAGCGCCACTCCGGTCAGGGGTGGTAAGGCAACCCTGGCCATCCAGGACGTGCCGGTGAACATGGACCCGGCCGACGGCCAGCTCTACTCGTCGCTGGAGGTGTACCAGAACATTTTCAGCGAGCTCATCTCCGAGACGGCGAGCTTCACCTTCGAGGCCAATCTGGCCTCGGCCTACCAGCAGGAGGACGAGAAGACCTGGCGGTTCGACCTGGTCGACAACGCGGTCTTCCAGAACGGCGAACCGGTCACCGCCAACGACGTGAAGTACACCGTCGAGCGGCAGAACAACGGGCACGGCCTGTCCGCGTTCACCTCGTCGATCGGCAGCGTCGAGGTGATCAATTCACACAGCGTCCGGTTCCGCCTGAAGCAGCCGTACGGTCCGATGGAGGCCACCGTCGCGGGCTTCCTCGACATCGTCAACGAGAAGGCGGTCACCGGGCAGAACCCGAAGCTGCGGCCGATCGGCTGCGGCCCGTACAAGATGACCGAGTGGGTACAGGGCGACCACGTGACACTGACAAGGTGGGAGAAGTATTTCAAGCGTGACAAGCCCTACCTGGACCAGGTGACGTTCCGCTCGGTCGGCGACGACAGCGTGCGGCTGTCCGGCCTGCAGACGGGCCAGTTCGACTGGATCCAGGCGATTCCGGGCCAGCAGGTCGCCAACCTGATGAACTCCTCGAGGGTGGCGCACACCGATGCCGGCCCGTTCCTGCCGTACTGGCTGTCGCTGAACGTGACCAAGCCGCCGTTCAACGACCAGCGCGTACGGCAGGCGATCGCGTGGGCGATCAACCGCGACGACATCGTCAAGCTGGCCTTCTTCGGGCAGGCGGTGGCGGCGGACGAACTCGTCTCGAAGCCGAACCCGTGGTACAGCGGCGCGAACCCGTTCAAGGGCGGTCCCGACCTGGACAAGGCCAAGGACCTGCTGCGGCAGGCCGGCGTCGGCGACATCACCGTACCTATGATGATCAAGTCGGGGATCCGGGTGTATGCCCAGATCGCCCAGGTGGTGCAGTCGCAGCTCAAGCAGATCGGCATCAACGTCACCATCGAGGCGCTCGGCTCCGCGCAGTACATCGCCCAGCTGCAGGCGCACACGCCGGCGCTGACCCTGTCCTACTTCAGCGCCAGCAACGACCCGGGCATCACCTATCTGCTGATCACGTCCAACGGCACCGCGTTCGACAGCAGCGGGCCGATGAGCGACAAGCTCATCCAGCTGGTCAACAAGTTCGTCTATGAGGGTGATCCCAGCAAGCGCAAGGCCGTCAACGCCGACCTCGTCACCGCGTTCTCCGAGGAGGCCGCCTACATTCCGCTGGTCAACCAGATCCAGCGGTACTGGACCAAGCCGACCTTCCACAGCGCCTCGCCGCTGCCGACGTTGGAGATCCGCCTGGAGGACATGTGGAAGAGCGGCTGAGCCGGGGTCCACACCACACGCCCGTCGCCGGCAGGGACTCACTGCCGGCATGAACCTCCACAGGTGAGCCCCTCGTGACCAAACTCATGCTACGCAGGCTGCTGTTGGCCGTGCCGATGCTCATCGGCGTGTCCATCGTCGTGTTCTTCCTGCTCCGGCTGGTGCCCGGCGATCCGGCCGACGCCGTGCTGGGTACCAACGCCACACCCGCCCTGGAGGCAAAGGTCCGCCACGACCTCGGCCTGAACGAGCCGATCTGGGTGCAGTACGGCAAATGGGTGGCAGGCATCCTGCACGGCAACCTCGGGCACGACTACATCAGCAGCCAAGCAATCACCGACATGCTCCGGCAGCGGCTGCCGGTCACCATCGAACTGGCCGTCCTGGCGCTGCTCATCGCGGTCATCGGCGGGGTAACGCTCGGAGTGCTGGCCGCGGTGCGCCAGGGCGGCATCATCGACTCCTTCGCCCGGGGAATGAGCGTGCTCGGGACCTCGATCCCCGACTTCGGCTTCGGGCTCGTGCTGATTCTCGGCTTCGCGCTCACCCTGCAGATCTTCCCGACATCGGGCTACGTGCCGCTGACCCAGGACTTCGGGCAGAACCTGAGATCGCTGATCCTGCCGGCGCTCGCGTTGTCGGCCGGCTTCGGCGCGGTACTCATCCGCATCACCCGCGGGGCGATGCTCGACGTCCTCGACGAGGACTTCATCCGGTTCGGGCGGGCCGTCGGGATGTCCGAGTGGCGGGTCATCACCCGACACACGCTGCGCAACGCGTCGATCCCGGTCGTGACCGTGATCGGCCTGCAGGTGGGTGGCGTGCTCGGCGCGACGGTAGTCGTCGAGCAGGTGTTCGCGTTGCCCGGCATCGGCGCGCTGGCCGTCGACTCGGTGCTCAACCGCGACTATCCCGTCGTGCAGGCGACCATCCTGGTGCTCGCGGTGATGTACGTGATCGCGAGCCTCGCCGCCGATGTCCTGTCCACTGTGCTCAATCCGAAGCTGAGAAAGGCGGTGGCCTGATGTCGTTGGTCGCGACCGGGCAACTCAGACCCGATGCCGGACCCGCCAGCGGTCCGCCGCCGGCCCGGCGCACCCGGCGGCGGCTCAATCCCAGCCTCGTCGTGGGCGGGGGCCTCGGGCTGCTGCTGTTGCTGGTCGCCCTGATCGGCCCGCTGGTCTGCTCCTACGACCCGAACGCCGTCGACGCGTCGGCCGCGCTGCACGGACCGTCTGGTTCGCACCTGCTCGGCACCGACGAGTTGGGCCGGGACATGTTCATCCGGCTGGCTGACGGCTACCGGGCGGCATTCGAGATCGGTGCCGGCACCGTCGCCTTCGGGCTGCTCATCGGCGTGCCGTTGGGGTTGCTGGCCGCCAGTGCCGGGTCGATCACGGACAACATCATCATGCGCGTTCTCGACGTGCTGCTCGCGTTCCCGGCGCTGATTCTCGCCGTGCTCGTAGTGACGATCATCGGCGCGGGTGAGGGGGCGCTGATCCTCGCGATCGGGATCGCCTACACACCGGTGATCGCGCGGGTGATGCGCGGCTCGGCGATGGCGACGCGGCGCGAGACCTTCATCGACGCCGCCCGGTCCCGCGGCGCGGGAACGCTGCGGATCGCGCTGCGGCACACTCTGCCCAACAGCGTGGGCCCACTGATCGTCCAGGCGTCGATCTTCGTGGGGGTGGCGGTGTTGCTCGGGGCAGGTATGAGCTTCGTCGGGCTCGGCGTCCGGCCGCCGACACCCGACCTCGGCCTCATGCTGGCCAGCGGCCGCGACTACATGACGACCTCGCCGTGGGTGGTGATCGTCCCTGCGGCCGCGATCATGCTGTTCGCCCTGGCGTTCACTCTGCTTGGCGACGGCCTCCAGACCTGGTTCGACCCGCAGAGGGCGCGATGAGCCCCCTGCTGGACGTCAACGGCGTCACGATCTCCTACGGTGACGTCGAGGTGGTGCACCCGCTGTCCTTCAGCGTTGACCGGGGTGAAGTGCTCGGCATCGTCGGCGAGTCCGGCTCCGGTAAGACCAGCGTCGGCCTGGGCATGATCGGACTGTTGCCGCGCAACGGGCGCGCGACCGGTGAGGTCATGTTCGAGGGCCGCAACCTGCTGGCCATGTCCACCGGCGAGCTGCGCCGCATCCGGCGCCGGAGCATTTCGGTGATCATGCAGAATCCGGCCAAGGCACTGGACCCTTGCTACACGGTCGGCGCGCAGTTCGTCGAGATTCTGCGGCTGCGCGAGCCGATGTCACGACGCGCGGCCCGGGCGGAAGCGGAGCAGCGGCTGCGGCAGGTCGGTATCGCCGCGCCGGCGCATCGGCTCAAGGCATATCCGCACGAGCTCAGCGGTGGTATGGCGCAACGGGTCATGGTGGCCCTGTGCCTGGCGACCAACCCGTCGCTGTTGGTGGCCGACGAGCCGACCTCGGCGCTCGATGTCACCATCCAGGCGCAGATCCTCGAGCTGCTGAAGTCGGTCATCGCCGACCTGTCCGGCGCCGTGGCCATCATCACCCACGACTTCGGCATCGTCGCGCAGCTGTGCACCAAGGTGTGCGTGATGAACGCTGGGCGGATCGTCGAGGCGGGCCCGGTGGCCGACGTGTTCGCCGCCCCGCAGCACGAGTACACCCGGCACCTGCTGTCGCTGCTGCCCGGGCACCTGCACCACGACGATCAGACCCGGCCGGCCCGGGACGAGGCGGAGAGCCCGATATGATCAAATCACCCACGCCGCTGCTGCAGTTGACGAACGTGCACAAGGCGTACCCCGTCGCGCAGGGCCTCGGCCGGCGGCTGCGACGCGAACAGCGGCGCGTGGCCCGCGCCGTCGACGAGGTGTCGTTGACCATCGAACCGGGCCAATCGGTCGGCATCGTCGGCGAGTCCGGGTCCGGCAAGACCACGGTTGCCCGGATGATCCTCGGGCTGGTCGAGCCGACGTCGGGCCGCGTGGTGTTCGAGGGGCGGGACGTCACGCACGTCCCGCACGCCCAGAGGCGGCGGCTCGGCCGTGACATCCAGGGCGTGTTCCAGGACCCGTACTCCTCGCTCGATCCGAGGCAGCGGGTCAGGCAGATCATCCGCGAGCCACTGGACATACACCGCATCGGCACCTCCGCCGAGCGGGACATGCGGGTACGCGAGCTGATGGATCAGGTCGCCCTGCCGCGGCGCTACCTGCACAGCTATCCGCACGAGCTCAGCGGCGGCCTGCGCCAGCGGGTTGGCATCGCCACCGCGCTTGCCGTCGGGCCCAAGCTGATCGTGGCCGATGAGCCGGTATCGGCGCTGGACGTGTCCGTGCAGGCGCAGATCCTCACGCTCTTGTCGGAGATCCGTGAGCAGACCGGGATCTCGATCGTGTTCATCTCACACGACCTGGCGGCCGTCGCCGACGTGTGCGACTCGATCGCGGTGATGTGCCTGGGCCGGGTGGTGGAGTCCGGGCCTACGAGGCAGGTGTACCAGCGGCCGCGCCACCCGTACACGCAGGCGCTGCTGTCGGCGGTGCTGCCGACCGACCCGGCAACGCCGTACCGCCCGATCAAGCTCGTCGGTGACCCGCCCAGTCCGCTGGAGCCGCTGACCGGGTGCGTGTTCCGCAGCCGCTGCGGGCAGGCCGAGGCGATCTGTGCCGAACTCACCCCGCAAGCCACCGACTTCGGCGACGGCCAGCATGCCAGCTGCCACGTCGCCGCCCGCATCCTCGCTCCCCGCTGAGGCTGCTGACCCTTGCCGTACAAAGGAGTTCGCTGGTGAACCAGGGCATGCCACAGAAGATCGTGTACGTCGGGGATGCGCTGTTCGATGGCGTGAGTGGCCGGGCCGTGCCCGGTCACGCGCTACTGGTCGACGACGGTCGGATCGCCGCCGTCGGACCGGTCGAGGAGCTGACCAGCGCGGAGGTTCCGCGACGAGAGTTCCGGGGCGTACTCGTCCCGGGGTTCGTCGACGCGCACACCCACGTGACGATCCGGCCGGGCGAGGGCGATCAGCACGGGCAGCTGCGCAAGCCGGTGCCCTGGCAGACCATCCGCGGGGTACGCAACCTGGCCCGGATGCTGGCCTCCGGCGTGACCACGGCGCGCATCATGATGGAACGCGACGACATCGACTTCGAGTACCGCGACGCCGTGGCCCGCGGCGAGGTGGCCGGACCACGACTGCTGGTCTGCGGCGCGGGGCTGAGCCCACCCGGCGGGCACGGTGCCGGTCCGTACGGGGTGGCCGGGGTCGGACCGTTGCGCGACGCGGTGCGCGAGCGGGTGGACAAGGGCGCCGACCACATCAAGATCTTCACCACGGGCGGCGTTTCGTCGACCGACAGTTCCCTGCTGCAGTCCAACTACACCGCCGAGGAGATCGGCGCCGTGATCGATGAGGCGGCCAAGGCGGGGCTCACCGTCGGCGCGCACGCGCATGGCGGACCCGGTGTGGACATCGCGGTGGATCGGGGGATCCACTCGATCGAGCACGGTGCGCTGCTGTCCCGCGCGAGCATGGACGCCATGGCTGCCAAGGGAACCTGGCTGGTGCAGACCAACAGCATCCTGTTCCACCCGGACGGCATCGAGAACGGCGACGCGAAGAGCCCGCCAATCATGGACAAGGTGCGGGAGGCACGCGCGGTCGTCGAGAACGGAACCGGCGAGTTGCGCGAATCCGGCGTACGGATCGCCGTGGGCACTGACTCGATGCACGGGTACTTCGGCTTCGAGCTCCAGTGGTTGGTCGCGCACGGGTGGACGTCGCGCGCGGCCATGCTGGCCGGGACCAGCGCCGGTGGCGCGCTGATCGGCGACCCGTACGCCGGACGGCTTCGCACCGGCGGCCCGGCGGACTTCGTCGTGTTGCGCCGTGACCCGTTCGCCGACATCGACGCGGTGACCGAGGTGGATTACGTGTTCCGTGACGGCCGCGAACTGGTCACCCCGGGCGGCGTGGCCGCCGGGATCGGCTGATCCGCAAGCACGTTCGCCACACGCCCCAACCACCATCGCACGTTCCGAGCCGCCAGCGATCATGAGGAGCACCGAAGTGTCCTTCCTGCACGACAGCCGCGCCATGCAGGGCGACCTGGTCGAACTACGCCGCACGCTGCACCGCACGCCCGAGGTCGGTCTCAACCTGCCGCGTACGCAGGAAACGGTGCTCGCACAGCTTGATGGGCTTCCCCTGGAGCTGAGCACCGGGCAGTCGCTGACCTCAGTCGTCGCGGTGCTGCGGGCGCCGAACCCCGGGGGCCCCACCGTGCTGCTGCGCGGCGACATGGACGCGCTGCCGGTCCGTGAACAGTCCGGGCTGCCCTTCGCCGCCGCCGGCGAAACGATGCACGCCTGCGGCCATGACCTGCACACCACCATGCTGGTCGGAGCGGCTTCGCTGCTCAGCGCGCGCCGGGACAGCCTCGCCGGGGACGTTGTGTTCATGTTCCAGCCGGGGGAGGAGGGCGACGACGGCGCCGCGCACATGATCGAAGAGGGTGTCGTCCAGGCCGCCGGACGTACTCCGGACGCAGCCTTCGCGCTGCACGTGCTGTCGTCGCTCGTCCCGCACGGGGTGGTCGCCACCCGGCCGGGCACGCTGATGGCCTCGGCGGATGTGCTGCGGGTGACCGTGCGCGGGTCGGGCGGGCACGGGTCGATGCCGTACCGGGCCCAAGACCCGATCGTCGTGGCGGCGGAGATGGTCGTCGCGCTGCAGACGATGGTGACACGCCGCTTCGACGTGTTCGACCCGGTGGTGGTCACCGTGGGCGCGTTCCATGCCGGGACCCGGAACAACATCATTCCGCCCGACGCGTACTTCGAGGCCACGGTGCGATCGTTCTCGCCCGGGGCCAACGCGAGGGTCGCCGACGCCGCCGTTGAGCTGTGCCGGGGCCTGGCCGGTGCGCACGGGCTGGATGCCGACGTGGTGTGGGAGCCGCTGTATCCGGTGACGGTGAACAACGCCGCCGAGGCCGCCTTCGTCGCCGACACGGCCGGCGAGCTGTTCGGTCCACAACGGACCACGACCCTCGACGCGCCGATCACCGGGGCCGAGGACTTCTCCCGGATCCTGCAACTGGTACCCGGTGCGATGGTGTTCCTGGGCGCGTGCCCGGCCCAGGCGGACCCGGTGACGGCGCCGTTCAACCACTCGCCCCAAGCGGTGTTCGACGAGTCGGTATTGGCCGACGGGGCGGCACTGCTGGCCTCGTTGGCCGACGACAAGCTGCGGATGCTGGCGTAGGGCCATACCAGCGAATCTCAGATTCCCCACTGCCCTAAGGAGATCGGAATGGCTACCATCACTGTTCCGCCGGCCCCCGCGAGCTCGGACCCCGGTCCACGCCTCGCCTATCTCATCCCCGGGCCCATGGACCGCACCGAGCTCGGCCTCGCGGAGGTCGAGCGTCGCGCGGCCAAGCTGCACAGCTGGGCCGCGGCCGGCACGGAGATCTCCGTACGGACGACCGTGGCCGGCCCCGCGACCATCGAGTCGATATACGAGGAGTACCTCGCGACCCCACCTCTGGCGGAACTGGCCTTCGACGTGGCCGCCGAGGGCTTCGACGCCGCGGTGATCGGCTGCTTCGGGGACCCCGGCATGGACGGCCTGCGCGAGGTGCACGACATGCTGGTCGTGGGTCCCGCCTCGGCGTCCATCGCGCTAGCGACCACCCTCGGCCACAAGTTCAGCGTCGTCACCGTCACCGAGTCGATCGTGCACGCCCTTCGCCGGCTGGTTTGGGAGGCCGGCTGCAACGACGCGCTGGCGTCGGTACGGTTCGTCGAGCTCTCCGTCTTCGAGATCAACCAGGAGCCCGAGTCGGCGTACGGCCGGATGCTAACCGAAGGCCGACGCGCAGTCGCGGAGGATGGCGCGGACACCCTGATCCTGGGCTGCATGAGCATGGGCTTCCTGGACGTGGCCGAGCGGCTGACCCGGGAGCTCGGCGTGCCGGTGGTCAACCCGGTGAAGGCCGGGCTCAAGCTCGCCGAGGCCACCGTCTCCATGGGACTCTCGCACAGCAAGAAGGCGTTCATTACTCCGCCGAAGCTCGCTGGCGGCAAGCAGGTCAGCGACCTCCTGGTCGCCACCGGCTCATCTGTCGCGGCACGATAGAGGGCGCCATGCAACGCTGAACCGCGGCGGCCGGATCGACGGAGGGTTCCGCTGGAACCGCCCTCGGTGGCCTCCTGTGCGGGCCGCTGCGCCGCTCACCGCCTCGCCCGACCAGTCCGGGGTGTCCCGAGGCGGCTCAGCGGCGCGCGCTGCCGTATGACGAGCCTTGACAAGCATTCCACTTGTCAAGGCCGCTCGATCGGTACCAGAGCCAGGGTGCGAACCTGGGACCTCTAAGTTCAGGGAGGCGAGCATCGAGGGCCGCCGGTTCCTGGTGTCGCCATCCGGGGCGATCAGCACCGGCCCGTTCAGCGGCGAGGGGAGCCGTCGAGTTCCGGCCCCTCCCGCCGCGCGGCCGGGGTCCGCGGTGCGGCGCTTCGCGCGGTGGTCGTTCGCGAACGCCCGTTTCCACCCGGCACCTTGGTCTCCTCGTCGACTCTGCGCGCCTTGCGGGCCGGCTGTGCCGGCGTCGGCACGGCCTTCGCCGGCCGCGTTCTGCGGGTGTCGGCTCTGTCCACCATCGTCCGCGCTTCCAACAGGCGACCGGAGTGCGCCCCGAAGAACGGGTAACGGAAACCGCGCTTGATCGACTCAACCTCGACGTCGACGCGGACGTCCCGGATGCCGCCCACCGTCGCGAGGGTGTGCGCAACGAACTCGTACAACGCCTCGCTGTCGCGGAAAATCACCTCGCAGACGAGGTCGCTCTCTCCCGTCGTCGCGGACAGATAGCGCACGGCGGGCATCTCGGCCAGCCGCAGCGCCGCCGACTCCAGCCTGCCGAGTTCGACGCGCAGATGCAGGAACGCCTCGACGTCGTAACCGATCAGCCGCGGGTCGATCATGGCCACGAAATAGACCTTCCCCGACTGCCGAAGGGCGGACAGCCGGCGGGCGATGGCGGTCTCGCTCAGCCCGAGTTCGTGGGACAGGTCGGCGTAGCTGCGCCGCGCGTCTGGATTCAGCGCGGCGATCAGCTGGCTGTCCACCGGATCGAGGGGACCCGGCGCGGCCGGTTCGCCGCCGTCGGGCTCCTCGACGCTCAGCGTCGATTCGCCGTCCAGGACTTCCCGGCTCCACTGATCGTTCGTCTTGAACGTTCTGAGGACGATCTCGGCCGACGAGCTGGCCACCGCGCCGGTACTGGGGATCTCGAGGATGAGTGCCTCGCCCAGGTAATGCTCGTTCGGCGCGATCAGCTCGCAGGTGATGTCATAGCTGCCGGCCAACAACGACAACGCGCGCACGTCCGGGCGCTCGGAGAGGTACCGGGCGAGGACGTCGGTCTTGCCGGGGACGGTACGGAACTGCACGAGCACCGGCTGCCCCAGCGCGCACTTGAGAACGTCCGGCATGGCGATGATGATCAGAGCGCCGCTCTCCCGCAGTCGCTGGACCCGTCGCATGACCGTCGTCTCGGAGACGCCGACCACGCTGCTCAGCTGCGACCAGGACGCGCGGGGATCGGCCTGGAGCGCGGCGACAGTGCGCCGGTCGAGCTCGTCGAATCGGATCAGCCGCCCAGGCTCGTTCGCAGTCACGCGCGTCGGAGCCGGACGCGTCGTGGTGATGTCGTGGCGCTGTGCATAGTGGACCTCCTTGGGAGCCGAGCAGGCCGACCGGTGTCGGGCAGGCGTCGACGTCGATGCTATGCGGCGCGGGGCAGGGCGTATGTCCGGCAGCGCTCTGGACCGCACAGCCGAGCCCGAACGGTCCGTTCCGAACCAACGCGATACGCTCGAAGGTTGTCTCGTACTTGCAGGAATCCTTCCCCTGCCACCATACTAAGCGAAGGAACCAACAATATTCACGCGGATCGCCGCACGGAACACTCGCCTGACACGATAGCCGTATCTCAGACCACGTCGTACGGCGGCACCCGCCGCTTCTCAGCCTGGCGGGAATTCATACCGTGGCCGGCACATCCGCACCCGCCCCGAGAGGGAAGAAGGGTGGCCAGCATGACGGACGGCACGGCCGGCAAGGAGGAGGTCTTCGGGGTTGAGTTCCGCAAGACCCGCCACGACGGTTACCGGTCCTTCTCCTATCTGAAGGCGGGCGAGGACTACCCCGTCTTCGAAATGGTCCCGGAGTTCGGGCACTACCCGCTCTATGACCTCGGTCTGGATGAGCAGCAGATCCAGCGCACCATCAAGCTCATCGACGAGAACATCATCATCAGCCTGCACGACCATCCGCAGATCTTTCCCGCGAGCATGGGCGACGTTCACCCGTACCTGCGCACCGGCCGCCAGCTCACCAGCTACGCCGGTCTGGCCCGCTCCGGCATGACGGCCGTCTTCGACAACATGATGGACGGCATCGCCTGTGTCACCAGCACCTCCGGCTGGAAGTGGGACGACATCATCATCGACCTCGGCATGCGCCTGGCCGACATCGCCCACCAGGACTATGCGATCGTCGCGCACCGGCTCGACGACATCTACAAGGCCAAGGAGAACGGCCAGATCGCCATCGTCATGTCCCTTGAGGCAGCGACGATGATCGAGAACGAGGTCGACCGCATCGACATCCTCTACGGCTTCGGCGTGCGCCAGATGGGGATCGCCTATTCCGAAGCCAACACCCTCGGCTCCGGGCTGAAGGAGGCCCGCGACGGCGGCCTGACCGTGTTCGGCAAGCGCGCCGTCGAGCGGATGAACGCCATCGGCATGGTGATCGATGTTTCGCACTCCGGCGACCAGACCTGCCTCGACGTCTTCGAGCACTCCACCAAGCCGGTCTTCATCACCCATGCCGGCGCGCGCGCCATCTGGCCAACCGCCCGGATGATGCCCGACGAGGTGCTGCGCGCCTGCGCCGACAACGGCGGTGTGATCGGTATCGAGGCCGCCCCGCACACGTCGATCTCGACCGCGCATCCGATCCACACGATCGAATCCGTGATGGACCACTTCGAGTACTGCGCTGAGCTCATGGGCATCGACCACGTGACCTTCGGCCCGGACACCCAGTACGGCGACCACGTCGCCCTGCACGGCCTGTTCACCAAGAACCTCGGCCTGCAGCAGGCGCATGGTCCAGAGTACGAGAAGGTCGAGTACGTGGCGGGCCTGGACAACCCGACCGAGAACTACTTCAACATCGTCGGTTGGCTGGTCAAGCACGGCTACAGCGACGAGGACATCATCAAGGTCACCAGCACCAATATCATCCGGGTGCTGCAGGAGGCCTGGCGGTAGGTCAGCCCCGTCTCGGGACACCGGCCCGGTCAGATCGCATCTGGCACGGCCCGGTGTCCCCGTGGATGCACCCGGCAGCGTGCGAGGTAGTGCCTCCATCCGTACGGGCCTCCGGCGGTGTCGCCTACGGCACAAAAATTTGCTTACGACAACTATTGCTTCACGCATGATCGTACGAGAGGGTGAATTTGACTGATTCCAGATTGTGATGGATGGCATGGAACGCGCCGACGATCATCTGCGAGCGGCCGGTCTGCGAGTCACCCAACCCCGGCTCGCTGTCCTGGCCGAAGTGGCCGAGCACCCCCATGCCGGCGTGGAGGCCATCGCCGCCGGCGCTCGCGCGCGGCTGGGATCGCTGTCCACTCAAGCGGTCTACGACGTCGTTCACGCGCTGACCGATGCCGGGCTACTGCGACGTATCGAGCCCGCCGGGTCCCCGGTCCGCTTCGAGATCCAAACCGGCGACAACCATCACCACCTCGTGTGCCGGGCCTGCGGCGCGATCGTCGACGTTGACTGTGCGACCGGTCAAGCGCCCTGCCTCGCGGCCCGTGACGATGCCGGCTACCTGGTTGACGAAGCCGAAGTGACCTACTGGGGCCTGTGCCTCGGCTGCCGGGCAACTCGTGAGGCCGCTGACCTACCCGCTACAACCAACCCATCGCCAGCCACGGAGTGGAGACGCACATGAGTACATCTGCCTCTGGAACCACAACTGACGGGGGCCGCCCGACCTCCGTCGTCCCGGCCGCCCGCGACCGCAACTCGGTGCGCGGCCCGCGGAAGTTGGGTCCACTGACTCCGCTGGTCGGTGAGTGGGAGGGTGATGTCGGTGTCGATCTCTCCTATCACAACAAGGACGATGAGACGACGGAGACCGGGTACTTCGAGCGCGCTTGGTTCAAACCCATTCCGGTTGTCGAGAACGGCCAGCAGAGTATGGAGGGCCTCAACTACGCCATGACGGCGTGGCGCCACGGTGAGGAGGCCATGGACCCGTTCCATGACGAGACGGGTTATCTGTTGTGGGACAAGGCCAACGGGCAGGTGATCCGCTGTTTCGCCGTGCCACGTGGGCTCGCCATCCTGGCCGGCGGCGCTGCCGGCCCGCGTGACACGTCGCTCACGTTCACCGCGGAACCCGGTTCGGAGGCCTATGGCCTGTGCCAGAACAAGTATCTGTTGCAGCGGGCGAGGGCGATGGCGTTCGAGAGCACCTTCACCTTCAACGACGACGGGACATTCAGCTACACCTCCGACCTGCTTCTGAAGCTCGCCGCGACCGGCGGCGAGATGCACCACACCGACCGCAACACGCTGCACCGGGTCAAGCGCTACCACCCGAGCGTGGAGATCGCCTGACCATCGGGCAGCGGGTAGCGCACGCCGCGCGGGTCGCGGGGATCGGGGACCGCGACCAACGCGCGTGCGGCAGGTCCCGCTGTCGCTGCTCGCCCACTCCGGTGGGGGCCGGGCGGCCTCCTGAACCCGGCCCGCTTTCGCAGGTACAAGGACAGACAGGCAGGCACGCATAGCTTCCGTCGTGATCGTTCGTCCGGCGGAGAACCCTTGCGGCCACAAATTGTCAACTGTATCCTTTCGCGAACGGCGCCCGGCACGGATGCCGGGTGCTCTGGCAGCGGTCCCACAGGCCCGCTCCGCCGCTGGAGGTGACCCATTTCGCTCTTCCTGCAGAGCCTCTTCGCCGGGTTGGGCCAGGGCGCGGTGTTCGCCCTGCTGGGACTCGGTCTCGTGCTGTGCTACCGAAGTTCGCGTGTCGTCAACCTGGCCCAGGGCGAGACCTTCATGGCCACCGGGATGCTCACGGCGAAGCTGACCGCGTTCGGCGTCCCGTTGGCGCTCGCGGCCCCGGCCGGGATCGCCTTCGCCGTGGTGCTGTCGATATGCTTGGCTCTCGCCCTGCAACGCCGGCTGCACTGGCCGGTCCAGCGCCTCATCATCGTGACCGTGGGAGCCGCGCTGTTCGCCGAGGGCGTCGCCTCGGTGGTCATGGGTGCCGACGCCTACAGCTTCAGGCCGCCGGCCGGCAGGGGAACCCTGCACATCGCCGGTGCCGCCATCGCACACGAGGTGCTGCTGGTCATCGCCGTGGGAGTCGTGCTGGCGATCGGTCTCATGGCGTTCTTCCGGCGGACGGTGATCGGGCACGCGCTGGCGGCGGTGGCGGAGAAGCCGGCCACCGCGTCGACGCTGGGCATCAATGTCAACGCGATGCGGGTGTTCGCGTTCGGCCTGGCCGGGCTGCTCAGCGGCATCGCGGCCATCGTGCTCGTCCCGATATCGCCCGTGAACTTCAACGTGGGTCTGTCGCTGACGCTCTCGGCGTACGTCGCGGCGGCGGCCGGCAACCTGCTGAACCCCGGAGTCACCTGTGTCGCCGGGTTCGGCGTCGGGCTCACCGAGTCCTTTTTCGGTGCCTACGTCAACCAGTTGCTCGCCGAGCCGGTCGTCCTGGGAGTGTTGCTCATCGTCGTGGTCAGTGTGCTGTCCCGTCGCGTCCGCTTCGGTGGAGCGGTTCGAGCATGACAGGCCGGACATCGGGATCGCGCTTCGTGCGCTGGGGGCTGCTCGCGGTGCTGCTTGTGGTCTTCCTGTGGTTGCCCTTCCAGGCCCCCTTCAATTGGAACCTCACGGTCGCCGCCAATGCGCTGATCTTCGGGCTGGCGGCAACGTCGGTCAACCTGGCCCTGGGGCTCGGCGGCATCCTCAACCTCGGCAGCGCGTTCTTCCTCGGCACCGGCGCCTACGGCACCGCACTGGCCGTGACCAAGTTCGGCTGGCCGTTCGTGCCGGCCGCGATCGCCGCCGTGGCGGCCAGCGTCGTCGTCGCCGTCGTCGTCGGGGTACTGCTACTGAACATGCCGCGCTTCTACCTGGCGGTTGCCACGCTCGGATTGTCGGTTGCGCTGGAGGGTGTGCTGCTCGCGTACCACACCGTCACCGGCGGCGATTCCGGGATCATCGCCGATCGGGAGATCTCTTTCGGTGTGTTCACGGTCGCCAGCGACCGGGGCTGGTACATCCTCGTTGTGTGCGTGTGCGCCCTGAGCGTCGCGCTCGTGCATCGGGCGACCCGCGGACGGCGCGGGCGCCTGCTCGCGATGATCCGCAGCGACGAGTTGGCGGCGAACGTGCTCGGCCTTCGGGTGTTGCGCGCGAAGGTCACGGTCTTCGCCGCGAGCGCGGCCCTGCTGGCCACCGCCGGGGTGTTGCTGTTCGCCTTCGCGGGCGTCATCGTCCCCGCGACTGCCGGCGTCCAGCAGTCGGTGCAGTTGCTAGGAATGTCGGTGGTCGGCGGGATGGGCTACGTCTCCGGCGGCATCGTCGGCGCCTGCCTGCTGTACTGGCTCCAGTCCATGGTCAGCGGGATCGGCACCTATCAATCATTGATCTACGGTGCCGCGTTCGTCATCGTCGTCTTCTTCGTGCGGCCCGGCATCGCTGGTCTCGCGCACGGGCTCTGGCAGCGGGCGTGGCGCCGCAGCGATCCCCGGGACCTCGACACCGCGACCGAGGTCGGCGAACCAGGGATGCCCGGGTACGCCCGTAGCCCGGCGATTCCAGCCGACCCGGCGGCACCGGACGGGACGGTTGCGGAGGCCGGACCGGCTCCCCGACGGGTCCGGGTGAGCCACCAGCGGTGGACGGCGGCCGATCCGTCGATACCCGGTCTGGTGGCCGACCGGGTCGTCAAGCGGTTCGGCGGCCTCACGGCGGTCGACGAGGTGTCGCTGGTCGTGCCATCGTCGGCGATCACCGGTCTCATCGGCACCAACGGCGCCGGGAAGTCCACCTTCCTCAACCTCGTCTCCGGCGTCGAGGCGCTGGACGCCGGCACCATATTCTTCAACGGCCGCAACCTCGCAAATTCGAGTCCGGCCGAACGCGCCTCCGCCGGAGTCGCTCGGACCTTCCAGACCCCGCGGCTTGTGGATCATTGCACGGTGCTCGAAAACGTCATGATCGGTCGGGACGCCGCGGACGGGGTGGTGTTTCGCCGGCAGCGCCGCGACGAGGAGTCGACCAACCGGGACGAGGCGATGCACGCACTCGAACGGGTGGGGCTGGCCACGATGGCGGGGCGCCTGGCGGGAACCCTGGGCAGCGGTGAGCGGAAGTTCGTCGAACTCGTCCGTGCGCTGGTGCTCAAGCCGCAGGTGCTGCTCATGGACGAACCGGCCGTCGGCCTGTCTCTCGACGAGGTAGCCAACATCACCAGGTGGATCGAAGAGATCGCGCAGAGCGGCACCGCCGTGCTGCTGATCGATCACAACATGGATTTCATCTCCGGGCTCACCGACTACGTCTACTCCATGGACAGCGGCCGCATCGTCGCCTCCGGGCCGGTCGACGCCGCCCAGGACTGGACCCGCAGCTGGCACTCCATCGCTTCGAAAGGGGCAGCGGAATGACCGGCGGACCGGGCACGGCGCGCAGCGGCGCGCACATGAGTTCAGGCGGCACTGGGATGGCCGGGACCGCATTGGACGTCCACCGGCTGACGGCCGGTTACGGGCGGATGGATGTCCTGCACGAAGTGTCTTTCTCGCTGGCGCCGGGAGAGTCGCTGGGCATCTTCGGCCCCAACGGGGCGGGGAAGTCGACGCTGCTGGGCGCCATGGTGGGAGTGGTCCGGGTCCGCGGCGGCGACATCAGGCTCGGTGGCACGTCGATCGCCAAGGTCCCGGCGCACAGGCGGGTCGGCATGGGCATCGCGTTGGTCCCGGAAGGTCGTCAGATCATCGACGCACTGACCGTGCGGGCGAATCTCGAGATCACCATCTTCGCCCGTGGGCGCCGGCGCCCGGACCGGGAACACCAGTCACGGATAGAGGAGATGTTGGACCTGTTCCCGCGGTTGCGAGAGCGCCAGCGGCACCTCGGTGTGCAACTCTCCGGCGGCGAACGCCAGATGCTCGCCACCGCCCGTGCCCTGATGTCGGATCCGTCCGTGCTCCTTCTCGACGAGCCGAGCCAGGGCCTTTCGCCGAGTGCGCTGCGGGAGTTGGTCGACGTCCTCGACGCGCTGCGGGGGCAGCACCGGTCGATGGTGGTGGTCGAGCAGGAGCCCGCCCTGCTGGAGGCCCTGACGGACCGGATCGTGCGCATGCGGATGGGGCGCCTCGAAGAGGCGGGTTAGGGGACAGCGTCGGTGCCGTCGGTCCACCTGCGACTCGGCCAGCTCGACGTCGCCGAGCTGCCGTTGGCGTCGTTCCTCATCGGTGTGGACGGCGGTATAGGTGACCGGGGCGCCGTTTCACCCTTCCCGCAGCGCGCCTTTCCCTACCCGGCCGCGTCGCCGATGCGTTCCTCCATGCACCTTGGAGGTGTCGCTCGGGCCGGATCGCCCTCGTCGCGTGCTTGACAGCAATAGTGAATACAGTAGACTCCTGGGCTCAGGGAGGACGCCATGCATGCTCAGCTTGTCGACGACCAGGGGGGCAACGGCCTGTTCCGAGTTCGCACCGAGGCCTTCCGCAGTCCGGCCATCTTCAGAGCGGAACGCACGCTCGTCTTCAACAAGTCCTGGCTGTACGTCGGTCACGCATCCGAGATCCCGTTGGCCGGCAACTTCGTGACGAGATCAGTCGGCGGCCATCCGGTCATCATGGTCCGCGGCCGGGACGGCGGGATCCGCGTCCTGTTCAACACCTGCGCCCACCAGTCGTCGCCGGTCTGCCGGGTCCCCAACGGCACCGCGAAGTTCTTCCAGTGCTTCTTCCACGGTTGGACCTATGACACCGACGGCTCGCTCATCCGGGTGCCCGGCGACTCCAGCTACTCAGGGAAGTTCACCAAGGCTCAGCACGGATTGGCAGCGCCCCGCGTCGGCTCGCACCGCGGCTTTGTCTTCATGTGCTCAAGCCCGTCGACGCCGCCGCTTGCCGACTACCTCGGTCCGGCCCGGGACTACCTGGACCTGATCGCCGACCAGGCGCAGGAGATGGTGGTCCTGCCGGGCAGCCACAAGTACGTGACCCACGCGAACTGGAAGATGGTCACGATGAACGGCAACGATGGTTACCACGTCGCGACCACGCATGCGACCTACCTCAAGTACCTGCGCGACGAGGGTGTCGACACCGGCGCGCGAAGGCTGGGGCGGCGCCCGAATCTCGGCAACGGCCACACCGCGTCGGAGTTCTTCGGCGGCTGGGGCCGGCCGATCGCGCGGTGGGCGCCGTACTGGTCCGACGACGTCAAGCCGCTGCTGGAGCGCAAGAGCGCCGAGCTGCACGACCGGTTCGGCCAGCAACGCGCGCACCTGATGACCGAGGTCGACCGTAACCTCATCATCTTCCCGAACCTGGTCATCAACGACCACTCGTCGATCATCATTCGCACCTGGGATCCCGTCTCAGCCGGCAAGGTCGTGGTGACTGCGTGGTGCCTCGCTCCCAAGGACGAGGGGCCGAAGCTGCGCGCCCTGCGGTTGCGGAACTATCTCACCTTCTTCGGCCCGGGCGGCTTCGCCACACCGGACGACGTCGAGGCGTTGAACGGCGTGCAGAACTCCTTTCGCAACGAGGCGATGGAGTGGCTCGACGTGTCCAAGGGGGCGGCCACCGAGGACGACCCCGACGTGGCGGACAACGCCGACGAGAACCAGTTGCGAGCCTTCTGGCGGCGCTGGCAGTCCGACATGGCGGCAGGCGATCGCGACGCCGATCCGCGCCGGGTGGCCGCCGATGCCTGAGCTGACCCGGCCAGTGGTGGAGGACTTCCTCTACCACGAGGCGGAACTCATCGACAGCTGGCGCCTGCGGGAATGGGCTGCGTGTTTCCGCGAAGACGGGCAGTACATTGTCCCGACGCTGGACGCCGATCCCGAGACGGCGATGGATCTTGATCCGTTCGCGATGCTGTGTCTGATCGCCGACGACCGCGGTCTCATCGACGCCCGGGTGGACCGGCTGGAGAACATCCGTGCCCATGCGGAGAGTCCCCGTTCGCGGGTGACGCATGTCGTCGCGAACGTCCGGGTGGCCGCCTCTGACGGCGACATCGTGGATGTGCTGTCGAATCTCATCGTCCACCGCTGGCGTCATGACCGACTGGACACCTATGTGGGGCGGTGCCGGCATCGCCTCGCCGTACGCGACGGCGCGAGCCGTTCGCCCGACCCGGCCGTGGACCTGTGCATCGTCGAACGGCGAGTGGTCCTCGACCTCGAATCGCTCGACCCGGTGGGTCCGCTGAGTTTCATCCTGTGACCGGTATCGGCGCACCGACCGTGCGCAGACCGCGGGGGGAGGTGAAGTCCGGGTGGTGAAGACGACCGTCGTCTCGATGGTGACCGAGCCCGCGGTGCTGAGCGTGCGGGAGGTGCCCATCCCGCAGATCGGCGACGACGCCGGCCTGCTGCGGGTGGAGGCCACCGGGGTCTGCGGCACGGACGTGCGCGACCTGCCTCGTCCGGAGTTGCCGCGACGCATCATGGGACACGAGATCGTCGGCACCGTCGAGGCCCTCGGCGCTGCCGCACGAGCGCGATGGGGCCTCGCGGAAGGCGACCGCGTTCTGCTCGAGGAATACCTGCCCTGCGGCAGTTGCCGGCTGTGCCGGTCGGGTGAGTACCGTCTCTGCCAGCAGACCGACATCCTCACCAACCGGCACGCGCTGCGCTACGGGGCCACCGGCGTCGACATACCACCGGGGCTGTGGGGCGGCTACAGCCGGCACGTCTTTCTGCACCCGAACGCCGTGTTCCACCGCGTCCCGGCCGGCCTGGAGCCGGGCCTCGTGCCCCTGGCCGTACCGATGTCCAACGGATACGAGTGGATGTACCGGGTCGGGCGGGTCGGTCCTTCGGAAGGAGTCGTCATCATCGGCCCCGGCCAGCAGGGGCTGTGTTGCTTGCTGGCCGCGAAAATCGCCGGCGCCGGGCCTATCGTCGTGGCGGGCCTCACGAAGGACACGGCCCGGCTGGCGCTCGCGTCGGAAATGGGGGCCGACCAGGTGGTCAACGTCGAGGAGACGTCACTGACCGAGGTGGTGCGCGATGTGACGTCTGGGCGGATGGCAGACCTGGCCATCGACGTGGCGGTCGCGAGCGAGGCAACGCTGGGCGCCGCGATCGCGGCGCTCGGCAAGGGCGGACGACTCGTCATCGGCGCTCGCAACGACAACGCGGTGCGGATGCCGGTGGGCGACGTACGGGGCAAGGCGCTGACGGTGACTGGCGTGCGCGGGCACAGCCACCACGCGGTGGCCTGGGCGCTGCGGGCGCTGGGCGAGCACGCGGCGGTGGTGAACAGAATGTCCAGCGGCGTTTACGGCCTGGCCGACCTGGACCAGGCGTTGGCCGTCACCGCCGACGGGTCGGCGATCCACGTCAGGGTGGAGCCATGGGCATAAGACGGATGTGAGCCGGAGATGAGCCGGGAAGGAAGCGGCGTGACCGTCGACGAGAAGCACGAGGTCGCCATCGTCCTCACCCGCCATCATCACCGGATGATGGCGGCGGGAATCGCCTTCAACGACTGGGAAATCCTTCGCCAGGAGGCGCCATCCAGCTGGCGCGATTGGTACCGCTACTGGACGCGGACCGGTGCGGGCTACGACACGCTGGGCACGCAGGCCATGGATGCGGGCCGTGCGGTCACGGCGGCCGGTCACTGGGTGGCCGGTTCGCTGTGCTACCACTTCGCGCAGTTCATGCTGTACCGTTCGCCGGACGAGAAGCAGGAAGCCGCCGCCGCTCGGGCTCGACTGTACGCGAAGGCGGTTCCCCTCCTGTCGCCCCGGGCGGTGCGCCTGGAGGTTCCCAGCGGTGGCCTAGACGTGCCGGTCATCTTCCGCACCCCGACCGGGGCGTCGGGTCCGGTGCCGTGCGTCATCATCGTGCCGGGGCTGGAGGCGACCAAGGAGGAGATGCACAACTGGGAGTGCTTCTACCTCGACCGGGGCATGGCCACCGCCGCCCTCGACGGGCCGGGGCAGGGCGAGTTGGCCCACGTCCGGATCGACCCGCCCACCTACGTCGCTGCGGTGTCCGCGCTGGTCGACGTCCTGGTCGACGACCCGCGCGTCGACGGTGCCGCCATCGGCATCATGGGTGTCAGCCTGGGTGGCATGTTGGCGTCGATGGCCGCTGCCCAAGAGCCCAGGTTCGCCGCCGCTGCCGAGGTGTGCGGCAGCTTCGACACGATGTCGCGCTGGGGACGGGCTAACCCGCTCAGCAAGCTCGGTCACCAGCACGTGACCCACTCCAGGAACGAGGAGGAGACCGTCGAGCGGGTGCGTTCCTGGACCATGTCGGGACTGGCCGAGAAGATCCGGTGTCCCTTTCTCATCGTGCATGGCGAGAACGACCCGATCGTCCCGCTCGACCAGGGAAACATGTACCGCGGCCAAGTGCCGCACGCGGAACTCGTCGTGATGCCGGGGGCCAACCATGTCTGCAACAACGTCCCCAACATCGCCAGGCCGCTTGTCAGCGACTGGTTCGCAGAGAAATTGATCCGCCCATGAGTCCGACCGGCGGCCGACCCTGAGGAGTTGCCATGGGAGAAGTTGTCATCGGCATCGCGACCGTGCATGCCCCATTCATCACCGGCATGCCGGCGATGGCCCCCGAGGACCGCGGGAAGCGCGTCTATGAGGGGTTCAAGCAGCTGCACCAGCACCTGAAGAACGCCGCGCCGGACCTCATCGTGGCATTCTCCAACGAGCACATCACCAACTTCCTGCCGACCCTCGTGCCGGCCTACTGCGTCTCCGTCGGGGACAGCCACCCGACCGTGCCGGAGTTCAACCTGCCGGCCACCACCATCCCCGGCGACGCCGACTTCGGGAAGAGGTTCGTCGAGTACGCCTACGACCACGGGTTCGACCTGTCCTACAGCGAGGAGCTCCGTCTCGATCACGGGACCGGCCTGCCGTTGAGTTTCGTCACCCCGGACTACGACGTTCCGGTGGTCGTGATCCTGCAGAATGTCATCTACTCGCCCATGCCGACGGTCGCGCGGTCGTTCCAACTTGGGCAGCTCGTCGGGCGCTTCGTCGCCGAGGCGGCGGGCGATCGCCGGGTGGCCCTGTTGGGTACCGGCGGGATCTCGCACTGGGTCGGCAACCGGCGCCACGGTGACATCAACGTCGAGTTCGACGAGTGGTTCCTGCGGCAGGTGGTGTCCGGGGACTACGACGGACTCGTCCGGCTCCGCCAGGAGGACATCGACCTGGCCGGTGACGGCGCGAACGAGATCCGCAACTGGGTCGCCGTCGCCGGTGGCTGCCAACCCCTGTCCCCGAAGGCGGTCCTCGACGAGACGTTCATTCCCGGGTGGAACACCAGTGCCTACCAGGTGGTGTGGCAGTGATGGCGCCGACCGTGATGACGAAGGGTCTCAGCGCATCGCCGCGTGCACTACGGAGGTGTTCACATGTCCAGTCATGAGGTTGTACGAGCCATCCGGGACATCCGGCGGAATGGGCTGTTCGAGGTGTTCGACCGGGACCGCCCCGCGTTCCTCGCGGCGTACGAGCTGACCGGGGTCGAGCAGAAGGCGTTCCTGGACAACGACTACCGGGCGATGTACGACGCGGGTTGCCATCCGATGGCGGTGCTCTTCTTCAGCCAGGCGAACGGGATGCCCATGCCGGAGTACCTGGCCGCCATCGGGGCGCCGAAGGAGCGGGTGGCGGAGTTCGGGAAGTTGATCAAGTGACGTGTGCGGGCGGAGCCGGTGCCGTGTCGTGTCTTTCTGATCGGGTGCCCGCCTCAGATGACCTGGGCGCGGTCTTCAGTTGTGGAGGGTTCTGATGGTTCTCGCTGTGCGGGGTGCCCGTGTGGTGGCCGCGTTGGCAGGAGTGGCGTTGTTCGTCGCCGCGTGCGGGTCGTCGACGTCGTCGGCCAGTGACGGTGGTTCGGCGGCGTTCACCGTTGGGTACATCGGGGAGTACACGGGTGCGGGGGCGTCGCAGAACGTGCCGGAGTTGGAAGGACTGAACGCGTGGGCGAAGGCGCGTAACGCCGAGGGCGGGTACAACGGTCACCCGGTGAAGGTGATCAGTTGCGATTCGACGACAACGGTTCCCGGTGCGGTGGCCTGCACGTCGAAGATGAACGACGCGGGTGTGGTCATTGTGGGCGGGGTCACCGGTGAGGTGGTGGCCGCGGCGGCCCGGTTGCGGTCGCAGGACAAGGTGGTGTTCACCAACAACCCGACGTTGAACCCGGAGAAGGGCTCGAACCTGTTCCAGGTGCCGCCGAACAGTGCGGGTGGCATCGCGTTGGCGTTGAAGACGGTCAAGGCGAGCGGCATCGACACGATGGGCGTCATCACGACGGACAACACGACGGGCATCAGCTTGGGTAAGACCCTCGATGCGGAGGCACCGAAGGCCGGTGTGAAGGTGTCGACGGAGTTGATGAGCCTGAAGGCGACCGATGCGACGGTGCAGTTGTCGAAGTTGAAGGCGGCGAAGGTGGGGTCGCTCTACATCGGGATGTTGGGTGCGCCCGCGATCGCGGCTATGCACGCCGTGGCGACGTTGGGCTTCAGCGGGCCGATCTTCGTCTTGGCCGCGAACGTCCAGCCGCACTTCCTGGTGTCCATCAAGCAGGCCATGCCGCCGGCGATGTACGGGGTGCCACCGGACGTGTACCAGACGCCGATGTTGCTGACCGGAACGGCGAAGGCCGGTGTGGAGAAGCTGAAGGCGGACTACGCGAAGGCGGCCGGGCAGGACTGGAACGACGACAAGTTGTCGCTGGTGACCCCGTTCATCGCTGAGGTGGCGATGAACGTGATGGATCAACTCGGTCCGTCCCCCACGTTGAAGCAGGCGTCCAGGTTGCTGACAACGAAGACCCTCGACACGGCCCTGGGGTCGATCTCCTTCAGCGACCCGAACGTCCAGGACGGGAACCTGCCCGCGGCCTTGGCGATGGCGACGTCGGCCCAGCCGGTGTGGGTGGCCTGCGCGAGCAGCAGCCTGCTCACCTGCTGATGTGGACTGCGATGCGGACACGCAACAGCCATGGAAGGAAGTGGCGATGACACAGAGCTGGCGATCGTTCCTGCCGCCAGAAGAGGCGAAGACCTACCATTCGGCCGGATTCGGAGCGCCGCAACCGTTCGGGAAGCGGCCGGCGCTGCTGGTCATCGACTGCACGATCGCCTTCACCGGTTCGAGTCCGGATCTCAGCTTGGAGGAGGCGGTCGCCGAATTCCGGACCGCCTGCGGTCCCGGGTCGTGGGAGGCGTTGCGGCACGTCACGACACTCGTCGAGTCCTTCCGGGGCAAGCGGCTGCCCATTGTGTTCACGCGTACCGATCTCGCCATCCGCGCCGTTATGGGTGGTGCGACGAAGGCCGGCGGCTTTTCAGACCGTGAGGTCTTGGAGCGCGGGAACCAGTTCCCGGACGTCATCCGGCCGCGAGACGGGGAGTTGGTGCTCGAGAAGGGCAGAGCTAGCGTCTTCTTCGGCACCCCGCTGGCGAGCTATCTGGCGACACGCGGCGTGGACAGCGTCATCGCGTGCGGGACGACGACGAGCGGATGCGTGCGGGCGTCGGTCGTGGACGCGTTCTCCCACGGCTTCGTCACCTTTGTCGCGGAGGAAGCGTGCTTCGACCGCTCGCCGACGGCCGCTTTGGCCAACCTCTGGGACATGAACGCGAAGTACGCGTCCGTCGTCCCGGTCGGGCATGTGCTCAAGCAGGTCGCCGACCTCCAGTAGCACCGTGCACGGCCCCGTGCGATCCTCCTGGGTCTTCGGGTCGGGAAGGGTTACCGGTAGCAGCGGGATCCGCGAGCACCGCCGGGTCGCGGATCCCGCTGTCGCCGGCAGCGATCACATCCTCGTTGATGGCGACCGACTCGCCGACGGCGGCACAAGCGACAACCTCGGCCACCCCTTCCGGCAATACGACGAGGCCGGGCCGTTGCCCATGTCTGCCTCGGTCACCGATCGAGCGCCCCATTCCCGCCACCCGTGCGTTTGCGACCTGCGGACCCGCTCCGTCCGGGTCGGCACGCGCCCCCTCACCGCAGCGGCGGTTCCACGGCGGGTGGGGGCCACCGGCGTGGCCTTGCGCGTGGTCGGCTACGCCGGTGACGCCGGCTCCGGCACGGCGGCCGGTTTGCGCTCGAGAAGACGGGCCACGATGACGTCCCGGGTGTGCCTGATGTGCTCGCGCAGCGCGATCTCCGCAGCATCACCGTCACCCTCGCTCATGGCCGCGATGATCCGGTCATGCTCGGCGCAGGCCTGCTTCTGCCGGGCCGGGGTACTGGCCACCGTGCTCAGGTACCGGTGCACGCGGTCGCGCAGGTCGCCCACGAGCCGGGCCGCCTCCGTGCCCGGGCCGTCCATCAGCCCATGGAGTTCCCAGTCGCCGCGGAGCCAGGCCGACCGGTCGTTCTCCTTGCGCAGGCGGGCGTTGAGTTCGGTCAGTTCCTTGATGACAGCCGGCGTGATCGACGAAATGTGGCGGCGGATCGAAAAGATCTCGAGCTGCTCGCGCAGATCCATGAGTTCGAGCACCGCTTCGGGACGCACCGCCGTGACGACGTACTGCTGATAGGGGGTGGCGGTGACCAGCCGCTCCGCCTGCAGGCGCCGCAGCGCCTCCCGGATCGGGACCCGGCTCACGTTGAATTGCCGCGACAGTGTGACCTGGTTCAACTCGGCCCCGTCGTGGATCTCGCCCGACATGATGGACTCGCGCATCCGCCAGTACACCGAATCGGCGAGCGTCTCTCGTCTCACACTCTCGAACTGCGTCACGGTCACCCTCGTCGTAAGAATGGCTCGCACATTATGGTCTGCGCGTGTCGGGCGCCCGATGCCGACACTCCGGAACCGCCCGCCGATGGCGTCCCTTCGGTCTCCATATCTGGGAGCAGCGCACCCCTCCGGGCGGAGCAGGAGTATTGCTGCGTGCGGAGCCGCCAGGCAGACTTCGGCTTCACCCGCGTCCTCACGTTTCAACAGTATAGAGGCTAGCCCATGCGACACCGCGCCGGCTCGACGGCCGGCCCCGGCGCGATTGACCGACGGGCTGGATACAGTATAACGTGAGTCGTCTGGCAATGGAGAGAGTCGGAGGTGAGCGTGACGCTGCTGCTGCGGAACGACGACATCGCAAAGATCGCGACCACGGATGTCGCGATCGAGGCGATGTCCGCCGCCTTTCGTCTCGAGGGCGCGGGGAGGACGGGCGAGCCCCAGCGCTTCGACATCCCGAACGAGCACGGGTGGCTGCGTGTCATGCCGGTGGTCGTACCCGGGTTGAGCGCCTTCGGTTTCAAGGCGATGAACCTCACGCACGGGATCGGAGTCCGGTACGTGATCTTGGTTTACGCCCTCGACACCGGTGTCCTCCGCGGCATCCTCGACGCGCAGATCGTCACCGCGATGCGAACGGCCGCAACATCGGCGGTCGCGACCCGGGAGCTTGCGCTCGCGGAGATCGCTCGCATCGCCGTCATCGGGACCGGGGCCGAGGCGCGCACCCACCTCGAGGCCATGGTCGCCGTCCGACCGGCGGCCGAAGTCATGGTCTACAGCCGGTCACCGGCGAACCGGGCCGCCTTCGTCGAGCAGATGTCGAAGCTGGTGGACGCCCACGTCGTCGACTGTTCGAGTGTCGAGGCGGCGGTGGCGGATGCCGGCCTGGTGGTACTCGCGACGAAATCGTCGGTGCCGGTGCTGCACGCCCGGCACCTGGAGCCCGGGATGCATGTCGCCTCCATCGGCTCCGCGAGGAAGGACCAGTTCGAGCTCGCGCTCGATACCTTTCCGAACTTCGCGACGATCGTCTGCGACTCCAAAACGCACGTTTTCACCGAGGCCGGTGACGCCGTCGCGGCCGTGGAGCACGGAGTCTGCGGCCCGGACGCGGCGACCAATCTGGGCGAGCTCGTCGCGGGCCGGGGCCGTGGCCGCAAGAGCAGTGACGAGATCACGCTCTACAAGTCGGTGGGCACGGCCACCCAGGACATCGTCTTCGCGTCGTACCTGCTCGATGTAGCTGAGAAAGCCGGTTGCGGTCAGGAAATCGGTGCGTTCCCGTACCTGAAGTCGTTCGCCTGAAGGGAGCACGCACCATGTCGCACGTGCAGGAATCGGCCAGGCGGCACACCGCGGCGCAGGAGACCGCGCACCGGGCGCCGACGAAGCTTCTCCTCGGCGGGCAGTGGCGGGACGGTTCCCGCGGGCTGAGCATTCCCGTCACGGATCCGGCGACCGAGACCGTGCTGGCTCGCGTGGCCTCCGCGACCCCAGAGGACGGCCTGGCGGCCGTCGAGGTAGCCGACGCGGCCGGCAAGCAGTGGGCTCGGTGGGCACCCAGGCGGCGGGCCGAGGTCCTTCGGCGCGCCTTCGAGCTGATGTCCGAGCAGTCCGAGTGGTTGTCGCGCCTCATTGTCGCGGAGAACGGCAAGGCCCTGCCGGACGCGCGTAGTGAGATCGCCTACGCGGCCGAGTTCTTCAGGTGGTATTCCGAGGAGGCCGTTCGCAATCTCGGGACGGTGACCACGTCACCGAACGGGTCCAACCGCATCGTCGTCCTGCACCAGCCGATCGGCGTGTCGCTGCTGGTCACGCCCTGGAACTTCCCGGCGGCGATGGCTACCCGCAAGATTGCCCCGGCGCTGGCGGCGGGGTGCTCGGTCATCCTCAAGCCCGCATCGGAGACTCCGCTGACGGCGCTCGCCGTCGGCGAACTGCTGGAGCGTGCGGGCGTTCCCGCCGGCGTGGTCAATGTCCTGCCGGCGCACCATGCCGGCACCTTCGTCAGCACAGTCCTCGCCGACGATCGGGTGCGGAAGCTCTCCTTCACCGGGTCCACGGAGGTCGGCCGGGTCCTGCTGCGCGAGGCGGCGCAGTACGTCGTCGACTGCTCCATGGAGTTGGGCGGCAACGCCCCCTTCGTCGTCTTCGCCGATGCCGACGTCGAAGCTGCCGTGGAGGGTGCGATGGTGGCGAAGATGCGCAACGGCGGGCAGGCATGTACGGCGGCCAACCGCTTCTACGTGCACGCCGACGTCGTCGAGGAGTTCACCGACCGCTTCTGCGCCGCCATGGGCAAGCTCACCGTCGGCTCCGGCCTGGAGGAGGGCGTCGACGTCGGGCCGCTGATCAACAAGGCTGCGAAGACGTCGATGCGAGAGGTGGTCGAAGCAGCCACGGATCTCGGTGCCGGTCTTGCGATCGGCGGCGACCACCCGGGTCCCGGGTACTTCTACCGCCCCACCGTGCTGGCCGACGTGCCTGCGGGTGCCGGCCTGCTCCGCGGTGAGATCTTCGGACCGGTCGCGCCCGTCGTCACCTTCGGTGACGACGACGATGTCGTGTCGTTGGCCAACGACACCGAGTACGGCCTCGCCGCCTATGTATACACACGTGACCTGGCGCGCGCGATGCGGGTCTCGGAGGCTCTGGACTACGGGATGGTGGGCATCAACCGCGGGCTTGTCTCCGACCCGGCGGCGCCGTTCGGCGGGGTGAAGCAGAGCGGTCTGGGCCGAGAAGGTGGCCACGATGGCATGCTGGAATTCACCGAGAGCAAGTATGTGAGCGTGGACTGGGATCGGGAAGGTCGCTGAAGCGCCGCCGGTCGGCTGGTCACGGGGCGGTTCGAGTTCTTCGCGACGCGCTGGCAGGCGAAGCGAAGATCAATCGGCTGTATATTGTCATACATTGGGTCGACGAGCAGGGGTGAGCCGTGGAGCAACCTAACTTCGCTTCCGTCGAGGGCGGCGATGTCTCATCCATCGAGACCGAACGACTCGTGCACAACTCGGTGTACCTGGACGAGCGGCTCTACAAGCACGAGCAGCGGACGGTGCTCGCCCGCATCTGGAACTTCGTCTGCCATGAGAGCGAGTTGGCGGAGGCCGGTCAATACTTCACCACCCGCATCGCGGGAAACCCCATCGTGGTCATCCGCGGCAAGGACGGCGTGCTTCGCGCCCTGTACAACACCTGCCGGCACCGCGGGGCGCAGGTGGTGGAGGGTGCCGGACAGTGCAGCGTCATGCGGTGCCCGTACCACTGGTGGACCTATGACACCGACGGCAGCCTGACCGGGGTGCCGGGAAGCCCGGCGTACGAGAACACCGGCTTCACCCGGGAGAACTTCGGCCTGGTGCCCGTGCGGACCGAATCGATCCACGGCCTGGTCTTCGTCTGCGCCGACCGGGACGCCCCGAGCCTTCGCGACTACCTCGGCAACCGCATCGTCGAGGTGTTGACGGAAGCGCTCGGGAACATCGAGGTGGAAGTCATCCACAAGCAGGAATTCGACGTACCCGTCAACTGGAAGCTGGTCGCCGAGAATCAGCGCGACGGCTACCACGTCCCGTTCGTCCATCCGATCTTCCGGTCCGCCAGCCCGGCGAGCCCCTACGAACTCGTCGACAACGGGCACGCGGTGCAGTGGACGCAACTGGACTACGACCGGCTGCCGGAGGAGTTGAGGGGCGCGACGAAGTATGCGCTGCCGGGCTTCGAGGGTGGCCGGGGCTTCATCATGACCCTGTTCCCCGACCTCATCTGCCAGGTGCGCAACAACTATTTCATGATCTCCAGCTCGGTTCCGCAGTCGTTGGGCCGCACACTGGTGACGCGCCGGATCTTCGGAGTCGTCGGCGACGATGAGGACAAGCACAAGACCCGGATGGCGTCGGCGGACGCGACGTCGCTGAGTTCCTACGAGCTGGAAGACATGCCGGTGTTGGTACGCCAGGGGCAGGGCCTGGACAACTGGGCGGTGCCCTACAGCCTCATCGCCCGCGGGCAGCCGGCCACGTCCGGCACCCGGGGCGACGACAACCGGCTCCGCCAGTGGTGGCAGTTCTGGCGCCAGTACGTCGGTGCGCAGACCAACGCGAGCCCCTTCGCCGACGAGTGAACCGACTCGCCCGGGAAGTGTCCCCGAAGCGTCGGCAGAGAACGGAGACTGATGTGGCGAGAACGCCAATGGACAAGCTCGAGGAGGTTTCCTCGGAGCTGGCCGCCGGATTCGCGTCGCTGCGCAAGGCGGCCCTGAAGGCGGGTCCCTTGGCCCCCGAGGTCGCGGAACTGGTCGTCGTGGGCGCGCTGACCGCGACCCGCCAGCACGGCGCGTTGAGGGTGCACATCCGCCGATTGCTCGGGATGGGCGTCGCCGTCGAGGCCATCCGTCATGCGCTGGTGATGCCCTTCGGCGCGGGGTCGACCCTGACCGAGACGATCGAAGCCCTCGACATCCTCGAGGAACTGGCGGGTGGCGCCCGATGACGTCCAGCCCCGTGCTGCTCGCACACGACGTGCACGCCGCCGAGCGGCGGCCGACCGTCGTCCTGCTGCATTCACTGGCGTTGGACCGCCGGGTGTGGCGCCCGCTCATCGAGCCGCTCAGCCGGCACCGCGCTGTCGTCACCGTCGACCTGCGCGGGCATGGCGCGTCGCCGGCCGACGAGGGATTCTCGATCGAAGACATGGCCGACGACGTCGCCGCCACGCTCACCGCGCTGGGTCGTGACCGCGTCGCAGTGGTGGGGTTGTCGATGGGGGGCTGCGTCGCGCAGGCCTTTGCCGTGCGCCACCCCGAGCGTCTCGAAGCGTTGGGCCTGATCGACACCACGGCGTGGTACGGGCCGGACGCGCCGAGCGCCTGGGCCGGGCGCGCGTCGAAGGCGCGGCAGGAAGGCATGCGATCGCTGTCACAGTTCCAACTCACCCGCTGGTTCAGCGACGACTTCAGGCTGGCCAACGAGCCGTTGTGCCAGGAGTTGCTGGATGTCTTCGCGGCCAACGACCTCGGTTCGTACGTGGCGTCCTGCCACGCCCTCGGCGCGGTGGACCTGCGCGGGCGCATCGCCGCCATCACGGCGCCGACCGCGATCATCGTCGGCGAGGACGATCCCGCCACCACTCCCGTCGATGCGGCGCAGATGCGGTCGCTGATTGCCGGATCGACGATGCATGTGGTGCCGAAGGCGAAGCATCTGACTCCGTTGGAACGCCCCGACGAGGTCCTGGTTCAGCTGCGTGAGGTGTTCGAGTGAGCAGAGACGACCTGAAGGGTGCGACGGCCGTCGTCACCGGAGCCGGCTCGGGGATCGGCCAGGCCACCGCCGTCCGGCTGGCCGGTCGGGGCGCGAGCGTCGTCGCGGTCGACATCGACGGCGCCAGGCTCGCGCGAACCTGTCGCGGCATCGCCGAGGCGGGTGGCGATGCCGTCGCGCACGAGTGCGACGTCACCGACGCGGCCCAGGTCGACGCGCTGGCCGCCGCGGTCCGGGAGGCGTACGGGGCCGCGGACATCCTCGCCAATATCGTCGGCGGCGCCAAGCTCGCCACCGTCATGGAGATGAACCTGGCGCACTGGAACGCCCAGGTGCAGTTCAATCTCACCAGCGTCTACCTGATGTGCCACGCGTTCCTGCCCGAGATGGTGGCCGCCCGTCGTGGGATCATCGTCAATACGTCGTCCGGGTGGGGGTACATGCCCGCCCCCGGGCGCAGTGCGTACGCCGCGTGCAAGGCGGGCATCGTCGCGTTCTCGCGGGCACTGGCCAGCGAAGTCGCGCCGGACGGTGTGCGGGTCAACGTCGTCGCACCCGGCCCCATCGTGACCGAGCGGATGATCGCACTGACCAGCGGCGAACCGCTTGCCCAGTCCAAACAGGCGTCGGTGCCGCTCGGGCGGCTCGGTGCCCCCGAAGACGTCGCGTCGGTGGTGTCATTCCTCGCGTCGGAGGAGTCGTCCTACATCTGTGGCCAGGTCATCCACGTCAACGGCGGAGTGGTGATGCCATGACGCCCTCTGGCCCGCCGTCGGGGACGCCCCGTGCGGATCGACTGCGCGGCGCGGACCTGCGCGGCGCGGACCTGCGCGGTCGGGACCTCGTGGGACTCGACCTGTCCGAGGCGGACCTGACCGGTGCCGACCTGCGGGGCGCGACGTTGCGCGCGGCGAGCCTGCGCCACGCACAGCTGAGCCGCGCGCTCTTCGCGGGTGCCGACCTCGGCCGCGCCGACCTCACCGGCGCGAGGCTCGTCGACCAGCACGCCTCGCACGGATACCTGTTGCAGGTGTACCTGTCGGGTCGTGACGCACTGAAGGCCAATCCGACCGGAGCCGACCTGAGCGGGACGGATCTGTCCGGCGCGATCCTGGTGGGAGCGGACCTGACCGGCCTCGACCTGACAACGGCGACGTTGAGCGGCGCCGATCTCAGCCGCGCAGACCTCTCCGGGACGATGCTGTCCAACCCCGACCGGGTCGGGGACTACCGGGGCCTGCGCCTGGCCGGCGCTTGCCTGCGGCTCGCGGCGCTGTTCCACGCGGATCTCAGCGGCGCTGATCTCTCGTCGGCGGTGCTCACCGACACCGAGCTGTACCTGGCGAACCTGCGGGACGCCTGCCTTGCCGGTGCCCGGCTCACCGGCACCCTGTTGCTGGAGGCGGATTTGCGTGGTGCGGTGCTGACCGACGCGGAGTTCGTGCGGGTGGACCTGTCTGGCGTGCGATGGCGGGATGCGACAGGGGCGCCCCGGACGTGGGACGGCACGAGGTGCCCGGACGGAGCGTTGTCGGATGAACATGCGGGTTCGTGCAGCGGCGTGCTGTCGCCCAGGGAGACGACTCGAGGAGGGCCGGCGTGATGGCTCGGGACAGCAGTGGGAAGGACCTGGAGGATCTGCCGCTCCTGAGTCCCTATCAGCAGTGGCAGCGTGGCGAAGGGGTGCCGATTCACGAAGGCACGGCGATCGGGAGCCTGGCCACCCTGGAGGTTGGGCCGTGGCCGCGGGTCGGCCAGCACGGCGCCCTGATCACCCTCGCCGAGCAGGAGAAGGACGACGGTCAACTGATCGAGATCGAACCGGGCGGGCAGACCGAGGTCCTGCACCACCTCTACGAAGCCCTGGTGTTCGTCGTGACCGGTCGGGGAGCCACGACTTTCTGGCAGCCCGGCGGCGACAAGCAGACCGTCGAGTGGCACCGCGGAAGCCTCTTCTCCCCGCCGTTGAACTGCTACTACCAGCACTTCAATCTCGACGGCGAGCAGCCGGTCCGGCTCTTCGCCGTGACCTCGGCTCCCCTCACGATCAACCTGTACCACAACGAGTCGTTCGTCTTTGACAACGACTTCGTCTTCGAGGATCGCTACGCCGGCGACACCGATTTCTTCACCGGTGACGGTCGCCGGCTCGCCCGCCGGGTGTTGAAGACCAACTTCGTCCCCGACGTGCGGGAATTTCCCCTTCAAGAGTGGCGGGAGCGGGGCGCCGGCGGCAAGAACGTCGTGTTCGCGCTGGCCAGCAACACCATGGTGTCCCACGTCAGCGAGTTCCCGATCGGCACCTACAAGAAGGCGCACCGGCACAGCGCCGGTGCGCACGTCATCATCATCGGCGGTGAGGGCTACTCGCTGCTGTGGTACGAGGGGGACCGCCAGAAGCAACGGGTCGACTGGCAGGACGGGACGGTGCTCAGTCCTGCCGACAACGAGTACCACCAGCATTTCAACACCGGCAACACCCCGGCCCGGTACCTGGCGCTGCGGTGGAACTCACCGGAATTCCCGCCGCGCGGCTTCAACCAGAACGTCTTCCACACCGGTCCTGAGCAGATGGCTTACGAGGACCAGGACCCCGACGTGCACGAGCTGTTCGTCGCGGAATGCGCCAAGCGCGGGGTGGAGGTCGCCATGGAGATTCCGGGCAGGCCATCCGCGGCAGCCGTGCACCCGTGACCGGGAGGGCTTCGCAACCGCCGGCGGGCGCCACCGAGTCGGCCCGTCCGTTGACCAGCGTGGGCATCGACATCGGCTCGGCGACCACGCAGGTCATGGTCTCCCGGCTATGGCTTGATGCCGCCGGGGGCCTGGTGACGAACCGGCTGGAGGTTGTCTACCGCGAGGTGCTGCACGCATCGGACCTTCGGCTGACCCCGTTCCTCGATGGCCGCGTTATCGACGCGGACGCGGTCGCGGCGATGGTGGCGCAGGAGTACGCCGACGCCGGCATCCGCCCCGCGCAGGTGGAGACCGGTGCCCTGATTGTCACGGGCGACGCGTCCCGGAAGGCGAACGCCGCGGCCGTGGCCGAAGCGGTCGCCGGGATGGCCGGCAGCTTCGTCTGCGTCGCCGCGGGGCCGCACCTGGAGGCTCGGCTGGCAGCGCGCGGATCCGGCGCGCTGGAGGTCAGTGCCGCCAGCGACCCGTCCGCGGTCATGCTGCACGTCGACATCGGTGGCGCCACCACCAAGCTCGCCGTGCTCGCCGCCGGCCGGATCGTTGAGACGGCGGCCGCCAACGTCGGCGCTCGCATGCTCACCTTCGAGGACACCGGCGACGGTCCGCGCATCACCAGCGCCACCCCGGCGCTGCTCCGGTTGGCTGCCGCGAAAGGCATCGACGTACGTGTCGGACAAACGGCGGACCCGGGCCTGCGGGCGAGGCTGGCCCGCATCCTGGCCGCGGACCTCCTCGGCTTCGTGCGCGGCGAGCCGCGGCCCGTCGATGACGTCATGGACGAGCCCGTCACGGCGCCGTTGCGGCATCGCGGCCCGTTCACGATGCTGAGCTACAGCGGCGGCGTGGCGGCGTACGTCAACGGTGACGAATCCCGGGTGTTCGGCGACCTCGGCCCGGAACTGGCCGAGGCCGTGGTCGACGAGCTCGGCGCCCTGGGCGCGCGGACCACGCCGGTGTCCAGGAGCATCAGGGCGACGGTGGTCGGTGCCAGCCAGTTCAGCACGCAGGTGTCCGGGACGACAACGCATCATTCGGACGCCACGCTGCTGCCGGTGCGCGGCCTGCGGGCCGTGCCGATGACCGTGCCGCCGGGTTCTTTCACGCCCGCAGAGATCGAGGGTCTGATCCGACAGGCGCATGTTCAGGTCGATCTGCGACCGGGAGAGGCGCGGACCATCGTCTCGGTCCGGTGGCAGGGCGAGCCGTCCTTCGCGCGGCTCAGCGCCTTTGCCCACGGTTTCGACGCTGCGATGCACGCTGGCAGTCACACAGCCCACGATGCCGGTCCGGCGGGTGGCGAAGTGCTCGTGGTGGCACTGGACGGCGACCTCGGTGGTGCCGTTGGTTCGCTGCTTGAGCGGCGCATGCCGGGCCGGCCGCTCGTGTGCATCGACGAGGTGGCGCTGGGGGAGTTGGACGTGGTGGACGTTGGCGCGCCCGTGTCGAGCCCTCCGGTGCTCCCCGTGACCATCCGTTCGGTCCAAGCCATCTAGAAGTAACGGTGATACTGTATGCAATGCCTGGTGTTGTCTCCCTGAGGAGGAGCCGATGGATCAGTCCGAGCGGACCGTCGAACGCGAGCGCGATCGCGACGCATCCGAGTACAGCTACTACGAAGCCGTTTTCTCCAAGATGGCCGAGCGGCGCAAGCAGGCTCACGACGGCCGGATCGTGATCAAGGGCTCGGAACAGCCGTGGCAGGAGAACCGGCAGGGCAAAATCGGTTACTACCTGATGCACAACGAGATCAAGGGCGACGCCCTGCAGGACTGGCGCGTCTTCGCCCACGAGATCCACACCCACTCCGGCAAGCATGTCCACCAGGGCGGCCTGGTCCTGTATGTCACCAAGGGCAAGGGCTACACCGTCGTCAACGGCATCAAGGACGAGTGGGAAGCCGGCGACCTCATCCTGCTGCCGGTAGTGCCGGGCGGGTGCGAGCACCAGCACTGGAACGAGGACCCCGACGAGCCCAGTGAGTGGGTCGCCTTCATCTTCGAGCCGCTGCAGTACGCGACCGGCGCCATCTTCCGCCAGGTCGAGAACAGCCCGAACTGGAAGGAGCCGAAGTGACGACACCGGTGGAAGAGAGCCTCTGGGATTCGATCACTCGCCGAGCGGCGGCCGAGCGGGAGCGGATCGCGCACGGCCGCTCGACCGTCCGCCGCAGCCAACTGCCGGTCGAGGTCACGCCGTTCGGATTGTTGCGCTGGTACCTGCACCCCGATCTGGCCGAGCCGGTGACGAAGTCGCTCTACTTCGCCGAACTGGAGATCCCTGAGGGCTCGCGGTCCGGCCGGTTGCGGCACCAGGGCGGCATCGTGTGTCTCGTCGTGCAGGGCAGCGGCTACACCGAACTCGACGGCGTCGAGCACGCCTGGGAGAAGCGTGATGTGATCGGCCTGCCGGTCCGCCCCGAGGGCGTCGTGTTCCGGCACGTGAACAACGGGGTGGGCCCGGTGCGGATGATTGTCGCCTGGCCCAACCTGGACTCCGCCGTGGGGCCGGAGGGCGGCGTGCACCTGGAGGTCCTGGAGCCCGCTCCGGAATTCGAGGCGCGTGTATGACCATGGAGGAGCAGGCCCCCGGGACAGCGGGTCCCATGCTGCCGGCGACCGGGCCGGTCACCGGCGTGGCTGCCCGGCCGTCTCCTGCCCACCCCGTCAGTCAGGCCGAGGTGCAGATCCCGCGGGCATTGTTGCAGCGGCTGGGTGTGCGACCGAACGAGGTCGTCAAGGTCCGATCCGTTGCTGGGCAGGAGGTCTACACCCGGGCGGTGGCCAGTGCCGACGACACCGACGACCCGTCGAGCGCGAGCGGCGTCTCGCTGGTACGGGTGGGTCGCCTGTTGTGGGCGCAGCTGCTCGTCAAGCCCGGCGGCCGGCTGGAGCTGGAACGCGCGGGTACGCCGGTGAGCGCGGCGAGCGTCGCCATCCGGCCGGCGTTCCACCTGTCGCACAATCTCGGCCACCGGGTCACCGACCGTCTTCGCGAACAGGCCACCCTGGTGTGGCCGACCGCCCGGCTGTTCGTGCCCATCTTCTCCGGTGGCGGCGGCGTGGTCGTTCGCGTCGAGCAGGTCAGCGACCTGCCGGCCGTCGTCGGGCCCGAAACCGAGGTCACCTTCGCCGAACCCGATCCCGATATCGCCCGCCGCAAGATTTCCTTCTCTGAGGTGGGCGGTCTAGACGGGGCCATCACCCGGCTGCGTGACTTGATCGAGCTCCCGCTGTTGCGCCCCGGGCTCTACCGGTCGCTCGGAGTGCGCGCGCCGAAGGGTGTCCTGCTCTACGGCCCCCCGGGCACCGGCAAGACGTTGCTGAGCCGCGCCGTCGGCCAAGAGCTCGGCGCCAACGTCATGAAGCTGCCGGCGACAGAGCTGGTCGGCACCTATTCGGGCGAGACCGAGGCGAATCTGCGCTCGCTGTTCAGCGAGGCCGCGCACCATGCCCCGACGCTGATCATCATCGACGAGATCGATGTGATCGCGACGAGCCGGGGCCGGCTGGCCTCCCAGGGCGACATCCGGGCCACCACCCAACTGCTCACCCTGATGGACGGGCTGGAAGAGGTGGACGGGGTCATGATCCTCGCCACCACCAACCGGATCGACGCCATCGACGAAGCCTTCCGTCGACCGGGCCGTTTCGACGAGGAGATCTACGTCGGACCGCCGGAACGCAGGGCCCGCCACGAGATCCTCTCGATCCACACGCGAGAGATGCCGCTGACGTTCGAGGCGGAGGCGGCGCTGTCGGAGATCGCGGATGTCCGCACCGCCGGGTTCACCGGCGCGGACCTGATGCACCTGACCCGCGAGGCCGGCCTGGCCGCCGCCCGTCGCATCACCGGCGCCGGGTCCGGGTTCGAGATCGCTGACGCCATCGCCGACTCCAGCCTCTCCGTAGAGGCCGAGGATGTCTACGCGGGCCTCGAGGTCGTCCTACCGAGCGCCATGCGTGGTCTGCCGGTCGTCGACTCCTCTCTGGACTGGGCGGAGCTGGACGGACTCGACGAGGCGAAGGCCGCGCTGATCGAGGCCGCTGAGGCGGCGTTCCGCGGCGGTTCCGGGCGCCGAGAAGGCGTGCTGCTCACCGGGCCGTCGGGAAACGGCAAGAGCGTCCTGGTCCAGGCGCTGTCCCGGCAGGTCGGCGCGAACTTCGTCCTGCTGGACGGGTCTACCATCTTCACCCAGTGGCTGGGGGAGTCCGAGGCCGCGTTGCGGCTGCTGTTCCGTAAGGGTCGCGACGTCGCTCCGTCGATCATCGTCCTCGAACACCTCGACGCGGTGGCACCGCAGCGCATCGCCGGACACACGGAATCCTCCAGCAGCCGCGTCCTGTCGGCGCTGCTGTCGTCGGTGGACGACGCCCTGCAGCGCGGTGGCGTCCTCGTGGTCGGGGTGACCGACCGCCCGGACATCATCGACCCGGCGTTGACCCGGGCCGGCCGGCTGGGGCTGCACGTCGAGATCGCCGACCCGGATGCCGAACGGCGCCGCCGGATCATCGCCCGATCGCTGGGGCGTCCGGTCGACGATGGTGCGGTGAATCGGCTCGTCAAGGAGACGGACGGCCGCAGCGCGGCCGAGGTCGAGCGGCGCGCGTTGAGGGAAGCCCGGACCGGCGGCTGAGTCCGCGTCCGGCGGTGGATGCCGCTCCAGTTTCTTCCCGGTGTTGCGCGCGACGCGTCTCAGGAGGCGGTGGGTCCGTAGATGATCGCTGTCGGCCTGATGTTCGCCTTCGTCTCGGCGTGCAGCTACGCCGCGATGAACGTCTTCGTGCGCAAGGCCACGGACCGCGGCAGCAGCGACGGCGGCGTTCTCCTTGCCCTGCTGCTGAACGTCGCCATGCACTCGGTCGTGGTCTTGAGTCGCTTCGGGGCCGGCGTGGTGGTGCACTGGCACCTCGACGGGATCGCCTGGTTCATCCTGGCCGGTGTGCTCACCACGCTGCTGGGACGGGTGGCGCTGTACGCCGGCATCCGTCGGATCGGCCCGTCCCGGTCCGCGGCGATGAAGAACGCGGCGCCCATCGTCGCCGTCGCCGGCGGGTTGCTCCTGCTCGGAGAGCATCTGACGCGTCTGGCCGGTGTCGGGGTCCTGATCGCGCTGGCCGGATATGCCGTGTTCATGCAGGACGGGCTGCGACCGGTCCGGCCCTCCGGCAGCCGCCGCCCGGGTTCGGCGGTGGGCGCCGGCAGCGCTTCGAGACCGATGGTTCTGCCGGACGACGAGCCCGTCCCCGCGAGGCGCCGCGTCCGTAGTTCGGTGGCGCTGGCGGGCTACGCCTGCTGCGCCGTCGCGGCCGTCTTCTACGGTGTCGGCGCCGTCGTACGGAAGGTGGGCGTCGGCGACCTGAAAGACCCCTACCTCGCGGCGTTCGTCTCTGCCGTCAGCGGCTTCGTCGTGTACGCGCTCTACCTGCGGGTACGCGGCCAGCTGGGGATGAGCCTGCGGGCGATCAGAGCGCAGCGACATCCGTACTTCTGGTACGCCGGTGCGGTGTCAACGGTCGGCCAGATCGCGGCGTATCTCGCGGTGTCGTTCGCCGCGGTCTCCTACGTCGCTGTCGTCGCCTCCTCCGACACCCTCGTCACCCCGCTGCTGGCGGCCGCCTGGCTCGGCAAGAAGGACAGCCTCGACGGGCGGCTCGCCGTCGCGGCCGTAGCGGTCTTCGCCGGTACGGTCCTCATTCTCGCCTGATGGCGCGGATGGCCGCGCCATCGGTGGGGCCGGCCGGTGACCGGTTATGGGCGCGGTGATCCGCCCGATTCACCGATATCACCGGCGCCGGCCGCAGAGCCCGGCTGTACATCCCCGGCCTGCCTGGGTCCTGCGGCGGCCGTGCCGGTGACGGACCGCCCGGACTTCGCCGGAACGCCGCCGAGCGGACCTCGCTCGTACAGTCGGGGACTCTGCCCCGCGACCCGCAGTTGGAAGACGTCCGGCCGGTTGTAGTGGCCGGCGAAGTCGTGGCGCAGCTTCATCCGGATACACACCTCCAGGTCCAGATCGGCGTAGAGGATGCCTTCCTCGGTGCCCATCGGTCCGGCGATGACGCGCAGGTCGGGGGACACGATGGCCGAGCCGCCGCAGGCGTCCGGACCGCGTAGCATCGCCGCGTCCGCACCGGAGATTCCCAGGGCCGCGACGGTCCCGTCGTCGACCGTCGCGCACGCGCTGACCACATAGGCCTTCGAGACCTGGGCGAAGGCCTGGGAGTCACCGATGACGCGCGTATGCATCTCACCGCCGGTCCCGAACTTGTAGGGCCAACTCATCACGTGGATGCGGGTACCCTCCGCGGTCAGGGCGAAGACCGCCAGGGGATTGGTGTTCTCCCCGCAGATGAGCCCGCTTATGGGGCCGAAATCACTCGCCACGACGCCGAGGGTCTCCGCCGCGCCGGTCGTGTGCACAAGCCGCTCGGTGCCGGTCGGCATGAGCTTCTGGTGCTTGCCCAGGTATTCGCCGCGCGGCCCGATGAAGATCTGGGTGTTGAACAGCGTGCCGAGCCTGTCCGGCAGCCGCTCGCACACCCCGATCACCACGTAGGCGCCGGCATCACGGGCCGCGGCGGACAGCAGCGCCAGCTCCGGGCCAGGGATCTCGACCGCGTTTTTGAACAGCTCCACACTCATGCGGGTGGCCACCGGCCCGGTGGCAGGATAGAAGCCGAACCACAGCGGATGGGTGGGGATGAAGCCCTCCGGGAAAGCGATCAGTTGGGCTCCGCCGCGCCCGGCCTCCCGGATGAGCGCGCATGCCTTGGTGGTCGTAGCCTCTCGGTCGAGGAACACCGGGGCCGCCTGCACCGCGGCGGCTCGAATCGTCGGGTAACTGTCGCCCATCGGTCAGCGGCCCTGAGAAGCGGCGAACGTGACGTCGTCACCGGTCGTGACGGTGACGTTGTAGTTGTAGGCGGTGCGGCCGTAGTTGCGTAGCGTCGCCAGCGATGCGGAGGTCGCCCGCGGCGCGGTGCAGTCCAACAGCAGCGCGGTGCGCAGGTTCCGGGCGGAGCAGCCGAGCACCGCGTGGTTGACGCAGGTGCTCAGCGCCACGCCGGCGATCAGCACATGCCACTGCGGTCCGGTCGCGCCGTGCTCGGCGAGCCACTGGTCGAGCTTCGTCGCGGTGAAGCAGTCGTGGCACCGCTTCTCCAGCACGGTCTCCCCGAGGGCCGGCGCGAGCGGCGCGGTGAACTCGGTGGCCCAGGTGTTCTCCAACAGGTACGGCGCCCGTCCGTAGGTGGTGAACTCCGGCGACGCCAGGTCTCGCACGGATCTGATCCAGACCACGTCGCATCCGGCGGCACGGGCGCCGGCCAGGACGGCGCATGTCGATTCGACGGCCGACGCCACATCTCCGCCGAGGTAGTGCGACCCGGCCGGGTCGCAGAACTCGTTCTCCATGTCGACGATCAGGACCAGCGTGCGGGACGGCTCGACCGTCACCGGGCTGATCATCTCAACGGCCTCCGCCGACGTGATGTCGGTTCGCATGCCCAACCTCGCAGCTCACTGATCGATTAATCGCCGACAGGGACTCCGGACGGCCCCCGGCGCGCCCTTGCATGTGGATACAGTTTACGGCAATACTCGGGAGCACGGGTGCCGAACGCCGTACTGGTATGGCAGCGGGCGGCCACCCGGGCTGCGGAACGCGGTCGGGTCGCAAGCGTGACACCAAGCGGCTCGTGGAGAGGGGATCGTGATGGGCGCGAACATTCGCTTCCGAGAGTGGTGGGTCGAGCGCGGCATCCGGGCGGCGGCGACCCGGGGGATTCGCCCACCGAACTCACCGGTGACGCTCGATGAGCCGTTGAACGCGCTGCCCGAGGGCGAACCCGTCCGCGACCGGCGCCAGCTCGTCCCGGCGCTGGGTCTGCGCGAATACTGGTGGCCCGCCCTGCCGGCCGGCAAGGTGCCCAGGAAAGGGCCGCTCTACTGGAAGATGCTGGGGGTGGAGCTGTCTTTCTTTCGGGACAAGGACGGCTCGGTCGTCGCGGTGAGCGACATCTGCCCGCATCGGGGCGCCAGCCTGTCGAACGGCAAGACGTTCTACCCGGGTACCGTGTCATGCCCGTATCACGGCGCCACCTTCGACGGCTCCGGGGCGTGCCGCGCCTTCATCACCGAAGGCCCCGCCTCACGCATGGTCGGCAACCTGCGGGTGCGCTCCTATCCGACCCGTGAACTTCGCGGCTGGGTCTTCGTCTGGATGGGCAGCGAGGCCCCGGCGCCCATCGAGCAGGACGTCCCTCCGGAGTTCTTCGAACCCGACAGCACGGTGGTCCTGACGACATACACCTACTGGCGCAGTTCATGGATTCTGGCCATTGAGAACCAGGATGACCCGCACAACGCGCTCTACGCGCACCGCAACTCGCTCATGCAACTGATGTCGCCGCGCGGTCGCGCTCGCACGCCCGTCGGGCCTCGGGCGAAGTTGGTCGAGGACCGGGCGCTGGTCATGCTCAGCCTCAACCAGAAGTACTACGCCGACGAGAGCGGTGAAGTGCCTTACCAGATGCACTATCCGGGAGTCGACGGAGTCTGGCCGTTGTCGCAGTGGCGCCGCCGCCTGTGGGCCCTGTTCAGCCCTTGGTACAAGTACGTCGTGTGGCGTCCCTCCCGGTTACGGCGTCGCTTCGAGGTCGAGGCGGAGGAATGGGGCAGCGGCCACGGAAGCTGCTGGCATCTGCCCGCCATCGTGCGGCGCAACTTCAACGTCTACATGCACGTCCGTTGGGCGGTGCCGGTCGACGCCGAGTTGTCCCGCATCGTCTACATGCATGCGCGCCGGACGACGCATCCGCTGACCAGACTCGCTCTTCGGATCTGGTGGCGCTGTTACTACAACTGGTGGAACTACTACAACTTCTCCGGTGGCGACGACAAGGTGGCCTCGCCGTGCCGCTACTGGACGCCGGAGAGCCTGTCCGCTACCGACAGCCATCTCGTGCTGTTCCGGCGGCTGGTCACCGAGCGGTCCCGGGATGCCAAGCTGCGCCGGGTTCGGGACGAGGAGAAGGCACAGGCTCAGGCCCACACCACGCCGGCGGAAGCCGCATCCGTGCGACGGCAGGAGGACGCCGGGATGCGCCCGCCCGACGACTCATTGGACGAACTAGCGACTTTCGAAGGTGGACGGGACACGGCGTTGTCCATCTTCATCTCCGACCGCAAGAAGTAGCACGAGCGCGATCAGATCAACCCGGCGAATCTGCCAACCAGAGCACACCCTGTTGAGGAGGAACGAGGTCCGCCAACAAGGGCACACCCCATAGAGGAGGAATCAAGTCGTATGGTGAATACAAAGAAATGGCTGGCCGCCACATCGGTCGGTACCGCACTGGCATTGGCGACCACCGCGTGCGGCTCGTCCTCCAAAGCTGACGATGCCTCCCACGCGGCCGGTGCGGGCAGTTCCCTGTCGAAGACGAGCATCACCATCGCCGTTCCCGGAATCTCCGCGGCATCGACGTTCCTCGAGATCGCCGTCCGGTCGGGGATCTTCAAGGACAACGGCCTCGACGTGACGCTCAGCTCCGGAGTGAAGCCGCCGGACACGCCCGCTGCGATGATCAAGGGAAGCATCGACGGGGCGTCCCTCACCGGCACCGCGACGAAGGCCAATGCCAAGGGCCTGGCCGTGATCAACGTGGTGGCCACCGCCACTCACGAACCGTTCGTGCTGATGGGCGCGCCGGGAATCACCAGCCTTAACGACCTGGCCGGGAAGTCGATCGTGACCAGCTCGCCGACCGACACCCCAGGGACGCAGACCGCACAGTTGCTGCGCGAAGCGGGACTTACCGGCAAGGTCAAGGTGATCGGGCTGACTTCGACGGCCGCGGAGTCCGCGCTGTTCGTCAGTGGCCAGGCCGACGCGGAGTACGTGGCGCTCAACCAGGCGCTCAACGACTCCGAAAAGCGCAAGGGGTCGACGATCATCATGGACAACAGTTCGCTGCAGACCACGCCGGCGGACGGGGTGGCGGTCGCTCAGTCGTTCCTCAAGGACCACAGGGATGTCGTCGCAGCGATCGTGAAGTCCTGCTTGCAGGCGGCGCACATGATGAAGAACGACCCCGACAAGGCGGTGCCGTACGTCGAGGCGGCGTACAAGCTCAGCGCCGACGAGGCGAAGCAGTTCCTCGATTTCCAGGGCAAGAACGTCAACCTCCAGCCGCCCACGACCGAGGAGTTCCAAAACGTCGCAACGGCGTACAGCAAGATTCCGAACAGCGGCGTCGACTGGACGGTGGAACAGGTCGAAAAGTCCTGGGACACCTCGTTGCAGGTCGCGGCACTGAAGGAGCTCGGCTACACCAGCTGAGGGTGCTGCCGGGGATTTCGGATGACCTCTCTTCGAAATTCCCGGCAGCTCACCTTCTGGCACCGGAACGAAGGCGACAGACGGGGCACACGAACGTGGATATCTATCTCTACGGCGCAGGGCTCGCCGTGGTCGCGCACCTCAGGGGCGCGCCACGACTCTTTCACCGCCACGGATCGAAGGACCTTCCATGAGCACACTCCCCAACCAGACCACCAAAGAAGCGCCGCCGGCGGTCAAGGCACCGGTCGGCCGCGACCTCGCGGTCGATTCTCCGATGTCGCCGTGGCAGCTGCGGTATCGCAGGCACGAGTCGACCATTCTGGGCACGACCTGTCTGATCCTCGCGCTGGTCGCCTGGCAGGTGGTGTCCGACACCAAGATCGTCAATCCACTCTTCGTCAGTTCGCCGACGAACGTCGCCAAGGCGCTCGCCGACTACGTGACCAGCGAGGGGTTCGCCAAGGACGCCAAGGCGACCGCGTTCACCTTTCTCATCGGGCTCGGCCTGTCGACGGGCGCCGGCATCCTCCTCGGGCTGGCGATGGGGTGGTCGAGGAGAACCCGTTACTTCTTCAACTACCTGGTGAGCATCGTCTACTCGTCGCCTCGCATCGCCATCGTGCCCGTGCTCATCCTGTGGTTCGGGATCGGCCGGGAGACCGGGATCGCGATGGTGTTCCTGATGGCCGTGTTCCCGGTGGTGATCAACACCATGACCGGCGTGCAGACCGTCGACCCCTCCCTGGTGGAGATGGCCAGATCGTTCAAGGTGTCGCGGTTCCAGATGTTCCGCACGGTGATCGTTCCCGCGGCACTTCCGCAGATGCTCGCCGGCATCCGTCTCGCGATCGGTGTGGGCCTGGTGGGAGTAGTCGTTGCCGAGTTCCTCGCGGGTACGGTCGGCCTCGGTTACACGATGCAGACCGCGGCGCAGAACTTCGAGGCGGCGCAGCTCTTCGCGGGTCTGGTCATCATCTCGGCCTTCGGCCTCATCGCGACCCAGCTGTTGCGGCTTCTCGAACGTCACTTCGAACGCTGGCGTACGGCGTGAGCAACAGTGACCTCCGATCAGTACCTACCAAGCGAGAGCGGTGAGATCATGAGCGCGCTGGCAGCCAGGCAGAGCAAAGAAGCACCGGTGTCCCGCAGCGCCCACGAGACGAAGCTCGAGGTCGACGACGTCGCGATCGGCTACTACAGCGAGCGGCAGGGCTCCTACTTCCAAGCCGTGCAGTCGTTGAGCTTCACAGTCCCGGGCGAGTCGCTGGTCGCGCTCATCGGGCCGAGCGGGTGCGGGAAGTCGACGTTCCTGCGCGCCGTCAGCGGCCTCCTGCCGTACCAGCGTGGGCGGTTGCTGGTGGATAACTCGCTGGTGAAGGGGCCGAGGTCGGACTGCGCCCTGGTCTTCCAGAGCCCGACGTTGCTGCCCTGGCGAACGGTCTCCCGCAACATCGGATACGGGCTGGAGATGCAGGGCACTCCCAAGGGCGTGCGGGAGTCCCGGGTTCACGACATGATGAATCTGGTCGGCCTGGAAGCGTTCGCCGACCGGTACCCCCGCCAGCTGTCCGGTGGCATGCAGCAGCGGGCGAACCTGGCTCGCGCGTTGGTTACCGAGCCGGTGTTGCTGCTGCTGGACGAGCCGTTCTCCGCCGTGGACGCGCAGACCCGCGACCACCTCGGTGAGGAGTTGCTGCGGATCCGGAGGGCGACACGACAGACCATGCTGCTGGTGACTCATCAGGTCGAGGAAGCGATCCTGCTGGCCGACAGCTGCGTCGTCCTCTCCAAAGGGCCGGGCAGCGTCGTCGCCGAGATCTTCGACATTCCGCTGGGCCGCGACCAGCCCATCGTCGAGAAGCGGGCCGACCCGAGGTTCGCGTCGCTCGTGGGCCACCTCCGCGGACTGCTGGCGTCGGCGTCGAGCGTCGAGGCCTGACGGCAGAAAGGGGATGCTGAGGATGTCCGACACGTGGGTGCCGGTCTGCCCCCGGTCCGCCCTGCAACCCGGCGAGATGAAACTCGTCGACGCAGGCAAGGCCGAGATCGTGGTGGTCAACGTCGACGGTGAGCTCTTCGCGCTCGACGCCATCTGCACCCACGCACTCGGCTACCTCGACGACGGCGAGGTCCGTGGGAACCAGCTCGTTTGCCCGCTGCACGAGGGATGTTTCGACGTGCGGACCGGCGCCGTGGTAAGCGGCCCTCCCGATCAACCGTTGTCGGTCTACGAGGTGTCCGTGCAGGACGACACGGTTCAGGTGAGGGTGCCCGACTAACCCGGCCTGGCCGAGCGCCGGGCTCTGTTCAACCTGTAACGCCGGTGAAGGGAATCGCCAGGATGCTCGTCGACGTGACGCAGCCCATCGCGGCCGGCATGCCGCGGATCCACGTCCTGCCAGAGGTCCGCGTCGAGCCGGTGACCCAGATGGCCGCGGGCCAGCCGCTCAACATCTCCCAGCTGCACCTCGCCACCCACGCCGGTACCCACATCGACGCCCCGGTGCACGCGGTGGCCGGCGCTCGTTCCATCGACCAACTCCCGCTGGACCAGTTCATCGGACCGGGCGTGGTGGTCGGTATTCACCGGGCGGCGGGCGAAGAAATCCCGCTGGGCGACTTGTTGGCTGCCCCGGTGGAGGTCCGCGACGGCGACATCCTGTTGCTCGACACCGGATGGGGTGGACACTTCCACGAGCCGTCGTACAGCGACCACCCATATCCGTCCCTGGAGTTGGCGCGGTGGTGCGTCGCCCATCGCATCAAGATGCTCGGCGTCGACTGCCTCACGGTCGACGCGCCGCCGAGCCGGCGCCCACCGGATTTCGCGTTCCCGATCCACCGCACCCTGCTGGGCGCTGAAGTCCTCATCATCGAGAACCTGGCGCCCCTGGCCGCCGCCACCGACGCCCGCGTGCAGGTCTACGCGTTCCCGCTGAAGGTCGACCAGGGCGATGCCGGCCACGCCCGGGTCGTCCTCGACGTTCTCGACGGCGCGCGATGGTGACGCGGCGAGCGCGGCATGAGCCGCGGCCTGTGCGCGGCGTCATCGGCGCCTGCCTGACTCCGTTCACCGCGAACGGGCGAGTCGACTACCCGGCACTGCAAGCCGAGATCGAGTTCATGGTGCCCGACGTGCAGGCGATCGCCGTGGCGGCCGTGGAAGCGGCCGAATACACGGTGCTCTCGCTGTCCGACCGCAAGGAACTCTTGCGGACGGCCACCGAGATGGTGGGGGGACGGGTGCCCGTGATTCTCGGGGTGTCGGGCCCGGCGGTGCCCGATGTGGTGGCCCTGGCGCATTATGCGGCCGAGTCCGGTGCGGACGCCGTCCAGGTGCTGATGCCGGCGCGTCCCTGGGGAGGGCAGCCGTCCGCCGAGGAACTCGTGACGTACTTCTCTCAGGTCGCCGACGCCGTCTCGCTGCCGATCGTGGCTTACCACAACCCCGCGGCGGGCGCCGATCCGCCGGTGTCGGCGTGGATTGAACTCGCGGACCTGCCCGGGATCGCCTACTTCAAGGAAAGCTCCCGCGACATCGCCAAGATCTCGCGACTCGTCGAACACATCGACCTGGCCGGACGGGCGGCATACTTCACCACCATGCAGCCGATGCTCGTTACGCTGCTGCTCGGCGGATCCGGAGCAACGATGCCGCCGCCGGCCACCCGGATCGCCGCGCGCGTCCTGGCCGCGGTGGAACGGGGCGACATCGCCAGCGCCGCTTGTTGGCAACGCTTCTTCAGCGTCTTCCCGGCGACCTGGTCGAGCTACGGCCTGGTTCCGGTGATGAAGGCGGCGATGCGGCACTTCGGCGTGGACATCGGCGTACCGGCGCCGCCCTACATGGCGTTGCTGCCAGAACACGATCGGCAGTTGGGGAGATTCCTGCGCGCCAGCGGAGTCCTGGACGGCGGCACCGTCTCGGCGCAACGGTTGACGGCGGCGATCGCCGAACTCGGTCCCCGCTGACAGATCGCGTCAGCGCGCCGTAATCCCCAGGAAGCGCCGCGCGTTCGTCACGCGGATCGCCTCTAGCGCCTCGGCGGGCAGCGCGAGGTCGGTAAGCGGCCACTCCGGCGGCACGTCGAGGAAGGGATAGTCGGACCCCATCACCACCTGCTCCCGGCCCATGATTTCGATCAGGTACCGGAGAGGGGCGGCATCGAAGAGCAGGATGTCATAGAAGAGCCGTCGCGCTACCACATCCGGCGCTTCCGGCAGCCGATCCCGCAGACCCGGCTTCGCTTGCCAGGCATGGGTCAGCCTGGAAAGCGTGAAGGCGACCGAGCCCCCGCCGTGACTGGCGCACAGTCGCAGCCCCGGACAACGGTGCAGGACGCCGTTGGCTATCAGGCCGGCGACCGCGAAGCCGATGTCGAGGGGGAAGCACACGGCACTGCTCGTGGAGGCATCGACGGCTGGGCCGAGCGGCGGTTGGAAGGGATGCAGGAAGACGCTCAGCCCGAGCCGGTCGGCCTCCTCGAACACCGGCCGGAACCGCGCGTCGGCAATGCTCACGCCGGCGATGTTGGTGCCCAGCTCGACACCGCTCAGCCCCAGTCTCTTCACCTCAGCCAGCCCCGCGGCCGCAGCCTCAGGCTCCTGCATGGGCAGTACGCCGAGGCCGTAGAACCTGCCGGGGTGCCTGCGCACCGCGTCGGCCAACCAGTGGTTCAGCCCCGAACAGAAGCGCTGCGCCTGGTCCAGCGGTGCCCAGTAGGAGAACAGCATCGGCATCGCCGACAGCACCTGCGCACCGCACCCCCGCCGCTGCATGTCGGCCAGCCGTGCCTCGAGGTCCCATGCCTCCCGGCGTACGCGGCGGAAGACATCCCCGTTCACGAACACCTCGCCGGTCGCGGCGTCCAGCGTCGGCCAGCGCAGTTCCGAGCCCGCATCGAATGGCAGCTGCGCCGGCACCACGTGCGTGTGAACGTCGATGGTCATGCGGCCTCCCTTGTCGCCCGGCACACCGATCGGCAGCTCAGATCATGCTGGAGCCGCCGTTGACGCTGAGCACCTGCCCGGTGATGAACGACGCGTCGTCGGAGGCGAGGAAGGCCACCGCGGCGGCCTGTTCGGCGACCTCGGCTCTGCGCCCCATCGGGATCGTCGTCAGGACACGGGAGCGCAGCGTGGCGCGGGACTCCTGCTCCTGTCGCGCCATCGAGGCGTAGCGCGGCACGACACGATCCGGTGCCGAGTTGGTGCCACCCGGCGCGACGCAGTTGCAGGTGATGCCCGTCTCCGCGACCTCGCGCGCGATGCTCGTGGTGAGCGCGTGCACACCACCCTTCGCGACGTTGTACGGCGCCCGGTCCCACAATCCGTTGTGCACCGACTCGGCACCGACGTTCACGATGCGTCCCGAACCGTTGGCCAGCATGTGCGGTAGAACCGCGCGACAGCAGAACAGCGTCGGCAGCAGCGAGATGGACATTTCCTTGAGGATCTCATCGACGTCCCACTCGATGAACGGCTTGAAGCGGGTCGCTCCGCCGACGACGTTCGCGAGGATGTCGATGCGGCCCTCCGCCTCCACGGTCTGCTCCGTCAGCGCCGCTGCCGTCGGGTAGTCTGTCAGGTCACCGGTGAGTGCGCGGGCAGCGGCTCCGTGGGCGAGCAACTCCCCGACCGTGCGGGTCGCGCCTTCGACGCTGCGGTCCCACACGACGACGCGGGCGCCTTCGGCGGCGAGCCGCCGGGCGACTGCCCGACCGATGCCCTGACCGGCGCCGCTGACCACCGCCACCTTTCCGCGCAGGCGGGTGCTCGCTTTCGGGTCGAGGCCGTCCAACGGCGAAGCGCTCATCGTTCTTCCCTGGAGATCGTCGTTGTGGGCAGTGTCGTTCCGCTGCGCAGCGTCATTCGAACAGCGCGAAGACCTTCGTGGAGTTGAAGGCGTATGTCTGGACGAGGTCTGTCCAACCGGGGGACTTTCTGAGTTCGTGCATCGCGCCGATCAGGCACAGCCAGTTGAGCATCTCCTGCTGCCCGGATGCTTCGATCGCCGCAGCGGGATAGGTCCGCCAGGACTCGAGGTCGCCCGACTCCAGCGCGGCGAACAGGCGCCGGTCCGTCTCGATGTCGGGATACAGGTAGCCGTTGCAGGCCGCGAGGAAGCCGTGCGACCAGCTGGCGGAGGCGACGAGGGCCACCCGCCACGGGCTGTCGGCCATGATCCGGGCGGTCGCCCGACCCAGATCGAAGCAGCGCGCCGGAGTGGGCGCAGGTGGGTCGAGCGCGTCGCCGGCCGGCGGGTTTCCCGGATCCACGAACAAGCCGCGAGCCGCGACCACGAGCCTGCCGTAGCAGTTCACCGCCATCGGCACGATCGGATACGGAAAACCCGTGCGGTCATAGTCGAGGTAGAGAACGGTGTTGTTGAAGGCGTGTGACAGCCCCTCGTACTCGTTGGGGCGGTAGCTGTAGCTGACGTCAAAACCGGCGTCCAACAGGCCGGCGGTCAGGTGCTTTCCGGCCTGCTTGTGCCCGGCGACCCGAAGTTGGGTGGCCGGGCCTTCGCCCCATGCGTTGTCCCCGAGATGGAAGTTCTTCCACGGCGTGTGCACGAACTCGTCGTAGGCCAGCACGCAGAAGGGCGGGATGATGCTTTCCTTGAAGTTCTCGTACTGGTCGTCTCCCCAGATGACGATCAGGTCCGGCCGGAACTCGTCGATCTGCCGCCGCACTCGGCGCAGGTTCTCCACCAGCCGGGTGCGGTGCGCCGCCGCGGCGGCAAGGCCCCCGTCGTCCGCCAGCTCCGCCAGCAGTTCGGCAGGCAACGCCGCGGCCGCTCTCGCCCGCTCGGGCGTCGAGGGATGGTTCAGCATCTTCTTGAACGCCGTGGTCATCCGGTCGTCCTGTGCGGACAACGGCGGGAAGTGGGTCATGCCCACTCCGAGAATGTCTCCCATCGCCACCCTCCTGATCGAGCCTCGGACGAGCCGAATCGCGCGCTATTCCGGGTTGCGGCCGATGTAGAAGTCGTCGTCGTCGCCGGTGACCTCGTATCCGGAGGCGATCACGCTTGCCCGCAACGCTTTCATCTGCGACGGCAGTAGCCGCATGTGCGGCATGCGGACCAGGCCGCCGTTGTAGCCCTGCAACCACGACGCATACTTCCACCCGTTGCGGTGGATCAGGTTTCCGCCAGCGGCGGATCCCATGAACGCCCCCTTGGCCACCCGGGCCGGCTGGTAACTCCAGAAGATCTCCATACCTTCGTCCCACCTGCCCTCGCGAAGCAGCGAGAACATGCGGGGCACACGGTCGCCGTACGACTCGTAGAGACTCGTGCCGATCCACTGCACGCCGAAGCGGTCGATGAGTGCCGGCGCGTACTGCTCCATCGGGATTTCGACGATCAGGTGGTCACTGAAACGGCGGTGTGCATCGGTGAACGCGGCCATGGAGGCCGGGCCACCGACCTCGTACTTGAGGGCGGCCGCGGTGTCGAGCCGGACTATCTCGTCCAGCGCCGCGGGGGCGAAGCCAATCGGTTCGATGGTGTTGAATCCCCACGTCATCACCGCGAACAGGATGAGCGCCAGGTCCGTGCGCTCCGCGACGAAGCGCGTGTACTCGACGATCTCTGCCGCGGTCTTCGGCCGGAAACTCGGGTGGTAGGCCAGCAGCAACGCCTCGATGCCGAGGCGCTCGGCGGCCTTGGCGATGTAGAGCCCTTCGTCGACTGTGGAGAAGCTCATGTGCGCGACGAGGCGGAAGTCCTTGGGCGCGGCATCCACCGCGATCTCCATGAACTCGACGTACTCCTCCAGCGTCGTGCCGGATTCCGCGGCGAGCAAGGTGCCCCAGAATCCGTGTTGCGCGGCGCGCTTGATGTCGTGGGAGATGCCGCTGCGGTTCAACTTCGAGAAGTCGCTGCTGTACGACGGAATGGTGACGTTGCAGGTGCCGTGCCACAGTTCGCGGGCACGGTCCTTGACCTCGGCACGGGTGTAGGGAAGTGGCATGGTGCCTCCTGACGAGTGGACGGAGATCCGCCGGCCGAGGTCGACCGGGCCATGACTACTGTATCCAGTGACCCTCGGATCGGCAATGGTGGAGCGTTCTTCGCGGCCCGGGACGCGTTCTTCTCCGAGCCGGTCAGGACGTTGCGGCGGCCCGAAGCAACCGGCTGAGCTCACGGCGGTAGGGCAGCAGCGCTGTCACGGATCCGGCGGCGCCCCCCACCACGGCCCCGACCAGCCGGCCGGCGCTGCGGTACTCCGCGACGAAGGAGTCGCCGGCCGGGTCCCCGTCGACGACGATCGCCTCGTCCGCCAGAGCGGTCAGACCGACACCTTGTATCCGGATGCCGAACTGGTCGCTCCAGAAGGACGGCACCGGTGCGAAGGCCGCGCCCGGTCCGAGAAGCAGCCGTTTGGCAGCGGCGGTGGCCTGTTCGGCCGCGTTCGTCCAGTGCTCGATGCGCAACAACGCACCACCGGCGGCGGGGTGTGGCCAGCGGACCACGTCGCCCGCGGCTACCGCATCGGGAAGGCCCAGCACGGCCAGCGTGTCGTCACAGACCACACCGTTGCTGAGCTGGACGCCCGACCCCTGGAGCCACCCGGTCTGCGCAACGGCACCGACGGCGACCACGACCACGTCGGCGGCAACCGTTACGCCGTTGTCGAGCCGGACTCCGCTGATCCGGTCGCCGACATCGGCTCCGACGACAGCGGCCTCGATGACATGTACACCATGGTCACGGGCCCTCGCGGTCGCCGCTTCGGCCAACGGGCCGAGCGGCCCGGCGAGCAACGGCAGGGGGGTGATGACGGTGGTATCCAGGCCCAGATCGCGGCAGGTGGAGGCAAGCTCGCTGCCGATGAAACCGCCCCCGACCACCGCCAGCCGCGGCGAGCCGGACAGCTCCCGGCGAAGCGCGACAGCGTCGTCCAGGGTTCGCAGCAGGTGAACCCCGGCCGCCCCGGTGGGAATCTCGGGCAGGGTGCGCGCTGCCGAGCCGGTGGCGATGACGAGGCCGTCATACGGCACCCGTGATCCGTCGGAAAGTTCGATCCGCTTGCCCTGCCGGTCGAGGTGGACCGCCCGGCGGCCGAGCATCCACTCCGCCGCCAACGCGTCCGACTGCCGCAATTCCAAAGACGTACCGTCGGGGAGGCCCCTCATGAATGCCTTGGACAGTGGCGGCCGGTCGTAGGGCTGATGTGTCTCTTCGCCCACCAGGACCAGTTCTCCGTCGAAGCCTGCTCGGCGTAGCCCTTCGGCGGCACGGAGCCCGGCCAACGACGCCCCGACGATGACTATCCGACGCACCTGCACACCTGTTCCTTCTTGGGTCTGTTCCTTGTCGGTCGCGCCAGTGTCTCGACGAGGCCCGTGCCTACGTCTCGATCAGGGTGAGGGCCTCTACCGGGCAACTCTGGACGGCTTCTTCGACCTCCGCCCGGCGGCTCTCCGGCGGCTCCGCCTCGATGACTCGGACTATCGGGCTGGAGTCGTCCAGCGCGAAGAAGTCCGGGGCCGCAAGGACGCAGTTCCCGTAGGCCTGGCACAGGTTCGGGTCAACGGTCACGCGCATCGCGATCTTTCTCCCATCTCACGCCACCGTCCCGCGGCCGCTCGGCGATCACGTACGGGCTCCTGAAGCCACTATATGAATACAGTTGCCAGCGGTCTAGTCTCGGCTTACCACGGAACTTCCGGAGCGCGACGCCAGGAGTGCCCCGCCGATCGGGTTCACGGGTTTCAGCGTGACATCCGCCTCGGCCGGCTCGGGTGGCCGAGCTTCCGCTTGCCACCCCGGCGGGCGGCTCAGGCGGGGTAACGGACCTCGAAGGTGCGGCAGCCGTCGGTGGACAGCCACGGCCCGTGCTTCATGCCGGGCGGACGGCAGGCATACATCCCGGCACTGAACGTCTCGTGCAACTCCAGGTCGGTGATGGCTCCTTCGAGGATGTACACCTCCTCCCAGAAGTCGTGGATCTGAACGCCGTTGGGGGTGGTATCGGTGCCGGGTTCGAAGCGAAGGATGCGGGTGGCGACACCGTCACCGCTCGAGGCGAGGATCTGCTCCGTGAGGCCCTCGCACTCACCGGCGCACCGGGTCCATTCGACGTCGCTCGTCGGGAAGAATTCGCGCTCCGGTTTCGGCATCAGACGGCTCCTTCGAGGACGTGCCGCACGACGTAGCCGTGCCTCAGCGACGTGCCGTCGGGCATGTTCAGCTCCAGCTCGTAGCGGCTACCGTAGACGAACCGGCCGTCGATGAGCGGCAGCGTACCGCAGAACATCAGCGCATCGTCGTCGAGCGGCCGACCGAGGGTGTCGAGCTCGGCCAGCAGATCCGCGGGCTGGACCATCGCGGCGAGCGGTCCCCGCTGATAGAGCGCGCCATCGACCCGGCAGACCACCTCGATGTCGTCCCAGACTTCCACCGCCCGTTCGAGGGGTACGACTTCGCGGCCGACCGGCTTGGCCGCCGATGCCTTTGACTCGGCGATGTCGCGCTTCTCTACTTCGCGGTCGGTGTGGTCGCTCCCGACGCCCAGGAAAAACGTGCCGGCGCACCGCAGGAGGACCGGCTCGACCTCACCGGAGGTTTCGACGCGCCGTACGGAAATCGCCGGTTGCGTGGTTGCGAGATCGGCCGGTACCTCGTAGAACATCGGAACATGTGGCGGAGGAGCAACGCCGATGTGCGCGAGCTCGTCGATGTGGGCCTGCACGGCGGCCCGATCCCGCGCGGTGTAGCCCGCGATGACGAGCCGAGCCGGTACGACGGAGAGCGCCCCGGCGGAGCCGGCCACGGAGAAGGCCAGCGCACCGGTTGTCCGTGTTGACTTCGTCACTCGACACACCCTCTCATCGGAAGCCGGCCGGGCCCGTCACGCGACGGTCACCGAGCACGGGGAACTCCGCACGGATATCGGCAACCATCTGCAGGTCGAACTCGGCGCGGAGGATCTCCTCCTCGCCTCCGGCCTCGGCCAGGACGCCACCCCACGGGTCGACGACGACGCTGTGGCCGGCGAGTCGCACGTCACCCTGCCGCCCGGCCGCGTTGCAGCCGAGCAGGAACACCTGATTTTCCACCGCGCGGGCCCGGGTGAACAGCTTCCAGTGCTCCAGGCGCGCGGCCGGCCAGGCCGCCGGCACGATGACGATCTCCGCACCGTGGTCGACCAGAATCCGATACAGCTCAGGGAAGCGCAGATCGTAGCAGGTCGTCATGCCCACCGAGCCGAGCGGCGTAGCGGAGACGTCAGCACGGTCTCCGGGGGTGAGCAGTTGTGCTTCGAGCGACTGGTAGCCGAACACATGCACCTTGCGGTAGTCCAGCACCAGGCGGCCGTCCGGCCCGAAGAGCACGGCGGTGTTGTACAGGTGGCCGGCAGCGTCGCGCTCGAGCACGCTGCCACCGTGCACGTGCGCACCCAGTTCGACCGCCCATCCGGCGATGTCGCGAAGCAAGGCGCTGTCGCGAGGCTCGGCGAACTGCTCGTAGCGGTCGAAGGCGAAATAACCCGGCGCCCACAGCTCCGGCAGCACCACCAGGTCCACGTCACGCAGCCCGGTCACCATCGCGCCGACCCGCGCGACGCGGTCGGCAACCGGCTCGTCGAACGAACTGGAGATCTGGACCAGCGCCACTTTCATGACAAATCGGCCCACAGGTGCCGGAACTGCGTGGCGACGAGGTCGTCGATGCTGAACTCTCTCGCGGTCAGGTGGCGCTTGCGGGCGAAATCGACCATCGAGGCCACGTCGTCGTCGGTGATCGCCGGCTGATAGTACGGCGCGTCGCGGGCGATCAGCGTCGCGGTGAGGCTGGCCTCCATCGGAGGGAACAGCCGATCGGCGACGGACGTCGCCAACTGTGGGTCAGCGCGCAATTGCCGCTGGGCGTCGACGAGGCCGGCCACCACGTTGGTCAGCTGATCGGGGTGTTCCTCTGCGAAGCGCGCCGTGGACAGCAGCGCGGCATAGGTATATCCCGGTGATCCCGGCGGGCCGTCGCCCCGGCGCGCGTCCACCACGACCGTGCCGCTGCCATCGCGCACGGCCACCTCCGCGCCCATTCCGTTGGCCCAGAACCCGTCGATGCTGCCGTCCTTCAGCGCTTGGGCGGCGATGACGCCGAAGGACACTCCGGCGCCGGTTGCGCCGGGCACCGGTGCGATGTCGACGGTCTCCGGGTCCACACCGGCATCGATGAGCATCTGCACCAGTCCGTCGTCGGGACCGGGCGCGGCACCGATCCGCAGCCCACGCAGCTTGGCCAGGTCTGCCCCCTTGGCAAGGCCTAGACCGCGGCGCAGGACCAGGAACCAGTACATGTTGCGGGAGAGTGCGGCGAGCAGCCGCACGCCGCCGCCGTCGGGCGCGTCGTGGAAGATGGCGTGCGCCGACCCAGCCACGACATCGACATGACCCGCACGCAACGCCTCTACCGCAGACGTCACCGGAAAGTGTAGGGAGACCTCGACATCGCCGCCGCGGTCGCGGATGCATCCCAACTCCACGGCAGCGATCGCCGGGAAGTACGACGGCGAGATCAGATCGGGTACGACCAGCTTGAGCGGCACGCCACGAGACTACCGGTGGGACTGGCGCCTTCAAACCCCTAGTGCAGACAGTTGACATTATCGCGCGCGATTTGATCCGGTTATTCCGGGTCCGTCGTGAATTTGTGTTCGGCAACTTCGAGTCGAGCCGGTGCGTAGGTCTCAGCGGGCGCCGGGCGGCCCCTTGACGGTGTGCGGGACCAGTGAGCTTTCCAGCCCCTGCACGTCCGGGAGCGCGGCGAGCGTGCCCGTCAGGTACCTGTAGAGCCCGGCGATGCCGGGCGTGGCCAACGACGCGTACAGGTCGCGGCTGCCCGTGATCGCCGCGACGAACGCCACCTCGGGATGGGGGGCCAGCGCGGTACCGGTGGCCTGGACCTGTGCGGGTGTGGCGGTCAGCCAGAGCAGCGTGCGGATGTGCGGGCCGAGGCGAGCTGACCGTGGACCAGGCGGTGCTCCGCGCCCGCGACCGGGCGGGGAACCGCCCGCGGCTCAGCGAGGCGGCCGTGGCCATCGGCTACCGCTACCCCCTGGCGCACCAGGACTCCCACCTCCCGGTCGCTGACGAGCCGGGTCGCTGGCGCGGCGAGGCCGGGACTCGGCTGCCGCACCTGTGGCTCGCCGGGATCTCGACGCTCGACCTCGTCCGTGACGGCCGCTACCTGCTGCTCACCGGCGCCGGCGGACGCGCTTGGACGCGGGCCGCGCGCCATGCTGATCCGGCGGGCGTCTTCCTCGATGTGGCGTCCGTTCCTCACGAAACGCAGCGCTGCGGCATCGGTGAGGACGGCGCACTGCTGGTCCGGCCCGATCACGTGATCGCCTGGCGCGCCGCTCACGCCGGCTGGCGTGCTCTGGCCGGCGGCGTGGCGCGGCCCTGGGCCATCGGCCCGATGCAGTCGTCCACGTGTCGTGAAAGGTCCCGGGCCGGCGGGCCGGACCGAGTGAGGGGAGCGCGGCTCCCGGCGGTCACGCGACCAGCGTGCCGTCCTCCGGGCGGTCGGCCGGCTCTTGGTCGGGTGACGTGCCGTGTCGCCCGGGCTCGGGGTCGTACGCAAGACCGGACTCACGAACCGGTAGGCGGCGCGGGCTTCTGGTCAGTCCATCCCGCGGTCACGATGACGATGTCGCGGTCTTTGAGGAGTGTAGTCCCATGTTCGCCTTCGCTGGCGATGTCGTTGCTGGCCATGATGAGGTCGGTGGCGGGGTCGAGGATGAGCTGGTGGTCTTCGACGACATGGTTGGCAGAGGTGTGGGCCAGTTCGATACCAAGGCCGGGACGTCCATCCGCGTCTCTCACCGTACCCATGCTGTGTACGCCCGGAACCCCGGCGAGCACCATGAACGCGGCGGCCCGGACGGATGGGGGCGCGGGGGCGTCGAGGAGCAACTGGCTCAACGAGCCGAACAGGAGACTGTTCGAGTTCCATGAGTTTGGCGGGGCCCCGTCCGCGGTGATGCGTGCGAGGAACAGCGCACGCAGTTTGGCTGGGTCTGGCGGAAGCTGCTGGATCTGTGCGAGATCGAACCCGCCGAGGTCGGGCAGGTAGGTCGCCGGGGCGTCAGCTGGGTGCAGGTCGGCCTTGCCTTCCGCCATGGTCAGCCGCCGCGATCCCGTGGCGGAATCCGCCGGGACGTCCCACTGCTTCGGGGATCCCGCCCTCTGCCACGCTTGCTGGTCGGCCTCGGTGTAGGGGCGGTAGCCCAGGTCGCGGGAGCCGGTCCAGCTCACCTCCTTGGGATTCTGGGCGATCCACTTCGCGGTTACCGAGCGTTTGACCAAGTTGTATTGGTTCGGCGAGTCGCCGACTTTGTATGGCCCGGCGACAGCGATGCTCTCCACGTGCCAGTACTCGCCGGTCGCTTGGCTCTCGGCGCGATTCGCGGCGGCAAGCAAGATCATGTGCGCTGCCCGGTCGCCTGGCGTCTGAGCCGCAATGCCGGGCGTGCTGTGTTTCGTGGGCATCGCCGCGTTCGCCAGCACGACCGCGACGATGCCGACGAATGCTGCGGCGCTGCCCAGTGCCCAGCGCAGCGACCTTGACGGATGACGTTGCGTTGACGCCGAACCAGAGGCATTGATGGCGGAGGTGAGCCGGTTGCGCGCCTGAACCGTCGCGCGCGCCGAGGGCGATGGGGGATTCAGCGTTTCGCGGATCAGGTGTAGTTCGTCCATCAGGATCCTTCTGCCTGGTCATGGATCTGTTTCACGCTGCCGAGCGCGGCCCGGACTGTCCTGCGGGCGCGGTTGAGGCGGGACGCGACAGTGCCTTCGGGGATGCCAAGCGCCACCGCGACCTCGACATAGCTGAACTCTGCAAGCGCGATGAGCAGCAGGACGTCGCGGTCACCGGGCTTGAGCGAGCGCAACGCTGCGGCCAGCTCGTGCCGGACGCCCAGTGCGTCGACGCGAGCCGCGATCCGTTCGTCATCGTTGTCGACGTCGAAGCCCTCCGAGGCAGCGGCCCGCCCCAAGGCCCGGTACTTGCGCTCCTCGTCGCGGCGATGTCGCCGGATGAGGTTGGTCGCGATGCCGTACAGCCAGGCCCGCACATGCCCGACCGATCCGACCCCGTCGGATCCGACGAAACGCACCCGGCCGCGGAACGCCACGAGGAAGGTCTCGGCGGCTACGTCGTCGGCATGCCTGGCGCTGAGCCTGCTCGCGACGTACCGGTGAATCTCACCGTGGTACATGTCAAAAAGGTCCGCAAAGCGCTCCGGGTGATCCTTCGACTCCCGCAAGATGGCCGCGTCGTCTGGGCTTCGCACGGACTGGCCGGTCAGCAGCATGGCTGACTGATCCTGGTCATGAGGCTCCCGGTGCTCGTCGATGTCGGTCACGGCGTATATGCCCGGTGGGGCCAAACCCCTTCACGGGGATCCTCAGCCGGGTTGAGGGTGGCGAGCCGGCGGCACACCAGGATGATCATGGCCGATTGAACGGTAGCAGGAGGCGGCAGGTCCGCCAGAACCTCACGTTGCACCCTGCTGCCGGCGTGCTCCGCCGTGACGCGCCGGCTTCCGTGAAGGTGACCGGCGGCATCGGGCACATACCCGGTGCGGCTGGCCTGCGTCCGTGACGTCGCCGCCCGCATCGGACGACGGTGGGTCCGTCGCCAGCCAGCTATGGACGAGAACCTAGAGAGGAACCATGCGCCAAACGAATCGTGGCCATCACCGGCGAGTTCCATTGGCCATCATGGGGGCAGGCATTCCGCTGATCCTTTGCTTGAGCGGCTGCGGGTCCAGCGCCAACGCGCCGGGTGTCGCCTCGGCGCGCAGCGCAAGCAACGCCGTGGCCAGCCCGACCACGAATGTGGTCGCTCAGTACGTCGACGCGCAGCGTAAGTGGGTCAAGTGCATGCGCGAGCAGGGCTACGACTTGCCCGATCCTGACGCGAACGGCTCCGTCGATGTGAGCAGGTTCGCCGCCCAGACGAAGTTGGCCAAGACCGACCCCAAATGGATTGCCGCCAACGAGAAGTGCCAGCCGCTGCAGCAGCCGGCCCCGGACGGCCTGAATTCGCAGCCGCCACTGACCCAGGAACAGATCGCCGCCCGGCGCAACTACGCCAAGTGCATGCGCGCCAACGGCATGCCCTCCTGGCCGGATCCGGATGCTGATGGTCAGTGGCCGCAGTCCTCCTTCGGGGGGCAGCTCAGCCAGGCGGAGCAGCAGGCGAACGTTCGGGCGCTGCAGATCTGCGACCCGGTACTGGACGGCAAGCCACCGGCGTCTTTCGATCCGACCCAGATCATCCGAGGGTGATCGGCACGTGACGCCCAATACGGATACCAGTACGAAGGGCGGCCCGTCGACCTGGCGTCGACGGGCCCGTACGGGCGCCGTGATCGGTGCCGTGCTGGTGGTGGTCGCGGCCGGCGTGCTGGCCGCGGTCGGTTTCGGCGGCGGCGACGGAAGCCGACCGGCGGCGCGCCGCAGTGCACCGGCGGCCACCGCGCGGGTCACCCGGCAGACCCTGGTTCAGGCCGTCACGTTGCCCGGAGAGTTGGGCTACGGCCCGGCCACTCCCATCACGTCGACAGCCTCCGGCACCGTGACCTGGCTGCCCCAGGCGGGCGCGACAGTCAGCCGGGGCGAAGCGCTCATGAGGGTCGACGACCAACCGGTCGTCCTGCTGTACGGTCCGCTGCCGATGTACCGCACCCTGGCACCAGGAGTCGTCGGTGCGGACGTACGGCAGTTCGAGCAGAACCTGTCGGCGTTGGGCTACCGCGGCTTCACGGTGGACGACACGTTCTCCGCGGAGACCGCGGCGGCGGTCAAACGCTGGCAGAGGAGCCTCAAGCTGCCGGAGAGCGGCACCGTCGAGCGCGATCGGGTCGTCTATGCGGCGACGGCGGTGCGGATTGCACAGCAGCTTGTGCGCGTCGGCGCGAGTGCGACGGGCAGTCTCTTGAGCTACACCGGTCGTACCAGAGTCGTGACCGTTGAAACGGATCTGTCAAAGGCGGCGTGGGCCGCTCCGCGGGTGAAGGTCCAGCTCTCCGTGCCCGGCGGCAAGCCGACTGCCGGCGAGGTGACCGGGGTGAGCAACGCGGCGCAGGCCGCGGGCGGTGCGGGAGGGGACAGCGGCCACGCGACTGGCGACGGAGCAAGCGGAGACGGCGGGAATGGCGACGGCGGGAGCGCCGTGGTGATCACGATTGGGTTCGCTGACCAGGCGGCGCTGGGTACCACGGCCGGCGCGCCGGTGAGTGTTCGCTATATCGAGCAGGAGCGCAAGGACGTGCTCACGGTTCCGGTCGACGCGTTGCTGGCGTTGGCGGAGGGTGGGTACGGCGTGGAGGTCGTGACGGACGGCCGGTCCCGGATCGTCGCGGTGGACGTGGGTCTATTCGCCGACGGCCGAGTCGAGGTGAGCGGCGATGGGCTGCGGGACGGGGCGGCGGTCGGGGTGCCGGGATGAGCGATCAGGCGGTGGTTGAGCTGCTCGGTGTCTCCCGAATCTACCCGGGCGGCGTTAGAGCGCTGCGTGATGTCGACCTTGCCATCGGGTATGGCGACCTGGTCGGTGTCGTGGGCCCGTCCGGATCGGGCAAGTCGACCATGCTGCATCTGATCGGCACACTGGACCGGCCCTCGTCCGGAACCATACGCATCGGCGGGTACGACGTGTCCCGGCTGCGGGATTCCGAGGTGTCCGCGCTGCGGGCACGCCAGATCGGTTTCGTGTTCCAGCAGTTCCACTTGGCCGTGGGAGTACCGGTGCTGGACAGCGTCGCGGACGGGTTGCTGTACTCGGGTGTGCCGCTGCGCAGACGGCGGCAGCAGGCGGAGGCCGCACTTGTTCGGGTGGGCCTCGGGCACCGGCTACGCCACCAGCCGCACGAGCTGTCCGGTGGCGAGCGGCAGCGGGTCGCGATCGCCCGGGCGGTGGTTGGTGAGCCCGTGCTGTTGCTGGCCGATGAACCCACCGGCAACCTCGACTCGGTGTCCGGCGCATCGATCCTGGCGCTGCTGCGCGACCTGCACGACGCCGGTACCACGGTGGTCATCATCACTCACGATCAGGAGATCGCGGCGAGCCTGCCGCGTCAGGTCACCATGCGCGATGGCCGGTTGGTGCACGATTCATCATGGTCGCTGGCGGGACCGCCGGTCGGCGACCCGACCTCCGGAGGCTGGCATGCGCGGTAGAAGCGATCTGCTCGGGAACAGGCGGCTTCGGCCCGGCCGGCTCAGCCCGGCCGACCTGACCCGACTTGGCGTATCCGGCATGCGTAGCCGGCCCCTGCGGGTGTTCCTCTCTGCGTTCGGCATCGCCATCGGCATCGCGGCGATGCTGTCCGTAGTGGGAGTGACCACCTCGAGCCGGGCGCAGCTCGACCGGACGCTGCAACGCCTCGGCACGAACCTACTCACCGTCGTGCCAGACAACACCGACGGGCGAAGGAGTTCCCTGCCTACCGAATCGGTGGGCAGGGTGCGGCGTATCGGGCCAGTGGAGTCGGTCAGCGCAACGGGACACCTCGCCGTCTCGGTGTATCGCAACGATCATGTCCCCGCGCCGGAGACGAGCAGTGTCGACGTCCTCGCCGCCGAGCCCGGCCTAGTGGACACGCTCGGCGTTGGCCTGGCCGCCGGCTCGTGGTTCACCCCCGCCACCGCCGCCTTCCCGGCGGTCGTCCTCGGCGCCACCGCCGCACGGCGCCTTGACGTGCCCCGCGTGGGCCTGCGTCTGTGGCTGGGGGGCGAGTGGTTCGTGGTGGTCGGCATCCTGAACCCGGTGCAGCTGGTGCCGGACCTCGACTCCGCGGCGCTGGTTGGATGGACCGCCGCCCACGTGTTCCTCAACTTCGACGGCCATCCGACCACCGTCTACGTGCGGGCAGTGGAGAGTCAGGTAAATGAGGTACGCGCGGTACTCGGGCGCACCGCCAACCCAGAATCGCCACAGGCGGTGCGCGTATCCCGGCCATCCGACGCGCTCGCCGCGAAGCAGGCCACCGACGCGAACCTCAATGTCACGCTGCTCGGTCTCGGCGCGGTGGCGCTTCTGGTCGGTGGAATCGGCATCGCCAACACGATGGTGATTTCGGTCCTGGAGCGGCGCGCGGAGATCGGGCTTCGCAGGGCACTGGGTGCCACCCGAGGACACATCCGAATGCAGTTCCTCGCCGAGTCGCTGTCGCTGTCGGCGCTGGGCGGGGGCGGCGGGACGCTCGTGGGCACCCTGATGATCGGGCTCTACGCCTACGTTCAGCACTGGCCGGTGTTCGTACCAGCCTGGGCGACCGGTGGGAGCTTCGCCGCGGCGCTGCTCATCGGTGCGTTCGCCGGCCTGTACCCCGCCGTACGGGCCAGCCGGCTCGCACCCACCGCCGCGCTCGCCGGTGGATAGCTCGGCGCTCCCGCCCGTGCACACCTGCGACGGCGCATGCGACTCCCCGGCCAGCATCAGGAAGATCGCGATGTCTCGCCGTTCCACGGCCCAGAACCCCGCCGCGCCGGGGGAGGCGCAACGACCGTGGTGGTGATCACATGCGATGCGGTAACGGCCGCGGTCACTGTCCCGTCTTCTTCCCGTAAGCGGTCGGAGCCCGGCCGGTACGGTCGGGCGGCGAGAGGAGGACCCGATGAAGGTGTTCCTCGCGGGCGCGACGGGAGTGATCGGCGCTCGGCTGGTACCCCTGCTGCGAGCGGTGGGCCATGACGTCGTGGTGATGGTCAGGACCGGGGAACGGGCCCGTGCGTTCGCCGGGGCCGGCGTGACCGTGGTGGCGGCTGACGCGCTCGACCGGGAGGCGGTGCGCCGAGCCGTCGGCGACTCCGCTCCCGATTCGGTGGTCAACATGCTGACCGCGATTCCGCAGGAGCTGAACCCGAGGCGGCTGGCGCGGGACTTCGCGGTCACCAACCGGCTGCGCACCGAGGGCACCCGCCATCTGGTAGAGGCCGCGAAGGGCGCCCGGATCGTCAGCCAGGGCTTGGCGTACGCATACCAGCCCGCAGCGGGCCCGGCCAACGAGGACGAGCCGCTGTGGACGCGCGATACGCCCAAGCAGTTCGCCCCCGTGCTGTCCGCCCTGCTCGAGTTGGAGCGTTCGACGATCGAGGCGGGCGGGCAGGTGCTGCGGTTCGGTCATCTCTACGGCCCGGGCACGGTGTACGCGGCGGACGGGTCGTTCGCCCGGCAGGTGCGGGCCGGGAAGGTACCGCTCGTCGGCGGCGGGCACGCCGTGTTCTCCTTCACCCACACAGAAGACGCGGCCAGTGCCATCGTGGCGGCCCTGGACCGGGTCGAGGTCGGGGCGCGCTGAATATCGTGGACGACAGTCCGGTGGCGCTGCGCGACTGGCTGCCGCGGTACGCCCAGCTGTTCGGCGGACCCGCGCCGAAGCCGGCGCCGGCCATGCTGGCCCGGTTGCTGGTGGGCGGCTGGGGCGTGGCCTTCATGAACGAGTTGCGCGGTGCCGACAACGCCCGCGCCCGGCTGCGACTGAACTGGCGGCCCCGGTACACCTCCTGGATCGACGGGATGACCGCCTCGCTGCCGCATGGCCGCACGTCCCGGGCAGCCTCAGGTGCGTGACGCGCAGCAAGCCGCCCCGGCCGACGAGCCCGAGCGGCTGCGCCCGCAGCTGCTCGGGCTCGGCTACCGGCTGCTGGGCAGCATGTGGGACGCCGAGAACGTGGTGCAGGAGGCGTACCTGCGCTGGACCCGCGCCGACCGCTCGCAGGTCCGCGACGCCCACGCATTCCTGATCACCGTGGTGTCGCGCCTCGCGCGGGCGGTCTTCATCCTGCGCGAGGCGTTCGACCTGCCGTACGACGACATCGCCCGGATTCTCGGCAAGCCCGCCGGAACGTGCCGACAGCTGCACCGCCGGGCGGCCCTGCGGATGGCCGACCGCCAAGGCCGGTTCGAGCCGTCGCCGGCGCAGCACCGGGCTCTGCTCGAACGGTTTCTCCACGCTGCCCGCAGCGGCGATCTGGTCGCGCTCGGCGAGCTGCTCAGCGAGGACGTCGTGGCGTACAACGACGGCGGCGGCAAGGTCCGTGCCGCGTTGCGCCCAGTGACCGGTCGAGCCAAGGTGCTCCACTTCGTCGCCGGCCTGATGTCGCGGTACCCGATCGGGGCGGCCGGGCTCGTGACGGCGAATGGCGAACCGGCGATCTGGACCGTGCTGGGCGAACAGCGTCAGCTCATCACCGTCGACCTTCGGGACGGGCGTATCCACGCCATCTACGCCGTTCTCAATCCCGACAAGCTCCGCCATCTCCCGCAATGGCCTCAGACACCCGCGGAATACCGTTGACTCACTGCCGGGGCGCTGCGGGGTGAATCCCGACGGTACTGAGTCGGCGGTCAGCAGGCGTGCGGACAGCGTCGCGGAGTAGCCGGGTCCGTCGGTTGCCGGAACTGGTGGGGAGGTCGGCTTCGCGGCCGTGGCAGAGTTCGTCGCCCGCGCGGTGAGGGGATGGTTGCGCCAAGACCCCGACCGTGCGGTCACGTGCTAATCGCGTTCGAAGGTGAACGGTGGGTCGATTCGCTGGGCGCCGCCGCGGCGATAGAGCAGCGGGGGCGCACCGCCACGTTCGCTGGCCGCCGAGCGGTGCTCGTTGGTTGCGACGACGAACCCGGGGGTCTTGAGAACCTTGCGGCGGAAGTTCGCCAGGTCGGGCGCACTTCCCCAGACTGCCTGGTAGACGCGGCGCAGATCGGCCAGCGTGAACGGCTCGGTGACGAACTGCGCCGCGAGGGTGGTGTACTCCAGCTTCGCTCTGATCCGGTCGAGGGCATGGGAGAGAATCCGCGCGTGGTCGTACGCGAGGACCGGGGCGTCAGCGCGGTAGGGCTGACGTTGCAGCCATGCGGCGCGTTGGGTGTCGAGGTCGAGGTCCTCGATCGGCCAGAAGCGGGCCTGTGCCGCATCGGTGCCGGCGGTCGGGTGGGGCAGGTTCGGGGCCAGCGCGACGTATGCGACGGAGGCGACGTGCAGGCCGGCGCGGATGCGCGGATCCCGGTCGCATTTCCGTGCGACCAGGGATCGGGAGCTGGCCTACCACCACCAGATCGCGCCCTGCTGCGCCATGGTGTGTACGTCGCGCACCCCGGAAGCCCGGCTGTCGGGACCGTGGGCCTGCGCCGACGGGACACGGCGTGCGGTTGGCCACGGTGGCGATAGCCAGCGCCGGTCAAACGCCGGACCTGACGGTCACCTCAGGGCGTTCGCGGCGAGTCGCAGCTCAGTGAAGGCCCTGTCGAGGTGGGTGTGGAGATTCTCTGTGCGGTCGGCTCCCCAGCGGCGGATCGCGATCGAATATGTGTCCATGCCGACCTGGGCACACAGCGCCGCGAGCTGCGCGGCGACGCCCCGGGCGCGCAGGGCGTCGCTGAGCGCGGTGACCAGGGCCGCATGCTTGGCCAGCGCCCGCTCCTGCAACGCAGGCGTCGCGGCGATGACCGGATAGCGCCGCTCGGTGACCGGGAGGTTGTGCTCGATCAGTGGGACGGCCTGGTGGAAGGCGGCCCGCAGGGTGGGCAGCGGTTTGGCCCCGGCCGGCACCGCGGCGACCGCGTCGGTCAGCAGCTCGCGCAGCTGCGACTCGCCGTCGAAGAACACTTCGCGCTTGTCGGCGAAGTGGCGGAAGAACGTCCGTTCGGTGACGCCGGCGCGGGCGGCGATGTCTCCGGTCGTGGTCTTGTCGTAGCCACGCTCCAGATACAGCTCGAGCGCCGCCTCCTGTAGCCGTAGCCGCGCTTCACTCCCGTCCCGTGGCACGGCCTTGACTCTACCACGCGCGACAGTTACTGACGCCACATTGTGTCAGTAACTGTCGCCATGTATCGTCAGTCTCTGTCACATGATCGCGTCAGTTAGTGACGAAAAGAAGGCCACTATGGAACAGCGCTTCACCGGCAAGACGGTCGTTGTCACCGGCGCCAGCTCCGGCATCGGCGACGGCATTGCCCGGCGGTTCGCCGCCGAAGGGGCGAACCTTGTTCTCGCCGCGCGACGCAAGGACCGGCTGGATGCCCTCGCGGCCGAGATCGGTGCCGACCGCGCGCTTGCGGTCGCCACCGACGTCACCAGCCAGGACGACGTACAGGCGATGATCGACGCCGGCGCGGCCCGGTTCGGGGGCATCGACGTCCTGGTGTCCAATGCCGGTGTCGGGCTGGGTAAGGAGTTCGCGGAGACTACGCTGGCGGACTGGCGGCTGCTCATGAGCACCGACGTCGACAGCTGCTTCTTCGGCGCGCAGGCGGCGCTGCCGTACCTGACGCGCAGCCGCGGCAGCATCGTGCAGATCGCCTCCGCCTCCGGACTCGGCGGCGACCGCCGGCTCACCGCCTACAACGCGGCCAAGGGCGCGGTCGTGAACTTCACCCGTGGGCTCGCCTTCGATCTCGGCCAGTTCGGCATCCGGGTGAACACCGTCGCCCCGTCGCTGACCGGACCGGAGGAACTGGCGTTGAAGTACCCAGACATGATCGAACGCTTCAACCAGCGCCGGGCGCTCGCCGGCTTCAGCACCCCGGCCGACGTCGCCGGGGCGGTCAGCTTCCTGGCTTCGGACGACGCCCGTTTCATCACCGGCACCATCCTGCCCGTCGACGGCGGCATCACCGCCGGCAGCGGCCAGCCTCCCCTCTTCTGAAAGGGACTCCCATGCCTCCGAAAACCGACGCGCTCGATCCCGAACTCGCCGCAGCCTTCGCGGCCATGCCCAAGGCCGCGAACGGCACCCTGCTCGAACTGTCCGACATCCCCGGGCTGCGCAGCCAACTTCGCGCGGCGGCAGCGCTCCGGCCGGCGACCGTGCCGGATCCCCGGGTCTTGATCGAGACCCTGCGCATCCCCCGGGAGGACCGGAGCGAGCTCGAGGTGGTCCTGTACCGCCCGGCCGGCGCCGAGGACACCCTCCCGGCCCTGCTCTGGTTCCACGCCGGCGCGCAGGTCCTCGGCGACAACGCCCGCGACGACGACGCGTACCACAGCGCCCTGGCCCTGGACCTCGACTGCGTCCTGGCCGCCGTCGTCTACCGGCTCGCCCCGGAGACCCGGGCCCCCGGCGCCGCGGAGGACGGCTACCTCGCCTACACCCACCTCGCCGAGCACGCCGACACGCACCGGATCGACCCCCAGCGGATCGGGCTTGCCGGGGCCAGTGGTGGTGGAGGGCCCGCCGCGGCCACCGCGCTCATGGTGCGTGACCGGCACGCTCCGCGGCCGCGCTCGCTGTCCCTGCTCTACCCGATGCTCGACGACCGCCTCGAAACACCGTCGAGCTTCGAGCCCACCGCCGAGATCGTCTTCGCCCGCCCGGATATCCGGCTTGCCTGGGCGGCTGTCCTGGGCGAGCGCCTCGGCGCTGCCGACGTGCACCCATACTCCGCGCCCGGCCGGGCCACCGACCTCACCGACCTGCCGGACACCTTCGTCGCCGTTGCCCAGCTCGATCTGCTGCGGGACGAGGGCATCGACTTCGCGCGCCGGTTGACCGCCGCCGGCGTCCCGGTCGACCTGCACCTCTACGCCCGTGCGTTCCACGCCTGGGACCGCTTCGCGGCTACGTCGGCCCTGGCCCGCTCGTTCGAGCAGACCTGGCGCGGCTTTCTCCGCCGCAACCTGCACGGCTGAGGGCTTTGCGGCGCCGACGGCGGCCGTCGTGGCACGGCGGGGTGAGGTTGGGTCCGAGGTAGCCGGCGACGTGCCCTTGAACCTGCAGCCTCACCCCGGCTGGCAGTGGGCCGAACGCCGCTCCTGAGCCGGCGTCAGGTCCAGGGCAAACCGGTACGCCTGCCTCACCGGCGATCGACCGCTGGCGGCGAGTGTACGCGTGGATCAGCCGGCGGCGGTGTCGGTAGGCACGCCAGTGGAGGCGAGAAAGTCCAGGGTCAGGGCTGCTGTCCAACTGAAAAGGTCTGAGCCGAGGCCCGCGCCGTCCAGCGGGTCATAGTATTCGCGGAACCCGGCCCGGTCGACCAGTTCGATGCTCGCCCGCGCGATAATCCCGGCCAACTCGTCGGCGCCGGCAGCGGTTGCGGCGGTCCACATGAGCCAGTTGGTGCTTATCCAGGTCGGGCCGCGCCAGTACCGGTAGCGGTCGAAGTCCGGTGAGCGTAATGCCGTGCTGGGCATTGGATACTCGCAGCCACCGGCGAACTCTTCGGAGTAGGCCAGCCTCAGCACCTGTTCGCGCATCTGTTGGGTCAGCCAGGGATCCAGGAGTGGGATCAGCGATCCGATGGTGGGTGTTTGGGACAGCGCCCCGGTACGGACGTCTCGGGCAGCGAACCGGTTGGCTTCGCTGTCCCACAACCGGGTGACCAGCGCGTGATGGATACCTCGCGCGGCCGCCCGATGAGGGCGAGGGTCTTGGCCGAGTAGTTCCGCGATGCGGGCACAGCAGAGCTCGGCGTCCAGGAGGACTGCGTTAAAGAGCGGATCCTCGACGATGAAACGGTGGTCGTTCAGCTTCTCGTCCCTGTAGCCGGTATCGCGGTAGTGGCTGGCCAGGACCACGTATGCGCGGTAGTCAGCATCGGTTGGTCGGTGGCTTGTGTCGATGTGGGTGAGGTCTCGCCGGATGTAGTCCTCGGCCTGTCCGTCACCGATCCGTTTGCCCAGGACGTGGTCCCACAATGGGCTGTTGTCCAACCCGGATTCCCACGGGTGAACAATCGCGGCCAGCCCGCCTGCGCCGATGTCCCGATGCTGACGTAGGTACCCGTGCCAGGAGCGCAGTCGCGGATACAGCGCGCGCAGAAAGTCCATGGACGCGTCGGACTGTGGGTCGGCGAGGTAGGTGGCCAGCGCGGCCCGCGCGTGTATCGGCGGCTGAACGATGCCAGACGTTGGCGTGGGTGGAGCCCCGGCGATGGTGGTGGTGCGCCAGAAGTCAGGACCGGGGAAGTAGGCGTGCGGGTCGACGTCGGGGTTGAAGATGATCTGCGGGACACGCCCCGAGGCCCATTGGCCCTCGAACAGGGATCGGAGTTCGGTTCTGGCCCGGTCCGGCGCGAGCCTGGCCCAGCCGATGCTGTTGAACGCCGAGTCCCAGCTCCACTGGTGCGGGTACTGGCGGCGGGAGGGGAGCGTGGCGCCGCCGGTCCAGTTCGCGTTCAGGACATCCTCGGCCGCATGCCAAAGGTGCTTCATCGCCGGTCGGACCCCCGCAGAAACGCCGCGGCGCTGGCAATGGACTGCTCGGCTGGTCCGCTGAGCCGGCTTTCCAGCGCGAAGTAGCCGGTGTAGCCGATGTCGGCGAGGGTAGCCAGTGCCGGGGCCCAGTCGAGGTGGCCGGCTCCGGGTTCCAGGCGGTTGGAGTCGCTGACCTGGATGTGCCCCAGGTAGGGGGCGGCCCGGCGTAGCGAGAGGCTGATGTCGGTCTCCTCGATGTTCATGTGGAAGAAGTCGGCGACGATCCCGACTCCCGGCGATGCGAGCTCCTCGATGAGCGACATGGCGTCGTCGAGGCGGTTGACCATGTGGTCCTCGTACCGGTTGAGCGGTTCGAGATACAGCCGCACACCTTCACGCTGGGCATGCTCCCCGAGCGTGTGCAGCGCTTCGAGGAGGACCGCGCGGTCATCCTCCTTCGAACGTTTTGGGTGCAGGGCGGGTAGGCGGTAGCTGGCCATACCCCAAGAGGCAGGCGTCATGGCGCCCTCGCCGCCGATCTCGGCGATCACGCTGAGCTGTGATGCCAGGTTCTGGAGCGCGTCGGCGCGCAGGTCGGCGTCGAAGGCGCCGATGAAGTGTGTCATCTCCACGCAGACGGTGGGCATCACCACGCCTGCTCTTCTGGCCCGTCGCAGCTCGGGCAACCGCTGCTGGAACGCGAGCCCACCCTTGCCGCGCAGTTCGATGGCGTCCCACCCGGCGGCCAGAGCCCATTCGAACTTCTGCTCGAGACTGTCGCCCGGGATCAGTTGCTCCTGGCACGCGAGTTTCACTGGTTCTCCTGTCGAAAGTCGAGCACAACCTGGCGCACGTCGGGCGCCCCGTCGGCGATCGTTGCGAAGGTCTGCGCGACCGTCGACGCGGGCATGATGTGGCTGACTAGCGGGCGGGGGTCGACGGTGCCTTCGACGACCAGCCGCATGAAGTCCCGGTGTAGCCGCTCTCGGGTCCAGCGGTGGGCGTAGCGGGGTGGCGGTCCGGAGATCTGCGACGAGATCAGCTCGATCCGGTTGTGGTGGAACTCCTCGCCGAGCCGTAACGCGGCGCCGTCACCCTGGTAGAAGCCCGCGGCCACGACCCGGCCGCTGTAGCAGCAGGTGCGGATGGCCTCCTGGAGCGCGGCGTGGGCGCCGCTGAGTTCGATGCACACGTCGGCGCCGCGTCCCGCGGTGAGCTGGCGTACCACCTCGGCCGCCGGCCCGGCGCCGACCTGGATCGTGTGCGTGGCGCCGAACTGCTGACCGAGCGCCAGGCGGCTGGGCTGCATGTCGACGGCGACGACCCGGGCGCCGTTGAGCGTCGCCAGCCGAGTAGCTAGCAGGCCGATGACGCCCTGGCCGAATATCGCGACGGTCTCGCCCACGTGGATGTCGGCTTCGATGACCGCGTTGAGCGCAACCGCGCCGACCCGGGCGAACACCCCGACGATGGGGTCGGCGTCCGGCGGCAACACCTGGTGAGCGGCTGTGGCGGCGGGCAGGACCCCGTCGCTGCGGTGTCCCCAGATGCCCCAGACGACGTCGCCGACGGCGACTGCCTCGGCCTGCGGTCCGACTTCGACTACCTCGCCGACCTCTTCGTACCCGGCTCCGATGACGGGGTAGCCCAGGGACGCCGATCCGTCGACGAACAGTCTGTGGTCGCTATCCCACCGACGGTGAAGGTAAGGGTTGCTGCCCAGATAGGTCGTCAGTTCGGTTCCGGCGGAAATACCGGAGAACAGGGTACGTAGCCGGACATCTGCGGCGCCGGTTGTCAACCGTTCGCATGGGACGAGGTCCACGTTGCCGGGAGCGACCACGCGGACCACGCGTTCGGATTTTTGATCGGTCACTAACGCAGTCAACTTGGCGAAGTTCGGTCTTGTCAACTGGCCGAATTAGGTCTTCAATCGGTCCTAACTTGATCCCGGGTCGTCCCCGGGATCAGCGAGGGATGAGCGAAAACATGCTGAAGCTGGGATTTCTCACGGCCTGCCTCCCGGAGTGGAGCCTGACCTCGATCGCCGCGTGGGCGAGCGAGCATGGCTTCGACGCGCTGGAGGTGTCGGCCTGGCCGGTCAGCGACGAACGGCCCTTCACCGCGGCACACATCGCCGTCGAGCAGTTCGGCCAGCGGGAAGCCGAGCAGGTGCGTGCGCTGATGGACAAGCACGCCCTGCGCATCTCGTCGCTGGCCTACTACGAGAACAACCTGCACCATGATCCCGATCTCCGGCGCACCATCAACGACCACGTCCGCGCCTGCATCGACGCTGCCGCGCTGCTGGGGTGCCCGACCGTGGGCACGTTCGTCGGACGCGACCTGACCAAGTCGGTGGCGGACAACCTGCGGGAGGGCCAGCGGGTTCTTCCGCGCCTGGTCGACCACGCCGGAGAGCGGGGCGTCCGGCTGATGATCGAGAACTGTCCGATGGAGGGCTGGCATCCGGACGCCTACCCGGCGAACCTGGCCTACTCCCCGGAACTGTGGGACTGGCTGATCGAACTCGGGTTGTGGCTGAACTACGACCCATCGCATCTGGTCGGGCTCGGCATCGATCCCGTCACCGCACTGCGCCCGTACGTCGCACACATCGCTCATGTACAGGCCAAGGATGTCGAAGTCATCGCCGGTGCACGCGACCGTTACGGCTTCTTCGGCAAGACCCGCGAACGCGACAACCCCTGGGACCACACCTGGTGGCGCTTCCGGGTGCCGGGTCTCGGGCAGGTCGACTGGAACCGAATCGTCGACGTGCTCTACGAGGGCGGCTTCGACGGCGTCGTGTCGGTCGAGCATGAAGACCCGGTCTGGCGTGGCAGCTCCGAGCTGGTCACCGCGGGACTGGCCATCGCCCGGCGAACGCTGGCACCCCTACTCGTTGTCTGACATCGCGCCGGTCACGGCGTCGACATAGGAAGGAATCCCATGAAGACCAAGGCACTTCTGGCGGGCGTGGCGTCGCTGCTCTGCGTCGTCGGGTTCGCCGCGTGCGCGTCGAAGAGCGGAACCGGCGACGCCAAACAACTGACCGTGTGGAGCCTGGACAACGACGCCGACCGCGTGCTGGCCACCCAGGCGA
>JBDZVD010000199.1:0-8231 GCA_040255525.1 Micromonosporaceae bacterium | reverse complement strand
ATGATCTCGGCGAACCGTACCGTCCACGGCGTCGCCGGGTCGGGATCGTTCCGGATCACCGCGAACACCCCGCCGGGCCGCAGTACCCGCGCGATCTCCGGGTGCGCGCGGCCGGGGTCGAACCAGTGGTACGCCTGCCCGGCCACCACCGCGTCCACCGAGCCGTCGGGCAGCGGGATCTCCTCGGCGGTACCGGCGAGCGCGGGCAGCCCGGGGCTCACCCGCTCCAACTGGGCGCGCATGGCGTCGTCCGGCTCCACGGCCACCGCCTCGTGACCGAGCCGCGCGAGCAGCCGGCTGAGGATGCCGGTGCCGGCACCGAGGTCGGCGACCCGCAGCGGCCGGTCTCCCAGGGCCCAGGCGAGAGCCTCGGCCGGGTACCCCGGGCGGTACCGGTCGTACCGGTCGGCGGCGGTACCGAACGAGCGGGCCTGCGCGGACGGGTCGGTCACGGCGCCAGGATAGGCGACGTGACGATCACGCGCAGGCGCCTGGGGGGTAACCCTGATGCCGAGGTGGCGCGGCTGTGTCAGATTGGAAGCTGGCGGGTCTGTCCCGCCGGGACGGAGAAGTTCGATGAACGCGGCGAAGTTGCTGGCCTGGGTGCTGCTGCCGGTGGTCGGCCTGGTAGTCGTCGGGATGCTGGCGATCTGGGTGCTGCACGCGCTCCTGGGTCTGCTGACCTACATCATCGTCGGCGCGCTCGTCGTGGGTGGCGCCACGTACCTGTACCGCCGGACGAAGCGGGCGGTCGGCCCAGGCACCCGTACCCGCCGTCGCATCGAGGCGGCCGCCGAGACCTACCGGATGCGCAACCGGTAATCGCGACCGTCCCTCCAGTTGCTGGCGTCGTGCGTGTCGCGGGGCAGCGCAGCGTGGCCGGGTCGAAGCGGCATTTGCCCGAGTCGTCGATCATGCCGTCATTGAGCCCGTCGACCGCGTCGCGGGCGACGGGCACCGCGGGTCCGCGGTCGTCGAGGCATGTGCGGGCGGATCGGGCTTTCTCGATGCCGGCGAGCCGCCCGGCGTAGGCTGGCTCGCCGGCGATCGCGCCGCCGAAGTCGGTCGGGTACCGCCGGACTCCAGCCGGCCAGGCACATCCGCGAAGATGGCGGCGTGAGGGCGATCTACCCAGACCACGGCGACGGCGACGGCGACGGCGACGGCGACCGAGCTCACCCGGAGGCCGTGCCCGGCATGCGTCCCGAAACCGAAGGCGCGGCCGACGTCCCGTCGCTCATGCTTGAAGTCGATGGAGAGATGTTCGCCCTTCGCCCAAACGAGTTCGGCGGCACCGACTACACGTGGCTCAGCGGACCGAACCCCGGCTACGGATTCGGCGTGAGCCCGACCCCGAACCCGTCCCTCGACGAGCACATGGAGAACATCCGCGACTTCCTGGCCATCGTCGATCCCACCACGGGACACCTCGAAGAGGACTGAGCCGGCCTTCCGGGCTGTGAGGTACTGGGCGAGCGAGCATAATCCCCCGAATGCCGAGCTTCCTGCCGCCCGATAACGTCCGCTTCGAGCTGTCGAACGGCAAGCCCGTCCTCCGCGTCGCCGTCCCCGCACCGGACCCGGACAGCGCCGGCCGCTGGTCGCTGTTCGTCCGGCCGACCCTGTGTGTGCTGGACGGACCCGGCGAGGACGGGTACCTCCTCGCCCGGCTCGGTACCGGCGGGGACGCGGCTCCGGCGGGCTGGGACGACGCGGTACGCCGGGCGGGTGGGTGCCGCGTCGCATTCGGCGGCGAGCCGGACGGCGAACTGTTCGTCGGTCTGTCCTGAGCCCTGGCCTGCCGTGAGCCCCGGACGGCCCGCCCCCTGCCGCTTGCCCGCCGCGAAGCAGGCCGGCTCTGCGCGCCGCCCGGCCCTGCCGCCCGCCACCCCGCGTCGCCCGGCCCCGCGCCGCCCGAGCCGAGGGAATCGTCGCCGGGCCGTGAGGGAAAGCATAAGCAGCTTTCATAAGCGTGTGATACACATGGTCCTCATGGCGGGTACCAAGGGCGGGCAGCGGCAACGCCCGGCCGAACTGGATCTCGTGACGCTCGCGACGCACCTGGAGCGCATCATGTCGCTCATCCGGCGGCTGAGCCCGCCCGGCATGAGCCTCACCACCGCGTCGACCATGCGCGCCCTCGAATGGAACGGACCGTCCCGGCTGTCCGATCTCGCCGCGCGCGAAGGGGTGACCCAGCCGGCCATGACCCAGTTGGTCACCCGGTTGGAGCGCGACGGCTACGCGGAGCGCGGCGGCGACCCGGACGACGCCCGGGTGGTCCGCGTGCGGTTGACCCCGCGCGGCGCTCGGGTACTGCGCGAACGCCGCGAGACGCGGGCCCGGCAACTGGGCGCCATGCTCGCGCGGCTGTCCCCCGACGAGGTCGAGGCGATCGCCGCGGCCATGCCCGCCCTGGACCGGCTCATCGCCATGGAGCACTCCACGCCAACCCCCGGAGACGTTCAATGACCAACGCGCACCCCGCGCCAGCCAGCCCGTTCCGCCAGCCGAAGGCCGTGTGGGCGGTCGCCTTCGCGTGCGTGATCTCATTCATGGGCATCGGTCTGGTCGACCCGATCCTGCCGGCGCTGTCCAGCCAGCTCAAGGCATCGCCGAGCCAGGTCGAACTGCTGTTCACCAGCTACCTGGTGGTGACCGCGGTTGCCATGATCGTGACCAACTGGGTGTCCAGCCGGCTGGGTGCCAAGCGCACACTCATCGCCGGACTCATCCTCATCGTGGTGTTCGCCGGGCTGGCCGGCGAGTCGAACAGCATCGGCGGGATCGTCGGCTTCCGGGCCGGTTGGGGGCTGGGCAACGCCCTGTTCATCGCGACCTCGCTGGCCGTCATCGTCGCCTCGGCGAGCGGCGGGTTCGGTGGGGCCATCATCCTGTACGAGACCGCACTCGGCCTGGGCATCGCGGTCGGTCCGCTGCTCGGCGGCGTGCTGGGCGGCATCAGTTGGCGGGGACCGTTCTTCGGCGTCTCCGCGCTGATGGCCATCGCGCTGATCGCCACCATCGTGCTGGTACCGAAGACCCCGAAACCCACGCACCACACGTCGATCACCGCGCCCATCAAGGCGTTGCGGCACCGCAGTCTGCTCATCATGAGCATCACGGCGATCTGCTACAACTGGGGCTTCTTCAGCCTTCTGGGGTACGCGCCGTTCCCGATGCACCTGTCCGCGCACAAGCTGGGCCTGGTGTTCACCGGCTGGGGCGTACTGGTCGCCATCTTCAGCGTCGCCGTCGCACCCCGCCTGCAGCGGCGCTTCGGTACCGCGCCCACGCTCTACGTGAACCTGGTGCTGCTGGCCGCCGTGATGACCGTCATCGGCGCGTTCACCTCGTCCCAGCTGACGATCATCGTGGCGGTGATCGTGGCGGGCGCGTTCATCGGCGTCAACAACACCTTGACCACCCAGGCGGTGATGAGCGTGGCGCCGGTCGAGCGGCCGGTGGCATCGGCCGCGTACGGGCTCGTGCGCTTCATCGGCGGCGGGATCGCGCCGTTCGTGGCCGCCAAGCTCGCCGAGCACTACACCGTGCACGTGCCGTTCTACCTGGGCGCGCTGGCGTTCGTGATCGCCATCCCGGTGCTGGCGACCGGCCACCGCATGCTGCGCGCGGCCGACAACGGGGACATCGCCGCCCCCGCCGGTCCGCCGGCAGCCGGACCGGCGGCACAGGCCCCGGCCGGCGAGAACGGCTTCGGCGTGCCGACCGCTCAGTTCCTGATGGTCGGCCGTACCGCGCTGCCAGTGCGGGGGCGCCCGATCCTGCTCGCCATCGACGGCAACGGCAGCTCCGCGGCGGTCACCGCGGCCGCCGCCGAGATGGCCGCCGCCCTGGACGCGCCGGTGGAGGTGCTGCACGTGCAGGAGACCGACATCGTCGAGGAGCTGGCGGTGGACATCGAGGACCTGGACGCGGCCCGGGCGGCGGTACGGGAAACCCTGGACCAGCTCGACGCGCTGGGCATCGCGGCGACGGCGCGGCTACTGCGCAGCGTGAGCGACCACAGCGGCGTCGGGCGGCTGATCGCGCAGCACGCCGATTCGCTCGACGCGCGGCTCGTGGCGATCGGCAGCCCCTCGAACGGCGCCTTCGGACGGCTGCTGGACGCGAGCGCCAGCCGTCAGCTCATTGAGTCGACCCACCGCGATGTCCTCCTGGTCCACGGCGACCGGGCCGCTGCGGCGCCAGCGGATCGGCCCGATCCGGGCGCTGGCGAGGCGCGGCGGTAGGCGGATTCGCGGCCGGCGGCCGCCCGTCCGGGCCGTAGGCGATGGTGACGCTGGGCGCGGTGAACCGCTTGACCGGCAGGCCCTGCACCGCGGTCATCAGGGTGTGCGCGACCGCCGCGGCAACCGCCGACTCGACCGCGGCGCCGACGGTGTCGGTGGCGTTGCTCGGGTCGGCGGCGATACCGGCCGCCGCGGCCTGCGGGGTGAAGCCCACGAACGTCTCGGTCGCGTTGTTCTCCGAGCTTCCGGTCTTACCCGCCACCGGCCGGTCGCCGAAGATGCTGCCGACGACCGGGGCAGTACCGCCGTTGCACATGCCGTACGCCGACTGCTGGCCCACCGGGCACCGTGCCGCGTCGGTGGCGGCCCGGGCCACGTCCGGGTCGAGTACCCGGTGGCAGTTCGGATCCCCGGCGCCGACCTTGTCGCCGTTGGCGTCGGTGATCGACACGACCGGTACCGGCTTGCAGTACGTCCCCTCGTCGGCAATGGTCGCGTACGCGTTGGCCAGGTCCAGTGGGGTCGTGTCCGCCACGCCGAGCGTGAAGGATCCCCAGTCACTGGCGTCGTGTGCGGCCAGCGACGCGTCGCTCGGTGCCCGGAACGCAATGCCCAGCCGCTGCGCCATCTCGACCGCCTTCTGCGGCCCGACCTGCTCCTCCAGCCAGACGAAGTAGGTGTTCACCGACCGGCCGTACCCGTCCCACATGGTCCGGTGTCCGTTCATGAACGACGGATTGTCGTTGACCGGGCACCAGTACCCGCCGCAGCTGCCCGGGCCGCTGCCCGGGAACCGGGTGACCAGGGGCGAGGGCGCGTCGAAGCTGGTGGACAACGGCTTGCCGGCCTCCAGCCCGGCGAGCATGGTGAACAGCTTGAAGGTGGAGCCGGCCTGGTACCCGTCGACTCCGTCGCCCCCGGCGATCAACTGGCTGACCGTGTTCGGGTACTCCGTGCCGGGCGGGTCGGGGGCGAGGCTGTAGTGCCGGTTCACGGCCAGCGACAGCACCTGCCCGGTACCGGGCTGGACCACCGCGATCGGCAGCGCCTTGGCGTTGTCGTACCCGTACACCGCCAGCGACTGGCGCAGCGCCGACGCCTGGATGTTCGGGTCCAGCGAGGTGACGACCGTGTACCCGCCCTCGTTCAGCGCCCGCCGCCGGTCCGCGACCGTCGCGCCGAAGGCGGGCTGGGCGTCCCACCACTGGCGGAAGTAGTCGCAGAAGAATCCCCAGTCGTTGTGCGCCGCCGCGATCGCGGTGCAGTTGTTCGGCGCCTGGCTGGGGTGCAGGTTCAGCGGGCTGGCCGCCGCCGCGGCGGCCTGCGCCTGGCTGATGACGTGCATGCCGGCCATCGCGTTGAGCACGTACCTGCGGCGGTCGAGCGCGGCCGACCTGTCGCCGTCGACCGGGTTGTCGGTGTCCGGGGACTGGACCAGTCCGGCGATGAGTGCCGCCTCCGGCAGGGTCAGCTGGCTCGGCGGTTTGCCGAAGTAGCCCTCGCTGGCCGCGTAGATGCCGTACTCGCCATTGCCGAAGTAGGCGATGTTCAGGTACCCCTGCAGGATCTGGTCCTTGGTCATGCTCTTTTCCAGCGCGACCCCGTAGCGCACCTCCCGGATCTTGCGGCCCGGGGTGTCCTGGGTCGCGGCGGCGCGCTGGTCCGGGGTCAGGTTGGGGTCGTTCTTGAGCACGTTGCGGACGTACTGCATGGTCAGCGTCGACGCGCCCTGCTGGATCCGGCCGCTGCTCCCGTCGGAGACCAGCGCCCGCAGCACACTCTTCAGGTCGACCGCGCCGTGCTGGTAGAACCGGGTGTCCTCGGCGGCCACCATCGCCTGGCGCATCACCGGGGCGACCTCGGACAGCGCGACGTCCTTGCGGTTCTGGTCGTAGAACGTGGTGATCAGTGTCTTGCCGTCCCGGGCGTAGATCGAGGTGGTCTGCGGGGGCGGCACGATCTTCAGGTCACCCGGCAGGGACTCGAAGTCGGCGGTGAGCGCGTTGACCGACAGCCCGCCGACGAGGGCGACCGGCAGCACGCCCACCGCCAGCGTGGCTCCCGCCGCGACCACGCATATCGCGACACCCGCGAACTTGCCCAACCGGCTCGCCATCACCCATCCCACCCCCGCGTCGGACCGCACACCGGCTCAAGACTTGCCGCGAGAAAGGCCGCTTGCCCAGCCCAACGGCCAACTGATGCGGAAATCTCAGCCCGTACCCAGGCTTTTTGGAGGAAGTACCCGGTACCGGATGCGGGGTGACCCCGACGCACCGGCTACGGGGCAATCGCTCGGTATCCCGGATTAGTACCGGTCCGTACCACTCCCCGCACCGTTACCCGCGACCCGTCGGTGACGATTCGCTGCGGTCCGATCACCCACGGTCGATCTTTTCCGGCACTCCGCGGCTCCCTGTTACACGAACCGGGTGACCGGCGATCAGCCTTTCGGAGGATCAATACACGGTGCCGATCAGCGTAAATAGCGCCAAGACGTGAAAATGTTGCGCTTCTGGCTGTCGAGTGGTTGACTCGCCACTCAGACGCCCAAAACCGCTCGGACGGCTCTAAGCCGTCCTCTTGGCGTATATCGGGACAACGGAAGAGCGCGTATGTACTGCGAGATCGCGTGGTGAGCCGGGTGGGCTGGCGGCATCGGCTGGCCGACTGGTTGGACCCGTCCGCCGGCGAGGCGCCGGACCGGCCCGCCACCGTGCTGAACGCCGAGTTCACCACCGAGCCCCTGCCCCGGCCGGCCGTACCCCCCGCCGAGCTGCCCGCCGGCCCCGCGGCGGGCCCGAGCGGGGCCGGCGCGTACGGCGTGAGGCCGGCGCCGGCGCCGGGCACCCGACCGGGTCCGGCCATCACGGGACCGGGCGTACGACCCGCCGGCACTGCGGCCGGTCCTGGCGCCCCGGCTCCCGATGGTGGCCCGCTCGCCCGGGGCGGCGACGACGTGTGGCCGCGGATCTGCGAGCAGTTCGCGCTGCGCGTGCTCGCCGCGGTGTACCAGCTGGGTTCCCAGTTGGAGGCCGCCGAGTCCGAAGAGGAGAACCCGGACCGGCTGGAGAAGCTGTACCGCATCGACCACGCCAACGCCCGCATCCGGCGGCAGGCGGAGAACCTCCAGGTGCTCGCCGGGCACAAGGTCGAGGACGCCGGCCGGCAGGTGACCACCCTGCTGGACGTGGTCCGTGCGGCCGTGTCGGCCATCGAGCACTACCCGCGGGTGCAGATCGGGTCCATGGCCGAGTTGGCGGTGGTCGAGTTCGCCGCCGACGACGTGATCCGGATCCTGACCGAACTGCTGGACAATGCGACCCGGTTCTCGCCGCCCAGCTCCAACGTGCGGGTCTCGGCGCACATCACCGAACTGGGCAGCGTGCTGATGCGGGTGGAGGACTCCGGGGTGGGCCTGGGTCCGGCCCGCCTCGCCGCGCTCAACGCGATGTTCGAGCTCGACCGCCCGGCCGTGCTGGACGGGAATCCGGGGTCTCACATCGGCCTGCTCGTCGTCCAGCGGCTGGCGATGGCGCACCGGATCCGGGTGCGCCTCGCCGGCCGCCGTCCGGGCGGCGCCACCGCCACGGTTCTGATCCCCGACGCGCTGATCTGCGAGGTCCCCCCGTTGCCCACCGACCCTCCGCCAGCGCCTCACCCGCGGCCGACCGCAGGACCCGACAGCGCCTCGGAGCACCGCGGGCGGGCAGTCGTGTCCGACGCGACCCTGCGCCAGTACCAGCAGCCGGGCGGTCCGGACGACGGCGCCGACGAGTACCCGTCGATCCAGCTCTCGACGGCCGCCGGCCTGCCGAGGCGCCCGCGGACCAGCCTGCGCGACCAGCCGACCGCCGGTGGCTACGGCGCCGGTACCACCAACGGCACGCCGCCGAGCCCGGGCGCCAGCGGCAACCCACCCGGCGGCTTCGCCGGTGGCCCGCCGGCCGCCGGTCCGCAGTCCGCCGGCCCCGGCCC
>JBDZVD010000059.1:0-40602 GCA_040255525.1 Micromonosporaceae bacterium | reverse complement strand
CGCATCCCACAACCCACCCGCGCCCCCTGAAACGGTTATTTACCAGGCTCTAAGGACAGGACACTCGGCCGAGTGGATCGCAGTTCGGTGACACTCCCGGAAGTCATGGACAGCCCGCCCAAACCCCGCGGGCGCTTCGAGTCCGCCCGAGCGGCGGAAGGGACGGAGAAAGTCGATGACAACCGACAGCGAAGTGTTGGCCGAGCATTCCCGGTGGGGGAGGCCGATCACCTTTACGGTCGATGGCGAGCCGCTAATCACAGCCGAGGCAAGCTTGACCCCCAACCAGATCCTCGGTCTGGCAGGCGTCGACCCTGCGACCAACTACTTGGTGCAGGTAGAGGGACGCCATCAGGTCTCCTACCAGGGGCAGGGCGACATCCCGATCCGGGTACATGAGAACGCCATGTTCGTGTCAGTCTCGACCGGTCCGACCCCCACCTCATGACCCCGGCTCAGCAGACCCAGGTGGGCGCGGCCGGATTCATCGCCGCGCTCACCGCGCACGGTTACACGGTTGCCGTGCTGGACGGGTTCGCGATTTTCCCCTACACCGTGGAGGTCGGCCGGCGAGCCGGCGAGCAGGTCACGATCGGTCTGTTGATCCCTGGAGACTGGCCGCTGTCACCGCCGCCTGGTCCACATGTCAGCCCCCGGCTGGGCCATCCGGGCGGGGCGGTGCACGCCTCGCCCCTGGGTTCAGAGTGGGAGTACTGGAGCCGCCCCGCGTCCACCTGGGCGTCCGAACGGAGCATGCGCGCGTACCTGCGGCACTTGCGCACGCTCTTCTCCCAGCTGTGACTGGACTCGCGCTAGCCGGGCGACGACTGTCGGTGGTCATGACTACCGATCTCGCCGCCCGGCTGGCCACTCACCTCGACCGGTCCGATGGGCAGGAGGACCTGTGTTTCCTGCTCTGGCGGCCCAGCACCGGGGCGACCCGGACTACGGCGATCGTGGCCGAGGCGATCTGGCCCACTGAGGACGAGCGCATTGTGCACGGCAACGTCTCTTTCACATCTGGATACTTTCTCCGCGCCGTCGCTTTGGCGGCGGCGGCTGACGCCGGCCTCGCGCTGGTCCACAGCCACCCCGCCGGACTCGGCTGGCAGGGCCTCAGCCGCGACGACCACGCCGCCGAGGCAGGGTACGCGGCCCAGAGCGCCGCGATGACCGGCCTGCCGCTGGTCGGCCTTACGTTCGCCAGCGGCGACGGCGGGTACAGCGCTCGACTGTGGGAGCGTGTCGGACCCCGCCGGTATTTGCCGATATGGTGCGAAAGCGTCCGCCTGGTCGGGGACCGGATTGCGATCTTCTGGAACGACCTACTGCGGCCAAGACCCCAGTTCCGGCCGCTACAGGCCCGCACCGTGTCCGCCTGGGGACCGGCCGTCCAGGCCGACCTGGCCCGGCTGCACGTCGGCATCATCGGCGCGGGCAGCGTCGGCGCGTTGGTCGCCGAGGCGCTTGCGCGGATCGGCATCGAATGGATCACCCTGCTCGACTTCGACACGGTCGAGGCGGTCAACCTCGATCGGCTCCTGCACGCTGGCCCCCACGACGTCCGGCTGGTCCGCGCCAAGGTCGAGGTGCTCGCCCGTGCCCTGCGCCGCTCCGCGACCGCCGAGCACCCCCGGATCGAGGGACTGGATCTCTCCGTGGTCGAGCGGGAGGGGCTGGCACAGGCGCTCGACTGCGACGTGGTGTTCAGCTGCGTCGATCGACCCTGGCCCCGTGCGGTGCTCAACCTGACCGCCTACGCCCACCTGGTACCTGTCGTCGACGGTGGAATCCTGGTCCGCGGCCGTCACGGCCAGCTCCGCGGCGCCGAGTGGCGGTCGCATCTAGCCGCGCCTGGCCGGTCCTGCCTGGAATGCCTCGGCCAGTACGATCCCGGCCTCGTCAACGTCGAGCGCACCGGCCTGCTCGACGACCCGTCGTACCTGGCCGGGCTTGACGACGACCATCCGCTGCGGCACAACGAGAACGTCTTCCCGTTCTCTGCAGCCACTGCCGCGGACGAGACCCTTCAATTGCTCAGCGCCGTGATCGCACCGGGCGGGGTCGGCGACGTAGGGGCACGCCTCTACCACTTCACCACCGGAACCCTCGACCGCCATACCGACGGGTGCCTACCCGACTGCCCATATACCAAGACGCTGTTAGCACGCGGGGACATGAACGGCGTTGATGTTGCGGGCGAGCACCTAGCGGCTGAGGCTGCCCGTTCTGCCCGCTTTCGAGCCGGAAAACGTTGGACTACAAGGCTTGGTCGAAAGCTGCACGACCTGTTGTGGCGACTTGCATGAGTGAACCTGCCATGGGGACTCCCCGAGGTGTTGGAGTTTCCGAGCACTCGTTGAAGGAGATTCCATTCAAGATGCCGCACCATCGTCTATTTCGAGGATGCGGGGTAATAAATGGCCAGGACCATTGACTCGATCGCATGCTCGATGACGACTCGTGTCGACGCCGAGAGCCCGCTCGTTGGGACTTGCAGGTCGACCGGTCAAGAAAGTGACCTTGCAGCAGCGGATCGGTGGGCGCGCGTGTAAAGATTTTGGTTTCAACCGTTGAATCGCAGGAGCCCGGACGTGACGTCTCGCTATCAAGTTAGGCCCATTCAAGATCCACGGACGTGTTCGACGGCTGGGCGGGGCCGCTACAAGCTTTTGAGTCTTTACCTTGGTGGCCAAAGGTGAGACAGAGAGTCCTCAGTCCGAATTCACTCCCTCAAACAGGCGTTTTAGGAGGCGAGCGTCGAGACGCTACGATGAGCAACGACCACGCATCCGACACCGACCGGTTCTACGCCCTGCTGGAGCAGCTCGCGGCGCGCATCGGCGGGACGCGCCCGCTAGCCGGCTGCACCCCACGGGACATCTCAACCAAAATAAAGGTGAAGCAGCTGCGCCAAGCGCTTGAGCCGGCGTTGGCGAGGGCCGAGGCGGCTGAACTTGACGCGGTGAAGGCGGAGGTTTTCCGGCAGCTGGAATGGGACGGCGCGCCGCGGTTCGCTCCAACGCAAGTCAAGCACCCAACGGCGAGAGCCACGCCGCCAGCGTCACGCCCTAACCTGCCAATCCCCACCACGCCGGGGGCGCCGACCCCCGTCGCCGGCTGAGCTCTCCATGATCCACGGCCTGCGCCGCCCGCCGGCACCCAGATGGGGCTCGCTCACCCACGAACTCGGACGGTCCGCGTCCCCGGTCAAGGCGTTCTTCACCACCCGCTTCCCGAACGTCGGCGTGCTACAACGCCAGTACCGTGAGGCCGCTGGTTCACTGATCCTTCCGGGCTCCGACATCCTCCGCGGAACCATGGGCGCCGCATTCGACTGGTCAGTGCGTTTCCTGCTACACCCTCAGCCAGACCTGACCCTGGCGCTACTCGGTGCGGCGAGACTTCCGGATCGCCTCGGCGACCGCGGGAACCGCCGGCTGGCGTTCGCGATCGCCGAGCTGGCATCGCGGTTGGGGGTCGAGACCGCCCCAAACGGCGCTGCGAGCCTCGGGGTCCGTACCTTTCAAGGCCCCGCTCCCGCGTCCGCCATAGGTGAAGAGGTGCTGCTGCGGGGGTGTTGGGCGCTAGCGCTGCTGACCGAAGTGTTCCGGATGGGACCTGTACCGCTTCCCGGCGGATCACCGCTGCACCGGCTCGACCTGAGTACGGTCAACGCCGACGATCTGCTTGATTTGGCCAGCCCGCAGACGATGGTTGAACTCGCCGAGCTACGTTCACTGGCCCTTACCCACCTGCTGCCGCAGCTGAGTGGACAGAGTGGCCTCTGGGCGCTCGGACCAACCTTCGACGGCTCCGAACTGATGGCCGCCGACGCTGACTTCGTTGTGGGCGGGCTGTTGGTCGAATTGAAGACCGGGCTCGGCGACAAGCGTCGGGATGGGACGCGCCGCTGCGGGCTGGAAGTCAAGACGCTGTACCAACTGCTCGGTTATGCGCTTATGGACTTCCAAGATGCGTTCGGCCTGCAGGCCGTGGGCCTCTATGAGGCCCGGTACGGGTACCTGGTCACGTGGCCACTGACCAGCCTTCTAGAGGAATTGGCATCGCGGCCCGTTGTCCTGGCGCAGGAACGCGAACAGTTGCGCTCCCTTCTCCTTCGGGGCCACACATAACATCCCGGCCGGTTGCCGTTCGCCCAACAGGCGTCGCCTGCTCTCAACCCAGCTGAGCAGCCTTTTAGTAGGACGGCATGAACGCGGGTACTCCATCCGGCGCTACGCTCGTTGCGAATGCTGTTGTGTCCGCAGACCGTGCACCGGGACATGGCACCGGGCTGGGCGTCTGCGGGGATCGAGGGCGTGGTTGCTAAACGGCTGGACAGCCGGTATTACCGGGCCACCGCCGCTACTGGGGTGTCACCTGCACCGTGTAAGACGCGACGGTATCCACAACGACCCGGTATGCGACCTTCACAATCTGGCTGTCGTCGTTGAACAGCGCGAATCCCGCAAGCTTGCCGAGATGGGACAGGTTCACACCCTGACCAGCCTTCCTGCCCTGCAGTACGTCGCCGATGCCGCCTAGAAAATTCGTCGCATCGCCGGGCGGTCGTGGCGTCGGCGAGCGGACGGTGACGTCGAGTTCGATATGGGCGTCCGACGTTGTCCACCCGACTCGGTGCGCTGCGGCAGCCGCAGCAGCCAGGAGTCGCTGAACCCGTTCGCGCTGGCCATGATTGGCGGCCAACAACGACCGTGCCTCGTTCTTGATTGGCGGAAAGCCGGCGACGTCGAAGACAATGGTCGTCGGGGCCGTTGCATCCACGAGCCCGGAACGTTCCGCATTCCAGATGGCGTGGTCAACCATCCACGGAGTCACCGGCCTGCGAAGCCTCACGGTAAGCTCCTTCGCGACTCTGACCAGGATATCGCGAGCGTCGGTTGCGGTAGCTGGGCATCCAGACGTTCGCGCAAGCCACCGCAGAACCATTCGGTCGGGCTTGATCAGATCGTCGGATCCGGACAGCATCCACAGGTAGGCGCGCCGAATCCCGTCTTGGCCGTCTCCTGGGACAGTCGCCAGGGCCCGGTCGATGGCTTCCCAGCGGGTCTGGTCAGTCATCATCTTGGTAGCTGCGGCGAGGTCAGGAACATCGTGTTCGACGAGGACTTGCGCGTATCGCAGCGCGGCGTCGGCCTTCTAACCTCAACCCGAAGGACATCCGCCAAGCGCTCATGTCGGGAAAGCGTCATCACTCCAGAGATGTCCGTCGGTTCTGCACAAGAATGGGTGCAAAAATCGGGAGTTCGGGGTCAGGAGGGGCACTCCAGAGTGCCCGAGGCGCACACGAAGCTCCTGAAAACTCCGCTGTTGGCGTTGTCCTAGCGACACCAGTCCCCGTATCCTGAAGCGTCACATGCCTGCGCGAAGGTCCCCATGCCTGAAGACATCCTCACCATCTGTGAAGTGGCCGCTTACCTAAAGGTCACCGAGCGAACGCTCTATCGCTTAGTGCAGGACGCGAAGCTCGCGGCATTTCAAGGTCGGCAATTCTGGCAGTTCCTGCGCACGGACCTCGAGCGGTGGATCTCCGAGCAGTCGCGCGGAACAGATACGGACCGCGAGGACGGCTGATTTGAGCACTCCATCCGCTGAACGGAGCCAGACGATGCTGGGATTGACACTACGACAGGAGTTTCAGGGCCGCCGCCTCAAGGGCACAGCCATCGAGCTCGCAAACGAAAACAACACGGGCGCAACGCAGATCGGTGCTGCCGATTTCCTCGACATCACGTACCCGACGGCTGACGTGGTCTCCGCCATAGAGGCGATCGGCCCGGGGCACGGCCAGCCCGTCGTACTCATCGGCGAGCGCGGCCAGGGTAAGTCTCATTTGCTTGCGGCCCTGTACCACGCGTTCACCAGTCCTGACGTTACCTCGAATTGGTTGAAGGAATGGGGCATCAGCCTCGGCCAGCCGAAGCTTGGCGAGATTGAGTTACGCCCCAAGACACACGTCATCAGCGAGAGCCTCCACCGCCAGAACTACAAGTTCCTGTGGGACTTGATCTTCGACCGGCACCCGCATGGAAGCTACATTAAGGGCAAATGGGAGGCGCAGGGCGACAGGCGCACTGACATCCCGGGCGACAGGCTCCTAATCGAGCTGTTCAAGCACACGCCGACAGCGCTCATTTTGGATGAGTTCCAGACATGGTATGACGGCCTCACGAACACCAAGCAGTTCCCCTGGCGGACCTGGGCGTTCAACTTCATCCAGATCCTCTCCGAGATCGCTAAGGAGCACCCCGAACTGCTCATGCTCGTAGTCTCGGTCCGCAACGGCGAGACGGAGGCGTACCAGCAGGTCCACCGCATCAATCCGCGCCAGATCGATTTCAAGGGACCCAACGCACGTCGCGATCGCCTTCGTCTGCTGCTGCATCGTCTGTTCGATAACCGCATGCAGGTACCCTCGCAGCAGATCGAATCCGCGATCGCTGCGCACGTCTCCGAGCATCTGCGACTCACTGAGGCGCCCCCCGCAGAACACCAACGCGTTCGCGCCGAATTCGTCGAGGCGTGGCCGTTCGCGCCGCACCTCATGGCGCTGCTCGAGGATCAGGTGCTCGTCGCGACCCAGGCGCAGGAGACGCGCGATCTGATTCGCATCCTTGCCGACGTCTTCAAGTCGCGGAACGCAGTCTCGCCGATCATCACGGCAGCCGATTTCCGTCTCGACAACGACAGGAGCGGCATTGCAGCGTTGCTCGACTCTGTGTCGAACCAGCACCACGCGAACCTCCGTGAGAAGGCGCAGCGCAACCTCAGTGCCGTGCTCGACGCGGTGAAGGACCCTGCGCAGAACGTCCCGCACCTCGCCGACATCGTCAGCGCGCTTTGGCTACGCTCGCTGGCGATCAAGAATGCCGGTGCCGAGCCCGCCGAGTTGCACGTCGACATCACGCGCAGCAAGCCCGTCGACTCCAACTTCTTTGCCGCGGAGCTGTCGACCATCGTGGACAACAGCTTCAATATCCATCAGGACGGCTCGCGTCTCGTCTTCCGCGAAGAAGAGAATCCGCAGGCGAAGCTCGTCGCCAACGCCCGTAACGACAAACTCTTTGGGGACGGTCCCGACAAGCTCAATGACCGACAGCAGCTCGCGCGCGAGGTTCGCTATGTCATCGGCGGCACGGATACGGTCGCGCAGGCCTTCCGCGTCGTCGTCCTCGGCGCGAATTGGACGACCGACCCGTGGGCGGGCGCCGAAGAGGGCGACCTTCCCGCGCAGTGGGATGACCGCATCCCGCTGCTCGTCGTTCCGGAGCCGCCGGACAAGGTGGAGGCGCGACTCGGCACATGGCTCAGGGAGCGGCTCCAAAGGCGCCGCAACGCGGTTCGCTTCCTGCTGCCGCGTGAGGGCAGCGCGAACCTGTTCTACGACCGCGATCTCCTCGTGCTCGCGCGCGCGGTGCTGCTCGCCGAGAAGTGGAAGACGCAGAGCCCCGAGTTCAAGAAGCTCCATACGAAGTACGAGCGCGAACTACGCGACATCCTGAAGCGCCGCTTCGATAGATTCGCCATCCTCGCCACCTGGAATTTCCAGTACCCGTCGCAGTGCACGTTCCATGTCGAGAGCCACAAGGCCGAAGGCGCGCAGATCCCGGAAACTGTCGACGCGCTTGTTTCCAAGAACCTGTTCGTCTCGGAGGACTTCGACGGGCTGATCCTCGCGGCCGCCCTGCAGAACGAGTCCGTGGGCAAGCTCCTTCGCGAGATGCAGGAGCCTCGCCCCGGTGGCGAGGACTGCATTCCGTGGCTCGGTGAGACCTTGATGAAGGAGAAGCTGGTCAGGATCTGCGCCCATGGCAAAATCGCCATCAACCTCCGCGGCATGGAGTACCTGCAGGTGCGCGCCGGCGAGAACGAGGAGACCGCATGGAAGCGCATGCGCGGCAAGCTCGGGACAGGCAAGCACCTTGACGAGACCTACGTGCTTCTCCCGCAGGCGGTCCCGCACACGGAAGGCGTGGTGCCGCCGCAGCCGCTCGTCGTCCCGACGCCCAACGGCGGCGTGGGTGGTCAGCTTCCGCTCAACCCGCAGCCGTCCGTCATGGGCGGCGATGCCGGCCCGACCGCTGGCACGGGCCAGAGCCCGATCTCGACGTCCGGTGGCACCATCTTTGGCGGCGGGGTGACGACGTCGGTGCGTCAGTTGAGCACGGCGGGTGCCACCTCCGCGCTGAACCTGCTCGGCAAGGTGGAGAGCTGGGGCATCACGCCGGGCACCCAGGTTCAGGACCTCCAGGTCAGGGTCGCGAACCTTACGGGCGCGCAGCTCAACGACCTCCTGAAGAAGCTCCCCGACGGCATCACGTACGAGCTGACGCTGAACAAGGAGGAGCACTGATGCCGTTGCCGCTCACGTTGCTGCGGCAGCTTCAGGCCGCTTCCCCCGTCAACGCTTGGGCGAGCCTCTTCGATCACGCTTGGAACACGTGCTCTGCGCCTCTGCTGCAGGAGACGGCGTCGTCGGAGGTGACCAGGCGCGACGCCGAGCTCGGAGCAGCGGACCTCCTCCTCGCGACCGCGGGTTGGGACCTGTGGAAGTCGTACGAGGCGGTGGTTCCCCGCACTGCCGACGTGCTTGCGTCGTGGTGGGCTGAACGTGGTGCTGGGCGCGCGGTGCTCGTCCTCGACGCCTTCTCGCTGCGCGAGGTGCCCTGGCTCCTGAAGGGCGCAGCCGAGCGGGGCTACACGGTTCATCAATCTCGCGCCACGGGAGCCGAACTGCCCGCCAACACGAGGCCGTTCGCTGAGGCCCTCGGCTTCACAAGCCGAAGCTCGCTGCAGAACAACGGCGGAGCCGGGAAAGGCCGCCTCGCGGGTGCTGTGACCGACTCGACCGACCTGCCGTGGGAGGACTGCGCGGCGCTGGTCAACGCCTCACAGGACTGGCTGCTCTGGCACCACTGGCCCGACGAGCGGCTGCACGACCTTGGCGCACCGGGGCATGGCCTCGCCGCGCTCGCCATGGAGGCCGCCGAGAAGCTCTCGAGCGACGCCTTCTGGGGCCTCGTCCACACGCTTACAACGGGGCGACGCCTCGTCATCACGGCCGACCACGGCTATGCGGCAAGCGGGCACTTCCCCGACACCGCCGACTCCGCACAGGCGCAGTACCTGAAGGACCGGCTGAGGAGCGGGCGCTGGTCGGCACCCGCCGAACTCGAGCCGGGGAACTGGGTGCCGCCGCTCACCCTGCATCTGAAGACCGCCCACGCCGACGCGGCGTTCGCGCTCGGCCGCCGCAAGTGGAAGAGCCAGGGTGGCTATCCAACTCTCACGCACGGTGGCCTCTCGTTGCTCGAAGTCGCGGTGCCGTTCATCGAGCTTTCGCGAACGGGTGGAGCATAGGCATGGCTAAATCAAGCAGCAGGGGAACGACGAAGGCCGAGCGCTTGACGAAGGCGGTTGCCGACGCCGTGGGTGCGGGCAAAGCAGTGCGGGTCGAGACGGTCGACTTCAACGACCCCAACCGACCGAAGACCTGCCTCGAGGTCGACTTCCCGATCCTTCCGGTGAACCAGGTCGCGGCGATCGAGGGTAACGCGGGCAAGCCCATCTATCAGATGTCGAAGTGGTGGGCGCGCCGCCGGTCGAGCGTCTTCCGCTCGCTCCTGCTCTCCGCGTCGATGAAGGCACCCGAGGACACGTCGCAGGCCGCGAAGGCCGTGTGGGACGTCTACTACGCGAACCACCAGACGAAGCAATCGTTCGCAGACGTCAAGGTCGCCGACATATTCATGGGCGGCGGAACTACCGTCGTCGAAGGCAGCCGTCTCGGCATGCAGATGTTCGGCAACGACCTGAACCCGGTCGCGTGGTTGGTCGTGAAGACCGAACTGGCCGACGTGAAGAATGCTGAGGTCGAAGCGCTCCTCGCCGACATCGAGGCCGAGGTGAAGCCGCAGATCATGCCATTCTACGCGTGCAACGGTCCGCACGGAGAGCGCGGAACGTGGACGCGGCTCTCGGACGGCACGGTCATGGGCGACGATTTTGATCCGCTGGCGCTCAGGCCGGAGGAGCGCAAGGGCTACAAGTACGAAGGGCCCGAGGTCATCTACGTGTTCTGGTCGAAGCACGGGCCGTGTCAGGTGACCGGGTGCGGCCACCGCACGCCGGTGATGTCCTCGCCGGTGCTGGCGGTGAAGGAACTCTCGATCAAGGCGTGGCCGCACAGGTGCCCCAAGTGCAAGACCTCCTTCGACATCGAAGAATCGGAGGTCCGCATGGCTCCTGACGTCACGCTCGTCATCGCCGACGGCGAGACGCCCTTCGCGCCGATTGCGAAGAACGGCGCGGTCGTGTGTCCGTCGTGCGGCGAGCAGGATCTGGTCAACGTCGACCGGCGCAAGGGCAACAGGAGGAAGGTCTCGCTCTCGCTGCTCGTGCATCCGCTGTGGCTGCACGGCGAGGAATCGAAGGACAAGACGGGGCAGCCCTACGGTGGCAGCGTCACCGACGACGTCGAGTCGTCGGCGCGCTGGTACGAAGCGCGCGCGAAGGCCCTTCGTCTCCTCGAGGTTCGCGGCAAGCTGCCGGAACAGGTCACGTGCCCAGACACGGGCATCACGTTCAGTACGTCGATGGGAACTGTCCCGAAGCGGTCGAACTACACGTGCGGCGCTTGCGGCACGGTGCAGGACGTTCTAGCGACAGTGAGGGGCTCGGGCAAGAGCGGCCCGCTTGCGCCCTACGCCATCCAGGCATACAGCCCGAAGCGAGACCGGGACGGGGTTGCATACGGAGGCCGGTACTTCCTCCCTGCTGACGATCCGCGCGCCACCGCGGCAGCGCAGCGAGAGTGGGAGGTGAGGAAGGAGACGGATCTCGCTGACTATTGGCCGCGCAGCGAAGTGCCGTACGGCTTCATGACTCATCTCAACAACGGTGGTATTCCGAACCATGGTTTCACGCACTGGTGGACCATGTTCAACCCGCGCCAGTTGCTGGTGAACGCGCTGCTGCTGAAGGCGATCAACGAAGTTGGCGGTGGCAAACATCGCTGGGAAGTCCGGGAGTTCGTACTCGCCGCGTTCCAGCAGTACCTGCGCAACCAAAACATGTTCTGCATCTGGGATGTGGGTTACGACAAGCTCGTGCCCCACATGAGCAACAACAACTACCACCCCAAGTCCACCATGGTGGAAAACTGCGTGTTTTCGTCGCTGGGACGAGGGAATTGGAACTCGTGTACAGAGTCGTTGTTAAAAACCATCGACTGGCGAGAGTCGCCCTGGGAGTTGGTCAGTAGCGAGCGGCTCTCCACCGAGGTTCCGACCATCGCCAAAGAGATCTCAGGCAAGAGTGAGAAGGCAATGCCGGGCGACTCTCCCGTGCCGGGAGTCCAGTTGGTGTGTGGATCTGCGACCGACCTGGAAAGCGTGGAGCCTTCGTCGTTCGACTTGGTCATCACCGATCCGCCGTTCGGCGGGCTCCTACATTACGCCGAGCTCGCAGATTTCTTCTACGTCTGGCTGCGTCTTGTCCTGAAGGACCGCTACCCCGACAAATTCACAGGCGAGTACACCCCCAAGACTCTCGAGGCTGTCTCCAACCGCGCGCGACACCCTGACGATCCTGACGCTTATTATCAGCGCTTGCTCACCGCGAGTTGGAAGGAGGCGCACCGCATCCTCAAGCCCGGCGGCATGCTGGCGTTCACGTTTCACCATAGCGAGGATAAGCCGTGGGTTTCGGTGCTAGAAAGCCTGTTCGAGGCCGGCTTCTACCTTGAAGCAACATGGCCGATTCGAAGCGACGAAACGAAAGGCGAAGGGTCGAAGCCGGGCACGTTTGGGTCCCAGAAGATCGAGTACGACATCCTGCACGTATGCCGGAAGCGCACTGAAGATCCCACTCCCGTGAGTTGGGCAAAGATGCGCAGGCAGGTTCTGCAGGATGTTCGGGGCCTCAAAGACATGCTTGAACATCACCAGAAGGATGGTCTCCCTGAGGCTGACCTTCTGGTGATCCGTCGCGGCAAGGCTCTTGAGTATTACTCGCGGCACTACGGCAAGGTACTCATCGACGACGAGCGTTCGATGACGGTACTCGAGGCGCTGGTCGGTATCAACCAACTCCTCGATGAGGAGCTTGGTGGGATCAAGGAACCGGTGCCGGCCAATGCCGAGCCGTTCACTCGGCAGTTCCTTCGGCTCTTCGATAGCGTGAAGGAGATCCCACGCGACCAGATGCAGAAGTTCCTGCGCGGTACCGGTATCGCGCCCTCGGACTTCGAAGCGCGAGGCTGGTGCTCCGAGGATAAGAAGACCTACCACCTCACGTCGCCGCTAGCCGTCGCGCGCGCCTGGCAGGGCAAGCACCGTCGCGGCATGACGAGCGACTACGATCAGGCCGCGTTCCTCATTGGCGCGTGCTTCGAGAACAGCGGCATCAACGCGACGGACACGCTCTCGAACGACAACTTCAAGCCGCACCCGGCCCTCGGGATGCTGCTTGAGTGGTTCACGACGCGAGGAGCGACGTCCGAGATCCGCAATGCCGCCTCGCGTGCGCAGACCATTCTCCGGTCGTGGCGCTCTAAGCACGAGAACCACTACCGACAGATGACGCTCTTCTTCGAAGACCAAGGGGCGGCATGAGGGTCGAGAGGTCACAACGATGGATGCGTCGCGGCTTCTCGCTGCTGTGGGAGCCGCGCGCACTGACCGACGTCATCGCGCCGACTGCCGTGGTCACGATCCGCGACTTCTTCGCATTGCGGAAGGCGTGGCCCGATGACCTCCCGGGCTCGGGTGGCGACGCGCTCGTCGTCGCGGGTCTTGATGGCTGCCTCGACTCGCTGTCGGAGCAGGACGCGGTGGCGTGGCTCGAGAGCGACTTGAAGTGGGCGGTGCTCAGCTTCCAAGACCACTACGAGGGGCAGGCCGCGCTCATCCTCTGGCTCGCGTCCGGGCGCACGCGCATCGGTATGGACCTCGCCGACGAGGAGTATTTCTGGAGGATTGGCGCCCGCAAGGACAGCGCGCGGTTACCTCTGGGCCGTTGCCTCTGGGGCGGTGCAGAGGCGGACGTCGCCCGCATCCTCGTATCCGAGGAGAAGGATCCGGACTTCGACGGCGACGCGTACGTCGGCCTGCACCATCCGAGAATCTCGTGAGGATCGAATGAACGAAGCCGTTGCGTTCAACCCCGGACAACGCGTGAGCCATGCCGAGCATGGCCAGGGCGTCGTCGTCGACTCCGAGCGCAACGGTTACGTGCGTGCATTCTTCGCGAGTGGTGAGCGCCTCGTCGCGGTCGCGGCGCTCCAGCCATTCCTTTCGCACACCGACCGAGTCGTCAGCTCTGTCGCTGGTGACGACGACCGTAGGCGTGAAGCGTGGCTCGAGTACGAGGCGCACGCACTGCCGCTCATGGAGAACGCAGCGGCGCTGACCGCGGCTCCCATCGACCTCCTCCCGCACCAGGTCGTGCTGACCTATCGCATCGCGACCGCCTCGCCGCGCCGCTACCTCGTTGCCGACGAGGTAGGCCTCGGCAAGACGATCGAGACGGCGCTGCTGCTTCGCGAACTGGCCAGTCGGGGCGAGTTGAACCGCGCGCTGATGGTCGTCCCTGCGGGTCTCGTGAACAACTGGCACCGCGAAATGAACGAGGTTTTCCGACTCGACTTCGAGGTCTTCGGTAGTGAGGGCGACGTCACGGACCGCAAGTCCAACGCGTTCGCGAAGCACGACAGGCTGATCGCGAGCATCGACACGCTCAAGCGCTCGGCCCGAATCAAGCGCCTGCTCGAGGCGCCGCCGTGGGACTTGGTCGTGTTCGACGAGGCGCACCACCTGTCGGCCTTCCGTACCGGCAAGAAGGTGACGAAGACCGAGAACTACAAACTCGCGGAGGCTCTGAAGGGGCACACGCGCGACCTCGTGCTGCTCTCGGCGACGCCGCACCAGGGCGATCACTTTCGCTTCTGGATGTTGGTGCAGCTCTTGAACTCTACGCTGTTCAAAAGCCCAGAGGACATGGTCAACAACCGCCACCGCCTGAACTCTGTGGCGTTCCGTCGCACCAAGGCCGATGCCTGCCGTCCTGACGGCTCGCCGCTTTTTGCGCGACGTTGGGTCCACACTGAGTCGTTCACCATGGTGGAGGATGAGCGCACGTTCTACACGGCCCTCAAGGAGTATCTAGAGGACGGCTTCGCGGTAGCCCAGCGACAGGGCAACAAGGGGCGGGCGCTCGGGTTCGTCATGACGATCTTTCAGAAAATCGCCGCTTCAAGCTTCGTCGCCGTCCGGCGCACGCTGCATCGGCGCATTCTGATGCTCACACTTCACGAGGCGATCCTCAAAGATCAGGAGTTGGACATCGACGCACGCGAGCATCTCCTCGCAGAAGCTCGTGAGCTGATCCACGACGAGTTCGAGGTACCGCACGACTCGGTGGGACGCGGCCAGGTTGACGCCATCCTCGCCGACCTTCGCGTGAAACTGCTCAAGAAGCTCAACGAAGAGGAGCTGGAGCTCGTTTCGGATTCATCTGCCGGTGAGCTCGCGGCGACAGGCGGCGAGGACCTGGCTATTATGGCTGTGGGACACGCGCTCCCGGAGGAGCGCCTGCGCATCCGGGAGCTGCTCCGCATCTTTCCCAAGCGCCGCGAGACGAAGGTAGAGAAGCTGCTGCGCGGGCTGGGCGCACTTTGGGAGCAGGACCCAAAGGAAAAGGTCGTCATCTTTGCGACGTACCTCGGCACCGTCGACCTCCTCGATCGTGAGATCGAAAAGGCCTATCCGGGTCAGGGCGTCGTTGTTTTGCGCGGCGGCGACCACGGAGCAAAGCTGGCCGCCGAGCGAAAGTTTAAGAAGGCCGACGGTCCGCGCGTGCTGGTATGCACAGCAGCGGGGCGCGAGGGCATCAACCTCCAATTCGCTCGCATCCTGTTCAACTTCGACTTGCCTTGGAACCCCATGGACATGGAGCAGCGCATAGGGCGCATCCATCGCTACGGTCAACAGCACACCGCCCAGGTCTACAACCTGGTCCTCTCGGACACGATCGAGGGACGCATATTTCTGCTGCTGGACGAGAAGCTGCAGGAGATCGCGAAGACGCTCGGCAAGGTCGACGAGCATGGCAACGTCGCCGAGGACCTGCGCAGCCAGGTGCTTGGCCAGCTCTCCGAGCGCCTCACGTACGACAAGCTCTATCGCGAGGCGCTCGGCGATCCCGAACTGCGCCGTACGAAGGAGGAACTCGAGGCTGCGCTTTCGAACGCCGCGGAAGCACGCAAGGTCGTCTTCGAATTGTTCCAAGATCTTGATGGATTCTCGCTCGATGACTACAAGCCCTTCGCCGATGTGAAGCCCGGGCTAGAACGGGTACTGGAATTCCTGCGCGCATCGCTCGCCGCGGATGGTAGTCGCGTCGAAGCGCAGGACGACGGCACGTACGTGGTCAAGGACGCCGCGCAGAAAGCGGTGTGCCGCTTCACGCTCGAGCGAGATGCTGCCCGCGCCCGCGCTGACCTAGATCTCCTCGGTCTCGATCACCCGTTTGTGCAGGAGGCCATCAAACGGCGGCAGGCAACGTCGCCCGAGAGAATTGCTGTGACCGTGTCAGGCGCCGAAGGGCCTGGCGTATTGACCTGGTGGCTCGTCGAGACGCGCGGCCCCTCGGGCGAGCATCGCGCCTGCATCCTGCCTCTCGGTGTAAACCATGACGGCAAGCGCAACACGCGCCTCGAGCGTCTGGGAGCCCGCGTCTTCAACCGCCCAGAAAACATCACTGACACGACGCCTTCAGCGCGTAAAACGCTCCTCCACGAGAAGGTCGAGCCGATGCTCGAACGCGAGCTACGACACCGCGAGATTGTACCCGCGGGAGGAAGTTACGCCGCCAAGCTTATCGGTTGGGTCGAGGTAGCTAGCTGAGGGCGCAGGCCGGGCGCATCCATAGCAAGCGGCGCTGACGGGACCCCCTGAAGTGGGCCAGGGTTTGTGAGAGTCGGTTATCGGTGGGTGCAGGCGGCAGCGTATCCGGCTGGGGTCTGGTAGGCCAGGGCTGAGTGCCTGCGGTGATGGTGGTACTCGTCCTTCCAATCGCTGATGACGATACGGGCATGGGTCAGGGACCAGAACAGATTGACTCGACTATACGTCGCCTCGGATACCTGCAATGCTCGGCAGACATCCGCTACGTCCTTGCCCTAGGACAGCAGCCGATCAGCCTCGGTCAACTTCCGCACAACCTGCTCAGGGGTGTGCCCTTTTGAGCCCGGCACGCCGTCGGGCGGCCGTTGACCACCTGATCCGGGTGTTGGGGGTCAGTCAACGGTTCGCTTGCCGAGTGACCGGGCAGAACCGAGGAACGCAACGCCGCCCGCCCCGCGACCAGCAACCCACGGATCCCGACCGGGCCCTGCGCGGCTGGCTACGCGACTACGCCAAGACGCACCCGCGTTGGGGGTACCGGCGGGCCTACCACGACGCCCGCGGCGAAGGCTGGCACGTCACCCACAAGAGGCTCCAACGGCTGTGGCGCGACGAGGGCCTACGGGTACCGCAGCTGCGCCGGCGTAAACGCCTGGGCGTCACCACCGCGCCGATCCTGCCTGTCGCGGACGCCCCGAACCGGGTCTGGGCGGTGGACTTTCAGTTCGACGCCACCACCGACGGCCGACCAATCAAGATCGCCTCGATCGTCGACGAGCACACCCGAGAATGCCTCGGCGGCCTGGTCGCCCGCTCCATCACCGCCGACACCCTCATCAACGAACTGGACCGCATCGCCGCGCAACGCGGCTACCCGCAGGTGCTACGCAGCGACAACGGCCCCGAATTGGCCTGCACGGCGATGGCGGACTGGGCCGCCGAGCGGGTCGGGCTGGCGTTCATCCCACCCGGCCAGCCCTGGCGCAACGGCTACATCGAGTCGTTCAACGGCAGGCTGCGCGACGAGTGCCTGAACATCAACCTGTTCTGGTCCCTGACCCAAGCCCGCGTCGTGATCAGCGACTGGAAAGACGAGTACAACCACCACCGCAGGCACTCAGCCCTGGCCTACCAAACCCCAGCCGGATACGCTGCCGCCTGCACCCACCGATAACCGACTCTCACAGAACCCGGATCAGTTCACGGGGTCACGCCATGGGCGGCAAGACTCGCACTCGACCTGGATCAGCTGAGCGGGGTCAGGTCATTTATCGAGCGCACGCAACATCTGTTTTCCGAGGGACTGCCCGGGATGAGATGGGACGGACCAGGACCGGCGGCGACTCCATCCGGCCAGGACAGTCGAGCTGTCTAGGAGCGACGCCGGTCCATTGTGGATTAGTCATCTAAGCATTTGCGCTGCTCTTGGTGCCGATGCGTGAGGGATAGGGCCAAGTCCAGACGGTTAAAAGTCTGCTGCTCTACCATTGAGCTAGCGGCCCGCGACGCCCTAGATTACCTGACGGCTGCCCGCTTGGTCCTCTCGGTTAGCGACCGGCGCGACCCTCCGACGCTGCTGGTTGCGTCCGGTCGGGGAGCTGCCGCGCGTTCGGTTCATGCGTCCGCCGATTTCATTGCTTCGGGCTGTGGGGCGGCGGGGACTGTGGCCGGCCGCTGCTTGATCAGCAGCGCAGAGCCGGTGGCGCACAGCAGCAGGAGGGCAACGGGTATGACCAGGGCGGCCCGCATGGCATGGATGTAGCTGCCGGTGTAGACCATGTGGACGAGGTGCTCGAGGTGCGTGCGGAGCGGCTCGGGGACGTTGGCCGCGACGGTGGCACCGCCGGACTGGCCACGTCCCACCGAGAGCCCGTTCTGATCGAGGTTGGCGAAGCCGCTGAGGAACGGCGGTCGGGCCGGCGCCGCGAGGCCGCTGGCCGCCGTGATGGCTCTGGCGCGCATCGTGCCGGCCAGGAGCGTGGCCATCACTCCCCCGATTACCGCGCCGCCAATCGAAGACCCGAGTTGCCGCGAGGTGTTCAGCATGCCGGCCAGGGCACCGGTGAGCTCTGGCCGTACCCGCCGGAGAGCCTCGGTCGTCAGTGGTGCGAACAGGCAGCTCATGCCGAGGCCGATCAGGCTGTACGGCAGGATGAACGTGAGCGGGGTGGCGTGCACGGACAGCGCCAGGATCAGGGCGATCACGCCGATCGCGTTGACCGTGAACCCGCTGACCAGGACCATCTTGGAGCCGATGCGGTCGGACAGGCGTCCGGCGAACGGCGCCAGCATCGCGAGCACAATGCTGAGTGGCAACGCGGTCAGACCGGAAATGACCGCGCTGTATCCGAGTACCGATTGCATGTTGATCGCGCCGAGGAGCATGATGCCGATCAGGCTGAACTGAACGGTCGCGGTGAACCCGCACAGCAGCACGACCGTCTTGTCGCGCAACACCGCGGCCGGCAGCAGCGGTTCCCTGTCGCGCTTGCCGCGTTCCCAGAAGCCGAACGCGACCAGCAGCACGCCCCCGGCAATCACGATCTCCGGAATGGTGACCGGTCCTCCGGCGACAGCACCCCAGTCGTAGCGCTGGCCCTCGATCAGACCGAAGACGACACCGGCCAGCCCGATCGTGGCCAGCACCACGCCGGTGACGTCCAGCCGGTGCCGACGGCCGAGCCTCAGGTTCGGCACCACGCGGAAGGACAGCACGATGCCGGCGATCGTGATGGGCACGTTGACGTAGAAGATCCACCGCCAGCCGACGTAGGTCACGAGGACGCCGCCGAGGGTGGGCCCGACCACGGCAGCGAGCCCGATCATGCTGTTGTACACCCCCAGTGCGGCGCCGCGCCGCTGTGCCGGCAACGTGGCCGAAATGATGACCAGCGGCTGGGGTGCGAGCATGGCCGCACCCAGACCCTGAAAGGCGCGCGCCAGGATAAGTTCGGCCGGATTCTGCGCCGCCCCGCACAGCGCGGAAAACACCGCGAACACGGCGAGCCCGAGGATGAACAGGCGCCGCTGCCCGAAGATGTCGCCCAGCCGGCTCATGGTGATCAGCAGCGAGCCGAAGACGAGCAGGTACGCGTTGTTGATCCACAGCACCTGATCGAGCCCGGCGTGCAACGTGTCGATCAGGCTGGGCATCGCGACGTTGACGATCGTGGTGTCCATCAAGATGGCGAACGAGCCCACGCACAGAACGGCCAGAGTCCGCCACGATCGGCTGCCGGTTGGTCCTGTCATGAGACTAACCTCGCGAATCCCGGTTGGTCTTGTCAAGAGACCTGCTACGGGTACTCTGTCCGTATGCGGTTGACCAGCCTGTCCGGCATGAACTGCTCGATCGCCCGGACCCTGGACGCGGTGGGCGAGTGGTGGACGCTGCTGATCGTCCGGGACGCGCTGCGGGGCGCCACCCGGTTCGACGAGTTCCGCGAAAACCTCGGCATGGCCCGCGGCGTGCTCTCATCCCGCCTACACAAGCTCGTTGACCAGGGCATCCTCATCCGCCGGCAGTACTCGGAGCATCCGCCGCGCCATGAGTACACGCTGACCGAGAAGGGGCGCGCGCTGGCCCCGGTGATCACGGCGCTGATGACCTGGGGCGACACCTGGGCCGCCGGGCCATCGGGCCCGCCGGTCGTGCTCGTCCACGAGCCCTGCGGCCACGCCATGCACCCCATATCGACCTGCCCACACTGCGGCAGCGAGGTGAACACCGACAACGTCCGCTCGATGCCGGGACCGGGAGCAGGTTCGAAGACAAACCTCACCCCCGCTTCCCGCCCACCCCAGTCAAGAACTGCTGACGAAGTGACAGGTTGACCAGTCGGCGCCAGCAGATGATGGCGCACGCCAAGCGCAGCAACGCCTCGTGGATGTCGTGGCCGATCTCCCGGCGAATGCGCAGCCGCCGGAGCCGGCGCAACAGCGCGAAGCCCGGGCCGGTGTTCCTTGCCGCCCTTCGCGACGGGCTCGACGTCGACCCCAGGGCAACCGTCGTGTCTCGACCCGCCCCGGCAGACTGAGCAACGTTCTCAACTTTCCCGTCGGACCCATCCGCCGTCTCGACGCTCGCCATCCGGTGGCGAATCCTCCGGCAGTTCCGCTGGTGTGCACGTGCGGAACCCGTCGAGTCGGTCCGCTCACTTGGCAGGTTCAACCGGCGTGCGGGGCGCCTCGATACCGGTACCAGTCGTGGCGCTGTTCGGGCCGGTCCGTCGACAGACCACTGTGGACTGGCAGGCACAACATGTGAGGCTCCGCATCGATGGGCGTAGGCAACCGGCGTCGATCCGGGTCGGGCCGGTGCTCCGCGCTGGCGCGCGTGCGTGCCGCCATGTGGCTCGTGCGTCCGTCAGCGTCCGTGCGTCCCGGCCAGCGCGTCGAAGGCCAGCATCGCTTCCTGGTCCAGCTCGATCGCGGCGACCGCGACATTGTCGGCCAGGTGCCCGAGATTGCGGGTGCCGGGGATCAGCAGCGTGGCCGGGCTGTGCCCGAGCAGCCAGGCCAATCCGGCCTGAGCCGGAGTGATGCCGAGACGCTGGGCGTGCGCGATGACCACCGGATTGTCGGTGACGTTGGGCAGCCGGTCGAAGGCCGATCCGAGCGGGCAGTACGGCACCCACGCAATGCCGTGCTCGGCGCACTCGGTCAGCACGTCCTCCTGCCCGCGGATGAGGACGTTGTACATGTTCTGAACACAGACGATGCCGGCCGGACGAGCCTGCCGCAGCTGCGCGAGGCTGACCTGGCTCAGGCCGATGTCGCCGATCTTGCCGTCGTCGCGCAGGGCGATCAGCTCCGCCAGCTGGCTGTCCAGGTCGACCACCTGGTCGGCCGCGGCGGCGATCCCCGGCGGCATGTCGAGCCGGCGAAGATTGACCACAGCGAGCCGTTCGGTGCCGAGGACGCGCAGGTTCTCTTCGACACAGGCCCGCAGTTCCGCCGGCTTCTGGGCGGCCACCAGTCGCTCGGTCGGGTGGGTCACCGCGCCGACCTTGGTGACGATCCGCAGATTGTCGGGGTACGGATGCAGAGCCCTCCTGATCAGGTCGTTGACCGGGCCGTAGAACTGGGCCGTGTCGATGTGGTTGACGCCGAGCTCGACCGCGCGGCGCAGGACCTTGACGGCATCCGCGGGGTCGCCGTGGTCCAGTTGCATGGCGCCGAAGCCGACCCGCAGGACAGCGTGATCGCCCAGCTTTCCGTACGCGTACGCGTGGGACGTGGTCATTGGTCGTGACCTCCAGGTACGGTGGCCTACAAGCGGAATCGATTCCGCTTTGCCTGGTTGGGACTGTAGCAGAAGCGGAATCGATTCCGCTTGTGAGGTGATTCCGGTTTCCGAGATCGAGCGACGCCCCGGGGCGCGCAGAGACGCGCAACGCAACCGGCAGCGCATCATCGACGCGGCCACCCGCGCCCTCGCCAGCGACCCGGCCCCGGTCAGAATCGAGGCCATCGCTCAGGAGGCGGGAGTCGGAGTCGGCACGCTCTACCGCAACTTCCCGTCCCGCGAAGCCCTGGTCGAGGAGGTCTACCGCAGCGAACTCACCCGCCTCTGCACCGTGGCCGCGCGACTGCTGGCTGACCGCCCGCCCGCCGACGCCATGCGCGAATGGATGCGCCGGTACCAGGACTTCGTCGCCACCAAACGAGGCATGGCCGACGCGCTGCGCGCGGCGATCGCCAGCGGTGCGATCAGCTCGCGCCAAACCCGGGAGCAGCTCAACGGCGCCATCGCCGCCATCCTGGACGCCGGCCGAATGGACGGCAGCCTGCGTGCCGACATCCAACCGGCCGACGTCTCCGCCAGCATGGCCGGCATCATGTTGACCGCCGCCGACGTCGACCAGGCCACCCGGATGCTGCGACTGCTCGTCGATGGCCTGCTCGCCCGCCCCGCTTCGTGAAGAGTTGCCCCGTGGCCGGTCCGGGCGCTGCTCGCCGAACACCCCGACCACCCGGTCCTGATATACGAGATGGGTGGTGCCGACGACACCGCGGGCCAGGAGGCGACCGCCCGCGAGTACTACGAGCGTGCCCTCGCCCTCGGCCTCGACGGCGATGTCCTGCGCCGGTTCCTGTGCCAGTACGCTGAGGTGGCTGGGCGAGTTGGACGAGTCGCTGGCGGTGCTCGACCGGGCCCGCGGGGAGTTTCCCGATTCCGACTCCGTACGCGTCTTCCGCGCCCTGACCCTGAACGACGCGCAGCGGCCAGACGAGGCGGTGGCCGAGTTGCTCGCCGTCATCACCGGTCACGCGGAAGCCGCACGCAAAACAGCCCGGCCGCCTCCCGCAGCGTGGTACGAATACTCGGTAGCACGATCGCGAGGCAGACGGGCTGTGGCGCGGACCAGGTTGGAACAGCTCTTACGGGATCCTCGCCAGCCTCGGCGAATCTCCTTTCTGGAACTGTTCTTCGATCTGGCGATCATCTTCGCGCTCACCCAGTTCTCGCAGCGCCTCCTTCGGGACTTCCGCTGGGAGAACTCGTTGCAGACGGTCGTCCTGCTGGCGGCGGTCTGGTGGGTGTGGGTGGGGGCGGCCCGTACGACGGACTGGCTCGACCCGGACAAGCCGTACCCGCAGCGGATCATCAGCGCGATGATGATCGCGGAGCTGCTCCTCGCCGCCTCCGTGCCCGAGGCGTTCGGCCAGTACGGCATCGTCTTCGCGGTGGCGTACGTCGCATCGCACCTCGGCCGCCACGCGTCGATCGCCTGGACCATGCGTGGCCACCCGTACGGCACGCGCTCGGTACGCGCCGCGATCTGGTTCGCCGCGACCGCGATCCCGTGGCTGGTCGGGGCGTTCCTGCCGGCAATGCCCCGACTGGTGCTGTGGTCGGCGGCGGTGATCGCCGACTACCTGGGCGTGGTGCTCGGCTGGCGGGTGCCCGGGCTGCCGCCATTGCCGGAGGAGCACTTTCGGGTGCTGGGCGACCACGTCGCCGAGCGTCACCGGCAGATCTTCGTCATCGCGGTCGGAGAGGTCGTTCTGACCAGCGGTATCACGTTCAGCCAGAGCGAGCTCGACATCGTCCGCACCGCTGCCTTCGCAATCGCCTTCGCGATCGCCGGACTGATCGCGTGGATCTACTTCCTGCCGCGCGGGCTCCTCCTCGGGAAAGTCCTCGACCGCCGGCCGCCTTCGGTGGCGGTTCGCGCGTCGTACGCCCATCTGATCATGATCCTCGGGATCGTCGTCACGGCGATGAGCACCCAAACTCTGATCTCGCGCCCACTCGGCCAGGCCCGAGCCCAGTGGTCGGTTGCGATCATGGCCGGCCCCTTCTTCTACCTCGCCGGACGCGCGCTGTACGCGTGGTCGGTGTTCCAGCGGCACGCCTGGCGGGCCCCGTTCGGCATGCTGGTCATCGCGGCCATGTCCCCCGCCATGGTGCGGCTGCCACCGCTGGCTGTGGCCAGTGCCGTCAGCCTGGTACTGCTCGGCGTCCTGCTCAGCTATCAACGCATCGGTCACGAGATGATTCGGCTGGGTGCCTCCCTGGAGCGACTCCTACAGAAACGGACGGACCCCGGCGAGATCTCCTCATACGAGTTGTTCTTCGACCTCGCCATGATCTTCGCGCTGACCCGCGTATCGCAACGCATCCTGCTCCACCTCAGCCTCGTCAACATCGGGGAGTCACTGATCCTCCTGGCCGGCATCTGGTGGATCTGGGTCGCGACTGCGTGGTCGACCGACTGGTTCAACCCGGACGAGCCCAGACTGCAACGGCTCATCATCGGGATCATGTTCGCCGGGCTGCTGATGGCGTCGGCCGTGCCGGCCGCCTTCGGCTCACACGGCCTGCTGTTCGCCGGCGCGTACGCGGCGATCCACATCATCCGCGGGCTCGTGATCGTCCCGTCCCTGCGTGGCTCTCCGCTGCAGGCACGCTCGGCGCGGGTACTCGTCTGGTTCAGCATCTCGGCCGTCCCGTGGCTGGTGGGCGCGTTCCTTCCCGTTCCGGGGCGCATCGCGCTGTGGACAGCGGCGCTCGTCGTGGACGGCGCGAGCGCCTGGTTCGGCTGGCCGGTGCCGAAGCTCAATCGCACGCCACAGACGCACCTGAGGGTGGTCGGCGAACACATAACGGAGCGGTACCGCGAGGTCTACATCATCTCCCTGGGCGCATTGGTCCTGCTCAGTGGCTTGGCATACAGTCGGGCCGGCTTCGACTATCTCCGCACGTTCGCCTTCGCTCTCGCCTTCACCACTGCGGCACTGATGCTGTGGAGCTATATCCTGCGACCCGGGCGGGATCTCGGCGACGTGGTCAACGCGACCGCACCGAAGATCGCGGTCGTCTCCGCGTACTGCCACGGGATCATGATCGCCGGGGCCGTGATCGCCGCGGCCGGCGCCGAAGGGTACATCCGCCGGCCGCTCAACCAGGTGAACCCGGCGTTGTCATTGATCACTCTCGGCGGCATAGCCGTACACGTCGCCGGGCGCACCATGCTGGGCCTCGTGACGTACCGGGTCCGCCTACCGTGGCGCGGCCTCGCGGCGTTGCTCGTACTCGGCGGCGCGGCACCCGGGGTACTGATGGCACCGCCGCTGGTGGCGGCGGTCGCCGTGGTTCTCGTCGGTTTCTTCCTTGTCCTCAGCTACCGCAACGCCACGGTCGTCGACATCCAACGGCGCTGACCGCCCGACCTCTCCGCCGGAGTGCCCGGTGCCGCGGCGGGGCGCGCCGGTGAACGAGATCAGCGCGAGCCGGCGTCCCGGGCAGCCCGCTCCACTCTCTCGCGGTACGCCGTCCACCACGCTGCGTCATGACCGGGCAGGCTGGAGTTCTCGGCCCGGATCCCGGCCGATCCGTCGATGAGTTCACGAACGATGTCGGCGTGGCCGGCATGCCGCTCGGTCTCGGCGATCATGTGTACGAGGATCCGGTGCAGGGTCGTCTGCCGCCGCGCCGGCGGCCACCACGGGACCTCGCCGGTGGCGTCGAGCGGAAGCGCGGCGATCGTCGCGTCCGCGTGCGTCCAGGCGCGCCGGTACAGGTCGACGATCAGTTCCCGCGACTCCTCGGGGGTGGCCCACATGTCGGCATTGACTTCGGCGTCCTCGCTCAACCAGGGAATCGGCTCGGCGAACGGACGGCCGAAGCACCAGCCGAAGTATTCGGTGGTGATGCCGGCGACGTGCTTGACGAGCCCGAGCAGGTTGGTGCCGGTGGGCACCAACGGGCGACGGACGTCGTACTCGGAGAGCCCGTCGGTCTTCCACAGCAACGCGTCACGCGCTCGGGCCAGGTACAAGCAGAGTTCCGCTTTCGGATCCGATCCAGTCATCCCGGCAACGTATCGGTTTCCGCGCGGTTCACGCGACACCGGCCCGTCACCGACGCAGCGGCCGGGAGAGGCAGTACACGTCACCGGAGTTGGTCCGGTGTGGCAGCGCGCGCAGGTGGGCCACCATTTCGGCGGCGGAGAGCCAGTCCCGCAGCGCCAAGGACATGTCGTCGCCCAGCGCCAGGTTGAAGTCGGAGAAGCCGAGCGCGCCGAGGCGGGCCAGGCACCGTTCCGGCAGCAGGCGCTCGATCGTGGTGAACTCGAACGAGAGTGCGGGCGGCGCGTGGTTCAGCCCGGCCAGCACGATGTCCTCGTAGCCCTCCACGTCGATCTTCACGAACGCGGGCACCCCGTACGCGTCGATCAGCGCGTCCAGGGTGGTGGACGCCACCACAGCCGTCCGATCCCAGATCTCGTCCTCCCAACCTGGCGCGCCGCGTGCCGAACGCGGGAAGCCGGCGGAGGCGGTGGAGACCGTCGGGTTGGTGGAATTGATCTGTAGCCGCACCGTCCCGACGGCGTCGGCGCACGCGGCGTCGACGACGGTGACCTCGCGGTCACCGGAGAAGATCGAGCGGAGGGCTCGTACGCACAGCGGCTGTGGCTCGACGGCCACCACACGCGCCCCGAGGCGGCGGAAGCTCGCGGCCCGGTCGCCGACGTGCGCCCCGATGTCGAACACGAGGTCTTCGGGGCGGACGAACGGCGCGTAGAACCGGTCCATGGCGGCGTCCCGGTCCGGGTGGCCGTAGTAGGACTCCAGGGAGCGGCGGAGAGTGGACATCGCCGGGTCAGCCCTCAATGCCTCGATTGTGGCGATATGCGGGCCCATGGGCCGACCCTAGCCCGGCGCGACCACTGGGGCCGCGCGTTCGGCGAACTCTCCCCGGAGGAACGACGCCGGCCCGCGGGCCCGACCGGTGCCTGGAGGGGCGGAGACGGCCAGGGGCCACTTCGCCGGTCGCGAAGTGGCCCCTGAGAATTCCGGTCAGATGGTTCAGTGCCGCTGGAAGTGCGCCCGCATGGACGGGCTGCTTGAAGGTGTCACGGTGGCCGCCTTCAAGGTCGACTGGTTGGAGGGTGTGTACGGGTAATAGTCGAACGCGCCCTGAACATCGACGAGCACGTTGGCGGTACCCGCGTGGTTGTACACGCTGAACTGGTTGAGAATCGCACCGCCCAGCGGGATGTTCGCCGTGTTCGCCACGGTCGAACCCTTTGCCGGGTCGAGGTTGCTGGTCGCCGGCCGGCTCTCACCCGCGGGCCACAGCGTCAGGTACGTGTCCGCGGTCGGCGCGACCCCGGTCACGTTGAGCGCCAACGACTCGGTGTCGTCGTTGAGGATCGACCCCGGGACGGTGACCGTGCCCGTGACACCCGTGCCGAGAGCCCTCGGCAGGCCCTGGCCGATGCGGCTGTCGGTGATGCGCACCGGGTTGACCGCGCGGAACCGCAGACCGCCCTGCGTCGTGCCGTCGTCGTACACACCGAACAGGTCCACGATCAGATCGGTGTTACCGGACGAGTTGTAGACGGCGATCATCGGATCCCCGACACAGTCCGGGCTGATGTCCGCTGTGCAGGGCGCGGTCGGCACGACCGTCATGTTCGGGACCGTCCTGCCCTTGGTGAAGTTGAGCGTCGAGGTCCCCGTCGGTGGATTGCCCGTTCCGTTCCAGGCGGTGAAGAAGCCGGTCGCGGTCGGGTTGACCGCGGTGATGTTCACCGACACCGCCCGGATGTGCGAATTGAAGCTCGGATCCTCGAACGCCAACCACATCCATTCCCAGCCGCCTGACCCCAGCGGACCGTCGGCGCCCTGCTCACGGGAGTCGTACCAGCGCCACGGGTCGATCGGAAGGAACTGGCCACCGCGACCGTACGTGCTCAGTACCGTGTCGTCCTTGGCGTAGTAGCCGACGATGTCGGCGATGACGGACACCTTGCCGGTGAGGTTGTAGATGTCCACCTTGCCGCCCGTGCCGACCGGCACCGTCGTCGAGTTCGCACCCGTCCAACCGGCCGGGAAATCGATGTTCGACACCAGCGGCCGGCTGCCGCCCTCCGGCCAGACCGTCAGGTAGCTGGCGGCCGTGGCACTCGTCACGGTCACGTTGAGCACGACCGCGGAGACCCCGGACGCGGGAACGTTGCCCCGGCCGGTGACCTGAAGGTGAATCACACCCCCGGCACCAACCTGGCCGACCGGCGCCCCGTTACCCGAGCGGGTGTCCAGGATTCGGGTCGGGTTGAGCGGGTAGTAGGTGCCCGCCGCGCCCACGATGCCGGTCGCCGAGACCGGAATGTCCCGGCCGCCGGAGGCGGTGTCGTCCGGGATCACCAAGTCGGTGTGGAGGTCGCCCGCCTTGGTGGGGTGAGCCGTGACGCTTACCGTGCAGGTCTGTCCGTAGGAGAGGGTGGCGTTCGAGCAGGTGTCCGCGCCGAGCGTGAAGTTCGGCGCGTCCCTGCCACCCATGGACGCGTTCTGGAAGTGGATCGGCTGGCTACCGGTCGCGGTGACCGTGACGGTCTTGGTGCCGGTGGTCTGGCCGAGGTCCACGTTGCCGAAGGCGAAGGCGTTGGTCGCCGGTGCCTGAGTCGCGGCGACGTAGTCCTTGGTGGAGTGCCACCGAATCTCGCCGTTGACCGGACGGGACTCGCCGTCGCAGTTGGCGCTGTAGGTCGCGGCGAACGCGGTGACCGCACCCGAGCCGTCGGTGCTGTACTCGGTGACGTTCAGGGTGCCGTCGGACTGGTTGCAGCCATGGCTGGCGATGCCTACGTCCAGCATGGCGTGGCTGGCGTCGGCACTTCTCGTCGTCTGGTAGCTGCCGACACCGAGCGTGGTTCCGGTCGGCGGCTCGATGGTCACGGACACGTTCGTGGCGCCGAGCACCTGAAGATACAGGCCGGTACCCCACGGACTCACCGAGAAGGTGCCGTTGCTGTCGTCGATGGTGTAGCTCTGACCCGCTGGCGACAGCCAGGAGTTGCCTGCGCCGTCGACGGTGAACACGTCGTACGGCGCCGCCGGCGCGGCCGCGGGTGCCGCGTGGGCGAGAGAGGGTGGAACTGCCAGCGTAGCGGCGACCGCCGCGACACCGGCGACTGCAACGCGAATTGCGCGCACTGATCCCCCGATGCTGAAGAAGTCAATGGGACTGGCTGACGATATTCGATTGGACAATGGGCGAGCAACCGTTAGTCAAACAATTGGCTGAACGGTGGAGACAGGGCTGCTCCGATGTCGGTCGCCACGGCCTGACGGCTCAGTACCGACCGAGGTTCTGGCTGGGCGCCATCACGATGCGCGGGGAAGCGGACGGCGTCAACCAGTCCAGTACCCGGATCAGGTCGGACTGTCCTAAAGAGACACAGCCGGCGGTACCGCCGCTGCCCATCTGGTGGAGGAATATGCCGCTGCCGCGCGCCGGAGTCGCCGCGACGACCGGAATGTTGTAGTTGATGACCGCGAAGTAGTTGTACTGCGGCACGGTCTGCCAGAGCGCCTCACTGGCCCCGCCCGGGTTGGTGCCGTGTACGAAGCTGTTGTACGTCGGCGAACCGGGATTCTCGTCCCAGTAGTCATTGGCCACCAACTGGTGGTAGCTGTATTTGACGCCGGGGTTGGCGTTGACGCCGTACATCGTGGAGCCGATGCGGTAAACGCCGGTCGGAGTGGTTGGATCGTTCTCCACGTGGTTGTCGCTGAATCCCTTGGTGCCGATCCGCGCGCTCATCGCGCCGAACTTCGTGTGCCACACGCCGCTCACCTTCTCGAACGTCTCGAGGGTGGCGAAGCTCGTGCCGTAGCCGTCGCTGTGCACCACGATGAGCTGACTGGTGCCGGACGGGATGGTGTGCAGCCGGGACGCCAGGTTGGTCGGCGCGGGCGCCGGGGCCTTCGTGGTGGCCGGATGCCCGGCCGGCGTCCGGGTGGCGGACGGCTTGGCGGACCGGCTCGCCGGATGCGTGGGGGACACGCGTGCCGACGGTACCGGGGACCGGCTCGCGGAGGCGGTCGCCGAGCCGACCGGTCCAGGCGTGCCGGACAGCGCGGCGACCACCGGGATCAGTCCGCCGCCCCCGGCCGTGTTGTGCGCCCGCGACGCGCAGGACGTCAGTCCCAGCCCGCCGAACAGCGCCACCGCGACGGCGCCCCACAAGGCCCGCCTGAGCGGCGTTCGCATCCGTACTCCTCCAAGCCTCACGAGTCCAAAGCGGCGTGACGCTATCACGGCAGTCGGCGCCTTCGAGGGAGAACTCGGGCGTGATCCGGCTCAGCGGCCGCCGTACCGGCCGAACGGCTGCCCCTCGTGTGCCGGCATTGCGGCAGACACTGGCGGGTCAGGCGAGCCGCCGGTACCCGGCCGCGTAGAGTGCCCGGGTGATGCCGCGCCGGGTAAGCCCCCGGAGGGCCGCCGCGGCGGCCCTCGTCGGGCTGTTGTTGGCCAGCCCGGCTCTCGCCGCTTGTGGCGGCGGCTCGGGGCTGACCTCCGCCGGGTGGCACCCCGGGTCCGCTCGACCGTCGCCGTCGGCGCTCTCCGCCGGCCCTTCGCTGGTGCCGTCCGCGACCCCGGCCGGCCCGGCGCCGTTCGTCGGCACCGCGTCCCCGGTCACCGCGGACACCGTCGCCCATACCTGGCACGCCGGCTGCCCGGTCGGCCTCGGTCAACTGCGCCTGCTGCGGATGAGCTACTGGGGCTTCGACGACCGCCCGCACCTGGGCACGATGGTGGTCAACGCGTCGGTGGTACCGGATGTGTTGAAGGTCTTCGAGAGCCTGTACCGGCAACGGTTCCCGATCCGGCAGATGCAGCCCGAGGACGCCTACGGCGGCAGCGACCCGCAATCGATGGCGGCGGACAACACGTCCGGCTTCAACTGCCGTAACGCCGTCGCCGCGGGCGCTCCACAGTGGTCGGTGCACGCCTACGGCGAGGCGATCGACGTGAACACGGTGGAGAACCCGTACCTGTTCGGCGGGCAGGTCATGCCGCCGGCCGGCGCGGCGTACCGGAACCGGTCGGACGTGCGCCCGGGCATGGCGGTGAAGGGCGGAGTGCTGGTACGGGCGTTCGCGGCGGTCGGTTGGAAGTGGGGCGGGCGGTGGAGCGGCGCCCCGGACTACCAGCACTTCAGCAAGACCGGCGGCTGAGCCCAGACTCGTTTTCTTGACTCATTCCAGAAAACTGGCACACTACGTGTGGTGACCACACGCTGATCCCCTCCGATCCCCTCTGACCGCCAGTCACGCCACGGAAGGAACCCGATGTCCGACAACCACGACGCCGTCGTCCACGACGCGAACGCGGGGAGCGAGTCTCGCTGCCCGGTCGCGCACGGGCGCGCAGCCCACCCCACCCAGGGCGGCGGCAATCGCGGCTGGTGGCCGAACCAGCTCAACCTGAAGATCCTTGCCAAGCACCCGGCCGTGACCAACCCTCTCGGCCCGGACTTCACCTACGCCGAGGCGTTCACGAGCCTGGACCTGCCCGCCGTGAAGCGGGACATCGCGGAGGTCCTGACCACCCCCCAGGGCTGGTGGCCGGCCGACTTCGGCCACTACGGCCCGTTCATCATCCGGATGGCGTGGCACAGCGCGGGCACCTACCGCATCAACGACGGCCGCGGCGGCGCCGGCACCGGACAGCAGCGCTTCGCGCCGCTCAACAGCTGGCCGGACAACGGCAACCTGGACAAGGCCCGCCGGCTGCTGTGGCCGGTCAAGAAGAAGTACGGCAAGAGCCTGTCGTGGGCCGACCTGATGATCCTCGCCGGCAACGTGGCGCTGGAGTCGATGGGCTTCACCACCTTCGGCTTCGCCGGCGGCCGCGAAGACGCGTGGCAGCCCGACGAGGACGTGTACTGGGGCCCGGAGACGACCTGGCTCGGTGACGAGCGCTACACCGGCGACCGGGACCTGGAGAGCCCGCTGGCCGCAGTCCAGATGGGCCTCATCTACGTGAACCCGGAGGGCCCGAACGGCAATCCGGATCCGCTCGCCGCGGCCCGGGATATCCGGGAGACGTTCCGCCGCATGGCGATGAACGACGAGGAGACCGTGGCCCTGATCGCCGGCGGCCACACCTTCGGCAAGACTCACGGCGCGGGTACCGCGGACCACGTCGGTGCCGAGCCGGAGGGCGCCCCGCTGGAGGCGCAGGGCCTGGGCTGGAAGAATTCGTTCGGCACTGGCAAGGGCGCCGACACGATCACCAGTGGGCTTGAGGGCATCTGGACCAACACGCCGACCACCTGGGACAACAGCTTCTTCGAGATCCTGTTCGGGTACGAGTGGGAGCTGACCCGGAGCCCGGCCGGCGCGCACCAGTGGCAGCCGAAGGGCGCAGCGGGCGCCGGTACCGTGCCGGACCCGTACGACCCGGCCAAGAAGCACGCCCCGACGATGCTCACCACCGACCTCGCGCTGCGCGCCGACCCGGTGTACGAGCGGATCTCGCGGCGCTTCCTGGAGCACCCGGACCAGTTCGCGGACGCGTTCGCCCGGGCCTGGTTCAAGCTGACTCACCGCGACCTGGGCCCGGTCGTCCGCTACCTCGGCCCGGAGGTGCCGACCGAGACCCTGCTCTGGCAGGACCCGATCCCGGCGGCGACGTACGAGAGCATCGACGCGCGGGACATCGTCGCCCTCAAGGGTCAGATCCTCGGCTCCGGCCTGTCGGTGTCGCAACTGGTCTCCACCGCCTGGGCATCGGCGTCGACGTTCCGCGGCAGCGACAAGCGCGGTGGCGCCAACGGCGCGCGTATCCGGCTCGAGCCACAGAGCGGCTGGGAGGTCAACAACCCCGACGAGCTGGCCGGAGTGCTACGGACCCTGGAGCGGATCCAGGAGGCGTTCAACGCTTCGCAGACCGGGGGCAAGAAGGTCTCGCTCGCCGACCTGATCGTGCTCGGTGGGGCCGCTGCGGTCGAGCGGGCCGCCAGGGACGCCGGCCACGACATCGAGGTGCCGTTCACGCCGGGGCGCACCGACGCGTCGCAGGAGCAGACCGACGTGGAGTCCTTCGCCGCGCTGGAGCCGACCGCGGACGGGTTCCGCAACTACCTCGGCAAGGGCAACCGGCTGCCGGCCGAGTTCCTCCTGGTCGACAGGGCGAACCTGCTGAACCTGAGCGCGCCCGAGATGACCGTTCTCGTCGGCGGCCTCCGCGTGCTCGGCGCCAACTACCAGCAGTCGTCGCTGGGCGTCTTCACGAAGACCCCGGGCACGCTGACCAACGACTTCTTCGTGAACCTGCTCGACATGGGGACGACGTGGAAGCCGACGTCCGAGGACGCGCACACCTTCGAGGGGCGCGACCTTGCCACGGGCGAGCTCAAGTGGACCGGCAGCCGGGTCGACCTGCTGTTCGGGTCGAACTCGGAACTGCGCGCGGTCGCGGAGGTATACGCGAGCGACGACGCGCGGGAGAAGTTCGTGCGCGACTTCGTCGCGGCGTGGGTCAAGGTCTCGAACCTGGACCGGTTCGACCTCGTGTGATCCCGGCGTCCGGGCCGGCTTCCGCGAGGAGCCGGCCCGGGCGTTCCACGCCGGGCCGCCGGTGGGCGCCCGCCCGGGGCGGCCCTTCGCTCTGGACCAGCCGCGCGGGCGTCAGTTGTTGAGCATGTCCATGCCTCGGCTGCCATACCGGGTGCCGGACACCCGTTCGCGAGGCACCGCCTCGCCGATCCGGGCGAGCTGCTCCGCGGACAGGGTGAGGGCGTCGGCCGCGACGTTTTCTTCGAGGTACTTCACCCGCTTGGTGCCCGGAATCGGGATGACCAGCTCGTCCTGCGCGAGCAGCCAGGCCAGTGCGGTCTGCGCCGGGGTGGCGCCAAGGTCGTCCGCGACGGCGCGAACCGCGGCCGCCAACCGCAGGTTGGTGTCCAGGTTGGCGCCCGAGAAGCGGGGCAGGCCGCGCCGGAAGTCGTCGGCCGCCAACCCGTCCGGCGTGGGCGGGGTGCCGGTGAGCATGCCGCGGCCGACCGGCGAGTAGGCCACCAGCGCCACGCCGAGTTCCCGGCACGCTTGCAGCATGCCGTCCTCCACGTCGCGGCTGAACAGCGAGTACTCCATCTGTACCGCGGCGATCGGATGTACCGCGTGCGCCGCCCGCAGTGTCTCGACGCTGACCTCGGACAGTCCGAGGTGCCGCACCTTGCCGGCCGCCACGAGTTCGGCCATCGCCCCCACCGTGTCCTCGATGGGCACGGCCGGATTGCGCCGGTGGGCGTAGTACAGGTCGATGGTGTCGGTACCGAGCCGGGCAAGCGAGGCGTCGCACGCCTCGCGCACCCACGCGGGTGATGTGTCCACATAGGACGTCGGTGCGTCGGACCTTGCCGGGCCGCCGCCGCTGCTGCGCATGCCGAACTTGGTGGCCAGCACGATCTCGTCACGCCGTCCCGCCAGCACACGCCCGATCAGCCGCTCATTGTCGCCCGCGCCGTACACGTCGGCGGTGTCCAGCAGGTTCACGCCCAGGTCCAGTGCCCGGTGCAGGGTACGGGCGGACTCGTCGTCGTCACGCACCCCGTACGCGTGGCTCATGCCCATGCAGCCCAGGCCGATCGCGGCGACGGTCGGCCCGGCCGCGCCCAGTTGTCGTGTCTTCATGGCTACCAGCCTGACCCTTCGAGTGCACTCGACGTCAACTCGGGGCGCCGGCCGCGCCGGCCGCCATCCCAATGCGTGCGGTCGTCGCGTCGGGTGGGAATCCGTACGCGCAGAGCCGGGACTCGATGATCGCCGCGATCGGGTCGTTGTTGCGCGCCGGGGCCGAGGCCGGGACGGTCCGCCCGGATGTCGACCCGGGGTGTCCTCGCGAGCGTGAGCGGCCTGACCCTCGCGACCGTCGAACCGACCCGGCGCGAACAGGCTGCTCGGCTCCTGGACCTGCTGATGGACGGGCTGCGGTACCAGGCCCGTCGGCTTAGTTGCCGGGGCCGGTCGCGCCGTTCGCCCCGTACCGCGCCGGACGTCCGGATCCCTGTCCCGCCCGGTACGCGAGGTGTGGCCCCGGCCGCGCCGGATCGAGCCAGAAATCCCCGGCCACCGGCGGCCCGATCCCGGAATGGCCGGCCCCGGCGGTTGGTTGTAACCCGGTGACGCCGGCACGTTCCCTGGCGCGTTCTCCCTCAATCCTTATGGCACAAGGCTTTTAGTCTGCTCGCCGCCAACCAGGAAAGGCCCTCATGAAGACGAGCTTCACCCGCTGGCTGCCGTCCGTCGCCAAGACGCCGACCCGCAGGACCGCCCTCGCCGCGGCCGGAATCGCCGCTGTGTGCGGTGGTATCGCCGGCCCGGTCGCGGCCGCCCAGGGTGGCAGTACGCCGACGGTCACCGGTGGGGCCACGGTCATCCCCGCGGACGCCAACCCGGGGGCCGCGAGCGAGCCCGCGAAGGGCGGCACGCACGCGCCGGCAGCCCCAGCGGTCCTGACCGGCGATGCCGCGCCAGGCGGCAAGTCCGCTGCGAAGGGCGACGCGACCCACGGGAACCGGCACGGGGACTCCGGCAACAACGACCACCGGCCCGCGAAGCCGGCCGCCCCGGCCTTCCCGGCCGCCAAGCAGTTGAACTACCAGTACCAAGGGCAGATCAACTTCTACTACTGCGGCCCGGCCGCGACCCGCATCGCGCTGAGCGCCCACGGCCACTCGCTCAGCCAGGACGAGGTCGCCAGCAGGCTGGGTACGACGATCAACGGCACCCCGTCGGCGGTGGACACCACCCGCGTGCTGAACAGCATCGACGGCCCGAACACCTACCACACCACCGATGTGCCGCATAAGAACGTGACCCCGAAGCAGACCGAGGCGTTCCGTGCCGACGTGATGCGTGCCATCAACAACGGCAACCCGGTGGTGGCCAACATCGCGGGTACCGCGACGGACACGCTGGGCGGGACGCACTCGTACGACGGCGGCCACTACGTGACCGTGGTCGGGTACGCCGACGAGGGCCACACGGTACTCATCGCCGACCCGGCCGACACGGTTGCCGACGGCTCGTACTGGATGAGCACCGGCGACGTGACCACCTGGATGGGGACCCACGGGTACTCGTCCTGACGGCGTGACACCCCTGTCGCACGGGCCCGGCGGGCCACCGCCGGGCCGGCATCCGGTTTGGCCGGCCGCACCACGGGCAAGCCCGGTACATGGACGACCGCCAAGACCAGCCGGACCCGGAACTCGACCTTGCGGCGATCGACCGGGACCCCGATCTCAACGCCACCCTGGACCGGGACACCGACCTCGACGAGCTGCGCAACGGCGGCCGGAGCCAGACTCCGGGTACCCGGACGACGACCGGCCGGACGACGCTGATCGGTACGGCGACCGGGCGTGCCGGCCGGGCCATGACCCCGAACACGCGACGGCCGCGCCCCGGGGCGGCGCCGACCACCACCGGGGACGCCACCACGGGCGGAATGAACACACCGACCGGGATGGGTACCAGCGACGCCAACTCGACCGGACAGGTCGGCGGTGCCCCCGAGGTCGGAGGCCGCGCCCGGCGGGCCCGGGACCGGGAGAATCCCGACGATCGGGGCTGACCAGCCGGCCGCGCTCCGCACAGGTGAGACTCGTATACACATGGTGTATACCTGTAGGTGTAGAGTCGCGATATGCCAATCGGACAGGTATTCCTCGGGCTCCTCGAGTCGCGGCCACGGCACGGGTACGACCTCAAGCGCTCCTATGACGAGCGCTTCGGCCAGGACCGGCCGCTGCACTTCGGCCAGGTCTACTCGACGCTGTCCCGGCTGCTCAAACACGGCCTGATCGAGGTCGACGGGGTCGAGCCCGGTGGCGGTCCGGAGCGCAAGCGCTACGCCATCACCGACGCCGGCGTGACCGATGTGCGGCAGTGGCTGGCCCAGCCCGAGAAGCCCGAGCCGTACCTGCAGAGCACGCTGTACGCCAAGGTGGTGCTCGCCCTGCTCACCGGCCGCTCCGCGGCCGACATCCTGGACACCCAGCGCACCGAGCACCTGCGGCTGATGCGCGAACTGACCCAGCGCAAGCTGGACGGCGACTTCACGGTCCAACTGATCAGTGACCACGCGCTGTTCCACCTGGAGGCGGACCTGCGCTGGTTGGAACTGACCGCGGCGCGGCTGGACCAGCTGGCGGCGGTGGTCCGGCCATGAGCCTCCAGGAAGGGCCGGGCGAGGCCGAAGCCCTGCTCACCGCCATCGACCTGCACAAGTCGTTCGGGCCGACCGCCGCGCTGGCCGGCGCCACGCTGCGCATCCGGCCCGGCGAGGTGGTCGCCGTGATGGGTCCGTCCGGGTCCGGCAAGTCGACGCTGCTGCACTGCCTGGCCGGTATCGTCCGGCCGGACGCCGGCCGGGTGGTGTACGCCGGCCGCGAACTGTCCGCGCTGTCCGACACCGAACGCAGCGCCCTGCGCCGCGGCGAGTTCGGCTTCGTCTTCCAGTTCGGCCAGCTGGTACCGGAGCTGACCTGCGTGGAGAACGTCGCGCTGCCGTTGCGGCTGAACGGAGTACGGCGCCGGGAGGCGCAGCGCCGCGCGGCCGGCTGGCTGGACCGGTTGGAGGTCGCCGACGTGGCAGGCAAGCGGCCCGGCGAGGTGTCCGGGGGCCAGGGGCAGCGGGTCGCGGTGGCCCGCGCTCTGGTCACCGACCCCCGGGTCATCTTCGCCGACGAGCCCACCGGAGCCCTGGACTCGCTCAACGGCGAGCGGGTGATGCGCTTGCTCACCACGGCCGCGAAGAGCAGCCGTTCCGCCGTCGTACTGGTCACCCACGAGCCACGGGTGGCGGCGTACTCCGACCGCGAGGTCGTGGTCCGCGACGGCCGGACCAGGGCCGAAGAGATGGTGGGCTGAGCGTGAAGATGCGGGTCGGGTCACCCGGCTGGCTGACTGACGGGCTGACCGGCGTTGCTGGCAATAGGCCTCGGACGACGCGACGCCATCCGAGGACGCTGGATGTCGCCTCCACCCGGTCTCGTCGCATCGCAAGTTGCCAGGCGGCGTCGGCGATCGTGGCGGGGTCGAGGGTGGGAAGTGCTGCGGCTTTCGCCGGGCCGGCCGCCGTGACGGCGTGCCAATGGATGTCGCCATGTTCGAATGAGGCCGCCGATGACCAGTGCCCCGGCGTATACGCCGGTACCGGCGAGCGCGGCGTTGACGCGGTCAGGGCGTGGGTCGCAGCGCCGCCGACGCGACGGCGAGGGCGCCCAGGCCGGGTAGCGGGACCACGGCGCCAAGACCCGCGACGAACAGCAGCATGCCGCCGCCACGCTCGAGCACCCCGGGTAGCAGCATTCCGGTGAGGTCCAGTGCGGGGCTGACGAAGGTACGCACCGCCTCGGACACGTCACCGGCCTGTGCCTGGAGGATGGGCCTGGGCCGCGCCGTCGGATCGGCGGCGCCCGGCCCGTAGCACGCGACACTGACCGGCCCAAGGCGCTCGGCCGTCGTGGTGACGGCGGCGCGTACACCGGGCGGGCCGGTAGGCAAGCGCTCGAACGAGCAGCGCGGCCGCGAGCGCGGTCTCGAGGCCGTAGCCGAGGCAGTAGAGCGCCCCGCCGAAGCCAAGGATGTCGATGGAGACCAGCCAGGCCTGGCCGACGCCGAAGACCGTCGAGGCTGTCACGCCCAGCAGCACCGGGTGCCAGCGGACCGCGGACGCGACGGCCGCACTCACTGCGGCGCACGATGCCGCCAGCAGCGGACCGGGCCCCAGCAGCGCGGCGGGAGCGCCGCTCGTCAGCGGCACATACCAGTCGATCGACGCCAGCACGGCAGCGAACGCCGCGCCGGCCGCGCCAACCGCCACCCACGACGTTCGGCGTGCCACCATGGGCGCGGTAGGCCGGGAGCCGGGGGCGGCAACGGCCGGCCACGGTCCGGGCGGCAGTGCAGCGATGCGCCTGTCGAGTAGCCGGCCTGCAATCAGTGGTACCGCCAGCAGCGCCATTCCGCAGGCCAGCCAGCCGGCATGGCTCAGATAGGCGTTCACCGCGACGGTGTTCGCCTCGGTCAGCACGAGCAGCGGCCGCGGCAGGGCACGCAGCGGCGAACTGGCGTCGTGTACGGCGAACAGATAGTCCAGTTCGGCATGCAGCAGCGGCCGGGCGCAGCCCAGTACGACGGCGGTGACGGCGGCGATCGGGATCGCCGCGAGCCACCGGCGGCGGCCGGGCAGCACGCTCCCGACCCAGCTGGCGGCCAGCAGTTCGAGCCACATGACCAGCAGCCAGGCCATGCCGCCGAGGATCAGTGCGCTGGTGACTGGTACACCCGCGGGCACACCGGGCAGGAGCATCGGCGTGACGATGGCGCTGGGAGCCAGGTAGGTGCCGGCCACCACGCCGAGCGCCAGACCCCAGCGCAGCGACGTCAACCGTACCGGGCGGCGGGTCGCCCGGGCGTACAGCGCCGCGCGCAGCGCCGACAGCACCAGCAGCGCGGCCAGCACGACGGTGAACGGCTCCGGTCGCCACAGCTCGAACACCCAGCCCGCGCTGAGTTGACCCGTAGGCGAATCGCTTGGGTCCCAGGTCAGGACCAGGCAAGCGCCGAGCACGAACGCGAACCCGAACGCCGGGTACAGCAACGGCGCCGGATCCGTCAACGCCGTGATCCGTGATGCCGGCGTGGGATGCACGTACCCGAGGGCGCGCAACTGGCGGCGCAGGCCGGTCCGGGTGCCGGGCTCGGCCGCGTGGGCCGTGTTGGCTGCCAGAATCCGGCGCAGTGGCCCGGCGGTTGTCTGCACCTGCGCGGCTCGCGCGTCGGCCTGGTACTCCCGGTTCCTGAGCACCGCCCCACGGGCCAGCATCAGCAGCACGGCCACGCCGGCTGACTGAGCGAGTACGGCCAGCTCCAGCCGCCACTGCACGCCCAGGACGAGCGGCAGCAGCGCCGCGAGCACACCGGGCAGGAGGACCAGGGGAACGAAGGCCCGGACGAACGCGAGCGTGATGATGGTCAGGTCGACGTCGCGGTTGCGCAGATGCGCCAACTCGTGCAGGACCAACGCCCGCATAGCGGGTGGATCGTCGCGCATCAGCGCGATCACACCGCGACCCAGCAGGACATGCCGCCGGTTCACTCGCCCGAAGGCGACGCCGCCCGCGCTGGGATCCAGCAGGTCGATCAGGAACCGCACCCGGGTGGCCGGCACCGCCTGTCCCGCCAGCCGGGTGAGCTCGCCGTACAGCTCCGGGAAGCGTCCGGCCGTGACCGGCAGGACCCCGTCGCGGCGCGCTCGACGGGTGGAGGCGAACCAGTACTGCAACCCGGTCGCCAGCAACACGACCAGCACCGCGAGCAGATACCCGGCGGACTGGTCGCCGCGGGCGTTGTCACCGGCGCATCCGGCGGCCCCGGGAACATGCTGGCCTGTGGTCCACAGACGCACCGCGGCGTCGGTACCTCCCGCAGCGGCGATGGCCCGCCGCATGCAGGCGTTGCCGGGGCCGATCCGGCCGCCGGAGTGACCGGTCAGCAAGCCGTACACGCCGGGATGCTCCACCACGGTGAATGCCAGTACCGCCACGATCAGCAGCAGGAACGCGGTCAACGTCGCGGACGGCAGGAGGAGCGGCAGCGACCGATCCGCCACCGGCGCGATTGCGGATGTGGCGACCGGGCGACCGGACCCGCCCGGCGCTTCCGTCACCCTGGCTGTCCGGGCGCTGCGCTGAGGTAGCCGACGACCGACTCCGCCAGCATTTCAGCCCGATCGGGTGGCAGGCCCAACAGTTCGGCCCGGTGCTGCGCGAGTCCGCGGACCTCGTCGAGAAGCCCGGGCGAGAGGGCACCCGCCGCGATCCGGCCCGATCGCGCCGTCGCCGAACCATCCGTTTCCCGGTCGGTCGATTGCGTGGCTGGGGTACGGCGGAATCGGAACCGGGACCTGATCCTGCCGGCCGCGGCGTGCCCAGCCTCCTTCGCGAGGCTTTCGAGGACCTCGCGCGCCACACCGCAGGCGACCGTGGTGAACAGCATGCCGGACACCTCGACGACCCCGAACCCCAGCGGGTCGTCACCGCGCCGGCCACCGCGCGGAGCACGCCGGATGACGACAGCCGCGGTCTCCTCGAACAGTTCGAGTTCATCTGGCGCCATCCGCTCGACCAGATACCGTGCCATGTCAACCGCCTGCGTGTCGGCTTCGACGTCCCGGGCCACCCGTTTCTCCCTTGTAGACCGACAAACGACCGCAGCAGGTTACAAACCCGAGCGCGTCGTGTCGTCAACCCGCGGTTGGAAATTCAGCGGACTTCCGACCTCGATCAATGCGCCCGCACAGACCTGCGTTCCGCGCTTGAGCGTCGATATAGTCGGCGTTCGGTAGAGGAGTGGC
>JBDZVD010000198.1:0-8270 GCA_040255525.1 Micromonosporaceae bacterium | reverse complement strand
GCGCCGAACTGCGCGGGGTGATCTCCACCAAGCCCGGCCTGAACCGGTTCCTGCGCGTCACCCCCGCTGGGCTGCTACGCGTCGACCAGGCCGCAGTCAAGGCCGAGGAACACCTCACACCCGTCACCGGGCCCAGCAGCATCTCACCAGCTCAAGCCCCCGATACGCGGACTATATCGATGCGCAAGCGCGGAACGCAGGCTTCGCATCGACGTATACCGATCCGATACCCAGGACTAAAAAGAACCGGGTCTCGAAGTAGCGCAGGTCGTCGGTGGACAGCGCGGTGAGCCGTTCCCCGTTGATGCTCAAAATCCATTTGGACAGGAACCGCGTGTCGATCGCGAAAAGCCCTACCGGATGCGGCCCGGCGGCGTCGATGTCACCGCTGGTGTCACTGACGACGAATGTCGTGCCGTTCAGCACGTTGACCAGAGGAGGCTTCATGGTTGCCGTCGACCTGCCGTCGCCACGAGTCTGCGGTGAGCGGTCCCGGGCCGGGCGGGGAACAGCCGCACGAGCTGGATCAGTAGACGGGAGTCGCCGCGTACGGTCACCTGGCCGCGGGCGATCGCCGCGGTCGCGTTCATCTCACCGCTCGCGATCTGGTCGAAGCTCGCCTGGTCGGCGCGCAGCACCGCGTCCACAGTGATGTTCTCGCGCGAGGCGCGGATGTCTCCCGCGTTGATCGTGATGAACCAGCTCTCGACGACGGAGTCGCGGGTCAGGTCGATCCGCACGGCACCGGTGGCCTTCTTCAGTAGCTTGTCGTGACCCAACCGGTTGATCTCATCGAAGAACTCTCTGCTCGGGCTCGTCATGACGCTCCAGCGTCACGTCGGGTACGGTCAGCCGCGCTGCTCAGCCTCAGGCCGATCCGGGCGTTCGATCATCCCCGCATCGTCCCGCCGGCCGGGGTGAGGAGTCGTCACCTCGTGGGAATGAGGCCAGATATTGCCCTGGACGGCGAGAGCTACTCGCCGCTGGCTACACGACAAGGGGCGTGTACCGGTGGAGGAGTTGGCCCGGCGTCAGGGAGTGCGGGCGATCGAGTCGGTCGACGAGATGGCTCGGCCCGGGACGTTGATTGCTGCCGCTCCGAGCCATGCCGCTGACTCAGCTTCTTGCAGACAACTGCGAGTGCGGGACGCCGGCGCGAAACGCGACAGACGGAATCTCGCTTAACCGGTCGGCGGTACCCCGGTGGGCGCCCACGCCGGTGCACCACACTGAGCCCGCGTCAGCACCGGTACCACCCCTGGTCACCAGTACACCGCCCGCCCCGGCGCACCTCTGCGACGATCCGGCACCGCGGACCCGGCGGCACAAAGCGGCACGCGTCGAACCGCAGCGAAACCCAGCACTACCAGGGCTATGGCAACGGAGGAGTCCCATCGGAGCACCAGATCCCAAATTCTGGGAAAATCCGGTCCGTCATACGAAACGAATCAAGGCCATGACCAGAGTTTCTGCTGGTCACGGCCTTGATCTTTTGCGCGCCCGGAGGGACTCGAACCCCCAACCTTCTGATCCTTAGTCGGAGGCTTCGGGTACAATCCTACTAGCTCACCATCTCATGGAAGAGTGCGCCGATGCAAGCCCTTGTCCAGGCGAAGCGCTCTGCGTATCCGCTGGTCCGGGCGGTACACCCGGAAGGGACGGCGACGGGGCGGGCATGAAAGAGGCTGGCGTGCTGGTTCAGTTCCGATCGTCCTGCGCGGGTACGGAACGTCCGAGCACCATCGGAGCACCACGCGATCAACATGCACCGGCGGACGAGCTGATTCTCTGTCCGTCGGTACCGGTGTGTGCCGGCCGCACCGTACGATCGGGTCAGGGGGTGCAGCGATAGTGAGGGCAGCCGGCGCGCCTGCTGGTTCAGGGTACGTGGACCAGCGGCACTACATTCTGCCCGCGAGCCTGGCCGAGTTGCGTGGTCCGGTCAGCGGCGTGGTGACGCTCGACCGACGCCTCGACTGGTCCGGAGATGCCACCTATGACCTGGACGACCCCGGAGATCTGCAGGTGATGTACCAGACGGTGCTGAACCAGGCCGTCACCGTGGCCGATCTGCGCCAGTGGCTCGACGGAGACACGCTGCGCCGGCTATGGCCGGACCTGTGGCTGCCCGCTCGGCTGCGAGCGCTGTGGCAGGTGCGCTTCCCCGAGCTGGCCGCACCCCCGCAGGCACTGGCCGGCTGAGCGTGGAACCGGTCCACCTCCGGCTGGCGGAGATCGGACTCCGGGTGGCCGGTCGGTACGGCTTCGCCTTGGCCGGCGGTTACGCCGTACAAGCCCACGGATCCTGGACCGACCCAGCGAGGACGTCGACCTGTTCACGGCGTGGGAGCGCCGCGACGACTTCGCCGTAGCGATGGATGCCGTCGTCGATGCCTACCGCGCCGACGGCTATACGGTCGAGGTCATGCAACGGTTCGAGACCTTCGCCCGGCTCTCGGTCATCGATCCCGCCACGCCGGAGCGGCCGTACAAGGTCGAACTCGCCGCGAACTGGCGTGCGCGCCCGCCTGTGACGATGGACGTCGGCCCGGTGCTGCATGTCGACGACGTCGTCGCGGGCAAGATGTCCGCCCTGTTCACCCGCGCCGAGCCGCGGGACTTCCTCGACGTGGACGCAGCCCTGGCGACCGGCCGGTACACCCGCGAGCAACTGCTCGAACTCGCCGAGCAGGCCGATGCCGGCTTCGACCGGCGGGTCTTGGCCGATCTGTTCGCGATGCTTTAGTTTAGCGGTACCCGGATCGCCGCTTCGCCGCCTACGGCGCCGATCCCCCGTACATCGGCGCAATGCGCGAGCGCTTCGCGCATTGGCGCGCGGTGCTTCTCGCCGGCGAGAAGTAGCACCCCCCGGTGAGATCCATGGACGTGGTGGTGGACAGCGAACTCGATCGGCTGCGCCGCGAGTTGGACCGGCTGCGGGCGGAGAACGTCCGCCTATCGCGCCTGCTGGACCTGCAGGGCCAAGACACCGCTCCCGCGCCGGAGCAACTGTCCGCAGCTGTCTCGCCGCCGGGGACGGTAGTCATGTCCTCGCCCGTGGCGCAGAAACTCGCTCTCTACACCGACCGGTTCCGGGCCCGGACCGATGTGTACGCGGTGCGCTGGGACAACGCTCGGACCGGGGCGAGCGGATGGATGCCCGCGGTGACCGGCGGCTGGCGCAAGGGCACCGACCGGAAGGCAGCCAGCTACCTGCGGCTGACGGCCGAGGTCGTCTCCGCACACCTGGTCGGGGACGTCTTCATCGGGTTGTACCCGTTGCTCACCGACAATTCGTGCCACTTCCTCGTGGCGGACTTCGACGGTCCGACCGCGATGCTCGACGCGCTCGCCTACACCAAGGCGGCCCACGCAAGCGGCGTGCCGGCAGCGCTGGAGATCTCCCAGTCGGGCCGTGGTGCACACGTGTGGGTGTTGTTCACCGAGGCGGTTGCTGCCGCCGTGGCCCGCTGCGTCGGTACCGCCCTGGTGCACGAGGCCACGGTGCTGCGCGGCACGATGGACCTACGCTCGTATGACCGGCTGTTTCCGAACCAGGATGTGCTGCCCGAGGGCGGCTTCGGGAATCTGATCGCCGCGCCGCTGCAGGGACGGCGCCGCAGAGACGGGTTGACGGTGTTTCTCGACCTGGCGACGCTGGAGCCGCACGAGGACCAGTGGGCGTTCCTGTCGACCCTGGACCGGCTCAGCCCGAGCGACGCCGCGCGGGTCGCCCGGCGGGCGAAACAGGCGGCCGTCGGATCCGAGGTCGCCGCGATGAGCAGGTCGGACGCCACCCGGGTGCATCCGCCGCTGCCCGCCGTGGTCCACGCGGAACTCGCGGCCGGGCTGAGCTTGGACGCGGCGCAACTGACCCCGGCGGCACTGTCGACGTTCAAACACGCGGCGTCCATCGCCAACCCGAAGTTCTACGAGCTACAACGGCTGCGCAAGTCCACCTGGGACACCCCGCGGTTCATCCGCGGGTACGACCTCACCCTCGACGACCGTGTGGTCCTTCCGCGTGGACTGCGCCACACGGTCACCGACATCATCGAACGCGCCGGATCGCGTCTGGCCGTGGTGGACCAGCGCAACCCCGGCCGTGAGATCGACGTCGCGTGCACAGCACAGCTCGACACCCGGCAGAGCACAGCGGTCAACGCGCTACTCGCCCACGACGACGGTGTCCTCGTCGCCCCGCCGGGGTCGGGCAAGACGGTCATGGCCTGCGCAATGATCGCCGAACGTGGCGCGTCCACCCTGGTCCTCGTCGACCGCAAGGCCCTGGCCGAGCAGTGGCGTACCAGGATCGAAGAGTTCCTGGGTATCAAGCCGGGGCAGGTCGGTGGCGGGAGGCGCAAGCTCAGCGGGGTGGTGGACATCGCGATGCTGCCCTCCCTGGCCAGACGCAACGACGTCGCCGACCTCACGGCAGGGTACGGACACGTCGTCGTCGACGAGTGCCACCATGTCGCGGCCGCCGCGTACGAGCATTCGGTCAGGCGTATGGCGGCGCAGTTCTGGCTCGGCCTCACCGCCACGCCCGCACGGCGGGACGGGCTCGGCGAACTCGTCACCTGGCAGCTCGGACCGGTCCGGCATACCATCACGCACGATCCGCCGCGCGACGACCAGGGCACGCTCGTGGACGCCTGGGTGGCAGACGCCGGACCCCGACGACTGCTGTACATCCACGACACCGCGTTCGAGTTCCGCAGCGAGCATGACGAACCATCCGCGCCCACCGCGATCGCCGAAGCCCACCGTGCCCTCGCCGTGGACCAGGCACGCAACGCCCAACTCGTCGATGACGTGGCCGCCGCCCTCAACCGCGGGCGCAACTGCCTCGTACTCACCCGACGCGTCACGCACGTCGCGTCACTCGCATCCGCGCTCGCCGCGCGCGGCCACCAGGCGCTCGTGCTGCAGGGCGGGATGTCCGCAAGCGACCGGCGCACCGCCGTGAACCGGCTCGCCGACGCCAAGACGGGCGACGCAGTCCTGGTCATCGGCACGACACCGTTCATCGGCGAAGGCTTCGACGCGCCCGTCCTCGACACGCTGTTCCTCGCGGCCCCGGTCTCTTACGATGGGTTGCTCGCCCAGTGCGCCGGCCGGGTCGTCCGCGCGGCACCCGGCAAGGATGTCGCCGAGGTCCACGACTACCACGATCCGGCCACCCCGATCCTTGCCGCCTCACTCCCGCGCCGCATGCCCGGGTACCGCGCGCTCGGCTTCACGAAGGCGTAAAACGGCTGGGTCGAAGTCCGGCCCGAGGATGTCGACCGCGTCGTCGTGGTCCGGGCTGGCCGGATCCGTGTGCGCGGCGAGCAGGTGTTGGTACCCTGTGGCGCCGCCGATGTCCTCGGGTGGGCAGGCCCCGCCGCCGTCCACGACGGTGAAGGCATTGTCTGGGCCGCCTGGCCGAATCTCGTCGACGGTGACGGTATGTACCCACGCATCGCCGAAGTCGTAGACGTACGTGAATCGGGCGCCGCGGTCGGTGGCGATGGAGACCAGTCGTTCGCCGTCGGCGGGGATCTCGTCGGAGTCCGAGCGGGGGTCGATGATCGTATGCTCGTCGGTCTCGAAGACGTACAGGTGGTTGTCCTGCCAGCCCATGGCGTCCTGAATCATCAGGTGGACCCGGTCCAGCGGCGTATTGGACGGTATCGCGACGCGCCGCCACACCCGCGGCGTGACCCCGTCCAGTTCGATGGTCAGGATCAGCGACGCCGGGTCGGGCGGTTCGACCGCGAGGAACGCGGGCGAGCCGCAACACTTCTTGTACTTGCCGCCGGAACCACACCAGCAGGGCCCGTTGCGCTCCGGTGGCCAGTCGATCGCAGCGCGGCCGGTTTCGTAGAGCCAGCCCGTGTATGCCAGGCGGGTGTGCCGGTGGGCCGGTTCCTTCCCCGTCTGCTGCGCGTACGCCAGCAGGCCGGGCACGTCCAGCTCCACGACCCGTATCCCGGCGTGGTGCCGCTCGGCCATCGCCCGCAGGGCCTGTTCAGTCTCCCGCCGGTAGTCGGCGTGATCACGGTAGCTGGTGGCATTCAGCAGGCCATGAGCCCACGCCGCTTCGTACTCCGCCGGAGGGAAGTAGGCCATCCGGTACACCATCGCGCGCGGCCCGGGGACTGAATGCATGGTTGGCATGCGGTGATCCTTCTCCAATTGGTCAGGCTGGAGTGTCGGGCGGAAGGATATATCTCAGCGCCCGCAGCGCCTTGCGGAACTCAGGCTCCCGCTCGACCCTGACGGCGAGGTGCCGGTCACCGACCCGATGGCACCAGCCACGCAGTCGGCGATCGTCGGCGATGAGCGTGGCCAGAGCGGGATCGCCAGGTTGGGCAGCACCTTGAGCGTCTGGTGCACCTGGTCCACGCTGGACGGGGCCCCGTACTTGCCGGTCAGGCCCAGCACGTACGCGCCCAGCGCGTTGAGTCGCACCGCGCGCAGACAGTCGTAGCGGCTCAGATAGTCCAGATCGTCGGTGCCCCAATTGCCGCGGAAGTCGTCACGGGCCCCGGCCGGGTCGGTGTACTCCAGATCGAACAGGCCCAGCGTGCCGGCGTACTCGAACAGCACGGCCAGCGTGTACCGGCCCTCCAGAATCGGCCAGTCCGCAAAGCCCGAATAGCCGAGGCTGCCGTACTCCGGGTCGGCGATGTACAGCCGCCACAACGCCCGCTCGCTACGCGCCACGGTGGGAGACATGCCGCCGCGACGCATCGTGGTAAACAGGTCGTCCACCGCCACCCACTCGCCGGCCGGACAGCGGGCCAGCGCCGTGGCCACCGTCTGCCGGCGGGTCTTCGCCGAGGTCAGCGTGTTGGTGGTGCGCTGGCCCTTGATGTGCTCGACTCGGCTCAACTCGTCGATGACCGCCTTGCTCACCCACGAGCGCCACAGCCCGCGGATCGTCTCCGCCGGCGGGCGGCCCAACGCGGCGCGGCCCTTCACCGTCAACTGCAACCGGCCAACTCCGCCAGCCCACCAGCCTGAACCAGCAGCGGCCAGGCGAACGCGGCGATCGGCTCCGCGGCGTAGAAGTCTTCGCCGGCCAGCACCTCGGCCACTGTACGCCAAGCGGTTCGGCCGCGAACGCCCCGACGAGGTCAAGACCATCGAGGAGATCGCACACAGCCGAGCGTCACCGCGCCGAGCGAGCCGCTCGAAGGCTAGATGCGCGGCCCGCGCGACCTAGACCAGCTTGACGGCAAGCGGGCGGGCGCGGTGCTGCGCGCCTGGCGAAGCGGCGCTCACCTGGGCAGGAGCCCGGGCGAGGTGACCGACGTCGCGGACCTACTTTGACGGTGTCGACGCTGCGCTGTTCGCCGCCTGCGCGGGCACATACGGAATCAGCCCGCGCCGCCAGGCTTCTACCTGCAACAGCTCCGGCAGCTGGCGAGCGTCGACGATCAGACCGTCGACCTCCAGGAACCAGGTCATCGGATTCCTGTCGATGATCTCGCTCCGGCTGAACTCCGGGTCCATCAGGCCGATGTTGAGGGTGTCGATGATGAGCCTGCCCTTGTTGGCCATCGTCGTCTGCTTGACACCGAGCAGCTCCGCCATCGTGTCGGTGCGCATATGCGGGGTCTGGCTGGGGTCGGCGAGGAAGTTGATCCGGCCGATGGCGTAGACAATCCCGGCCGCCCAGATGCCGCGATCGCCGCGTACGAGGGGGGACGGCCGCTTGCGGGCGAGCTTGGCCGCCAGCTTGGCGCAGAGAACGGCGTATTCCTCGTCAAGATGCCGCAGGCAGAAGGCATCGGTCGCGGTGATGATCTCGTCATACACTGGCCGCACTGCGGTCGGAATGCTGGCGGTCCGGTTCTGGCCTGTCATGGCGTCCTCTCGGTTCGGGCGGTCGTTCCAGCGGACACCGTACGGTGTGGGTCGGCACGCCGCGGTGCTCCCCCGCGATGCGCGGATGCGTCACCAGGCTGCAGACGGTCGTGGCGTTGTGGGACGAGAAGCCGTTTGGTCGCCGAACTTGATCGGATCGAGGCTCAGCCCCCGTTCCCCGCTCTGTCGCTGAGTGTCTAAGCCTCGATCCGTGGACTGGGGTTGACTCCGTGGCTCGGAAAGGGCGTGGGATATAGCGAGAGTGCCCGTCTAGCTGGGAAGATCGGGTTTGCCTAGAACACGATCAATACCTGTCAGAAGGACACTCTCGGTGCAAGGATCTTACGCCTGGTCCGCAGACAGCGCGGTATTCGACGAGGACAACCTCGTGTCGCACGCGGGACTGGTCCCCG
>JBDZVD010000058.1:40045-40890 GCA_040255525.1 Micromonosporaceae bacterium | reverse complement strand
TGGTGACCAGGTTGTAGACGTTGTTCGACCAGTTCTGGATCGTGGTGTACCGGCAGCGGGCGTTCTTCTTGACGATGATCTCGACGACCGCGCTGTGCAGCGAGTCGGAGGAGTAGATCGGCGCGGTGCAGCCCTCGACGTAGTGCACGTAGGCGTCCTCGTCGACGATGATCAGCGTCCGCTCGAACTGGCCCATGTTTTCCGTGTTGATCCGGAAGTACGCCTGCAGCGGGATCTCCACATGCACGCCCTTGGGGACGTAGATGAACGAGCCGCCGGACCAGACCGACGTGTTGAGCGCGGCGAACTTGTTGTCGCCGACGGGGATCACCGTGCCGAAGTACTCCTTGAAGATGTCCTCGTACTCACGCAGGCCCGTGTCGGTGTCGACGAAGATGACGCCCTGGGCCTCCAGATCATCCTGGATCTTGTGGTACACGACCTCGGACTCGTACTGCGCGGCGACGCCGGCAACCAGCCGCTGCTTCTCGGCCTCGGGGATGCCCAGCCGGTCGTAGGTGTTCTTGATGTCGTTGGGCAGGTCGTCCCAGCTGGCGGCCTGCTTCTCCGTCGACCGGACGAAGTACTTGATGTTGTCGAAGTCGATGTCGGTGAGGTCCGCGCCCCAGGACGGCATCGGCTTGCGCCCGAACAGCCGCAGCCCCTTCAGCCGCAGGTCGAGCATCCAGGCCGGCTCGTTCTTCTTCCCCGAGATGTCCCGGACCACCGCCTCGTTCAGGCCACGCTGCGCGACCGCGCCGGCCTCGTCGGAGTCGGCCCATCCGTAGCCGTACCGGCCGAGGTCGGCCAGCTGCTGGTCCTGGATGGACAGGTCGGTTGCCAGG
>JBDZVD010000058.1:0-39945 GCA_040255525.1 Micromonosporaceae bacterium | reverse complement strand
CCGCCAGCGGTGCCGAGCGTCGAGGCGCCGCGGTCCAGCGGCCGGTTTGTGGCGGCATCCAGGCCGCCAGCGGTGCCGAGCGTCGAGGCGCCGCGGTCCAGCGGCCGGTTTGTGGCGGTCATGACATCGTCCTCACAGAGTCGATCTTATGAATCACAGCGCGGCGCGGGTCCGGGATGTGCGTCGTGCACACTCCGTCACCGTGCGCGATCGTTGCCAGGCGCTGCACGTGCGTGCCCACGAGCTGCGATATGACCCGGGTCTCCGCCTCGCACAACTGCGGAAACTCGGCGGCGACGTGCGCCACCGGGCAATGGTGCTGGCACAGCTGACCACCGGAGGCGATCACCGTTGCCGACGCAGCGTAGCCCTCGGCGGTCAGCGCGCCGGCGAGAGCATCCGCCCTGGCCAGCGGATCGTCCCCCGCGTCGGCCATCGCCGCCCGGCAGCGGGCCTCCAGCGCGGCCACCCGCTCGGCGGCGAACTCGCTCACCGCCTCGTCGCCACCCTGCCCGGCGATCCAGCGCAGCGCCGCGGCGGCCAGGTCGTCGTAGGTGTGCCGGCCCTGGCGGCGGCGGGCGTCGCTGGTGAGCAGGAAGACCTTGGCCGGGCGGCCACGGCCCCGCTGGCGGTGTGCGGGCTGCTCCCGGAAGATCACGTCGCCGTCGGCGAGCAGGGCGTCCAGGTGCCGGCGGATGGCCGCCGGGCTCAGCCCGAGCGCGCGGCCGAGGTCCGCGGCGGTTGCCGACCCACGCTCCAGCAGGAGCCGGATCACCCGGTCGCGGGTGCGGTGATCGGCGCTTGGCCCCGCGCCGCCGGCGTCACCGAGCGACGGGGTGGCCCGATCGCGTGGCTCCGGAGCACCCGAGCCGGCGCCGCCGGGAGGCGAGGAGGTGAGGTCAGGCGACCCCTGACGGCTACCGCCGCCGGCGTCCCTGATCTCCGCCTCGTTTTTCACAACACCAGTGTGACGTATTTCGGCGTGGGTGCGCAAACCACCCCTCCGGTGATCCACACCACCGGCCGAGCCCGGGCGTACCTGGCCGATCGGCTGCTTCTACCCTGGAATGCGTGTTCAGGAGCCTGGTAGCCCTGCAACGGGTCGCAGTGGCGTCCCTCGCCGTCAACATCCTGCTCGTCATCACCGGCGGAGCCGTCCGGCTCACCGGTTCGGGACTCGGCTGCCCGACCTGGCCGAAATGCACCGATTCATCCTATGTGACGACCGAAGCCATGGGCTACCACGGGGTGATCGAGTTCGGGAACCGCCTGATCAGCGGCGCCGACGGCGTGCTGGCCGCCCTGGCGGTGCTGCTCGTGCTGCTGAGCCGCACCCGGGACCGCCGGCTGATCGGCTGGTCGGTCGCCATGCTGGCGAGCATCCCGGCCCAGGCGGCGATCGGCGGCCTCACCGTGCGGACCCACCTGAACCCGTGGGTCGTCGCCTGCCACTTCCTGGTCTCCATGCTGATCATCGTGGCCGCGTACCGGCTGTGGCTGGCCGCCCGGGAGCCGGCCGGTGCGGTACGGCACCTGGTCAACGCCCCGGTACGCGCGCTGAACTGGCTGCTGCTCGCGGTCACCGCCCTGGTACTGGCCGCCGGCACGGTGGTCACCGGCAGCGGCCCGCACGCCGGGGACGAGCACGTGCACCACCGCACCGGACTCGACCCGGGCATGGTCGCCCAGCTGCACGCCGACCTGGTGATGCTGCTGATCGGGCTGTCCGTGGCCTGGTGCTTCGCGGTGTGGGCGGTGGGTGCGCCCCAGGCCACCCGCAGGGCGGGGGCGGTCCTGGTCGCCGTGGAGCTGGGCCAGGGCGTGATCGGCTTCGTCCAGTACTTCACGCACCTGCCGTCGCTGCTGGTGGGCCTGCACATGGCGGGCGCCTGCGCGGTCTGGACGGCCGCGCTGGTCACGCAGAGCGCCAGCCGGGTCCGCGAGCCGCTGCCGGCCGCCGCCGAGGCGCCGGTAGCCGCGCCCCCGTTCCCGGCCACCGCCGCCACCCGGTAGCGCCGCCACCCGGTAGCGCCGGAATCCCGGCAGCACCGCCATCCGGCGGCAGCGCCCGCCGGGGCGGGTGAGCCGGGCGGTCAGGCCGGCCGGCCGGTCAGCCGGGCCGCTATCGCGTCGGCGAACCGCTCCGCGGCGCCGGCATCGTGCGCCAGGAACAGCGACGGCTCGGTCAGCTCCAGTTCCACCAGTACCGGGGCGCCGTCCGTGCCCGGGATCAGGTCGACCCTCGCGTACAGCAGCTCGGACGGCTCGACGCCGGACAGCCGGCCGGCGGCCGCCAGCACCCGCCCGGCGACCTCCCGCTCGGCCCGGCCCGGTACCCGGGGGTCGATCCGCTCGGGTCGGTACAGGCCGTCCATGCCCTGGTACGGCCCGTCCAGCATGGGGCCCTTGCGGATGGCGTGGCTGAACCGCCCGGCGAAGAAGATCAGCGCTGTCTCGCCGTCCCGGTCGACCGCCGACAGGTACGGCTGGACCATCACCGTCTGCCCGGCGCCGTGCAGCCGGGCGACGTGCTCCCGCGCCAGCCGCCGGTGGGCCGGGTCGGCCAGGTCGTACCGGCCGGCCTCGTAGCTGCCGGCGCCGACGGCCGGCTTGACCACGTACTCCCCCCGCTCCGGTACGGGTTCCCACGGCCGGCCCGGCGCCAGCCAGGTGGTGGGCACGACCGGTACCCCGGCCCCGGCGAGCCGGCCCAGGTACCGCTTGTCGGTGTTGGCGCGGACGACCTGCGCCGGGTTGGCCAGCCGGGCCACCGCCCCCGTCCACGCCACGAACTCGTCGCGGCGCCCGGAGTAGTCCCACGGCGAGCGGAGCACCGCCAGGTCGAAGCCGTTCCAGTCGATGGTCTTGTCGTCCCAGACCGCCGGCACCGCAGTGATGCCGCGGCGGACCAGCGGCTCGATCACCAGGCGGTCGTCCGGGTCGAGGTCGGGCAGGTCGAGGCAGGTAATGAACGCGACCCGGGGAGATCGTCCCCGGGTCGCGGCGGATACGGATTCGATCACCGAGCGAGCGTACGGCGGCCCATGGAGCGCCACAGGTCGGTGCTGGGTCGCATCTGCTCGATCAGCTCACGCTCCCACTCGTTCTCCACTTCGACACCGGCTGTCACACACGCCCTACGGGCCACGTCGGTGCTGCTGGCGAACTGGTCGTCCCAGTTACCGTCCTCCCCCACGAGCACGATCCGGGCGCCACGCCGGCCGACGTACTCGATGACCGCCTTCGCCCCGCCGTGCCCCTCGGCGAACGACTTGATCCCAGCGATGAGGTTGCCCGCCGGGGAAGCGTGGGGAGTGCTCGCCTCCGCCACATCCCGGCCCAGGCCGTCCTCACCCGGCGCGATCGGATCGGTAGTCAGCGTCGTATCGGAACCTTCTGCCATAACCGAAGCGTAAGCAGATCTTCGGCTGTCCGCCGTGCGAACAATCACGTCATGTGACCGCGATTACTCGCCGGCAGCGCTCTCGGGGTACTCATTCTGCGCCGTTTTTTCCGGCATTTCCCGCACAATGAGGACGCGAAATCCGGCATTTTGCCAACGCTTTCGAATTGGCAACAGTATGGCAGCGGGAATCCAGCCAATTAGCTACGCAACGGGGCAGAAAAGGGCGCGCGAGCCCGTGACTACTGGATCAGCGCGTCCACCGCGACCGCGACGAACACCAGCGTCAGGTACGTCGTGGACCAGTGGAACAGGCGCATGGGCTTGACCGGCTCGCCGCGCCGGGCCCGCCGGTCCAGCCGGTGCGCCTCGATGACGAACAGCGCCCCCACGACGACCGCGGTCACCCCGTACAGCGGGGTCATGCCCAGCGGCCAGAGCGCCAGCGACGCCAGCACGGTCAGCCAGGCGAACACCACCGTCTCGGTACCGACCCGGCGCATCGAGGCCACCACCGGCAGCATAGGGATCCCGGCGCGCCGGTAATCGTCGGCGAACTTGATGGCCAGCGCGTAGAAGTGCGGCATCTGCCAGAAGAACACGACCGCGAACAGCAGCCAGGCCCGCAACGGCAGGGTGTCCGTGACCGCCGCCCAGCCGATGAGTACCGGCAGCGCGCCGCAGATCCCGCCCCAGAACGTGTTCTGCGACGTGCTGCGCTTGAGCCACTTGGTGTAGATCAGGTCGTAGTAGACGATCGCGGTCCCGGTCAGCACCGTGGCGAGCAGGTTGGTGAACGCGGCCATCAGGGCGATCGAGAGAATCCCGAGGGTGAGCCCGAAGGCCAGGGCGGAGCGCGGGGACACCTTGTGCGTCGGCAGCGGCCGGCGCGAGGTGCGCTTCATGACCTGGTCGATGTCGCGGTCGATGTAGCAGTTCAGGACGTTGGCGGCGCCGGCGGCCATGGAGCCGCCGACCAGGACCACGAGGGTGAGCCAGAGCGAGGAGATCCGGGTGCGGGCCAGGAACATCGCGGGAACGGTCGTGATCAGCAGCAGCTCGATGATGCGCGGCTTGGTCAGCGCCACGTACGACCGGACCACGGCCCGCAGGTTCGCCCGCGGTGCCGCCGCGGTGAGTTCGGCGACCGGGATCGGCTGGGCGGTCAGCGGCACCGAGGCCGAGTGAGTGTCACGCTCCGCGATCGTGGTCATGCCACCTCTTCTAGCCTCGCTGGGTGGTACTCGGAATCGGTAGACAGAGTACGCGTCCGGCCCGCGTGACCTGCAGGCGCCCGGCGGGATTGCCCGCCGATCGGTGACTGTGGGCAACCGGACGCTCACGACCGTTCCGTCCGCCCGGCGCGCGTCACCCCGCCAACTCGCCGTGGCGGGGTGGCCCGGCCGCCACGGGGGTCCATCGCGCCCCTCGCCATCGCGGTGCCGGCTCGCCGGGGGCGGGGGCGGCGGTCCCGAGGAACGGGGGCGGGTGGTCCGGCCCGAGGTCAGCGCGCGATTCGACACGGCGCGCGGATCCGCCTGTCGGAAACGCGTCTCGCGGGGCCCCGGATAGCGGGCTCGGTCTACCCGGTGTGATCGACGAGACGCCGTGTCGCCGACCACATCGGGCGGGCCCGTTTACTGATCGACGACAATGCCTCGCGATGGCCCGGCGGCGGGGAATCCGCGAAGAGGTAACCAATTGGTGGTGAACTTTCCCTCGCTGCGGGGACGGCCGCGCGCCGCTGGCCCAGCATGAGGCGCCGAGCGGGCGCCCGGCGAGTTTCGATCGACGCGGTCACGGAGGGGAGATGGCGCGCCGCGCGTTCGCGCGATAGGTAGGGTCGGCACTGACAGCGCTGGACGACACTTTTGGGGGAACGGCCGCCGTGACCGACAGCAAACTCGACTGGTCCGACCTCGACCGCCGCGCGGTCGACACGATCCGGGTCCTCGCGATGGACGCCGTGGAACAGGCCGGCAACGGCCATCCGGGCACCGCCATGAGCCTGGCTCCCGCCGCGTACCTGCTCTTTCAGAAGGTCATGCGGCACGATCCCACCGACCCGCACTGGGCCGGCCGGGACCGGTTCGTGCTGTCCGCGGGCCACAGCAGCCTCACCCTCTACATCCAGCTGTACCTGGCCGGATACGGGCTGGCGATCGAGGACCTGAAGGCACTGCGGCAGTGGGGTTCGCTGACCCCGGGGCACCCGGAGCACGGCCACACCGCCGGCGTCGAGACCACCACCGGCCCGCTCGGCCAGGGCCTGGGCAACGCGGTCGGCATGGCGATGGCCGCCCGCCGCGAGCGCGGCCTGTTCGACCCGGACGCGGCCGGCGGCGAGAGCCCGTTCGACCACGACGTCTACGTCATCTGCTCGGACGGGGACATCGAGGAGGGCATCAGCCACGAGGTGAGCAGCCTCGCCGCGCACCAGCGGCTGGGCAACCTCACGGTCATCTACGACGACAACTCGATCTCCATCGAGGACGACACCAACGTCGCCAAGTCGGAGGACGTGGCCGCCCGGTACGCCGAGTACGGCTTCCACGTGCAGCACGTCGACTTCCGCACCGACGACGGGTACCACGAGGACATCGAGGCGCTCTACAAGGCCATCCTCGCCGCGAAGGCGGAGACGAGCCGGCCGTCCTTCATCAGCCTGCGCACCATCATCGCCTGGCCGGCGCCGAACAAGCAGAACACCGGCAAGTCCCACGGTTCCGCGCTGGGCGCCGACGAGGTCGCCGCGACCAAGAAGGTGCTGGGCTTCGACCCGGGCAAGACGTTCCAGGTCGACGACGACGTGCTCGCCCACACCCGGGAAGCGGTCGCGCGCGGGGCGCGGTGGCGCGCCGAGTGGCAGTCGCGGTACGACGCCTGGGCCAAGGCCAACCCCGACGGGCTCGCGCTCTTCGACCGGATGGCCACCCGTACCCTGCCGGCCGGCTGGACCGACGCGCTGCCGGAGTTTCCGGCCAGCGAGAAGGGCATGGCCACCCGCAAGGCGTCCTCGGAGGTGCTCAACGCCCTGGCACCGGTGCTGCCCGAACTCTGGGGCGGCTCGGCCGACCTCGCGGAGAGCAACAACACCACGATGGAGGGGGAAGCCTCGTTCCTTCCGCCGGAGCACGCGACCAAGGCGTTCCCGGGCGGCTGGTACGGGCGCACGCTGCACTTCGGCATCCGCGAGCACGGCATGGGCTCGATCCTCAACGGCATCGCGCTGCACGGCGGCACCCGCCCGTACGGCGGCACCTTCCTGGTCTTCAGCGACTACATGCGCCCGTCGGTCCGGCTCGCCGCCCTGATGAAGCTGCCCGTGGTGTACGTCTGGACGCACGACTCCATCGGCCTGGGTGAGGACGGCCCCACCCACCAGCCGATCGAGCACCTGGCCGCGCTGCGCGCGATCCCGGGCCTGGACGTGGTCCGGCCGGCGGACGCCAACGAGACCGCCTGGGCCTGGCGGATGGCGCTGGAGCACAACGACCGGCCCACGGCCCTCGCCCTGAGCCGGCAGAACCTGCCGACCCTGGACCGCACCAAGCTGGCCGGGGCCGACGGGGTGGCGCGCGGCGGTTACATCCTGGCGGAGGCGGGTAACGGACAGCCAGAGGTGATCCTCATCGCCACCGGTTCGGAGGTCTCGCTGGCGCTCACCGCACGGGACCGGCTGGAAGAGGCTGGTACACCGACCCGGGTGGTTTCCATGCCCTGCCGGGAGTGGTTCGATGCCCAGGATTCGGCGTACCGCGAGCAGATCCTGCCGACCGGGATCAAGGCCCGGGTCAGCGTCGAGGCCGGAATCGCGATGCCCTGGCGGGACCTGGTGGGCGATTGCGGCCAGTGCGTGTCCATCGAGCACTACGGCGCCAGCGCGCCCTACCAGGTGCTGTTCGAGCAGTTCGGATTCACCGCCGACCGGATCGTGGCCGCGGCGCGCGCCGCGCTGTCCAAGGTCGGTTCGCTCAAGGGTTCCACCACGGGTAACTGAGGGACACGGGTAAGGGAGAAAGACGATGACCGATCGGCTGGCTGAGCTCTCCGCGGCGGGTGTGGCGGTGTGGCTCGACGATATTTCCCGGCAGCGGCTGACGAGCGGTGGTCTGGACGCCCTGCGTCGCCAGCAGCACGTGGTGGGAGTGACGAGCAATCCGACCATCTTCGCCAAGGCGCTGTCCGAGGCCGCCGACTACGCCGACCAGGTCCAGGACCTGGCGCTGCGCGGGGTCAGCGTGGAGGAAGCGACTCGCATGATCACCACGCGGGACGTGCGGTGGGCGTGCGACGTGATGCGCCCGGCCTACGACGCCTCGCACGGCGTGGACGGGCGGGTCTCCATCGAGGTCGACCCCCGGCTGGCGCACGACACCGCGAAGACCGTGGCCGAGGCGAGGCAGCTGTGGTGGCTGATCGACCGGCCCAACCTGTACATCAAGATCCCGGCCACCGAGGCCGGGCTGCCGGCGATCACCGCGACGCTGGCCGAGGGGATCAGCGTGAACGTCACGCTGATCTTCGCGCTTGAGCGCTACGACCAGGTCATGGACGCGTTCCTCGCCGGCATGGAGCAGGCCCGGGCGAACGGCCACGACCTGTCCAAGATCGGGTCGGTGGCGAGCTTCTTCGTGTCCCGGGTGGACACCGAGGTGGACAAGCGCCTCGACAAGATCGGTACGCCCGAGGCGCAGGCGCTGCACGGCAAGGCCGCGATCGCCAACGCCCAGCTGGCCTACCAGCACTACGAGAAGGTGTTCGCCGGCGAGCGCTGGCAGGCGCTGGCCAACGCCGGCGCGCAGCCGCAGCGGCCGCTGTGGGCCTCGACGTCCACCAAGAACCCGGAGTACCGCGACGTCATGTACGTCGAGCAGCTGATCGCCCCCGGCGTGGTGAACACCATGCCCGAGGCGACCATCCACGCGTTCGCCGACCACGGCGAGGTACCCGGTGACACGGTGACCGGCTCGTACGAACAGGCCCAGCAGGTGCTCAACGACCTGGCCGCGATCGGCGTCGAGTACAAGGACGTGGTCGACACGCTGGAGCGCGACGGCGTGGAGAAGTTCGCGCACAGCTGGACCGAGCTGTTCGACTCCATGACCAACCAGCTCAAGAGCACCAACGGTGGCGCCGCCCGCCCGGAGGATGCACGGTGAGCGACCAGACCTCGAACGACAGGCCGGGTCTGCTCGACGGTGCCGAGATGGCGGCCGGCATCGCCGTGCACGGTGCCGGGACGGTACCGGGGGCGGCCGAGGTCCGTGCGGCGCTGGTCGAGGCCGGCGTACCGGGCCTGCTCGTGGCGAAGGACCCCACGCTGTGGGGTCCCGCCGCCGAGGCCGAGGCGAAGATCCGGCTGGGCTGGGTGGACACCTTCCGGCGCAGCCGGGATCTGCTGCCCGAGCTGGCCGCGCTGCGCGAGGAGCTGGCCGACCTGCCCCACGTGGTACTGGCCGGCATGGGCGGCTCGTCGCTGGCCCCCGAGGTGATCGCCCGTACCCTCGGCCGCCCGCTCACGGTGCTGGACACCACGGATCCGGGCCAGGTCCGGGCGGCGATCTCCGACCGGCTGGCCGAGACCGTGGTCGTGGTCTCCAGCAAATCCGGCGGCACCGTGGAGACCGACAGCCACCGGCGCGCGTACTGGCAGGCGTTCAAGGACTCCGGGCTGACCGACGCCGAGATCGGCCGGCACTTCGTGATGGTGACCGATCCCGGCTCGCCGCTGGAGTCGGTCGCCACCGAGATGGGCGCGGCCGTGATCCTGGCCGACCCGGACGTCGGCGGCCGGTACTCGGCGCTGACCGCGTTCGGGCTGGTACCCACGGCGCTGGCCGGCGTCGACGTGGTCGAGCTGCTCGACCAGGCCGAGGCGCTGTTCGCCGCGCTCGGGCAGGACGGCAACAACCCCGGGCTGGCGCTGGGCGTCGCGCTCGGCGGCGCCGCGGTGAACGACGGCCGGGACAAGGTCACCCTGATCGACGACGGCACCGGCATCAACGGCCTCGGCGACTGGGCCGAGCAGCTGATCGCCGAGTCGACCGGCAAACAGGGCAAGGGAATCCTGCCGGTGGTCGTCGAGTCGCCGGACGCGCCCGGCGCCTCCGGCCAGGACGTGCTGACCGCGTGCGTGGGCGGCGCGCTGGCCCCCGGGGTGGTACCGGGTGGTGGGGTCGCGCCGCACGTCGCGGTCAACGGCCCGCTCGGCGCGCAGTTCCTCACCTGGGAGTACGCGACCGCGATCGCCGGACGGATCCTCGGCATCAACCCGTTCGACCAGCCCAACGTCACCGAGTCCAAGGACAACACCAAGCACATCCTGGCCAGCGGGCTGCCGGACGAGGGCCCGTCGGTGACCGACGGCGCGATCGAGATCTTCGGCGATGTGGCGACGACCGTCACGGAAGCCCTGCGCGACCTGGTCAACGGCATCGACAACGCCGGGTACCTGGCGATCATGGCGTACCTCGACCGGCACGCCGACGCCGAGGCCGCCCGGCTGCGGGCGCTGCTGGCCCGGGCCGGTCAGGAGCGGCCGGTCACCTTCGGGTGGGGACCCCGGTTCCTGCACTCCACCGGCCAGTACCACAAGGGTGGTCCGCAGGTCGGTTCGTTCCTCCAGATCACCGGCGCGGTCAGCGACGACATCCCGGTGCCGGGGCAGGAGTACACGTTCGGCAAGCTCCAGGCCGCACAGGCCGCGGGCGACCGGAAGGCGCTGGCCGACCGCGGGCGCCCCGTCCTGCACCTGCACCTGACCGATCGCGCGGCGGGCATCGCCCAGTTGCTCGCCGCGGCAGAAAACCTGAGATGAGAAAGCGAAACCTGCCAACCATGAGTGCGCACCGTTGGCGCGAGGAGCCGTCGTGACTGACAATCCCCTGCGGGATCCGCAGGACCGGCGGCTGCCGAGGATCCCGGAGCCGTGCGCCCTGGTGATCTTCGGGGTCACCGGGGACCTGGCCCGCAAGAAACTCATCCCCGCCGTCTACGACCTGGCCAACCGGGGCATGCTGCCCTCGGGTTTCGTCGTGCTCGGGTTCGCCCGCCGTGACTGGGGTGACGGCGACTTCGAGGCGCTGGCCCGCAGGGCCGCCCAGGACCACGCGCGCACCCCGTGGCGCGAGGAGGTCTGGGCCAGGCTGGCCGGCAACATCAAGTTCGTCCAGGGCTCGTTCGACGACGACGGCGCTTTCGACACGCTCGCGCGGACCCTCGACGATCTGCGTGACAGCCACGGCATCCACGGCAACGCCGCGTTCTACCTGTCCATCCCGCCGACCGCGTTCCCCACCGTGCTCAAGCAGATGGGGCGCACCCGGATGGCCGACAACGATGCCTCCGGCGGCTGGCGACGGGTCGTGGTGGAGAAGCCGTTCGGCACCGACCTGCAGTCCGCCAAGCAGCTCAACGAGCTGGTGGACGAGGTCTTCACCGCCGAGGACGTGTTCCGCATCGACCACTACCTGGGCAAGGAGACGGTCCAGAACATCCTGGCGCTGCGGTTCGCCAACGCGCTGTTCGAGCCGACCTGGAACTCCAAGTACGTGGACTCGGTGCAGATCACCATGGCCGAGGACGTCGGTATCGGCACCCGGGCGGCGTTCTACGACGCCACCGGTACCGCCCGGGACGTGCTGCAGAACCACCTGCTGCAACTGCTGGCGATGGTGGCCATGGAGGAGCCGACGAGCTTCGACGCGGCCGAGATCCGCACCGAGAAGCTCAAGGTGCTGCGTGCCATCGCGCTGCCGAAGGACATCAACGCCGACACCGTGCGCGGGCAGTACCTGTCCGGCTGGGTGGCCGGCGAGCGGGCGGTCGGGTACCGCGAGGAGGAGGATGTCCCGCCCGACTCGACCACGGAGACGTACGTGGCGGTCAAGCTGGGCATCCAGAACCGTCGCTGGGCCGGGGTCCCGTTCTACATCCGGGCCGGCAAGCGGCTTCCCCGCCGGGTCACCGAGATCGCGGTGCTGTTCAAGAAGGCACCACACCTGCCGTTCCACGCCGCCGACGTGGAGATGCTCGGGAACAATCAGCTGGTGATCCGGGTACAGCCGGACGAGGGCGTGACGCTCAAGTTCGGGTCGAAGGTCCCGGGTACCGCCATGGAGGTCCGCGACATCACCATGGACTTCCAGTACGGCGAGGCGTTCACCGACTCCTCCCCCGAGGCGTACGAGCGGCTCATCCTGGACGTCCTGATCGGCGATCGCACCCTGTTCCCCGACGCCGCCGAGGTGGAGACCAGCTGGCGAGTCGTCGACCCGCTGGAGGCGGCGTGGGCCGGTACGAAGCCGGAGACCTACCGGGCCGGCGAATGGGGTCCGCGGTTGGCGGATGACCTACTGGCGCGGGACGGCCGGCAGTGGCGGCGCGCGTGAGCGGACGGCGGCGGGCGACCGCCGGGCGGGGCACGCCCGGGGCGCGCGCCGCCGTCGAGCGGAGCGCCGCGGCATGAGGGGGCCGGCGGTACCAGATCGCGTCGGCGAAATCGCGGGGGCAGCGAAGTGGAGAGCAGCGTGATCGGTCTGTGGGACACCACCGGCAATGAGGTGGTCAAGGCGCTGGCCGCGGAGCGGCGCAGCGCCGGAGGGGTGACCAGCGGGCTTGCCCTGACGCTGGTCGCCGTGGTGGACGAGAAGCGGGTACGGGAGGCCGAGGCGGCGTCGACGATCGCCGCCGCGGCGCACCCGTGCCGCCTGCTGATCGTGGTGCGCAGCGACGTGACCCGCGACGCCAACCGGCTGGACGCCGAGATCGTGGTCGGCGGACGGTTGGGCCCCTGCGAGGCGGTCGTCATGCGCATGTACGGCCGGCTGGCGCTGCACGCCGAGTCCGTGGTGATGCCGCTGCTGGCCCCGGACGTACCGGTGGTCACCTGGTGGCACGGCGAACCGCCGGAGCGCATCGCGCACGACTTCCTCGGCGTGGTCGGCGACCGGCGGGTCACCGACACGGCCCAGGCCGTCGACCCGGTGGCCGCGCTGCACCAGCGGGCCGTCGACTACGCCCCGGGCGACACCGACCTGGCGTGGACCCGGATCACCCCGTGGCGCACGCTGGTGGCCAGCGCGTTCGACACCGTCGACGCCCAGGTGACCGGCGCCACCGTAGTGGCTCCGCAGCACGACCCGACCGCCGCGCTGATGCGCGGGTGGCTGGCCGCCAGGCTCAACATCAAGCCGGAGCTGGAACCGACCGACCAGTTCCCCCGCATGCGAGCCGTCGAGCTGCGCTGCGCCAACGGCGACACGCTGCGGCTGACCCGGGAGGACGGTACGGCGACCTTCAGCCGGACCGGCCAGGTCGACCGGCAGCTGCCGCTCGTGCGCCGTCCGCTGGGCGACGAGCTGGCCGAGGAGCTGCGCCGGCTCGACGCCGACCAGATCTACTCCGAGGCGCTGTGCGCCCTGTCCGGCATCCCGGACCTGGACCGGCGCAGCCCGCACCGGCAGCACATCTGGCGCGACCCGGCCAACAACATCGAAGCGCCGGGCACCTCGGCCTCCCCCGCACCCGCCGGCGCGGCTTCGTGAGCGAAGTCAGCGTCATCGTCCACGCCGACCCCGAACTGCTCGCTTCCGCCGTCGCCGCGCGGCTGGTGATCCGACTGATCGACGCCCAGGCGACCCGTGGGGTCGCCTCCGTCGTGCTCACCGGCGGGCGCATCGCCGCCGCGGTGTACGAGGCGGTGCGCACCAGCCCGGGACGGGACGCCGTGGACTGGTCGCGGGTCGACGTCTGGTGGGGCGACGAGCGGTTCCTGCCGTCGGGTGACCCGGAACGCAACGAGACGCAGGCGCGGGCCGCCCTGCTCGACTCGGTGCCGCTGGACCCGGCGCGGATCCATCCGATGCCGGCCTCGGACGGGCCGGACGGCGACGACCCGGAGGCGGCCGCGGCCCGGTACGCGCAGCTGCTGCACCAGGCGGCCCGGCCGGGCAGCGAGGCACTGCCGCACTTCGACGTGCTGCTGCTCGGTGTCGGCGAGGAGGGGCACGTGGCCTCGGTGTTCCCGGAGAGCCCGGCGGCCTACGAGACCCGGCCGGTGATGGCGGTACGGGGCTGCCCGAAGCCGCCACCGGTACGGGTCAGCCTGAGCCTGCCGGCGATCAACACGGCCGAAGAGGTGTGGCTCATCGCCGCCGGAGCGGGCAAGTCCGGCGCTGCGGGGATGGCGCTGTCGGGTGCCGGGCCGGTCCAGGTGCCGGCGGCCGGGGTGCACGGCGTGGACCGCACCCTCTGGCTGCTCGACAGGGCGGCGGCCGCCGCCGTCCCGCCTCGGATGCGCAGCCTGCGGTAGACCGTTCCGGGCGGCGGGCCGGCCCCGGTGTGGCCGCCGGCCCGCGCGCCGGGTGGTCTACTCCTCGCCCCTGCGCTGGCGCAGGTTGCGCAGCGCCTCGGCGAGGATCGCGGCGCCCTCGGCCTCCGTACGGCGTTCCTTCACGTAGGCGAGGTGGCTCTTGTACGGCTCGACACGGGGTGCGCCCGGCGGATGCAGCTGGTCCCGACCGGCGGGTTGCCCGCACCGCGGGCACTCCCAGGTGGTCGGCGCGGCCACGTCGGCAGCGAAGAGGGGCGCGACCCGGTGCCCGTTGGCACACCAGTAGGTCACCGTCCGGCTCGGTACCGGTTCACAGCGTTCGTCGGCGCGGATCGGTCCGGACCCGACCCTGATGCCCCGGATGGCGTTGCCACTTGCCACGGCTGTTGGCTCCCGTCGTCATTGAGGTGATGCAACGGTCTGCCGGGGCCAATCAGCCCGGCAGATCAACATGGCCGATATCCGCGCGACCCAAACTCTCCGGGCCGCTCACCGTGCCCGAGTGTAGGACGAAAAGTGGCGATCAGGAACCGTTCATCGCGATTCGGAGCCACAGCCCGAGGCCGACAATGCAGGCGAACCACACGACGCCAACGAGGACCGTGTACCGGTCGAGGTTCTTCTCGGCGATCGATGAGCCGGTCAGGCTGGAGGAGACGCCACCGCCGAACATGCTGGACAGGCCGCCGCCCTTGCCGCGGTGGAGCAGGATCAGCATCGTGAGCAGCACGCTGGTGATCACGAGAATGACGATCAGCGTGTAGGCGAACCACGTCATGGCGGCGCACAGTCCTCTCGAGGCGGCTGCCGACCCTCGGCAACCCACCAACAATAGCGGGCTCCGGCACGCGGCCGGAGCCCCCACCATCGACTTCTTAGTTGTCCTTGTATCGCACGATACGGACGAATTCCTCGGCGTCCAGGCTGGCTCCGCCGACCAGTGCGCCGTCGATGTCCGGCCCCGCCATGATCTCGGCGATGTTGCTGGACTTCACCGAACCGCCGTACAGCAGCCGGATCCGCTCCGCGGTCGGACCCGGGAACGTCTCGGCGATCCGCTGGCGGATGGCGCCGATGACCTCCTGGGCGTCCTCGGGCGTCGCGGTCTTGCCGGTACCGATGGCCCACACCGGCTCGTACGCGATCACGATCTTCTCGACCTGCTCGGCGGTCAACCCGACCAGAGCGGCGTCGAGCTGGTCGACGCAGTACGTCACGTGCCCGGCGGCCTCCCGGACGTCCAGGCCCTCGCCGACGCACAGGATCGGGGCGATGCCGTGCGCGAGCGCCGCCTTCACCTTCGCCGCGACGAGGACGTCGTCCTCATGGTGGTACGCCCGGCGCTCGGAGTGCCCGACCACCACGTACTGGCAGCCGAGCTTGGCGAGCATCGGGCCGGACACGTCGCCGGTGTACGCCCCGCTCGGGTACGGCGACAGGTCCTGCGCGCCGTACCCGAGCAGCAGCTTGTCCCCGTCGATCAGCGTCTGCACGCTGCGCAGGTCGACGAACGGCGGCAGCACGACGACCTCGACGTCGTTGAGCTGCTTCTCCGGCAGGCTGAACGCCAGCTTCTGGGTCAGCGCGATGGCCTCAAGGTGATTGAGGTTCATCTTCCAGTTGCCGGCCATCATCGGCCGCCGGGCCTCTTTGCTCGCCATCGCTCACGCCCCCGCAGCGTCAGAGGTCGGCTGCCCGGGCGCGGTGGCCGCTGCTTCGCCACCGCTGGGGTCCTGCAGCGCGGCGACGCCGGGAAGGGTCTTGCCCTCCAGGTACTCCAGGGACGCGCCGCCACCGGTCGAGATGTGGCCGAAGCCGTCCTCGGGCAGGCCCAGGGCCCGTACCGCGGCGGCCGAGTCGCCGCCACCGACCACGGTGAACCCGTTCACCTTGATGATGGCCTCAGCCACCCCGCGGGTACCCGCGGCGAACGGCGCCAGCTCGGACACGCCCATCGGGCCGTTCCAGAAAACGGTGCGGGCGCCGGCGATCACCTCGGCGAACGCGCTCACGCTGGACGGCCCGATGTCCAGGCCCAGCCAGCCGTCCGGAATCGCGTTGTCCTCGACCGTGCGGACCTGCGCGTCAGCCGCGAACCGGTCAGCCGCCACGATGTCGGTCGGCAGCTTGATCTTCCCGGCGAACCGCTCCATCAGGTCCCGGCAGGTCTGCACCATGTCGTCCTCGAGCAGCGACTTGCCGACCTCGTAGCCGAGCGCCTTGAGGAACGTGAAGCACATGCCGCCGCCGATGAGCAGTTCGTCAACCCGGGGCGCGAGTGCCTCGATGACGGCGAGCTTGTCGGAAACCTTGCTGCCGCCCAGCACCACGACGTACGGCCGCTGGGGCTGTCCGGTCAGCTGTCCGAGTACCTCCAGCTCACGCAGCACCAGCCCACCGGCGTAGTGCGGCAGGAGCTTCGGCACGTCGTACACGCTGGCGTGCTTGCGGTGCACCGCGCCGAACGCGTCGTCCACGTACACCTCGCCGAACGCGGCCAGTTCCGCCGCGAACGCGGCCCGCTCGGCCTCGTCCTTGCTCGTCTCGCCCGCGTTGAACCGGAGGTTCTCCAGCAGCGCGACCCGCCCGTCGGTCAGGCCGCCGACCGTGGCCCGCGCGGACTCCCCGACCGTGTCGGTGGCGAAGGCAACCTCGCCGCCGATGAGCTCGCCGAGCCGCACGGCGACCGGAGCCAGGCTGTACTTGGGATCCGGCGCGCCCTTCGGCCGCCCGAGGTGGGACATGACGGTGACCCGGGCGCCGGCGCCGAGCAGCGCACGCAGCGTCGGCAGTACCGCCCGGATCCGGCCGTCGTCGGTGATCGTGCGGGAGCCAGCGACGCCGAGGGACGAGGCGTTGCGGTCAAGCGACCGCTCATCAGGGGTTGGGCCGTCGAGGGGGACGTTCAGGTCGGCGCGTACCAGTACCCGCCGACCCGACACGCCCTCGCTCAACAGCTGGTCGAGCGTCTTCACAGGCTCGAACCCACCAGCGTCACCAGGTCGACCAGGCGGTTCGAGTAGCCCCACTCGTTGTCGTACCAGCCGACGACCTTGACCTGGTTGCCGATCACCTTGGTCAGCCCGGAGTCGAAGATGCACGAGGCTGGGTCGGTGACGATGTCGGCCGACACGATCGGGTCGTCGGTGTAGGTCAGGATGCCCTTGAGCGGACCGTCAGCGGCCGCCTTCATCGTGGCGTTGACCTCGTCCACGCTGGTCTCCCGGCTGGCCGTGAAGGTCAGGTCGGTCGCCGAGCCGGTCGGTACCGGCACTCGCAGCGCGTACCCGTCCAGCTTGCCCTTGAGCTCCGGCAGCACCAGACCGATCGCCTTGGCCGCACCGGTCGAGGTCGGCACGATGTTCAGCGCGGCGGCGCGGGCCCGGCGCAGGTCCTTGTGCGGCCCGTCCTGCAGGTTCTGGTCCTGCGTGTACGCGTGGATCGTGGTCATCAGACCACGCTCGATGCCGAACGTCTCGTGCAGGACCTTGGCCATCGGACCGAGGCAGTTGGTGGTGCAGGAGGCGTTCGAGATGACCGTGTGCTTCGCCGGGTCGTAAGTGCCCTCGTTCACGCCCATGACGACGGTGACGTCCTCGTTCTTCGCGGGCGCCGAAATGATCACCTTCTTGGCGCCGTTGGCCACGTGCACCTTGGCCTTCTCGGCGTCGGTGAACAGGCCGGTCGACTCGACCACGACGTCCGCGCCCAGGTCGCCCCACGGCAGCTTGGCGGGGTCGCGCTCGGCGAGCGCCTTGAACGTCTTGCCGCCGACGGAGATCTCGTCGGCGCTGGCCTTCACCTCGTGGCCCAGCCGACCCAGGATGCTGTCGTACTTCAGCAGGTGCGCGAGCGTCGCGTTGTCGGTGAGGTCGTTCACACCCACCAGCTCGATGTCGGCACCCCGCTGAAGGGCTGCCCGGTAGAAGTTACGGCCGATACGGCCGAAGCCGTTGATGCCAACCCGGATGGTCACAGGACACATCTCCTTGCCGCAGTTGTGATGGTTGGTCCGCCTTGCGCGCGCAGGCCGGTTACACACCTGCCGGCCCTGCTCTCGGTACGGCGCGTCGGCCTCGTCGCCGAACACCGACGACCATACCGAATTGCCGGGGCGAATCCCCATCTGGGGAGCGCTGCCCGGCCCCGGCCGGCCGGTGCTCAGCGCGGGTATCCGGCGCAGGCCGGCGACCGGTATCGGGCGCAGGCCGGCGCGCCCAGGGGCGCTCATGCCCTGCGCCGGATGCTCAGCGCCGCGCTGGAACCGGCCGGCGCCGCACTCAGACCGGCCGGCGCCGCACTCAGACCGGCCGGCGCCGGACCCGCGGCCGGCCAGGGTTGCACTGGAACCGGCCGGCACCGGACCCGCGGCCGGCCGGGCGCCGCAGGGGAACCGGCCCACGCGGCACACCGACAAGCGAACAAGTAGGACTTTTCGCTCCCGCATCGCGGCCGCCGGGACCCGCAGACGCGGCCGGCAGAGCCTCCGGCACGCCGGCTCCGACCGCTGCCGCGCGGGCTCGGCGGTCGGAGCCGACGAGTCAGCTGGCCAGCATCTCCGGGGTGACCGCGGCCTCGGTGTCCGGAACGCCCAGGTCCCTGGCCCGCTTGTCGGCGAGGGCCAGCAGCCGCCGGATCCGCCCGGCGATCGCATCCTTGGTCAGCGGCGGATCCGCCAGCGCCCCCAACTCCTCCAGCGACGCCTGGCGGTGCTCCAGCCGCAACCGGCCGGCACTGGTCAGGTGGTTGGGCGCGTCGTCGGCCAGGATCTCCAGCGCCCGGGTGACCCGGGCCGCCGCCGCGACCGCCGCCCGGGCGGAGCGGCGCAGGTTCGCGTCGTCGAAGTTGGCCAGCCGGTTGGCCGTCGCCCGCACCTCGCGCCGTACCCGGCGTTCCTCCCAGGACAGCACGCTGGCGTGCGCGCCGATCCGGGTCAGCATCTGCGCGATCGCGTCGCCGTCCTTGACCACGACCCGGTCGACTCCCCGCACCTCGCGAGGCTTGGCCGCGATGGCCAGCCGCCGGGCCGCGCCAACCAGCGCCAGCGCCGACTCCGGACCCGGGCAGGTGATCTCCAGGGCGCAGGAGCGGCCGGGCTCGGTCAGCGAGCCGTGCGCCATGAAGGCTCCGCGCCAGGCCGCCGCGGCACAGCACACGCTGGCCGACACGACGTGCGGCGGCAGGCCGCGCACCGGGCGTCCGCGCACGTCGAGCAGCCCGGTCTGGCGGGCCAACGCCTCGCCGTCCTTCACCACCCGCACGATGTAATGGCTGCCCTTGCGCAGGCCACCCGAGGCCAGTACGTGGATCTCGCTCGGGTACCCGTAGACCTCGGCGATCTCCCGGCGCAGGCGGCGGGCCACCGCCCCGGTGTCCAGTTCCGCCTCGACCACCACGCGGCCGGAGACGATGTGCAACCCGCCCGCGAACCGAAGCAGGGCGGCCATCTCGGCCCGCCGGCAGCACGGCTTCGGTACGTCCACCCGGCTGAGTTCGTCTTTGACCGCAGCCGTCATCGCCATCGTCTGGTCACCTCACGCCCACCCCACATGTTCATCTTGCGGTGCCCAACACCGGTGACAGGGCCACCGCGAGCGCGGACGGATCATGTCTCGGGCACCCGGAATCGACCGCTACCGGAGCCAGGACAAGGCGCGCACCCAGCGATTCTGCCGCACGATGCACCGGTTCGGGGTCACCTACGGCTTTCCCATCCGCAAGAACTACATCTGCTCTCAGGCCCGGCAGGTAACGGGTCAGCGCATGCAGATGGTCGGGTACCGGCAGGCTCGCGGTCTCCTTCTCCGCCGCGAGGTTGAGCGTCACGAGCCGGCGGCCAGGGCTGGCCAGGATCGCCGCGGCCAACTCGGGCACGAGCAGGTGCGGGATCACCGACGTGTACCAGGATCCGGGTCCGAAGATCAGCCAGTCCGCCGCGGCGACCGCGCGTACCGCCTCGGTGCAGGCCGGCGGCGACTCCGGCAGGATCCTGACCACCTCGACGTGACCCGGAGTAATCGCCACCTCGTGCTGCCCGCGTACCGTGCCCACCGCGCCGCTCGCGTCGCGCACCTCGGCCTCGATCTCCACCGGTACCCGCGACATGGGCAGCACGCGACCGGCCGCGCGCAGCAGCGCACCGGCGTGATCGAGTGCGGCGACGGCGTCCCCGTACATCTCCATCAGGCCGCACAGCACCAGATTCCCGACCGCGTGCCCGGCCAGCGGATCGACGCCGTCGAACCGGTACTGGAAGAGTTCGGCGGTCTGCGCGGACAGCGGGTCTGCGCCGGCCAGGGCGGCCAGTGCCTGCCGAAGGTCGCCCGGGGGCAGCACTCCCCGCTCGGCGCGCAGCCGCCCGCTGGAGCCGCCATCGTCACCCACCGTGACCACGGCGGTGATGTCCACGTCGGATACCTGACGCAGCGCACGTAGTGAGACGGACAGGCCGTGCCCGCCGCCGAACGCCACCACCTTCATCGGCGTCCACCTCCCGGCGCCGGGCGCCTGCCCGGTGTCGCGGTCTCGCTTGTCGGGTGTACGGCGGCCGGGCTCATTCGCGACCCAGATCCCGGTGTTGCGCGTTGGCGACCACTCGCAGCTCACGCAGCCGGCGCGCCAGCTCCTCGGCGATGGCCACGCTGCGGTGCTTGCCGCCGGTGCAGCCGACCGCGACGGCCAGGTACCGCTTGCCCTCCCGCTCGAACCCGGGGGCGGTGGCATTGATCAACCGGGCATACGTCTCGACGAACGTGACCGCGCCGCGCTGACCGAGCACGTACCGGCTGACCTCGGGCTCCTGCCCGGTGTGGTCGCGCAGTTCCGGAACCCAGTACGGGTTGGGCAGAAACCGTGCGTCGAGCACGAAGTCGGCGTCGGGAGGCAGACCGTACTTGAACCCGAACGACAGTACGGTGACCCGCAGCCGCCGGGCATCCTCCCCGCCGAACAGCTCCTCCACCCGGCTGCGCAGCTGGTTCACGTTGAGATGGCTGGTGTCGATGAGCACGTCCGCGGCCTCACGCGCCTCGCGCAGCAGCTCCCGCTCGGCCTCGATGCCTTCCGCCAACCGGCCGTCGCCCTGCAGCGGGTGTGAGCGCCGGACGCTCTCGAAGCGGCGGATCAGCACCTCGTCGTCGGCGTCCACGAACACCACTCGCGGGGTGTAGCCCCGTTCCCTGAGCGCCTGGACGGCGCCGCCGAGATCGGTGGAGAAGGCCCGGCTGCGCACGTCGAGGACCATTGCGGTGTGCCGCGCGGTACCGCCGGCCCGGTGGGCGAGTTCGGCCATGTCGAGCATCAGCGCCTGCGGCAGGTTGTCGACCACGTAGTAGCCGACGTTCTCCAGAGCGCGGGCCACGGTACTGCGACCACCGCCGGAGACGCCGGTGACGATCACCAGGTCGGTATCGGAGCGCGGCTGCTCCTCCTCGATCACGCTTCTCCCCTCGCGCGGCGCGCCGAGCACGGGTCATGCGTGACAGCGCTGGCGCCCCAAATCCTAAGTGATCTGCCCATGCGCGGACCGGTGCCCCTGGCCGGCGACCGCGGATTTGCCCGGCTCAGCGGCGTCGACCGGGCCGGCTTCGCCAACGGACCCGCCGCCGGTGCGGGAGCCGGTCGCGCCGGCCGTGGCGTCCGCGCCGGGGCCGGCCGGCACGCCGCCCCCGGCGAGTGCCGCCCCCGCACTGTCCTCGCGCACCGGCTCACCGTCCGCGCCGGCGGCCGGGCGACCGGTCTCGGCGCTCGGATCGCTCTCCGTGGCGCCGCTTTCGGCCAGCTCGCCGGCCCCGCCGGGCTCCCGACCGGCGGCGGCCTGCAGCCCGTCTTCGCTCAGTGCGGCCACGATCGAAGCCGCGGTACGCGGGCCGATGCCGGAGACCGTGGCGATCTCCTCCGGGCTCGCCGCGGCCAGCCGTTTCAGCGAGCCGAACCGGGCGAGCAGCGCCTTGCGCCGGGTGGCGCCCAGCCCCGGAATCGAGTCGAGCCGCGAGGTGGTCATGCGCTTGGAGCGCCGCTCGCGGTGGAAGGTGATCGCGAAGCGGTGCGCCTCGTCCCGTACGCGTTGCAGCAGGTACAGACCCTCGGAGGTACGGGGCAGGATCACCGGGAAGTCCTCGCCGGGCAGCCACACCTCCTCCAGCCGCTTGGCCAGGCCGCACAGCGTGATGTCCGTGATGCCGAACTCGGCCAGCACCTCGGCAGCGGCGTTGACCTGCGGGGCCCCGCCGTCGACCACGAGCAGCTGGGGTGGGTAGGCGAACTTGCGCGGCCGGCCCGTCTCCGGATCGACGCCCGGGCGGTCCGGATCGCCGTCGCCGCCGGTCACCGCCTCGACATACCGCGCGAACCGGCGGCGCAGCACCTCGGACATCGCCGACAGGTCGTCGGTGCCCTGCCCGGCCCCGCGCGCCGCGGTGGCGGTCGAGCCGGCCTTGGCACCCGTGCCCCGGACCATGAACCGCCGGTACTCGCTCTTGCGCGGCAGCCCGTCCTCGAACACGACCATGCTGGCGACCACGTCGGTGCCCTGGATCTGGGACACGTCGTAGCACTCGATGCGCAGCGGCGCCTGCTCCATGCCCAGTGCCTCGGCGATCTCCTCCAGCGCCTTGCTGCGCGAGGTGAGGTCGCTGGCCCGGCGCAGCTTGTGCTGCATCAGCGCCTGGGCGGCGTTACGCGACACCGTCTCCAGCAGCGACCGCTTGTCGCCGCGCTGTGGAACGCGAATGTGCACCCGGCTGCCGCGGTGCTCGGACAGCCACTCGGTCAGCGCGTCCGCGTCTGCCGGCAAGGCCGGGACCAGCAGTTCGCGGGGGATGTCCGCCTCACCGGTCTCGGCGCCGTAGACCTGGCTGCAGAAGTGGTGCACGAGGTCCCCGGTGTCCAGCTCCTCGGTCTTCTCCACCACCCAGCCGCGCTGTCCCCGGACCCGGCCGCCGCGCACGTGGAAGACCTGGACCGCCGCCTCCAGCGGGTCCTCCGCGAACGCCACCACGTCGGCGTCGGTACCGTCGCCGAGCACCACCGTCTGCTTCTCCATCGCGCGGCGCAGGGCGGTCAGGTCGTCCCGCAGCCTCGCCGCCTTCTCGAACTCCAGCGCGTCGGACGCCGCCCGCATCTCCCGCTCGAGGCGGCGCTCCATGACGTCGGTGCGCCCAGCCATGAAATCGCAGAAATCGTTGACGATCCGCCGGTGATCCTCGGCGTCGACCCGGCCGACGCACGGCGCCGAGCACTTGCCAATGTATCCGAGCAGGCACGGCCGGCCGATCTGTCCGGAACGCTTGAACACACCGGCCGAGCAGGTGCGCGCCGGGAAGACCCGCAGTAGCAGGTCGAGCGTCTCCCGAATGGCCCAGGCGTGCGAATACGGTCCGAAGTAACGCACTCCCTTGCGCTTCGCGCCGCGCATCACCTGCAGGCGCGGGAACTCCTCGTTGAGGGTCACGGCGAGGAACGGGTACGACTTGTCGTCCCGGTACTTGACGTTGAACCGGGGGTCGAACTCCTTGATCCAGGTGTACTCCTGCTGGAGCGCCTCGACCTCGGTGCCCACCACGATCCAGTCGACCCGGGCCGCCGTGGTGACCATCTGCTGGGTGCGGGGATGCAGCGTCCAGGGGTCGGCGAAGTAGGAGTGGAGCCGGCTGCGCAGGCTCTTGGCCTTCCCGACATAGATCACCCGGCCGGTCGGATCGTAGAACCGATAGACGCCCGGGGCGTCTGGGATCGTTCCGGGGGCGGGGCGATAGGTGGTCGGATCGGGCACGCAGCAACACTAGCCGGCGGGTCTGACGGTACCGCCCGAAGCATGGCGCGGCGTGCCGCGTTGGACGGATCGGGCAGCGGGCCGGCCGACCTCACCCGCGACGCCCGGAAAGCGCGGGGGTCAGGCCGGTCGGGCGGCGTCCTCGCGGGCCGGGCCGGGCCGGCGGCGCGGACCCGACGCCGCGAGGGCCTTCGATCAGCTGATACTCAGAGTGTCACCGTCCACGGTGACCGTCTTGCTGGCGAGGGGCCGGGGGGCGGGCCCGGACTTCACCGAGCCGTCGGTGATCGAGTACTGGCTGCCGTGGCACGGGCAGTCGATCGTTCCGTTCTGCACCCGGTTGACCTGGCAACCCTGGTGGGTGCAGGTCGCGCTGAACGCCTTGAAGGTACCGGCGGTCGGCTGGGTGACGACCAGGTTCTGGGACGCGAAGACCGTGCCGCCGCCGGTCGGGATGTCGGAGATCTTGATAGGCGGCGCGCCGCCGCCGCCATCGGAGCCGTCGTCGCCGGTGGAGCCGCTGTCCCCGCCCGACGAACCGGAGTCATTGGAGCTGCCCGCCGAGCCTCCCGAGCCACCCGATGAACCGCCAGAGCTTCCGCACGCCGCCAGCGCCGCGACGGCGCCCGCGGCGCCGATGCCGGCCAGTACGACCTTCCGGCGCGGAAGATCCGCGCTCACCGTGTCATCCATTGCTTCTCCTGCTGACGCGTCAACGATGTGCCGATGACTGACACGCCAGTTTGCCCCACTCGGTTCAACTACATGGCGAAGTGGGCCGTCTTCGTGAGGCCGAAATCACGATCGCCGCGCCGCGGCCTTCCGGGGGGACGCGCTCTTGGTCGATGCCCTGCCGCTCGCCTGCCCGCCCTTGCCCTGGCCGGTCCTGGCCTGGGTGATCTTGACCTGGGCGGTCTTCGCCGCGGCGCCCCCCGCGGCTCCGTTGCCCGCCGCACCGTTCGTCGAGGCGGCCCGGCTCGCCCCGGTCTTCGCCGCCGCGCGGGTGGACGCGGCCTTGGCCGGCGGGCTCTTCGCGGCCGTGGCGCGGGCCGGCGCGGACTTCGCAGCGCTCTTGGCCGCGCCTCCGTTGGCCCTGCGCGCCCGCTCCACTGCCTCGTCGGACCCGGCGGGCTTGCCGGACATGCCCAGTACCTGGCGCAGGAACTGGCCGGTGTAGCTCTCCTGCGTCTCGGCCAACTCCTCGGGGCTGCCCACGGCAACCACCGTGCCGCCCCGATGGCCGCCCTCCGGCCCCATGTCGATCAGCCAGTCGGCAGTCTTGATCACATCGAGGTTGTGCTCGATCACGATCACCGTGTTGCCCTTGTCGACCAGGCCCTCCAGCACCTTGAGCAGCTTCCGGATGTCCTCGAAGTGCAGGCCGGTCGTCGGTTCGTCCAGCACGTACACCGTGCGTCCGGTCGACCGCTTCTGCAGTTCGCTGGCGAGCTTGACCCGCTGCGCCTCGCCGCCGGACAGGGTGGGAGCGGGCTGGCCCAGCCGCACGTACCCGAGGCCGACGTCGACCAGCGTCTTGAGGTGCCGGTGGATCGCCGGGATCGCCTCGAAGAAGTCGCTGGCCTCCTCGATCGGCATGTCCAGCACCTCGGAGATGGTCCGGCCCTTGTAGTGCACCTCCAGGGTCTCCCGGTTGTACCGGGCGCCCTTGCACTCGTCGCACGGCACGTACACGTCCGGGAGGAAGTTCATCTCGATCTTCTTGGTGCCGTCGCCGGCGCACTCCTCGCACCGGCCGCCCTTGACGTTGAACGAGAAGCGGCCCGGCCCGTACCCGCGCACCTTCGCCTCGGTCGTCTCGGCGAACAGCCGGCGGATGTGGTCGAACACGCCCGTGTAGGTGGCCGGGTTGGAGCGCGGCGTGCGCCCGATCGGCGACTGGTCGACACCGACCACCTTGTCGACGTGGTGCAGGCCGGTGAGCCGGGTGTGCCGGCCCGGTACGAGCTTGGCGCCGTTGATCTGGTTGGCGAGCACCGCGTACAGGATGTCGTTGACCAGCGTCGACTTGCCAGACCCGGAGACGCCGGTGACCGCGATCAACTGTCCCAGCGGGAACGTCACGGTCAGGTTCTTCAGGTTGTGCTCGCGGGCACCGTGCACCACCAGTTGGCGGTCGGGGGTCTGCGGGCGGCGGATCTCCGGAGTCGGGATCGACCGCCGGCCGGACAGGTACGCGCCGGTGACCGAGCGCTCGTTGGCCAGCAGGTCCTTGAGCGTCCCGGCGTGCACGATGTGGCCCCCGTGCTCACCCGCGCCCGGCCCGATGTCGACCACCCAGTCGGCGGTGCGGATGGTGTCCTCGTCGTGCTCGACCACGATCAGCGTGTTGCCGAGGTTCTTGAGCCGGACCAGCGTCTCGATCAAGCGGTGGTTGTCCCGCTGGTGCAGGCCGATGGACGGCTCGTCGAGCACGTACAGGACGCCGACCAGGCCGGAGCCGATCTGGGTGGCCAGCCGGATGCGCTGGGCCTCGCCGCCGGACAGGGTGCCGGCCGCACGGTCCAGCGACAGGTAGTCGAGACCGACGTCGATCATGAAATGCAGCCGGGCGTTGATCTCCTTGAGGACCCGCTCGGCGATCATCTTCTGCCGGTCGGTCAGCTCCAGCTCGGCGAGGATCGCGGCGCACTCACCGATGGACAGCGCGCAGATCTCGGCGATGTTGCGGCCGTCGATGGTGACCGCCAGGATCTCCGGCTTGAGCCGGGTGCCGCCGCAGGTCGGGCACGGCACGTCGCGCATGTAGCCCTCGTACTTGTCGCGCGACCACTCCGACTCGGTGTCCGCGTGCCGGCGCTCGATCCACTGCATCACGCCCTCGAAGCCGGTGTAGTACGAGCGCTCCCGGCCGTACTTGTTCCGGTACCGGACGTGGACCTGGTCCTCGGCGCCGTACAGGATGGTCTTCTGGGCCCGGTTGGACAGCGCGCGCCACGGCGTGTCGAGGTTGAAGCCCTCCTCCTTGCCCAGCGCCTCCAGCAGCCGCAGGAAGTAGTCCAGCGTGTGCCCACCGGACCAGGGCTGGATGGCCCCCTCGCGCAGCGACCGCTCCGGGTCCGGGATGATCAGCTCGGGGTCGACTTCCTTCTTGGTGCCCAGACCGGTGCAGTCCGGGCAGGCGCCGTACGGCGCGTTGAAGGAGAACGCCCGGGGCTCCAGGTCCTCGACCGCCAGGGGGTGGTCGTTGGGGCAGGCCAGGTGCTCCGAGTACCGGCGCTCCCGGTGCGGGTCGTCCTCGGGCAGGTCGACGAAGTCGAGCAGCACGATGCCGCCGGCCAGTGCGAGAGCCGACTCGATCGAGTCGGTGAGCCGCTGCTTGGCGCTGGCCTTGACGGTGAGCCGGTCGATCACCACCTCGATGGTGTGCTTCTCCTGCTTCTTGAGCTTCGGCGGCTCGGTCAGCGGATGCACCACGCCGTCGATGCGGGCCCGTGCGTACCCCTTGGACTGCAGCTCGCCGAACAGGTCGAGATACTCCCCCTTGCGGCCGCGCACCACCGGGGCGAGCACCTGGAACCGGGTGCCCTCCTCCATGATCAGCACCCGGTCGACGATCTGCTGGGGCGTCTGCCGGGAGATCAGCTCACCGCAGATCGGGCAGTGTGGCTGGCCGACCCTCGCGAACAGCAGTCGCAGGTAGTCGTAGACCTCGGTGATCGTGCCCACGGTGGACCGCGGGTTGCGCGAGGTCGACTTCTGGTCGATCGACACCGCCGGGGACAGGCCCTCGATGAAGTCGACGTCGGGCTTGTCCATCTGGCCGAGGAACTGCCGTGCGTAGGACGACAGGGACTCGACGTAGCGGCGCTGGCCCTCGGCGAAGATCGTGTCGAAGGCGAGGCTGGATTTGCCCGAGCCGGACAGGCCGGTGAACACGATCATCGCGTCGCGGGGAAGGTCGAGGTTCACGTCACGCAGGTTGTGCTCCCGCGCACCACGAATGATCAGTCGGTCGGCCACGGCCCGCCCACTCCAGTGATTTGTCCGGTTATGTCATGGCACGAGGGTGCCGACGTCACCTTAGCTGCGCCGTATGACAATTTCCGTCGACCACGACAGCAGGAACCAACACCCCCCGTACCGGCTTCTATTCCGGTACCCAGACCGCTGGTCGTGCGACGGCACGTCGTCCATGGGCCCGATCGGCTCGCGGGCACTCACTGATCTGTCAGTCCACCCGGTGCGCGGATCCGATCAGTTGGTGCCCGTCCGCGGATCTCAACCGCGCCCGGCTTCGCCCTCGCTCGAACAGCTGTTCGGCACGAACATACCACGCTTCACCCGCGCGGGTGACCGACCCGGCGCGTCACCCGCCGCCCCTGATCACGCCGCTTCCCCGTGCCCCTGGCCTCGGCCGCCAGCCGGAGATCGCGCCGCCGCGCCTCCCGGGCCAGCTCCCGGTGCCGCCGCAGCCAGCTGTCCAGCCGGCGAGCGGACAGCTCACCGGTGGCCAGCGCCGCGCGCACCGCACAGTCAGGCTCCCGGTCGTGGTCGCAGTCGGCGAACCGGCAGCCGGCGGCCAGCCGGTTGATCTCGCCGAACACCCGATCCAGCCCGTCCTCCGACGACGGGTCCGGATCGCGACGCGGCGCCAGCCGCGCCGAGCCAGACCAGCCGGGCGGCTGACCCGGGTCGCGGTGGGGTGCCGGACGTGCGGAGCCGGACGAGTCGAACAGCCCGACGGCGCGCACCACCGGCATGTCCAGGACGGTACCGCCGCCGGGCAGCGGGATCAGCGCCCGGTCCGTGGTGGTGTGCCGGCCCCGCCCGTCGGTCCGGCGGATCTCGCGGGTCGCCATCACAGGCACCCCGGCCAGCGCGTTGACCATGGTCGACTTGCCGGAGCCGGAGGGTCCGAGCAGGCCGAGGGTACGGCCGGCGGCCACCAGCGGGCGCAGCCGGTCCAGCCCGGTACCGTGCCGGGCACTGACCGTGATCACATCGACTCCGCCGGTCAGCCGGGCGATCTGGCGCGCGATCGGCGCCGGGCGGGCCACCAGGTCGGCCTTGGTCAGTATCACCAGCGGCTCGGCCCCGGAGGCGACCGCGAGGACGAGCAGCCGTTCGATCTGGGCCAGATCCGGCGCCGGCGCCATCGGCTCGACGACCGCGGCCACGTCGAGATTCGCGGCCAGCACCTGGCCCCTCGACTCGCGGCCGGCGGTGGCGCGCAGGACCTGGGTACGCCGCGGCAACACCGCCTCGATGGAGGTGCGCCGGTCCGGCCAGGTCCGCACGACGACCCAGTCGCCGGTGCACGGCAGCGCCGAGGGATCCCGGCCGCACCGGGCCAGCAGGCCGCCACCGAGGCTGGCCCGATCCGTGCCTGCGGCACTGAAAACCGTGCACACCCCGCCGTCCACCCGGGCGACCCGGGCCGGCCGCTGCTCCAGCGGGAGGGCGGACCTGCCGGCCGCGCCCGCGTACGCGTACGCGAAATCGGCGTCCCAGCCGAGGGACGCGAGGTCGAACGTCATGAGTTCCTACTCTGCGTAGAACGGGAACGAGGTGGGCAGCCCCAGACATCGGGTCATCGGTCCCACCTCCTCTCGCCGGCCTCGTGACCGCCTTCGCCCGGCGGCTGACCACCGGCTCGGTCCCGCCGCGTCGGGCGGGCGTCGACAATGACGGTACGGCGGTCACTCGCACGGGGGAAAGGCATTAACGGTACGGTCGATGGCGTGACCGCTGATCCACTCGCACTCGTCACCGACATCGACCGCGCCATGCAGCGGGTGATCGCCACGGCCGGCGGTCTCGGCGACCCGGCCGCACCGTCGCTCCTGCCCGGCTGGTCCCGCGGCCATCTGCTGACCCACCTCGCGCGCAACGCGGACGGCATGGTCAACCTGCTCACCTGGGCGCGCACCGGGGTGGTCACGCCGATGTACCCGAGCCGCGAGGCCCGGGTGACCGACATCGAGGCGGGTGCGGGCCGACCCCTGACCGAACTCCTCGCGGACCTGCGGGACAGCTCCGACCGGTTCGCCGACGCCGCCGCGTCCCTGCCCGCCGAGGCGTGGTCGGTGGTGTTGGAGCAGCCCGGCGGCCCCGCACCGGCCGCGCTGGTGCCCTGGCGGCGGCTTCGCGAGGTCGAGGTCCACCACGTCGACCTGGGCGCCGGGTACGCGCCGGCCGACTGGCCGGAGGCGTTCGCGCACCGGCTGCTGCACGAGGTCGCCGGTGGCCTCGACGGGGTGTCCTGCACGCTGCTTTCCGCCTCGCTCGGGCACCCGGTCCTCGTCGGTACCGGTGGCGCCCCGACGGTCAGCGGCCCGGCGCACGCGCTGGCCGCCTGGCTCATCGGCCGCTCCGCCGGCGACGGACTCACGGTGGACCCGATCGGGCCACTGCCCACGATTCCGGATTGGATCTGACGATATGCCCTACACCGGCGAGGTTTCCCCGGGCTCCGCACCGCAGGTCCGGGAGCTTGCCGACCTGGTCATCACGAAGGTCTCCGTCGGCCCGATGGACAACAACGCGTACCTGCTGCGCTGCACGAAGACCGGGGACCAGCTGTTGATCGACGCGGCGAACGAGCCGGAGCGCCTGCTGTCGCTGATCGGCGGCTCCGGACTGTCCACTGTGGTCACCACGCACCAGCACGCGGACCACTGGCAGGCGCTGCCCGAGGTGGTGACCGCGACCCAGGCGCGCTCGGTGGCGCACCGGCTGGACGCCGCCGAGCTTCCGGTGAGTTCGGAGACGGTCGAGGGGGGAGCGAGGATCCCGGTCGGCGAATGCCTGCTGGAGGTCATCCACCTGGTGGGCCACACGCCGGGCTCGATCGCGCTGCTGTACCGCGACCCGACCGGGACACCGCACCTGTTCACCGGGGACTCGCTGTTTCCCGGCGGGGTGGGCAACACGCAGGGAGACGCGCAGCGGTTCGCCTCCCTCATCGACGACGTAAAGCACAAGCTGTTCGACCGGTTGCCCGACGAGACCTGGGTGTACCCGGGCCACGGCAGGGACACCACGCTGGGCGTCGAGCGCCCCTCGGTACCGCAGTGGCGATCCCGAGGCTGGTGAGCTCGTGATATCGTAGGATATCACGAGCTCACAGGAGAGGTAGGGATGACCGATCTCCTTATCCGCGACGTACCGGACGATGTCGTGGCGGCAATCGACGCCAATGCCGGCCGGCTCGGCCTGTCGCGAACCGAGTATCTCCGGCGCACACTGGCCCAAGCCGCGCATCAGCCCGCCACCATGACCGTCGATCAACTCCGAGACTTCGGGGATATGTTCGCTGATCTCGCCGATGAGGACGTCATGCGGCAGGCATGGGCGTGAGCTGGCTGATTGACAAATCCGCGCTCGTGCGACTTGGCGTCAGTCCCGATGCCGAGACCTGGGCCGGGCGGATTGGACGAGGTCTCGTCTACGTGACCAGCGTGACCTTGTTGGAAGTCGGCTATTCGGCACGAACAGCTCAAGACCTTCGCAGCGCCTCAGGCAAACCACCGTTGTCCTTGATGCCGATCGAGTACCTGACGCCCGCGATGGAGCAACGCGCCATCGAAGTGCAGGCGTGCCTCGCCGACCGCGGACAGCACCGAGCCCCAGGTATTCGCGACCTGCTGATCGCCGCGGCGGCCGAGCGCGCAGGCCACACGGTGTTACACGTTGACAAGGACTTCGAGGTCATCGCAGGCATCACCGGGCAACCCACGGAACGACTTCGGGCCTGACCGCGCAGGCCCAGCGCGCCTGTCCTCAGAGAACGCGCGCGCGTGGCCGGGCACACCCGCCGCCCTCGGCCGATAACCCCGATCTCCGCGCAACCGGCCCGAAACTGATACAGACATTTACATTCATCACAGAACTTACCTATGCTCGGCGCATCGTGATCCCTTCGACACAGAGGGAGACATCTATGCGCCGTCAACGCATGGCCGGAATCGGACTCGCGGCCATCGCCGCCCTGTCGACTCTGGCACTACCCGGCTCACCCGCGAGCGCCGTGCCACTGCGCGCCGCACGCCATGCCTCGCCGGTGTGCGCCGCCCCGGTCGCCGGCTACGCCGCCTGCTTCGCCGAGGTTCTCACCGACGCCACGACATCCGGTACGGCGACGATGGCCGCTGCCGCGCCCACCGGGTACGGACCGGCGGACCTGCACGGGGCGTACCACCTGACCGCCTCGGGCAGCGGCTCGCAGACGATCGCGATCGTCGACGCGCAGGACGACCCGACCGCCGAGGCCGACCTCAACGCCTACCGCAGCCACTACGGCCTACCCGCCTGTACCAGCGCCAACGGTTGCTTCCGTAAGGTCAACCAGAACGGTGGCACGAGCTACCCGAGCGCCGACGCGAGCTGGGCGCTGGAAATCTCGCTCGACATCGAGATGGCCTCGGCCATCTGCCCCAACTGCCACATCCTGCTGGTCGAGGCGACCAGCGCCTCGCTGACCAACCTCGCCGCAGCGGTGGACGAAGCCGCCGCGCTCGGCGCGAACACCATCAGCAACAGCTACGGCGGCAGCGAACTGCTCGCCTGGCTGTTCGGATCCAGCTCGCACTACAACCATCCGGGCATCGCCATCACCGCCAGCACCGGCGACAGCGGGTACGGGGTCTCCTTCCCTGCCAGCGCGCCGGCCGTCACCGCGGTCGGCGGCACCACGCTGAACTGGAACGGGACGACCCGCACCGAGACCGCGTGGAACGGCGCCGGAAGCGGCTGCTCGTCGTTCTTCGCGCAGCCGTCCGGCCAGGCCGGCGCGGGTACCGGGTGCGGCCGGCACGCGGTCGCCGACGTGTCCGCCGTCGCCGACCCGAACACCGGTGTCGCGGTCTACGACACCACCGCGTACAACGGTCAGTCGGGCTGGTTCCGGGTCGGCGGTACGAGCGTGTCCTCGCCCATCATCGCGTCCGTCATCGCCCTGGCGGGCAACGCAGCCAGCTACACCAACGGCTACCCGTACAGCCACACCGGATCGCTCAACGACGTGACCAGCGGCAGCAACGGCACCTGCTCCACCTCCCAGTGGTGCACCGCCCGTACCGGCTGGGACGGGCCGACCGGCCTCGGCACGCCGAACGGCACCGGCGCCTTCTGACAGCGCGGGCGGATCGGGCCGGCGCCGGCCCGATCCGCCCGCCCGGACGCCCGAGGACTCCGAACAGGGCCGGCGCGGTTGGCCAAGGCATCGACGTCCCGGCCGGTACGATCACTCGATGCCGGCGCATGCGTTCCAGCTCGGTAACCGCTCCGAACGGCTTCAACGACCGGCCGAAAGTCCCGGCCGCACTCCTGGACCGCACATCACCGAGGCGGGTAAATAAGGGGTACGAGAACCGTTGTGGGGTGAGGGTGGTCGTATGGCAGGCAACGAGCTGGCGCGGCAACGCCAGACCGTGGAGCACATCCGCGGCCGGTGGCCGCAGTTCAGCCGGACCCGGCAGGCACACCTGGACGCGCACGGCGTTGAGCAGACGCCCTCGGAGAAAGTCGCCGAGAACATCCTCTGCGAGCTGTTCACCACCGTGCTGGACTGGACCACCGAACAGGTACGCCTACAGGAGAACCGGGTCGACATGTTGCTGACCCGCCTTGGTGTCAAGTACCTCATCGTGGAGGCCAAGCGCCCGGGTTCCCTCGACGGTCCGGGAAGCATCGCCCGGGCGCTGCGGCAGGCGCGGGGCTATGCCGAGGAGCGGAAGGTCGACAAGATCGCGGTCAGCGACGGGTGTGTCTTCGAGGCGTACGACCTGACTCCCGCCGGGCTGCGGCCCCGACTGGTGACCCACCTGTCCACGACCGAACCGCCAGAGGGGTTGTGGTGGCTGAGCACCCGGGGCATCTACCGGACCCCGGAGGCTCCACCTGTCCTGCCGCCCGACGCGGTCGGTGACGACGAACTGCTCCACCCGAAGTACCGGCTGCCCGCGCGCTGCTTCGCCTACGTCGGTCACATCGACAAGCCGAACACCTGGAAGCTGCCTTACCTACGGATCGACGGCAGCGTCGACGACCGGCGACTGCCCAAGGCCATCGGCGCACTGTTGCGGGACTACCGGGGCGAACACGTCCGCCTCCCCGAGGAGCGGGTACCCGACGTGCTGGTCCGCCTCGCTCACGCCGCGATCCGCCAGGGCCGGATGCCTCATCAGGACCCGACCCCGGCGGCCGTGTACCAGGCACTGAACGATGTCCTCATCCAGCTCGGCAGTCACGACATCGCCGGGCTGAGCGCCACCGGGTCCTGAGCGGGTACGGCGGCACGCCGGGCGCCGCCGTACCGGGTCTCTCCGCTCAGGTGGTGATCTTGCCGGTACCGGCACCGGCGGTCACGATGGACTTGACCGACGCCGCGGGGTCGACGCTGTAGGAGTACGGGATGCTGGCCACCGATCCGCCGGTGAGGATCGTGCCCGAGTTCACCTCGTAGTTGTTCCGGGCCACGATGCTGCCCGCCGACGAGTCACCCTCGCCGAGGTGCGTCGGGTCGGTGATGTTCTCGAAGTAGTTGCTCTCCACGAGAACGCCGGCGTTGTCCGTGCTGGCGATGCCGTAGCTGTAGTCAAACGCGTGAGTGTTGACGTAGTAGTTGTTGAACACGTGTACCGGGTTGCCGAAGCGGACCCGCGGGTTGCGCTCGGCGCAGTTGCTGAACTCGTTGTGGTGGTAGGTGACCCGCAGGTGCCCGGTGTCTTCGGACGCGTTGCTGTCACTGTGCCCGACGAGGGAGCACTTGATGTGGTCGTGCAGGATGTTCCACGACACGGTGATGTAGTCCGCGCCGTGCGTGATGTCCAGCAGTCCGTCGTAGTAGTCCTCGTCGTGGCTCGTGTCGCTGGACAGGTCGTTGTGATCGAGCCACAGATTTGTCGAGCTGTCGATGTGGATGGCGTCGCCGTTGCCGTTGCTGGCGAGCACCTTGGAAATTTTCAGGTTGCGGACGATCACGTTGTGAACGCCGCGCATGTTCAGGCCGCATCCGGTCAGGCCCGAGCCCGAGCCGACCCCGACGATCGTCTTGTTCGACTGCACGCGGACATCGTCGGAGCAGCTGAAGTTGCCGCTGACCCGGATCGTCTCCGTCGAGCTGGATTCGGCCTGCGTGGTCAGGTCGGACAGGCTCGACACGGTCACCGTGGCGCCGCCGGCACCGCCGCTCGTGCCACCGTTCATCGTGGCCCAACCGACCAGGCCGGCGCTGTTCGTGGGCGGCGGCGAGGTGGGCGGAGGTGAGGTGGGCGGAGGGCTCGTCGGCGGCTGGCTGGTGGGCGGCGCGCTGGTCGGCGGCGGGTTCGTACCGCTGTCGGTGACCGACACGTTGTCGAAGCGGCCGCTGGCGTACCCGGTGAACAGGCCGATCTGGCCGGAGGCGTAGCTGCTGTCGCTCGCGCTGCCGATCAGGGTGCCGTTGACGTACCCGCTGATCGTGCTGCCGTTGGTGTCGATACGCAGCGTGTACCAGGTGTTGGTGGACACCGTCGTGCTGCGCGAGGCCAGTACGGCGATCGAGCTGCCGTTCATCGACTGCAGCTGGATCTGGTTCGCACCGGTCAGCGCGAGCCGGTACATCTTGGTCGCGCTGGTGACCCGGGCGGCCAGCGCGACCAGGCCACCGCTGCCGAACGCGGTGGCCTTGACGCTGGCCTGGACGGAGTAGTTCGCCCAACCGGTCGAGCCGGCGAACTCGCGGGCCCGGTCGGTGCCGGCGTTGGACTGGTCGAGGGCGCGCGAGCCATCGGTGACAATGCTCCAGGTGCCACCGGACTTCGACCAGCCGCTGGTGCTTCCGTTTTCGAAGTCGGCGGTGAACAGCGTCGCCGCCGACGCGCTCGGGACGGCCATCGCGAACGTGCCGGCGACGAGCGCCGTGGCGAGGCCGCCCAGACCCGCGAAGCGCCACACGCGCGCGCGCGGCCGGTCTCGGACTGTCGGTGCCATTGACGGGTGCTCCTTCGAGGAGGGGGGCGGATTGCGGGCGCGCGGCTGATTCGACGAGTCGGAGCGCAGCCCGGAGGCCGCCGCGTGGGGGCATGCGGCGGTGGTAGGACGGGTGACAGGCCGGCTGGCCGCGGTGCCGATCGACGCCGAACGGGAGAGCCCGCGGCGTGCCCGGAAACGATCCGAACCGCTACCAGACCGCTTGTCGTTGCTGATGGAAAGCGCTTCCCAACGCAAAGCTCCCATCTTCAACGATCAGAGTCAATGCCTTGAGCTTGCAGGTTCGTTGCAGCCACCGGGAGACGCGAGGGTCTTCTCGGGCAGCGAGGGCCGACGAGGGCGATCGTGGCACGGGCACGCCGAGGGGTGGCACCAGTTGCCCACCCGGAGGTGGGTTCGGAATCGGCCCGGCCCACCCCCGCGGCGTCGGCGCGGCCGTTACAGGTGCGGCCCGAGCAGCGTCAGGTCCGCCGGGGACAGCCGGTCCCGGGCGGTGTTCGCCTGGTGCCAGTACGGGTACAGCAGCGGCATCGCGCTGACCTCGTCCAGCCGCCTGCGCTCCTCGCCATCCAGCGTGAGGTCGGCGGCGGCGAGGTTGTCGGCGAGTTGCTCGCTGGTACGCGCGCCGACCACCAGCGAGGTCACCCCGGGCCGGCCCAGCAGGTACGCCAGCGCCACCTGGGCCGCCGACACGCCGCGTGCCTGCCCGATCCCGATCAGTACGTCCACCGTGTCGTAGAGCTTGTCCCGGTCGTACACCGGCGGCTCGCCCCACTCGGTCAGCTGCCGGGAGCCGGCCGACGGCTGGCTGTCGCGCCGGTACCGGCCCGACAGCAGGCCGCCCGCGAGCGGGCTCCAGACCAGCACGCCGAGCCCCTGGTCGATGGTGGCCGGGATCAGCTCGTACTCGGCCTCCCGTGCCTGAAGCGAGTAGTAGATCTGCTGGCTCACGAACCGGGGCAGCCCGTTGCGCTCGGCGACACCCAGCGCCTTCATCAGCTGCCAGCCGGTGTAGTTGGACACCCCGACATAGCGGACCTTGCCGGAGCGCACCAGCGTGTCCAGGGCCTCCAGCGTCTCCTCCAGCGGGGTGACACCGTCCCATTCGTGTACCTGGTACAGGTCGATGTGGTCGGTGCCCAGCCGGCGCAGGCTGGCCTCGCAGCCGGAGATGATGTGGTGGCGGGACAGGCCGCCGTCGTTGGGCCCGGAGCCCATCGCCATGCGCACCTTGGTGGCCAGCAGCACGCTGTCGCGGCGCCCCCGCAGCGCCTCCCCGACGATCTGCTCGGACAGTCCGGCCGAGTACACGTCCGCGGTGTCGATCAGGTTGACCCCGGCCGCCAGGCACATGTCGACCTGCCGGCGCGCTTCGTCCACATCCGTGTTGCCGACATTGGCGAAGTTCCCGGTGCCACCAAATGTCATCGTTCCCATGGTCAGTACCGAGATCCGCAGGCCGGAGCGGCCCAGTGTGCGATATTCCATGCCCGCCAGACTAACGACCTGGGAGCAATAGCCTGGTGGGCCGCGGCGGACCGAGATCGCACCGCTATTGCACCCCAGATCGTAAGGACCGTGCCGCTGGTCACTCGCCGGCCCGCGGCGGGCCCGGATACTGGCGCAGCGGCGCAACCGGAGCAGCCAGACCACCGCGCGATGGCTTCAGCCCCGCAACGACGACCAGCCGAGCCGTAAGGCGCTCGATTGCCCTCAATAGCCTCCAATGCCCTCAAACAGGTCGTAATATCCGAAAGCAGCGATTAAAGGAGGGGCTGGATGGTTACGCGTAGGCGGCTGCTGGCGGTCGGTTCGGCGGCCGGTGCGGCGGCGTTGCTCGGCACCGACGTGTCGTGGGCCGCGCCGCCGCGGCTCGCGGCGGCGGCGACTCTGGATCCTCTGGATATCCCGAAGTACGTCACGGCATTGACGATCCCGCCCGCGATGCCCACTGCCGGCACGGGCGAGCACTCCTCGTGCGACGTGTACGACATCGCGGTCCGGCAGTTCCGCCAGCAGGTCCTTCCGGATACGCTGCCGGGCACCACCGTGTGGGGTTATGGTTCGGTCGCGCATCCGAAGTCGTTCAGCTATCCCGCCTTCACGATCAATGCTCGGGTCGGCCGCCCGGTGCGGGTGACCTGGGCCAACCAACTGGTCGACGAGCAAGGGCGCTTCTTGCCTCCGTTGCTGCCGGTGGACCCCACGCTGCACTGGGCCAACCCGCCAGGCGGCAACTCCGGTCGGGACTCCATGCCGACGTTCACCTCCACGCCGCCGCCCTACACCGGCCCGGTTCCGGTGGTGGTCCACCTGCACGGCGCGAACAGTTCCCAGGAGAGCGATGGCTATCCGGAGGCGTGGTACCTGCCGGACGCGCACGACATCCCCGCACGGTTCGCCAGGATGGGCTCCTACTACGACAAGTACCGCGCCGAGTTCGAGGACCGGTACAAGACCGGGTGGCGACCCGGAACGGCGACCTTCCAGTACGGCAACGAGCAACGGGCGACCACTCTCTGGTTCCATGATCATGCGCTGGGCGTCTCGCGCGAAAACGTGTATGCCGGCCTTGCCGGGTTCTACCTGCTCGGTGGGGGTCCCGATGACCTGGCGCCGGGCATCCTGCCCGGTCCCGCCCCGGCGATCGGGGACAAGGCGGGCCGGCGTTACTACGACATCCCTGTGGTGATCCAGGACCGCACCTTCAACACCGATGGTTCGCTGTTCTACCCAGCGCATCGCGAGGACTACGCCGGCCCGTACATTCCGACCACCGACGTGCCGCCGATCTGGAACCCCGAGTATTTCGGCAACGCGATGCTGGCCAACGGCAGGACATGGCCGACGCTGCGGGTAGAGCAACGCCGGTACCGGTTCCGCTTCCTCAACGGGTCCAACTCCCGGGTGCTGTTCCTGAAGATTGCGTCCGACCCGGCGGCCAGGCCGGTCAGCGCTGCGCTGCCCATCTGGCAGATCGGCAGCGATGGCGGGTTCCTGCCCGCGCCGGTGCGGCTCGAAGAGGTCTTCCTGACCATGGCCAACCGGGTCGACGCGATCGTCGACTTCTCCGACGTACCCGTAGGCACCGCGCTGTACCTCATCAACGAGGGCCCGGACACGCCGTACCACGGCGGTCTGCCGTACACCAACTTCCAACCCGCGGACAGCGCCACGACCGGGCAGGTGATGAAGTTCGTCGTCGTCCCGCGGGTGGGCCCCGACCGCTCCGTCCCGCCGGAACGCCTCTGCCTGCCCAAGCTGACCCCGCCCGGGCCGGCTACCAACACCCGCCGGCTGTCGCTGTCGGAGCAGGCCTCGACGGCGGTCCCCGCCCTCACCCCGGTCATCACCCAACTCGGCATCGTCACGGCCAGCGGCACCGCAGTGCCGCTGAGGTGGAGCGATCCCGTTACCGAGCTTCCGGCGGTTGGCTCCACGGAGATCTGGGAGTTCGAAAACTCAACCGTGGGCGCGCACCCGATCCACCTCCACAAGGTGCAGTTTCAGGTACTCGGCCGGGGACCGAACGGCGACCAACCTCCCACCGAGCAGGAAAGTGGCCTGCTCGACACCGTGAACGTCAACCCCTCGGAAATCACCCGCATCAAGATGGTCTTCGACGGACCCGGGCGATTCGTCTGGCACTGCCACACCCTCGAACACGAGGACAACGAAATGATGCGACCGTTCGAGATCATTCCAAAGGGTGCTCCGCCCACCGGCGACGGCGCATCGGCCGGCCCCAACACCGCGCTCGCCGCCGCCGGGGCCGCCGCGTTGACCGCCGCCGCGGCGGGCGCGGTGGTGCTTGCCCGCGGCCCGAAGACGCCAGCCGGGAGCGCGGACGAGGCCGTTTACGGGTAGGGAGAACTCGCGTGTCGACGTGGCTGGTCCGGGGACGGCGCGGACGGCGGGCTCTCACCGCCGCGATCGTGTTGCTGGCCGTGCTCGGCGCCGGCATGCTGTCCGCGGCCCTCCACGGATCCCCGCCACAGCCTGCCAGCAACCGGGCATTCGGACCGTCGACAGACTCAGCGCGACCCGGCTATCCGCGCACTGCGGTATCCGCCGCCCCGCCATCCGAGCCGGTCCATATCACCATCCCCCGGATCGGCGTCGACGCCGATGTCATTCCGCTCGGCGTGGCCGACGACGGCACGCTCGAAGTACCGCCGCTCCAGCGGGCGTACCTCACCGGCTGGTACCGCGCCGGCCCAACGCCCGGCGAGGTCGGCAACGCCGTCATCGTCGGGCACGTCGACTCGCGGGAGACAGGACCAGCCGTCTTCTACCGCCTCGGTGCGTTGCGACCCGGTGACGGCATCACCATCACCCGCGCCGATGGGTCGATCGCGCAGTTCACCGTCGAGAAGGCCACGAGATACCCCAAGGCATCCTTCCCGGCCGACCTGGTGTACGGCTCGAACCCGAAGCCCGGCCTGCGCCTGATCACCTGCGGCGGCCGCTTCGACCGGAGGGCCGGCTCCTACCTGGACA
>JBDZVD010000197.1:0-8278 GCA_040255525.1 Micromonosporaceae bacterium | reverse complement strand
CGCAGTCCTGGCACGGGCCGGTCACCCAGGCGTTGCGTTCGCTGTCGGCGGCCGTCGGCGAGGTACCGGAGAGTGAATGGTGGCTCGGCTGGGCGGCGAGCGACGACCTGTCGCCCACGCCCGCCACCTGACCGACAGCCAGCACGCGTCCAGGATCGCCGGATCCGGGACCCGGGTCCAGGACTTCTGCTGCGCGCCTCCATAGACAAGCGCTTTCATGACCACCTCCGCGCGTTGTCGACGGTCCCGCCGATCTCACGGTGCCCCCCGCTCACGCCGGCATGAAGTGCCGGCCGGCCCAGGTCGGCAGGACAGAGGTCACGGCGGGCGGGGCGGGAACCACGCCGGTGGACGGGGCGGCGTCGGCTCGCCGCCGGGGCCGTGCGGAAGCGGCGCGGACCTCGACGCCGCGGGGCCGTGGGGCCCGCCGGGACGTGCCGGCCGGCTCTGTCTGCGATCGGCGGCTGCGGGCGAGTCTGGCGGCGGCCGTGCCGGCCCGGCGTGAACAGGAGTCGACGACGGGAAAGCGGCCCGTGGCGACGGGCGACCCTCCGGCGCCAGACCGACAATCACAGCGCGGGACGGGAGAACTCCGATGATGTCCTGGTACGGCAACGGTATGAGCGGTTGGCACTACCTGGCCATGGCCGCGAGCACGCTCCTGTTCTGGGGGCTGCTGGTCTTCGCCGGTGCCACCCTGGTCCGGGTGGCGCAGCGCCGGTCCGGCCCCGGGCAGGGCGCCGGGCCCACGCCCGAGCAGATCCTCGCCGAGCGGCTGGCCCGCGGTGAGATAGACGAGGACGAGTACCGGCGGCGCCTGGCCGCCCTCCACCCGGTCAGGTGACGGAAGCACGGTCGACGCGGCGCGCGGGATCCGGCAGCCGGGCCGCCGCCGGGCCCTTCGGCCCTGGCCCGCTGACCGGGTCCCCCGCCATCCTGGTGTGCATGAGGGATGGTCACGGAAGCCGGCCGGCGCCCCGGTGCCCGCTACGGCCGGGGGAGCCGTGCACGCTGTGCCAGCTCGACGTCACGGGGCCGGAGAACTGCGGTCTGGTCTATCTGGTGATGAACGATCCCGACCTGCGCGAGCAGTTGCACGCGCGCCAGCTTGCCGCGTCGCGTGGCGCCCGCCGGCCGGCAGCCGCATAGCGGCGGGCGCGTCCCCGCCCGCGACCGGCCGGTCCGGTGGCCGCGCGCCGCCTGCGCCCGCCCGCGCCCGTCGTCGCCGCCCCGCGGCCGTGGCAGTCGCACCGCCGCGGGAGTCACTCGTCGAGAATGTCGGCTACCGGCCGGCGTGCGGTCGGGTACCCGGGCCGGCCGTACCCGATGCGGAGCACCATGTGCGGCGTGTTGCCGGCGATCGATCGCAGCCGGTCGCGGGCGGCGGCCACCTCGATCGGCTGGGAGAACATCGACGAGGCCAGATGGTGATCGGCGGCTGTGAGCAGCACGCGCTGGAGCGCCTGGCCGGCGGCGAGCTGATCGTGCGGGCCGTCCGCTCCGGTGGCCAGGATCCCGATGAGGGGATCGGCCTCGAAATCGCGGCCGGCCGCACGCTCACCGGTGCCGTACGCGCGCAGGGTCAGCAGGTCGTGGGGCTCCGGTCCGGGGCCGGCGGCGTCGAGGGGCACTCCGTCGGTGCTGTACGGATCCCGATGGCTCCACCGGGCGACTTCCTCACGGTAGGCGGGGTTGCGGTTGAGCGCCGCGTCGGCGGTGCGGATCGCGCCCGCGACCGTGCCGAGGGACTGCGGATCGGCGAGTAGCCGCAGCCAGGCTCCCTCGTCGCGGGCGGCCCGGATCAGCTCCGCCCGGCTGCTCGCGGCGACCGGTTCGGCACGGAACGGGTGCCGGTTGCTGTACCTGCGCCCGATCGCGCGGTACAGAGCGGCCTCGGGTGGAGTCGCCGGTCGGGGCGGGCCGGGAGCCAGGCAGGCGAGCAGTTCCGGCCGGTCGGGCCGGGGGAGGATGGTCACGACGGCCGGTCGGCCGGCCACGGCGAGGGCCAGCCGGGCGTTGAGAACGGCCGCCCCGCAGGCCAGCCGGACGGCCCAACCGTGCGGGTCGGCGACGTGCAACTGGCGGGCCGGATCGGCGAGCACGTCCAGGACGCCGTCGTGGATCCGGAAACGCCAGGGCTGGCTATTGTGCATCGACGGTGCTCTGGCCGCCGCGGCCACCGCAGAAACCAGTGCGGCGCGCTCGGGATCGTTGTGACCGGACATGCGTTCCTCGCCACCTCTCCACGCGGGTCGGTCGCCGTCAGGTCGGGTCGATGGTGTGTTCCCGGGCCAGCCGTGGGGTGTGCGGCGACCCGGGTCGGTCCGGGTCGGGCACGCCCAGGCGCAGCACGAGGCAGGGCTCGCCGAGGCCGGACAGCATCCGGCGCAGAACGGCGCGGGTGGCGGCAACCTCGACGGTGGCCGACAGCGGCAGCACCGACACGCCTCGCGCGGTGGCGGTCAGCCAGGCCGCTGACAGGGCCTCACCGGCACGCAACCAGTCCAACGACGTGTCCTGGTCGCCGTACAGGATAGCGAAGGTGGCGCCCTTGTCGTGCTCCGCGCCCAGCGGCAGCGTGCCGGGGTGGCCGAAGTCCCTGCTGGGTACGGTGGTCTGGCTGGGATGCTCCGGAATCGCCCAGCCCGGTACGCCGGCTCCGGTCGGGCGGTTGCCACCGGCCCAGTAGGCAAGCTCGGCCTGCCAGGCGTGCTCGGCGGCCTCGGTCCGCTGCGCGTAGGAGACCGCCGTCGCCAACTCGACGACGCCGTCGTCGGACAGCAGCCACAACCGCGCCCCTTCGTCCGCCACGGCGGCGGTGATCGCGTCGAGCGTGCGGGCGTCGAGGCGGGTGCCGGTCACCGGCCGGCGGTCGGTGTGCCGCAGCCGGACGGTCTGGACCAGACGCATCGCCTGGGGCACCACGGGGATGTGCCCGACGACCTCCACGTGCGCCAGATGATCCGGGTCGGTCGGGTCGGGCAGCCGTGCCACCTGAGCGTCGAGGCCACGCGCGGCCAGCGCGATCCGCGCGTGGTGCAGCGCCGCGCCGCAGCTCACCGTCGCCAGGCGGGCATCCGGGTCGGGGACGCCCAGCCGGCGGCGGTGGTCGCGGTAGAGGTCGAGGCTCGTGTCACCGACCCGCCATCGCCACGGCTGGCTGTTGTGGATGGATGGCGCGTACCGGGCGATTTCGGCGGCTTCGGTGGTCGCGGGCATGGTGCCTCCCTGATGGATCCGGTCTCTCCGGCCAGCGTGCGTCCGGCCGGCCCGGGCTGGCCAGGGCCGCAGGTCCCGCCGCGGGGTCCCGGTTCGCCAGGGCCGTTCGGCCCTGCCGGTGGCACGGACGGCAGGGTAGAAAGGTGAAGTGATCCGTGTGTTCCTGCTTGACGACCATGAGGTGGTCCGCCGCGGTCTGACCGACCTGTTGCAGGCGGAGGGCGACATCGAAGTGGTCGGCGAGTCCGGCTCGGCGGCCCAGGCCGTAAGCCGCATCCCGGCGCTGCGGCCGGATGTCGCGGTGCTGGACGCCCGGCTGCCCGACGGCAACGGCATCGACGTGTGCCGCGACGTGCGGGCGGTCGACCCCTCGATCAAGGGGTTGATCCTCACCTCGTACGAGGACGACGAGGCGCTGTTCGCGGCGATCATGGCTGGTGCCGCGGGGTACGTGCTCAAGCAGATCCGCGGTACGGACCTCGTGGACGCGGTGCGCCGCGTGGCGGCCGGGCAGTCCCTGCTGGATCCGGCGATCACGGCACGGGTTCTGGAACGGATCCGGCACGGCGTCGAGGAGCCCCGGGAACTGCGGTCGTTGACGGATCAGGAGCGGCGGATCCTGGAGTACATCGCCGAGGGCCTGACCAACCACGAGATCGCCCAGCGGATGTTCCTGGCCGACAAGACCGTGAAGAATTACGTGTCCAGCGTGCTGGCGAAGCTCGGGTTGGAGCGGCGCACCCAGGCGGCCGTGCTGGCGACGAAGCTGCTGGGCGCCGAGCGCCGGTCCGGCTGACTCCCACCACCGCCCCGGAGCCGGACGGGCCGTGTGATCGCGGACCGTGATCACACGCCGCGGTGACGGGCCCGCGCTGGCGATCCGCCCGGCCGCCCGGCTGGCTGCGCGCTGCTCCGTGCGCGCCGGGTGGCCCGGGTGATACCGCCGGCGCTGTGTGGCAGGCCATCGCTGCTACGCCCACCCACCGCCGGGGAACAATAGGGCAGGAGGACCCGGCGGGCACGGGCCGGTCGGTCCTGCCGTCTCGTCTTCCTGCGGAAGACGCTGGTGGGAGAGAGACGGAGGTGCCGGACATGAAGAGATGGCGAGTCAGCGACGTGATGACCACCGCCGTGGTCAGCGTGCGCGCGGACACGGGATACAAGCGCATCGCCGACCTGCTGGTCGAGCGGGGCATCAGTGCGGTTCCGGTGGTGGACGGCAACGGGGTGGTTCTCGGTGTGGTATCCGAAAGCGACCTGCTTCCCAAGCTGAACTACCCGGACCGAATCGACAGCCACCCGTTGCTGTCACGGAACAGGGACACCCTCCGCCGGGCACGAGGAGACACCGCCGGTGCGCTGATGAGCAGCCCCGCCACGACGATCGGGTCGGAGGCGACGCTCGCCCGCGCCGCCCGGCTGATGGAAGCCGCGCGGGTCAAGCGCCTGCCCGTGGTGGACGAGGACGACCGGCTGATCGGCATCGTGTCGCGCCGGGACCTGGTGCGCCCCTACGCCAGGCCGGATGCGGATATCCAGGACGATGTCGTCACCCAGCTGGTGAGCGGCCTGTGGCTCGACACGTCCACTGTGGAGGTACGGGTCGCCGCCGGCATGGTGACCCTGAGGGGGCACGTCGACCGCACGAGTACCCGGCGGATCGTGGTCAACGCGATCCACGCCGTTCCCGGCGTCGTCGACGTGATCGATGAACTGACCGCCGCCGTCGACGATGGCGCGGCGACCCGAACCGGCTGGTACCGGGGACACCCGTTCAGCGCCGAACCCCGCGACATCGCCAGGAGCCCTCGGTAACGGCGGCGATGCGCGGCCGCCGGCCGGCCCGCTCCCCGATGACGTTCTGGACGAGCGGGCCGCGGCGGCGCGGGTCCTGGGGCGGAAATCGTTCGACAAGGTCAAGGAGGCGGCGGTCAGGTAGCCGCGCTCGATACCGAACGCCTGATGCAGCACCGCCGCCATCGGAGCGACGCAGTGCCAGCGGCACGCTGGTGAAGGTCTTCGGCTGGTACGACAACGAGTGGGGCTACACCAACCGGCTGGTCGATCTGAGCCTGCTGTTCGCCGATGCCAGCTGAACATCGCCCGCGCCCGGCGGGGAGCACGGGGCCGGCCGATCACTCGGCCGGCCCCGTGCCTGGCTATTCGTCCTCGGTCGAGATGACGCGATCGGGCGCGAGCCGCGGCGTGGGCGCCGGGCCCTGGTCGTCGCCGGCCTTGCCGAGGCGGAGGACCAGGTAGGGGTAGCCGATGCCGGACAGCGCGGCACGCACCGCCTGCCGCGTGGACGGGATCTCGATCGGCGCGGACAGCGGCATCACCGACACCTCCCAGACGGTGGCGGCCAGCCACAACGCGGAAAGTGCCTGACCGGCGTCGAGCCAACCCGGCCGGTCGTCCTGCTCGCCGTAGAGGATGGCGTAGGTCGCCCCGCTGTCGTGCTCGTCCCCGATGCGCAGGGTGCCGGGACGGGTGAAGTCGCGCTCGGCGACGGTGGTCTGCGGCTGCCGGTCCGGGATGTTCGCGGCCGGGATGCCGGTGCCGTCCGGCCTGGTGCCGCCGGCCCAGGCAGCCATCTCGTCCCGCCAGGCGTCGTCGGCCAGTTGCGCTTCCTGAGCGTGGGCTACCGTCACCGCCAGCTCGACCACCTGGTCGCGCCGCAGCGGATGCAGGTAGCAGCCCTGGGCCTGGGCGGCCATGCTCAGGGCCAGGAAGGCGTTGCCGTCGAGCGGATGCGGGAGCACCGGACGCCGGTCCGTGCGCCGCAGCCCGACCGCCTGGCACCGGCGCGTCGCGGCGTCGGTGACCGGAGCGCGCCCGGCGATGCCGAGGTGCGCCACGTGGTCCGGGCGGTCCGGGTCCGGGTACGGCAGGACCAGCGTGCGGTAGCCCTGCGCGGCCAGGTAGATGCGGGCGTGGTGCAGGGCGGCGCCGCAGCTGATCGTCAGCATCCGGCCGTCCGGGTCGCTGACCGGCAGCTGCCGCGTGCGGTCGGCCCACAGCTCCAGTGCGGCCGGCCTGATCCGCCAGCGCCAGGGCTGGGTGTTGTGGATCGATGGGGCGAGTCCGGCGGCTGCCGCCGCCTCGTGCAGGTCGGTACCGGTCCGGTCCAGGTCCGGCCGGCTGGTCGTGGTGGGCATCTGCGGTTCCTCCTGTCGCTTGCTGCCCTCACTCTGGCCGATCCGCGGGCCCGCCCAGCAGGGCCGGAGGTCCCGTCACGCCGGGGCGTGGGTCCGGTGGCGGTGGACGCGCCGAGCCCACCCGGTCCGGGCCGGTCCGGGTGGGCCTGTGCGGAAGCGCGGCGCGGCGCGCGGCCCCCGCCGGCGCACCGTCGATGCCTCACAGGATCGCGCTGGGTATCCCGATCGGTTCGGAGCCGACCGGTGCCCGGTCGGTGCGGGGCGCCGGTATCACCACGACGGGACAGGCCGCCCGGCGAACACACGCCTCGGCGACCGAGCCGAGCACCGCGTGGAAGAACCGCCCGTGCCCGTGGCTGCCCAGAACCAGCAGGTTGGCGTCGCGCGCACTGTCCAGCAGCACCTCGGTGGGGCTGCCGAAGACCACCCGGGTGGTGACCGCGACCCTCGGGTCGTTGGCGAGCGCCGCCACGACCTGTGCGCCCAGCATCTGCTCGACCGCTTCCTGCTGCTGCTGCCGGCCGGTCAGGCTGGAGGTGTCGATGTTGTCGAAGGTGTAGGCGGTGACCGCCTGTACGGTTCCGCCGCGGCTGGCGGCCTCGTGGACCGCCCAGCGCAGCGCTCTCTCACCGCCGGGTGAGCCGTCCACTCCGGCGACGATGCGGTAGGTGGCTTTCATGACGTCCCTCCATTCAGGACACGATGGGCGCTGGATCGTGCACGACGGTGACCGGCGCGGGAGCGTGCCGGACCAGGCCGTCGCCGACCGAGCCGAGCAGCAGCCCGGCGAAGCCGCCGCGGCCGCGCGGCCCGACCACGACCAGCGAGGCGCCGTGGCTCTCGTCGATGATCGTGTGTACCGGAGTCAGGCTGTGGACAGCCCGGGGCCGCACCTGGACTGCGGGGTAGCGGGCCCGCCAGCGGCCCAGCGCGTCCGCCAGCGCCGTCTCGGCCGCTCGCTGCTCCTGGTCCGGCTCGCCGCCGGCGTCGGCGGGCAGGGTGCCCCAGGCGTAGACGGCGACCAGTTCGGTGCCGCGGGCGGCTGCCTCCTCGAACGCGAACCCGATGGCGGCCACGGAACCGGTGGAGCCGTCGACGCCGACCACGACCGGGCCCGTACCGGGAGCCGGAGGCGTGGTGGCCTTGCCGGCCGGCGGCCGTACCACGACGACCGGCGCGTGCGCGTGTGCGGCGACCTGGCTGCTGACCGAGCCGGCCAGCATGCCGATGAGGCCGCCGAGGCCGCGCGAGCCGACCACGACGAGACTGGCGGTTTTTGACTCGTCCACGAGCACGCCCGCGGGCGAGCCGCCGATGACGGCGGTGTCGACCACCAAATCGGGGTACCGCTCGCGGATCCGTGCCGCCTCGGCGTTCAGCATGGCCCGGCAGTCCCGGATCGGTATCTGCGGGTCGTATGCCAGGCCGGCTACACCGTACGGCGGTGCCGCCTGGAAGCCGTGGATCAGGCGCAGGGGAAGCCGCCTGCGGTCGGCCTCCCAGCCGGCCAGGTCGGCGGCGGCCCGGGCGTCGTCCGACCCGTCGAAGCCCGCGATCACCGCAGCGGTCGTTGTGTTGGTCATCATTGACCTCCTTTCACCAGCTTCAGGCTCCCGCCGATCCGCCGCGGCCGGCAGGGTCACTGCGACCGGCCGGAGGGGACCTTCGGCCCGCGGCGGAGGGTGCCGGGGCCGACCGGGTCGCGCAGGCGCGCCGGGCCGCCCGCGTGGCTGCGGGCGGCCCGACACGTCGGCGGGGTGGCTTCAGCCGCGGTCCGGCCACCTCCAGTCCTGGACTTCGGGCAGGTCCTGTCCGGTGTCGCGGACGTACGCGCGGTGCTCGGCGTGCTTGTCGACCATCCGCTGGCGCAGTGTCGCGGCGCGGCGGGACAGGCCGGGCAC
>JBDZVD010000057.1:0-40950 GCA_040255525.1 Micromonosporaceae bacterium | reverse complement strand
CTCCGCTAGCCCATCGACAACAGTCTCCGTCCACCCCTTTGCCATCAGGCTCTTACAGGCAGCGGAGGTAGCCGGCGACCGCCGCCGCGTCATCCGCGCCCGCCATCAGGCCGACGTATCCGTCGGGGCGCACCAGGACCAGGACATCCTCGCCGTACTCGTGCGCCGCGTGCCCGCCGTCGTCCACCAGGCCACCCGGCCCGATCAGGTACGGCCGGACGACTGCGGTCCTGAAGTCCTCCAGTGCGGCGGCGCAGCGTTCACCGAGACCGAGGAGCGTGAAATGCGGCCCACGGAACAGGTCGAACAGGCGGGTCTGCGCGCCGGTCCACGGGTCGTGGCAGGGGGCGTCGGGCGCCCGGTCGCCGGCCCGGAGACCGCCGGCACGACTCGCCGTGTGGTGCGGCAGCCCGTGGCGCGACAGCCGGCTCCACCGGTATCCGAGCTGGAGTTGGGTGAGTTCGGTAGACGCTCCGGCGTCCAGACCGCCGCCCGACTCGGCTATGGCCGCGAGGACCGCGTCGAGCACTTCCGAGGTGATGTTGAGAAGCCAGCTCGCGACCGGCAGCCGTTCCTCGCCGTACGTGTCGAGCAGGTCCGGCGCGGCCGCACCGGCCAGTACGAGGCCGAGTTTCCAGCCGAGGTTGTACGCGTCCTGGATGCCGCTGTTCATGCCGAGACCGCCGGCGATGGGGTGCACGTGGGCGGCGTCTCCGGCGAGGAACACCCGCCCCACGCGGAGGCGGTCGACCATGCGAACGTTGACCCGGTAGGTCGAACGCCAGGTCAGGTCGTGCAGGCGCACACCGGGGATTCCCGCGACGCGGTCGAAGGTCCGCTGGAACGCTTCCAGCGTCGGCTCCAGCGGCGTTCCGTCCGGGCCGAGCTCGTGCGATGCCTGGACCTGGAAGGCGTTCGTGCCCGGCAACGGGCAGAGCATGATCCCGCCCTCGCCGGTGAGCCACTGGTGCCAGGCGTCGCGACCGAGCCCGTCGACCTCGACGTCGCCGACCGCCATGAGTTGCAGGTCCGGCGTCTCGCCGTGCAGCGTGAGGCCGAGTGCTTTGCGGACCGTGCTGCGGCCACCGTCGCAGCCGACCAGGTACCGCGCCTGGATCCGGGCGTCTCCCACGGTCGCGGTCACGCCACCGGTCTGCTCGTCTCTCAGGTCACGCAGCTCGGAGCCCAGTTCGACGGCGACGTCGAAGTCGGCCAGTCGCTGGCGCAGTGTCTGCTCCACCCGCCACTGCGGGATCATCAGACCGGCCGGGTACGGGATGTCCGGTGTGACAACCCGATCCGCCTCGGGGTTGACCTCGGCCAGCACCTCGGCACCCCGGTACCTGCGATGCGGCAGGTGGGTCACCCCGAACTCCAGCAGCCGATCGATCACACCGAGGTCGTCGAGCACCTCCAGGCTGCGCGGGGTCAGCCCCTTCCCCCGGGAACCGCGGGGAAACTCGGGCACGCGATCGACGATGCGCACCGCGACGCCGCGTCGAGCCAGGTCACAGGCGAGCGTGAGCCCGGTCGGTCCGGCTCCCACCACAAGCACGTCGGTATCCGTCACGTCGCCCAGTAAATCGTTACTCGGTTAAAAATGCAACCCGGTCACAGATGTTACCCTGTCCGGATGGTTGAACCGGCCGGTCTGCGCGCCCGCAAGAAGGCCCGGACCCGCGACACCATCGCCGACACGGCGATCTCGCTGTTTCTCACCCACGGCTTCGACCAGGTCTCGGTCGCCGACATCGCCGCGGCCGCCGAGGTCTCCAAGCCGACCCTCTTCCGGTACTTCGCGGCAAAAGAGGATCTGGTCTTGCACCGGTTCGCTGATCATCAAGGCGAGGCCGCGCGGGTGGTGCGTGAGCGCCCGTCCGGAATGTCACCGCTGACCGCACTGCACCGGCACCTCCGGGCCGGGCTCGACCGCCGCGATCCGGTCACCGGCCTCAACGATCACCCCGAGGTGCTGAGCTTCCACCGCCTGGTGTTCGGCACGCCAAGCCTCGCCGGGCGCCTCGTCCAGTACACGCTCGACGACGAAGACGCCCTGGCCGCCGCCCTCGGTGGCGACGTCACCGCCCGACTCCAGGCGGCCCAGGTGATCGCGGTTGCGCGGGTACTGGCCCGGACCACCTGGCAGAAGCTCGTGGCCGGCCGCACCGCGGACGACGTGTATCCCGAGGCTGTCACGGAGGCCGACCGAGCATTCGCGCTACTCGAGAGCGGAGCCAGCGGCATCACGGGCGGGAATCAGTCCCCGCACGCCAGCGGCTCCGGTGAAGGGCGTGCCCGTTGACGGCGAGCGAATTCCCTGACTGCGCCGGTGTTCCGGCGGTGTCGACCACCCGTCGACGCCGCGCCCACCGGTGATGTCGCGGATCGCGGCGTGCCCGTCGGAAACGGCGCGGCCCGCGCGCGGTCCAGCCCTGCTATGAGGCGCCGCCCAGAACCCGCTGAGCGTCGCTGTTGATCCGAGGCGAGGCCACGGGGGCCCAGGCAGCGAACAGCGTGCGGAGATACGTCCCGTGTTGTGCTGCTACCGCCGGATCTTGCTCGATGACATCCAGTTCATTGACGATGCTCAGATCGACGAAGGATCGCAACTGGGCAGGGTCCAGCGTCTCTACCTGATCGGTGAAGCGGTTGGCGACCTCACCGGTATCCGCCAGCCGGCGCCAGCTCCGTGCGCGGTCGCAGCCGCCATACAGGAAGATCAGGGCTTCGGCACGTGCGCCGACGAGTTCTCGTATGGTTGCCCGGTCGGTCGGATCGGTCAGCGCGGTGGCGAATCCGTCGGTGCCGTACACCGCGTGGGCCAGGCCGGCCAGTTGTAGATGGACATCGAGCTCGTGTTCGCGGATCCGGTCGTGGACGCGGGACAGATGGGCGTAGAGCGTGCCGCCGGGATGCTGGATCCTCTCGGCCCCGTGTTGGCGCAGCCAGCCGCGTACTCGTTGCTCTCGGCCGGTGCTGGTGTCGGTCATCGTCGCTCCCTTCCTTGATGGCGCGAGTCAGGCACGCTGGTAGGCCGGGCGAAGGACAGCGCGGGCGATGGTGTGCCCGGTGAGGGTGAATCCGGCCTGTCCGGTGCTCGCCTGCGGCGCGAGGTCGAGGACATCGGCGTCCAGAGCGTGCACGGCGAACAGGTAGCGGTGTGCGGGGTCGCCCGGCGGCGGCGCCGCCCCACCGTAGCCGTGAACGCCGAAGTCGTTGCGCAGGTGGTACGCACCGGTCGGCAAACGGGTTCCGTCACCGCTGCCGGCGTCGAAGGGCAGTCGAGTGCAGACGGCGGGCAGGTTGATCAGCAGCCAGTGCCAGAAGCCGCTGCCGGTGGGGGCGTCGGGGTCGTAGCACGTGACGGCGTAGCCGCGGGTGCCGGCGGGGGCGCCGTGCCAGGTCAGGGTGGGGCTGTGGCCGCCACCCCCGGCGCTGGGGTGCACGTGCCGGAGCGCCAGCGGCCGGCCCTCGTCGATGTCGGGGCTGGAGAGCGTGAATGCGGGTACGGCCGGAAGCAGGTCATACGGGTCGGGGGCCTGCGGTCGCCCGGCGTCGTAGGTGGCGATCTCGATGAGGTTGCCGTCGGGGTCACGCACGTAGACGCTGGTGATAGGACCGGTGGCGCCGGTACGGGCGACCGGTCCCTGTTCGATGGGCACCCCGCAATCGCGTAGGTGTGCCGAGACGTCGGCGAGCGTGGTGGCGCTGATCAGGCACAGGTCTGCTGTGCCCGGCAGCGGACGGGCGGCTTTGGGTTCCAGCTCCCGACCGGCCTGATGCAGGTTGAGTTTCTGTTCCCCGAAGGCCAAGGCGTGCCGGCCACCTCGGAACGTGATGTGCCGCATCCCCAACACCTGCTCATACCAGCCGATCGTGGCCGGAACATCGGCGACGGTCAGCACGAAGTGATCGGCGCGGATGATACGCATCTGTCTCCTTCCATACAGAGGCCGGCATCGGCACGGCCACCCGACCGAGCCGGTGCGGAAAAGGACGTGGTCACGAGGACGTTCCTTCGCTACGCCGGCGGTAGGTCGACATCTTCGACCGGGCGCCGCAGGCACCCATGGCACACCAGCGACGGGCACCGGCACGGCTCTCATCGACGAACAACAGTGCGCAGTCATCGCGTGCGCACTCCCTGATACGACCGGCCAAAGGCCCGGTGACCAGGTCGACGCCGTCCCGGGCCACCATGCCCAGCAGACCGCACGCGTCGACCGGCGCGGGCGAGCGAGCGAGCCTGCCCCTGTCCAGACGCAGCGCCGCGCCGGCCACCGGCCGGGTAGCCCATCGGTTCACGACCGCCACGTCCGTAGCCTCGGGCGACCCGGCGGTCCGAACCGCGGTGAACAGTCGGTACAACGCTTCACGCAACTGCCGCGCCTGCGTCAACCGGACGGCGCTGATCGCCACCGCATCTTCTGTGAGGCCCGCTTCGCTGAACCAGCGGGCCAGATCCGCAGGCTGCCGCAACCGCTCGAAACAGCCGCGCCAGCGCTCACCAACGGTGGCGGTGAAGTTGACCGATAAGCGGCCGCCCCGCCACCGAAACGCCAGCTCCTCGGCCGGCAGACCAACGCCAGTATCGTCACTGACCACTCGCAGACCATATCGTGGTTACCTCTTAAACAGGTAACCAGGTGACTCAATCCACAACCGCGCCGATGCCAGGTCGCCCGTATCTGCTGATCTGCCGTCAGCCCTCGTCCTTGAAGTCGATCGGGCTCGCAGACGTGCGTAGTGGCAACCAGGCGGGCCACCACGGAGGTCGACCGGCCGGACAGCGTGCGTGAATGTACTGGCCACGCGGAGGGCTCACGTTCAACGCCAGGTCGGTGGTGAAGGCACCGCCGAGCAGGAGCAGGCCAGCCAGACAGGCGGCGACGGACCGGACGCGGCGGTGACGGGTTGCGAACAACCGCCACGCCAGCCAGAAGCCGACCGGGAAACAGGATGGGTAGAGCGCCAGGAACAGCAAGCCGCTGCCGAAAAGGCTAAACCGAGGGGAGTCGGCGGCATCGGACGCTGGAGGCCAATCCAGGTTCATGCAGTACATCCATGCATGTGCGATGATTCCGTTGGCCAGGAGGAACATGACCGCGAGTCCGAGCGGCGCCCCGACAAGCAACGGGAAGCAGCTGACCAGACGGACGGTGCTGTGCTGCTGCGATCTACTGGCATCGGCTTCAGTGATCACAGTGGAATTGTCGCGGCTGTGTCAACCCGTTCTTGGCGACGGACCCGTCGGCCGCGTTGCCGACGGGGGCTCGTTGTCTTGGGGGCAGGTCGTCGCCGATGCAGATGGGCTGAAAACCGGCTGGCCGAACGGTCAACGGTAGCCGTCGGTGTGCCAGTTGCCCAGGACGCGTTGCTGGATGTGATCGGGCCAGCCGTTTTCGAAGCTGCCTTCGACGGGGACTCTCCTTGGCGAAGCGGTCAGCGGGCAGTTATAGATCACTTTGCCCGGCGCGGTACGTGTGTTCTCTTCCTCGATGAGATAGATCACCACCTCGCCGATCTTCTGAGTGAGTTCGCCGGCATGGACGCCGAGAAGCTCGTGCCAGTCCCGCCGGATCGGCACGATTAGCCAGTGGAGGGCCGATTCCTAGGAGAACCAGGTGGAGACGATCGGCAGCCCGGCCTCTCGGAAGTTGTGGAGGCTTTCGGCGGCGTGCATGGTGCCGGTGTGGTCCTCCTCCACCGGCAGCCCGCGGCGACCACAGGAAGGATCGCGCCGTCTCGGTAGGTAATTGCGCTCACGGAGGGCGGGCTCGACGCCGAGCGCCAATGCGATCGAGAGCGGCGTCCGAGGGGCCCGCTGGTGCTTGACAGCGGTGCCGCACTGGCGTCTAATTCATGTCGTGACATACATGTCGCGACATCTAAGGAGCATGCCATGAGCCCGATCGACCGAGTCTCGATCGTCAGCACCGGGACCGTCCAGATCCGCCCACAGCACGTCGAGACCAACGGCACCCCGCTGTGGTGGTGGCTCAACACGTCTCGCCAGTGGACCGACCCCCGCCCGATCAACGTGTACGTGATCGAACACGACAAAGGGCTGGTGCTGTTCGACCTCGGCCAGGACCGGCGCTCGGTCACCGATGCGGGGTACTTTCCCGGCGGTGCGGCTGGGCATCTCTACCGTCGGCTCGCCAAGTTCGACATTCCTTCGGATGCGACGCTGACGGCTCGACTCCACGATCTGGGTTACGACATCGCGGACGTGCGCGTGGCCATCGTCTCCCACCTGCATCAGGACCACATCGGCGGCCTGCGGGAACTGCCGAAGTCGGCGCAGGTTCTGGTCAGCGCGGCAGAGCTCGCGGAGGTCGACAAGAGGTTCGCGGCCTTTGCCGGTCTGATGCGCGAGCACATCCACGTTCCCGACGTGAACTGGAGCCCCGTCACCCCCGAGCGCGCCGAGGACCCCGCGATCACGCCGTTTACCCACGCCCACGACGTCATGGGTGACGGGTCGCTGTTGCTGCTGCCCACCCCCGGGCACACGCCGGGTTCGGTGTCGCTGCTGCTGCGCAGCGCGGGAATGCCGCCGATGATGTTCGTCGGCGACCTCACCTATGACGTGCGGTTACTGGCAGCCGACCGCATACCCGGGGTCGGCAACCCGGCCGGGCTGCACGACACCACCCAGCAGGTCAACCTGCTGGCGGCACAGTACCCGGGCATGCCGATCCTCGCCGCCCACGACCCCGGGGCCGGATCGCTGCTGGCGGCAGCGTTGCAGCGGCACGAGACGGTGAGCGAATGAGAGCGGCTGAGCAGCTTCGCTACCTCATCCTCGCGGCCCAGCGAGAAGGCAATCGCCGGCTGACCATGATGTTGTCCGAGCTTGGTATCACGCCGGCGCAATCGGAAGCATTGCGGATCATCGCGGATCACGGCCCGCTCGCTCTCCGGGAACTCGGTGACATGCTCGTGTGCGACACCGGCACGAGCCCGAGCCGAATAGTGGACCGACTTGTCGCCGCGGGCTTCGTGCAAAGAAACGCCAGCGAACACGACCGCCGGCAGGTCCGCCTCACGCTCACCCCACAAGGCCGCGACAAGGCCGAGCGCGTCGCCACGATCGAGAACCAGCTCTACGACCTGCTCGACCACGCCGGTGAGGGAACCGACATCGACGCTGTCATCGAGTTCCTCCAAGCATTCACCCGGCAGTCACCGGCCGGGCTCGCCCTCGCGAACCGCCTCGCCGCCGAGCACAAGCAATGACCGCGTTGTTGAGCGCGACATACACCGGGAGAACCGCATGACCTTCCAGCTGGGCCTCGACATCACCGCCACGCCGGCCGAGGTGTTCGAATTCGTCGCCGACTTCACGACCATGCCGAGGTGGTACTCCGCGGTGCAGCACGTGCGGCGCATCGAAGGTACCGGCGGCCTCGCAACGCGATACGAGGTGTACCGGGAGCTGCCCGGCGGCGCTGCTCACAACGATGTGGCGATCACCAGCTATGCGGACGGCGAAGAGGTCACCTTCACGTCGTTGAGCGGGCCGACCCCGTTCACCTATCGCTACCACGTCCAACCCGTACGGGATGGGACGCGGCTCACCCTCAACGGCACGATCAGCGTATCCGGACTTGCTGGCCCGGCCACGCTCCTCGGGCCGCTCGCCGAGGGACTGTTCAAGCGGGGGATGCGAGACAACCTCGGAATCCTGAAGAAGATCCTTGAGCGATAGCAGCTCTTCGTGATCGAACGGAGCCTGCGACGACTTCAGTCCTCGGACGCGGTCAGCAGCGCCTTGGGTGATGGCGATACGCCACCGTTCCCGCCGCGACGAGCTGAACGCGCCGAGCGCAGTGCCCACCGCGAACGAGTCCAGGCCCTTCGGCAGCACGAACAGCACCGACCGAAGCATCAGCAACCCGGGCAGTCGAGGCATGTTCGACGACAGGCGAGTTGGTGTACGACCCCTAGAACCGCAGATCACAGCCTTGCCCCGTCGGCGGAGGGCGCCCCGCGACGGCCTCTACCGCCGGAGTTTGCGCAGTAAATAACTACCTCGCAATGCGTGAAGTCCCTTGGCGGAGCTGGAGAAGTCAGCTCAGCGTGGCCGCCTTGCGCAGCAGCACTGAGCGTTCGCGCTGGTTGGTGCACAGCCGGGCCGGCAGCTCCAGTTCGGTGGTGCGCGCTTCCGGTCGCCGTCCGAGCCGGGCCAGCAGCTCACCGCGTACGGTCGGGACCAGATACGAACCGGGGAGCCGGTCCGAGGCGATCAGCTCGTCCACGATGGCCAGGGCGTGCGCCGGGCCCGAGGCCATGGCGACGGCGACGGCCCGGTTGAGCACGACCACCGGCGAGGGTGCGACCCGGCCGAGCACCTCGTAGAGCACCACGATCCGGTCCCAGTCGGTTGTCTCGACCGAGGGCGCCGACGCGTGGGGGGCGGCGATCGCGGCCTGCAGGCCATAGGGGCCGAGGCCGCGAGTCGATGCCTTGGCCAGCGCGGCCAGCCCACGGCGGATCGCCGAGAAGTCCCACAGCCGCCGGTCCGGGTCCTCGACGTCCACTTGCGCATCTCGGCGTGAGGGTGATCCGAACCTGCTTACCCGCGACCTGCGCAAATGCCTTGTCCCCAGTGACGGACGACAAGGTTGCGACGCTCAAACCTCGCGCTGACCAGGCAGGATAGGAGTCACTCGATGTCGCGACTTTGTGCCCCCGGCAGGAGCCGGAACAGACCTGCACCGTCCGGTACGGCTGCGGCGCCGGGTCGAACTGTCATAAATCAGAACGACCTGGCCGGCCTGGGCTACACGACCTTCGCGGGTGACGGCAGCCGATGTGAGAGCCACCCTGCCGATCACCGCGACCAAGCCCCAGATCAACCGCACCGGTGGCCGGTTATTCGAAGCGGGTGTGGTTGGTTGCGGTGATCCGGCCGAGGATCGGTAGGCAGACGGCGACGATCGCGATCGACAGCAGGACACCGCCGGTCAAGGTCAGGTAGTAGGTGGGGTGTGGCAGGACGTCGCCATGCTGTTGTGGGGCCAGGCTGCGGGCGATGGGGTAGGCGACGGCTAGGCCGACGCCGGCGGCGACGATGGCCGCGGCCAGCAGCGGTAGCACCGTTTCCAGCAGGACTGCGCGGTACAGGGTGGCCAGCCCGGTGCCGATGACGCGGAGCAGGGTGAAGGGTCGTTTGCGTTCGACCAGGCTGCCGGCGACCGCGACGGCGAGTCCGGAGCCGGCGACCAGCAGGGTGATGGCGACCAGGACGGTGACGACCCGTTCGATGGCTAGGAACAGCGTCGCGCGGACCGCGGCGACCTCGCCGAAGGTCATCGGAGGTTCGTCCGGGTCGATGTCCTGTCGGTAGCGGCTGAGGGCGGTGCGGACCTGTTCTAGACTACTGGTGCTGGTGGTGGTGACCAGCAGGTCGCTCAGCCGTAGCTGCGCCGTGTCGTCGCTGGTCGGGGGGCTGTTCGTTGTGATGAACGGCAGTGTCTGGTTGAGCGCGCGTAGGTTGTCGGTGGAGCAATAGTCAATACCTGTGGATGAAAGATTCTGGTTAGGCTGCTGCGGTCGTGATGGTGACATGGTCGGGGGCGGGGCGTTCGACGAGCTTGCCGCGTTCGAAGCGGGCGCCGGCGCGGACGAGGGCGACGAGGTGGGGTGCGTTGACCGCGCGCCAACGGGATTGCGCGGCCTCGATGAGTTTGAACGCCATCGCGATGCCAGCGGCCTTCGACCCCGGACCCTTGGTGATCTTGCTTCGGTTACGCACGGTGGCGAAGGTCGACTCGATGGGGTTCGTGGTGCGCAGATGAATCCAGTGTTCTGCCGGGAAATCGTAGAACGCGAGGAGTTCGTCCAGGTCGTCGATGACCTTCGCGACAGCCTTGGGGAATTTGGCGCTGTAGGCCAGCTTGAACGCGGCGGCGGCGCGGCGGGCGTGGTCACGGTCCTCGGCGTTCCAGATCTCGGCGAGAGCCTTCTTCGCTCCGGGATGCGCCGACTTGGGCAGGGCCGCCAGCACATTTGCGATCTTGTGGAACCAACAGCGCTGCTCACGGGCCTGCGGGAACACCTCACGCAGCGCCGCCCAGAAGCCGAGCGCGCCATCGCCTATGGCCAGGACCGGGGCGCGCATGCCGCGACGCTTGCAATCGCGTAGCAGGTCAGCCCACGAGCCGGTCGACTCGCGGTAGCCGTCGGCCAGAGCAAACGAGTTCCTTCGTGCCGTCGGCGCGCACGCCAATGAGCACCAGTAGGCACAGTTTTTCCTCGCCGAGACGGATATTGACGTGGATACCGTCAGCCCAGACGTACACGTAGTCCACCGTGGACAGGTCCCGCTGGTTGAACGCGCGGGCCTCGTCCTGCCATTGGACAGTCAGCCGGGTGATCGTCGCCGCGGACAAGCCCGCGCCGGTGCCGAGGAACCCCTCCAACGCAGGACCGAAATCCTTGCTGGACAGGCCATGCAGGTACAACAAGGGCAGCACCTCGGTGACCTTCGGAGACTTGCGGCACCAGGCCGGCAGGATCACCGAAGCGAACCGGCGGCGCGTACCCGTGGCCTCGTCGACCCGCTTGTCGTTGACTCGCGGAGCAACCACCTCCACGGCCCCGGCCGCAGTGAGCACCTGCCGCGGCTGCGCGTGGCCGTTGCGGACCACCAACCTGCGGCCATGTTCGTCGAACTGGTCGGCGTGGGCGGCGATGTACGCCGCGACCTCGGCTTCCAACGCGGCGGCGAGCATCCGCCGCGCACCATCACGCACGATCTCATCGATCACGGAAGTAGCCGACCCAGCATCGGCAACTGGGTCAGTTGGCGTCGAGCCCTCGGGGTTGACTACGGTGAGCACGGGTGTACCTTCCCGACCCGCGTTAGCGCGCGGGCCTTACTCGATTCCTGGTATCGGACTCGTCGGGAGGGTACGCCCCCCGACGCTCATCCACAGGATTCGAGCATTGCTCCGGCGGCGAAGTCGCGGGGCAGCATGACCGATGCCCTGGCCACCGTGACGCCGGTGCTGGTCCGGGACCTTCCCGGCCGGCCCGCCGTTGACGCGATGCGGACCGCGCTGCGTGACTTCCTGCTCCCACCCGCGTTTCGGCAACTCGATGCGCCGGCCGAGCTGGCGCCGATGATCCGCTGGCTGCGGCGGGCCTCGCTGCCGCTGACCGACCTCATGGAGGCGACGGTTACCCGGTCCGCGCTCGACGCCCTGGCGCTGAGGCTGGACGGCAAGCCGGCGGCGGTCACCACGTTGCGGCGCAAGCGGTCGGTGTTCTACAACGTGTGCCAGTACGCAGTGGAGCTGGAGGTGTTGCCGTTCAACCCGATCGACAAGCTGCGGGTGCGGTCGCGGCGTACCAAGGTGGTCAACGCGATCGACCGGCGGGTGGTCGTCAACCCGACCCAGGCGCGCGAGCTGCTGGCCGCGGTGACCTACGTCGGGCGGCGCGGCAGAGGCGAGCGGTTGCGCGGATTTTTCGCCTGCCTGTACTTCGGCGGGCTGCGGCCGGGTGAGGCGTTGGGGCTGCGCGGGCGCGACTGCTACCTGCCCGATAAGGGCTGGGGTCGGCTGACGTTGGAGAAGTCACGGCCCCAGGCGGGGAAGCGGTGGACGGACAGCGGCGAGGCGCACGACGAACGGGGGTTGAAGCATCGCGGCGAGGATGAGCCGCGGGTGGTACCGATCCCGCCAGAGCTGGTCGCGATCCTGCGCGAACACATCGCGCGGTACGGGGTGGCGCCGGACGGACGGCTGTTCCGCAGCGAGCGGGGCAACGTGGTGAGCGCGTCGACGTACTACCGGGTGTGGGAGGAGGCGCGGACGTACGGGCTGACTCCGCACCAGGTCGCCTCGCCGCTGGCGGGCCGGCCCTACGACCTGCGGCACGCGGCGCTGTCGCTGTGGCTGAACGCCGGGGTGCAGGCGACGGACGCGGCCGAGCGTGCCGGCAACTCGGTGGACGTGCTGCTCAAGGTGTACGCGAAGTGCCTCGACGGCCAGGAGGCGACCATCAACCGGCGGATCGAGGCGGCGTTGCGGAACGCGGCGTGAGTTGTTGGGATGCCATGGAGCGCGAAGCGATGATGCTGTCGATCGCGGCCTGCTGCGCATCGTCGAAGGCGGCGCGCGGGAGGAACGCCGCGAACGATCGGCCGCGGTACAGCAGCCAGAACTCCGGCGTTGACTCCACCCGACCGAACATCGCCCATCGCACTGTGACGGTGGACAGCTCTGTCCGGACCTCGTATTCATCGCCGGTCACCCGTACTGTCGCTGGCGCGCACAGCAGGGCGGCCATCCGGCTGAACAAGCGTCGGTACGCCCACGCGGCAGCGATCGGGGCGACGACGGCTCCGGCGGCCAAACCGACGCTTGCCGCGACGGCGTGCACTGATGCGCAGATCGCTGCCCCCGCGAGGAGGATCGCCGGCATTCCCCAACGAACCAGCCTTATCTGGCGCCGCATGCCCCGCTTGAACGCCCGGGTCACTTCAGCCGGACTGAGTCGGTACTCCACTGTGAATTCCACCGAGCGATGTTAGGTCATCGCGGTAGTACCCTCGACGGACGAGGTCAGTTCCCGCGCGGCACAGATCGGTCGCCATTCCGGATCTTGCGCGAGACAGTGGGCGCGACCTGGGAAAAGTCGGCCATGATCCATTCCGTGTATATTCCGTGGACGCCGACAAACGGCCGCTCAGACCGACCTACGGCTGCGTATCACGACAGGTCGACCGTGGGAAATATCCGCTGCTCAGGTGCCGTTTTGGCTGATCTTCGAGGTGCCCCCGGCGGGGCATGTCACAGAACTGCGCCGGGGATGGGGGACGGCCCCGCTGTGGTCAGCGGGGCCGTCGTGTCTGGGTTGGCGCTGCCTGGGGGCCGTATTCGCGCTGATTGCTGCGGCGGTGTTGGCCGCGTCGGCAAGGTTAGGCAGGATGTCGGCGCTGATGTGGGCTCGGTAGGTCGCTCGGTTGGTGAGGTGGTCGTAGTGGATCTGGACGGCGAAGGCGTCGAACAGGCGGCGTACCCGCTCGACTGGCAGTCCGGCGACGTCGACGGTGAGGTGTGGAAGTTCGTCGAGTAGAGCGATCGGCCCTGGGCCGGAGTCGGGCGCGGTTTGCTGAAGGTGTTCGAGTTCAGCTTTGCGGGTGGCGAGTTCTTGTTTCAGTTCGACGGTTCGTTGTTGGACGTGATCGAACAGGCTGCCGTCGGGATCGTCCCGTTGTTCGAGTATGAGCGCGAGCCGGGCGAGCCGAGTCCCTGTGTCCTCCAGCGCCCGGGTGACCGCGTCGATCCGTTGCCGGTGCTCATCCAACGTTTGCACGTTGACGGTGGCGATGCTGTGCGAGACGAGGGCTACCCGGTCGGGTCCGAACACGTGGGTGTTGAAGAAGCGGGTGGCACCGTCGAGGAGGTCCCGTTCGGGAAGCCAGATGGTTGGCGGATGTCCCTCGGGCATCGTCCGTTCTCGGGGCTGGCAGTAGTAGTAGCGGTTGGTGCGCTTGGCCTTGCCGTGCATGCGCCGCTGGCACAGAACGCAGTGCACGTAGGAGCGCAGCCGGTAGACCTGCTTGGTCTGACGATGCGGGTTCGGGGCGCCCGGCCGGGCGTCGGAGCGGGAGCGTTCGCGCCCGGAGGCGACGTTCTGGGCGGCCACGAAGGTCGTCACCGAGACCAGCTCGGGATGGGTCGGCTCCGCCGAGAGGATCCATGCTTCCTTCGGGTTGTTCTTCCCGGGATGGATCTTGTCCTTGGTGGATCGCCGGTTCCAACACATATGGCCGGTGTACTTGGGATTGCACAGAATTTCCCGTACGGCGGAGCCGGTCCAGTGACCGACGGCGCGTTCGGGGTCGGCCGGTTGGGGTGGCGGGTAGCGGTCGAGGTCGATGTTGAGCCGTTCGGCGATGGCACGGTAGGACAGTGCCTCGTCCACCCGCCAGGCAAAGATCTGTTGCACGGCGGGGGCGCGGATAGGGTCGATAGCGAGTTTGGTCTTGTGCTTGCCTTCGGCGCGTTTGGCGGGGACCGGGTGCTTGTGCCGCTCGGCGGTGTACCCGTAGGGCGGTTTGCCGACGTTCCAACCTTGGGTGGTGTGGATCTCGAAGCCGTCCCAGGACTTCTCCAGCATCTCGACGATGTACCACTCGGCCACACCCTGTTTGGTACGGCGCAGCAGGATCTGACTGGCCCGCTTGCGCTTGCGCCCGGCGGTCGGGCCGTCGAAGATGATCGGTTCGTCGGCGGCCAGCAGGGGCACGCCGGCGAGTTCGAGGTCGTGTTCGATCTTCGTGCCCTGGTAGGTGAACCGGGCGATCCGGTCGATCGACTCGCAAATCACCACGTCGAAGCGGCGGTCGGGGGCGGTGGCCTCGGCGAGCATGTCGGCGATCCCGCCGTCACGGTCGACGGGGATGTTGAACTTTTTCCAGGCGGTGCTGCTGCCGCGTTGGTCGAGTTCCTTGCGGGAGGTTTCCACGTCGTAGAACCGCAGGACGATCCGCATGGTCGGCAGCAGGGCGCGTTCGCAGTTGGTGAGCTGCCTCGGGATGGACAGGGTGGGGTCTTGCTGGTCGTCGGTGGAGGTACGTCCGAGGAACGCTACCCGGATGGTGCGCTGGAGGGCGGGCGTGGTGGGGGTGGGCCGGAGCCATTCCGGCAGGCTTGTGGCGGCGGTCATCGGGGGTCTCCGGTGGGCTGGGTGTGAAGTGTGATGGGCAGGTGAACGATGTGGGCCTGCCGCTGGCGGTTGTCGCGCCATCGCCACCAGCGGTCGAGGTCGGTGGGCTGATTGAAGGGGCCGATGGCGATCAGGCGTCCGCTTCGTGGCTGGACGAGGAGCCCGATGAGTGGCCCGTGCAGGTTCGACGCCGGTGGGGTGGCGGCGATGGTGATGGCGAAGGTGCGTGGCACGGTGATGATGTGCCGTACGACGGTGACCGCGCCGGTGGCCCGGTCGATCTGGTCGGGTGGGCACAGCGGCGCGGTACGGGCGGGTCCGGCCCCCGGCGGCAGAATCAGCGGGTTCGGGGCGGTTGGCGTGCCGTAGGCGGCAACGCCCCTGCCGGGCAGCGCAACGATGGCGACGTACATGGGCTGGTCATTCCTATTCGGCTAGTGATCGCGGGCGGCCACGGGCCGACCGTCAGCCCCTCGCTGGGGTCGGCCCGCAGCCGGTCGATCCACCCACCACCCGGCAGAGGGATCAAGCGTCGGCAGCCCGGGATTCCCGCTGGCCAGTTGTCCTCTGCGCCGACTGCTCGGGGACGGTTTCCTGGTCACCGTTGTGTTCGTTGAACCAGGTCAGGACGTCGAGGATGGCTTGGGCTTGAACGACGGCGAGCCGTTTGCCTTCCGGCCCGTCGACCACGCGGATGTCGTAGTGGACCTGATGCGGCTCGACCGCCGACGGGTGCCCGCGGTGGTCCGGGGTCACTGGGGCGACTCCGGCTGGATCGACCGAAAGAGAAGGACATCCTCATGCTGGAGGAGCCACTGCGGCTCTCCTTGGGCGATGGCGTCACGAACGTTCTTCTGCTGGAAGAACGAGGCCCGGGAGATCAGTCGGCCCTCGCGGATGCCGGCGATCAGCGCGGCGCATTCCTCGTGCAGGCGGAGGCCGGCGTTGGAGCCGGCGGCGGCGACCATGCCGGGGATGTCGACGAGTTCGCCGTGGTGGCGGTAGGGGCGGGCGGTGATGGCGACGTGCCCGCCGGGGCGCAGGATCGCGGCGGCGCCGGTCAGGATGCGGGTGAATCCTTCGGCCAGGTCCTCGTGCGACTGGTAGGCGAGGTTGGCCGAGTCGCTGCCGTACCGGTTGTCGATCTTGCGGACCTTGCCGCGTCGAGGGCCGGGGGTGCGGACGTGGCCGTGGGTGGACGGGCCGTATGGGGGTGAGGTGATGACCAGGGCGATCCGGCCGTGTAGTTGCGGTGGGACGAGGGCGGGTAGCTGTCGGGAGTCGCCGTGGTAGATCTCGCCGTGCCCGGCGGCGCCTTGAGCGGTGGCGAGGCGGACGTTGTCGGCGGCCAGTCGTGCCCAGTGGGCCTCGTATTCGATGCCGATGCCCCTGCGGCCCAGGTGCATCGCTTCGACAACGGTGGTGGCGATGCCGGCCATGGGGTCGCACACCCACTCGCCGGCCCGGGTATAGGTGGCGATCAGGTAGCGGGCGATGGAGGGCAGCATCTTGCCGGGGTGGGCGAGGGATTCGGGGGTGTAGCGTCCGCGCCGCTGCTCACGGGAGACCACTTGACCGGTAACGAATACCGACCCCTGCGTAGGCGGTGTGCCAGGCCGAGCGAACCGGTGGTTGGCGGGGTCGGTGGCCGGCTCAGGCATGGGCGTCTCCCGTCTGGGTGGCGAACGCGAGCAGCTTGATATGGGCGTGCCGGTGCCGGCCATGCGCGAGGGCGGGGGTCGTGTGGGCGGCGGTGTCGGGCATGGCGCGGGGCTCGTACTCCGGCAGCGGCGTCAACGGCACGAGGAATTCCTGTTGCCAGATCAGGCCGGCGGCTCGGGCGGCGAGGATGGCCTGAACGCGGGCACTGACCGGTTCGTCGTCGGTGGGCTGGGCGGTGACGGCGATCAGCAGGTGACCACCGGGCCCGAGCAGCCCGCGCCAGGCGGTGATGGCCTCGACGATCGATGGCAATTCGGTGGACCGTGTAGGCCCGGGTAGGCCGGCGAGGATGAGGGCGGCGCCGCGGTGGCGGATCAGCCGTCGAGCGTGGGGGCTGGTGTAGGCCCGGTCGACCTGATGGTCGGTGGTCAGTACAGCGGCGTGCCGGCCGAGGTAGTCCACGGCGCGCAACACGGTGGGATGGGCATCGAGGGTGGCGACGACGTCACCGCGCCGGGTGTAGCCGGTGATGAGTCCGGCCAGTTCACGGGCCTGCACCCCGTACCAGTCGGGCAGGTCGGTTGCCGGGCTAGACGAGGGTGGTCCGAACGGGTGCGGGAGGAGGATCGCCACCGGTACCGGAGTGGTCTCGGCGGTCGGCGGGGCTGGACGTGGGGTCTGCGGCATGGTGGTGTGGGCCACGGCCGCTGAAAAGCGCTGACACTATGAGATACAGATCCGGGCATCAGATTGGACATCTGGGCGTCCGAACGGGGCAATTGGGCTCTCGCCGCCGTGTCGTGCCGTGATCGAGCCCTACCACAGCACATCGCTCGGTTCCACCACCGGCCAGGAACGTAGCTTCATTAGAACACGGCTTGTGACTAGCCGATGATGGCGCCGACGATGGGCCGCGCGCACCTCGCGACAACTGCGGGGCAAGAGGAGTTTCCATGGCGATGTCCAGCGATGCAGACGGTGACCAGTTCGGTGATGGCCTGGGATATGAGGTCGTCGAGGAGGCAGCCGCGCCGCCACCGCTACATCAGCACCGCGTCGAGAACTAATAGCGTTGACCGGCGACGGTTGCCGCGTGGCCTGCTCAACTCGCGCTGCGGCGGGCGGTCCGCGTCCTTCGTTGCTATAGGAAAGCGGTGTCGACGGCGCACGGCTTACAGCCTCGACGCCGACGATGCCCTTGACATTTTCTGGACCATGAAAAAGGGGAATTCTTCATGACTTCGGTTCGCGAGCAAGACCCCGCCCCCATGCGTGAGGCCATGGTCGCGGAGTTGCGTCAGCTCAACGCGATCACCACCGACCGCGTCGCCGCCGCGTTCGCGGCTGTTCCCCGTCACCTGTTCGCCGGGGACGAGCCGCTGGAACGGGTCTACCACCCGGACATGCCGCTGGTGACCAAGACGGCCGGTGACGGTACCGCGATCAGCTCGTTGTCAGCGGCGCACATTCAAGCAGTCATGCTGGAACAGGCCGAGATTCAGCCCGGCATGCGGGTGCTTGAGGTTGGCTCCGGCGGGTACAACGCTGCTCTGATCGCCGAACTGGTCGGCCTGACCGGTGAGGTGACCACCGTGGACATCGACTCCGACATCGTTGCCCGCGCCCAGGCGCAATTGCAGGCTGCGGGTTACCCGCAGGTGTGCATCGTGCGGGCGGACGCTGAGTACGGCGTGCCCGATCACGCACCATTCGATCTGATCTTGGTGACCGTTGGTGCGTGGGATCTGCCCCCGGCCTGGGTCGAGCAACTCGTCCCCACCGGTCGGATCGTGGTGCCGCTACGTTTTGCCGGCATCACGCGGCTGATCGCCTTCGACCGCAGCGACACCGGTCTGATCAGTCACAGCTACCGCCTCGGCGGTTTCGTCCCGATGCAGGGTCACGGCGCGCACACCGAATCCCGCATTCCGGTCGATGAGGCAACCGCCCTCGTGTTCGACGGTCCGGCGCCCGACTATGACCTGCCTGCGCTGCGTCAGTCGATCCGTGACCCACACATCGAGTTCTGGCCGGGGGTCGAATTCGACTACCCGGACGAGATCGAACTGTTCCAGGTGACCCATGTCGAACCGCTCATGCCGGTGATGTACGCCGACGCCGCCCTGGTTGATCAGGGCGTCCTCGGTCCGTCCACCCAGTACGGGGTACACGCCCTGATCCGTGGCGGGAGTTTCGCCTACCGGGCGAAGCGTGCTGGTGCGCAGCCGGACACGTTCGAGGTCGGCGTGTACGCCCACGGCCCGGACGCCGCGCGGGTGGCCGAGCAGTACGGCCAGGTGCTGTCCGGGTGGAGCCGATACGCGCGGCGCGGTGCGGCGCGCATCGCGTACATCCCTGTCGGTGGGACTGTTCCGGCTGGCTGGCACGCGGCCAAGCGGCACGGCACGGTCGTGGTCACCTGGCCCTGACTCCGCCACCCAGTCCTGTGGTGGTGGAGGAACCAACCCGATTCGAGGAGGTTGTTGTGCTGACCCTGACCACCGAAACTCCCACCCCGGCGGCGCCCGCGGTCGACAGAGCGGACCCGGCCGGTGACTTCGACCTCGACGTGCGGTTCATCGAGGCCGGGGACACCGTCGAGCACCTGATCTACATGACCAACGACGGGTGCGGCAGCACCTGTCAGTCCGCCTGTCCGGCCTCCTGCAGGTAGCCGAGCAGCGCAGGCGTGTGCGGAGGCAAGACGCCCGGGGGCGGGGATTCGCCCGCCCTCGGGCGTCACGGGACGCGGCGAGTCAGTGAGGGGGTGGCGATGTGTACCGGCCCTTGGATGCGCTGCTGGTACGTCTGGCGGTGTGCCCGCCCGACCGGGTAGGACTGTGGCCTGACCTGACCGGCCCGGAGGCTGGCGTGCTCGCGTGGCGGCGGTGGCTCGATGAAGTCCTGCGGGTACCAGGGTTCGCTGTCGCGGTGGAGCAGGCCAGCCCGGTGCTCGCCGATCGGGTCCGGGCCATCCTGGACGGGCGCGTTACCGAGGCCGACGCCCGGCGCGTGGTCATATCGGTGCTGCGATACCTGCTGCGCGCCACCACCCGATCCACCCCGTTCGGTCTGTTCGCCGGGATCGCGCCCGCGCGCACCGGCGCTGTCGGCACCGCCCGAATCGGCGAAGATCACCAGCCCATCGTCCGTCTCGACGCGCAATGGTTGACCGCTGTGATCGACCAGTTGGAGGCCGACCCGAGCATCCGGCCCCACTTGCTGGTACGCGCTAACAACCTGTTGATCGAACGCGATGGCGAGCTGCTGCTGGAAAATCGGCCCAGCCCGACCCCCGGCGAGTCGCCGACCCACGTACTGGTCCGGGCAAGCGCACCCGTGCGAGCCGCGCTCGACCTGGCACGGGCCCCGATCGGGGCGCGGGAACTGGCGGAGAAACTCGCCGCGGGGTTCGCCACCACTCCCGAGGTGACCGATGCCCTGATCGCCAACATGATCGAGCAGCGGCTCCTGCTGACCAGCCTGCGCCCGCTCACAGCCACCAGCGACCCGCTGGCGCACGTCATCCGTGCGGCCGAGGCCGCCGACATCGGCCATGCGGGGGTCATGACCGGCCTGCACCATCTCCACCGTGAGATGACGCGTTGTTCGCTTGCCCGCGAAGGGGCGTCGGCCGCCGCCTGTCGGCGGCGCCTTGCCGAGACTGCCGCCGCGGTGATGCCACCCGGCGCCCCCGCGCCCATCGCCTTCGATCTGCGGTTGGACTGCGACGTGACGGTCCCGGACACCGTCATCCGCGCAGCCACCGGCGCGGCTCACCTGCTCGCCCGCATCACGGCGCCACCGGCCACGGGCTGGCCGTCCTGGCATCGCCGATTCTTGGACCGGTACGGCCCCACCGCGCTGGTGCCGATCGGCGACGCCGTCGACCCTGACCTCGGCGTGGGCTACCCGGCAGGCTATACAAGCGGCTCAGCACCCGGCCAACCCGCGCTGACCGGCCGGGACCGCACCCTGCTGGCTCTGGCTCAACACGCCGCCCTCACCGGGCGCCGCACCATCACCCTGGATGAGGCCACCATCACCGAGCTATCCGGCAGTGACCCCAACGGCCCGCAGCCCAGCTTCGAGCTGACGGTGTGCGTTGACGCGCCAAGCATGCGCGCGATCGAGGCCGGCGAATACGAACTGACGGTCACTGCCGTGTCTCGGGCCGCCGGCACCGTCACCGGCCGCTTCCTAGACATGCTCGAATTCGATGACCTGGACCGGATGACCGCCGCGTACGCCACCATCCCGACCGTCACCCGAGGCGCGCTGCGCGTGCAACTGTCCGCCGCCACGCCGCACCTCAACACCGCCAACGTGGCCCGCGCTCCGCGCCTGTTGCCCCTGCTGGTGCTCGGCGAGTACCACGACGAGCAGCCCGACACGATCCCGCTGTCTGACATCGCGGTCACCGCCACCTCCCGTAGCCTGCACCTGGTCAGCCTCTCCCGGCGACAGGTCGTGGAGCCGGTCACCTTCAACGCCGTCAACCTCGTAGGCTTCAGCCTTCCCCTGGTCCGGTTCCTCGTGGAATCGCCGACCGCGCTGCACGCCGGATGCACCGCCTTCGACTGGGGTGCCGCCGCCGGCCTGCCGTTCCTGCCCTCCGTTCGGTACGGGCGCACGGTGCTGTCTCCGGCCCAGTGGCGGCTCGCGGCTACCGATCTCCCCGGCCCCGATGCCTTGTGGGCCGAATTTCGCCGGGCGCTGACCGACTGGCAGGAGTCCACCGGCTGCCCGAGGCGGGTCTACCTCGGACACAGCGACCAGCGCATCGGCCTGGACCTGGACGAATCCGCACACCACGCGCTGCTGCGTGACTATTTGCGCCGCAACCCCCACGCGGTACTGGGCGCCGCCCCCGACGCTGAGGCCAACTCCTGGATCGGCGGGCACCACCACGAGATCGTCATTCCGATGGCGTCCACCGCCGAGCCCGTTTCAGCGCCGCGACTGCCCGACCACACCGTGCGGGTCCGTGACCACGGACACCTACCCGGCCACGGCGACCGGCTCTACCTCAAGGTGTATGCCCGCCCCGACCAGCAGACCGCGATCCTCACCCGCCATTTGCCCACGTTGCGCGACCAACTGGACTCCGGCGCCTCCTGCTGGTTCCTGCGCTACGCCGATCCCGAACCGCACCTGCGGCTGCGCGTCACTGGCATCACCCTGGCCATGGCCGCCGAGTGGACCGCCGGGCTACGACAGACCGGGCTGACCGCCCGCGTCCAGATCGACACCTACTTCCCAGAGACCGCCCGCTTCGGCGGCCCCGCAGCGCTTCCCGCCGCGGAGGCGTACTTCACAGTCGACTCCGCAGCAGCGGTAGCCCAACTCACCGCCACCACCGGCCAGCCCACCGCCGTCGTCACCGCGTTGACCGCCGCGAGCCTGTTCGACCTCACCATCGCCCTGCTCGGCAACCCCGACCAGGCCGCCGAATGGTTGATCAGCAACACCCGCGCGCACCAACCCGGCCCGTCCCGCACCCTCTACCGAAAGGCCCTCGCCTGGGCCGACCCGACGCGCCTCGACCGGTTGGCCGCCCTCCCGCACGGCCCGCGCCTGCTGGACACGTGGGCGCAACGCCGCGACGCACTCACCTGCTACCGCGACCAGCTTCACGCCACCGGCAGCACCGCCACCGACCTGATGCCAGACCTGATTCACCTCCACCACACCCGCGTCGCCGGACCCGACCTCAACGGCGAACGCGCCTGCCTGCACCTGGCCCGCGCCGCCGCACTCGCGTGGACCGCCCGAGCATCAAGGCAGCACCCATCATGACCGCGACCCGAACCGACCCCACCGCCCTGGATACCGTGTCCGCACTCGCGGAAACCCTCACCGACCCCGCCACCGCATCACTCTGGCCTACCAGCCCCAGAGCCCGCCCGCAGTCACTGGCCGGCGGTGCGATCGGGATCGCCTTGTTACACGCCGAACGCGCCCGGACCGGTCACGGCGACGAGGCGACTGTCCATTCCTGGCTACGCGCCGCGACCACCGACCCACTCAGTTGCGGCCCGAACGCCAACCTGTTCCACGGCGCCCCCGCCGTCGGGTTCGTCCTGCACGCCGCGACCGGCGGCACCAGCCCACACCTCACGGCCCTCGACGAGCGCACCACCGCGCTGACCCGCCAGCGTCTGGACGCCGCCCACGCGCGGATCGAGCGCGGCGACCCCTTGGTCATGCGGGAATTCGACCTGATCCACGGACTGACCGGTCTGGGCGTCTACCACCTGCTGCGCCACCCCGACCAGCCGATCACCGCCACCGTACTGACCTACCTGACCCGCCTGACCCGACCCGCGCCCGGCCAACCCGACCACCTGCCGCCATGGTGGCTGACCTCCGGCCTCACCGGCGAACCCGACCCGAGCTACCCGCACGGACACGGCAACATCGGCGTCGCCCACGGCATCAGCGCGATCATCGCCCTGCTCTCACTGGCCATCCTGCACCACGTATCCGTTCCCGGAACCGACGAGGCCATCATGCGGCTGTGCGCGTGGACGGATCGATGGCGCCAACACGACGATGACCATGCAACATGGTGGCCTGGCTACATCACCCACGACCACCACAACGGTGCCACCCCACCACGGCCACGCCCCTCCTGGTGCTACGGAACCGCCGGAACCGCCCGCGCCCAGCAACTGGCCGGGCTCGCCCTGCACGACCCCGCCCGCACCCGGCAGGCCGAAAACGCGATGCTGACCGCCCTGCACGACCCGGACCTCGACGCCCACCTGCCCGACATCGGCCTATGCCACGGCAAAGCCGGGCTGCTACAGGCCGCCTGGCGCATGGCCGCCGACAGCACCGACCCGAGCCTGGCCGCCGCGCTGCCCAACCTCACGGACCGACTACGCGCCCAGGCCACCGCCCTGCTCGACAGCCCACACCGATCAACCACCGCCGATGCGAACAACCCTGTCGGTGACGCGGAACTGCTCGACGGCACGGCCGGCGCAGCCCTGGCACTGCACACCACCAGCCTCAACCGCCCGGCCACGGTCTGGGACACCTTCCTCCTACTCGCCTAACACCCGGAGACGACCGTGCCCTCACCCCCATGGCGCCAGGTCGCCGTCACCGCCAACCCGCGCGCCCTCGCCGCGACCGTCGCCCCCGAACTCGACCACGCCACCAACCTTGGCCTTGTCCACACCTGGTGGTACATCCGCAAAACCGAATGGCGGATCCGGTTCCGCGCCGAGACCGCGAGTTACGCGACGCTGACCGACACCCTGAACAGACTCGCCGCCCGCCGAGTCATCACCGCCTGGCATCCGGGCATCTACGAGCCCGAAACCCTCGCCTTCGGCGGCGCAACTGGCATGGACGTCGCCCACCGGCTATTTCACATCGACAGCACCCATCTGCTCGCCCGAACCCGCCAGCAGAACAACAGGCCCTCCGAGATCGGCATCCGCGAGCTCACCATCATGCTGTGTGGCCTGCTCCTGCGCGGCGCCGGCCTCGACCAGTACGAACAGGCCGACGTGTGGGCCAAGGTCATCCACGAACGGCCACCCCACCTCGCCGAGCCCGCCTTGCACCACCCCGACGACCGCGAACGCCTCGCGCGGAAGATGACCAGCCTGCTGGCCGCCGACCCCTGGCGCCTGTGCCGGCCCGGCCGCCCGCTGGCCGGCTACAAATCCTGGCTGACCGGCTTCGAGGAAGCCGGCCGCACACTAGCTACCCACAACCGCACCGGCCAGTTGGACCGTGGGCTCCGTGCTGTGCTCGCCCACCACATCATCTTCCACGCCAACCGAGCCGGCCTGACCACCACCGACCTGGCCACCACCGCAGCCCTGATCGTCACCGCAACGTTCGGCTTCGGGGCCGTGGCAGCGGCCGCCGCACGGAGCCCGGCCAGCGAATCCCTACTCGGGAACCAGCGATGAACCCCACCGGCCCGGCAGCACAGCGTTTCCCCTTGATCGCACGACCCCGCCCGGCCTGCGCATCCCTGCCAGCACGGATCACCGCCCTCGCCGACCTCGCACGCCGCGCCGAAGCCGACGACGACCTCACCAGCGCGGCCCGGGTCCTCAACCAAGCCGCCCTGATCGCCTCCGACTGCGACCAGCCCGACCTGGCCCGCGCCTGGTGCCACCGCCACGCCCGAGCATGGCTACGCAACCCGCACCGCCTCGACGAGGCCAGCGCCCGCCACGCGCTCGAACCGCTGGTCAACCTCGCCCGACTCCATATCCGCGCCCGGGACGGCGACACCGGCTACCAACTACTCACCCGACTGTTCGAGGCCATCCGCGACCGCACCGACACCATGATCGAAACGGTCGCCGTGCCCGCCGCAGCCCTCACCAACAACGGCCACGCCCACCAACAACTCACCCGCTGGCTGTGGGGGGTATGCCTGGCCGACGGCACCCGCGCGCTGACCACCGCGGGCCACTGGCAAGAAGCCGAATCCCACCTCCGCCAGCGCAACGGCATCGGCAACCGCATGCTCGACGGACGCCAAGTCGCCGTCATTGCCCGCCTCGTCACCGTCCAGTACCCGGCCGCGCATCAACTCCTCACGCACACCCAGCCCGGCGAACTGTGGGAGGCCGCTGTCACCGCTTGCCTCACCGCCTGGTGCCGCCCCAACGGCCAGCCGTTACCCAGCACAGATCGCGACACGATGACCAACCTGTACCAGCAGCTGCCTACCACACCGGAACTCCTGGTCTTCCACACCCGACTCGGCCTGTCGATCATCGAGGCACAATACGAGAGCAATACAGCGGACATTGCCGCGGTCGAACGCAACCTGGTCGACACCGCGCTGCGTCTCCGCGACGGCCACGCTGCCCGCGACCTGCTCCACCACCCCTTGAGCATCCGTATGAGCCCGCTCGCGCAAAGCGCGCTGACCGCAATACTTGAGGAGAGCGGGCTCGGCCAACCGCTCAGCCCGGACAGGCACCACACCTTGGAGTCCGCCGTTCGCACCGCCGAATCGGTGATCACGCGAGTGCGTCTGGCCTCTTGAACACCCCAGGACCGGACCAAGCTGAAGCGGCGGACCCGAGAACTGACGTCTCCGTGCTGGAGACCCCCGGACCGACGGTATGGTCTGGGGTATCCCACCGGGGTCTGAGCGGCTAGGAGGCGCCGTGAGCTTGTCGGTCTCCATCGATCGCCGCGATGGGCTGACCGTCGTGTTGGTCACCGGGGAAGTCGATTACGCCACCGTTGACCGACTTGAGGAGCAACTCGCCGCGGCGACCAATGATCCGGATGCCAGCGAGATACTAGTTGATCTGTCCGGCGTCAACTTTTTGGACTCCGGCGGCATCAAAGCCCTATTGCAGGGACGACGTCTCGCCGACGCGGGCGGTCGCGGTTACCGGGTTACCGGTGCACAGCAGATGGTGCTGCATGTATTGCGAATCACCGGGGTGTGGTCGCATCTGTCCGAGCAGTCCAGCTCGACGTAGCCGAACGCCCTCAAGGCTCGTGATCGCCGCCCGCTGGAAAGTGGCTGGCACCGGATCCCGGCCCGTCGACTCTGGCTGTTGAACACCTGGGTCAGACGCGAGCGCTGTCAGTGGCCAGTTGGGATTCCCCGCTGGCGGTCAGTTGGTGGGGAGTTATCTGGCCGCCGATGGCTACTGTCTGTGTGCTTTGAGTTCGTTGCGTCGGGCGTCGACTCCTCACGAGCGGCAAGCAGGGATTCGGCTGCGCGGGTGCGGGCGTAGAGCACAAACCGGCCGGTCCGGTGGGCGCTGACCAGTCCGGCGTCGCGGAGCGCGGTGAGGTACTGGGATACGCCGGAGGCGGAGAGTCCGGTACGGGTGGCGAGTTCGGTGGTGGAGGCGGGGACGTCCAGTTCGGTCAGCAGCCGGGTCCGCGACCGGCCAAGTACGGCGGCGAGGGCGCCGGTCGCGGTCGTCGGCCGGGCTTGCCACAGCGAGCCGGTACCGCGTGCCGGGTAGGCGAGCTGCGGCGGCTCTGGTGGCATCACCCGAGTCAGCACGCCTGGCCCGGTGAAAGCCGATGGGATCAGCAACAGGCCCGGCCCTGCCGTCTTACGGGACAGGGCGCTGTGCCGGCGGATCAGCCGCAGCGTGTCGTCGTCCCAGCTCACCGAGGCGTGCAGCTCGTTGAACAGGTGGGCCGCGCCGTGCTCGGCGACCTGCCGTGCCCGGTAGAACACATCCGCGTCGAGCACTGTCCGGATCCGCGACCAGTAAGGGGCGAGCGCCAACTGCCAGTAGGTCTCGATCTCTTCGGCGACCTTGACCATCCGCTGCCGTGGGTCCGCGTATAGCGTCCGCAGCCGGGGGCCGAGGTTGCGCTGGTGGTGGTGCTCCAGGCGGTCCAGGTCGCGGCGTACCTGGTCGGCAGGGGTGGCCAGGACTCGGGTCAGTTCCGCCGCCAAGGTGGGGGCGTGTCCGCTCGGTGCCGGGTTGAGGAAGTCCGGAACGTAACTGGAGGGCCGGACAAGCTCGGCGAGCCAGCCTGTATCCAGTCCGGCGGCGACCACCCGTGGCTGCACCTGCTCGATCCAAGGGCGGTGCACCGGATGCCGCGAGCCTGAACTGAGTAGCTTGAAGCTGGTTCCGACCTCCCACATCGGCGAGACAGCGAACCGCATCTTCGCCAAATCGGTTGCCGAAAACGCCAACTCCACCGGCACGGAACGCCCCCGATTCACAGATGTTCGAATCAATTGCCGCGACTCTACCGGGCGTCGATCATCTTCGGACATGACCTCACAGACGATCACCGCGGCGGCATCGGGCACCTGGAAGCTCGGCGACCTCACGGTCAACCGGATCGGATTCGGCGCGATGCGGCTGACGCAGACCGGCGGGGCGTTTGCGGCCGGTGCCACTGCCCGCGACCGTGACCAGGCGCTGGGCGTGCTGCGCCGGGCGGTCGAGCTCGGCGTGAACCACATCGACACCGCCGCCTTCTACTTCTCGTCGCTGCGCTCCGCCAATGAGCTGATCAACACAGCCCTGGCCCCCTACCCGGACGATCTGGTCATCGCCACCAAGGTGGGGCCGGGTCGGGATCCATCGGGCGCGTGGCTGCCGCACGCCACCCCGAAGCAGCTGCGCGGCCAGGTCGAGGAGAACCTGCGCCAACTCGGCCGTGACCACCTCGACGTTGTGAACCTGCGCGTCGTGGGAACCGACTCGATCGCCGAGCGTTTCGGCGCGCTGGCCGACCTGCGCGACGCCGGGCTCATCCGCCACCTGGGCATCTCCAACGTCACACCCGAACACCTCGCCGAGGCTCAGGCCATCGCCCCGGTGGTGTGCGTGCAGAACATGTACGGCATCGGCATGCGCCCCGAACACGACCAGTTCGTACGCACCTGCGGCGAGCAGGGGTTGGCGTTCGTGCCGTTCTACGCGATCGCCGGTTCCGGACGCACGGCAGGCGCGCGTGGCGACGACCATGACGCGGTCCTGGCCATCGCACGAAACCACGGGGTCAGCGCGGCGCAGATCCGGTTGGCGTGGACACTGCACCAAGGGCCGCACGTACTGGCCATCCCCGGCACCGGCAACCCCGACCACCTGGCCGCCAACGTGGCCGCCGGCGCACTGCGCCTCTCCGACGATGACATCACCGCCCTGGATCGCATCCACCAGGACGGGACATGACCGGCTCTGACGCCCAGACGGCGAGCGCAACGGAGAGTGACAAGGCAACCGACCGTACCTGGGGAATTCGAACTGGCCGCTGACAGAGCGCGCTCGCCGGCCGAGGGTCGCTGCGAGCTTGAACTCGGCACGAACAAGATCCTGATGATCTTGAACGAAATCGTCGGTGGGGTTGAACACGGCCAGCGCAACCGTGAACACCGCGTAGATGCTCCAGTCCGGGCTTGAACACCGCACTGGTCAAGCCCTGCGGGCGAGACCTGCTCCCGCGTCCTTAGCCAAATGGTTCGGACCTTGTTCACGTCCCCTGCGGGGGTTGATCGCGTGGGCGAACCGGCGCCATGAACGCGGAGGTATGGCGTTGAACACCTCCGCAATCGCGGCCACCGCACGGCTACGTCCCAGGCCGCCCGGTGGTGGCATCCCCCGGGGTTGAACAGCAGTTGTTCAACCCCGGCCCTCGATCAACGTGTTCACGATTTGTTCAACCCGGGTGGTGGCGTGGGTGTCATCGCCGGACGGCCGGTTGGCCGCCGGGATTCTCATCCACATCCCATCGGGGGAGATTCTCCATGCCTAAGCGCACGTCTACGACCATGCCCACCGAGGGTGGTGAGCCGGGCGGTCTCGTGCCAGCCCGGGGTTTGCTGGACTCGATCGAGATCCGGTTTCGGCTGGCCAACACCGGCCCGGCACCCCTCGCGGTGGACGGTCGTCGGGTGGGCCATGGTCTGCCTCGTCGGCGGATTCCGCTGCCGGAGCTTTCCGCTGTGCTGATGCACCCGTCGACCAGTTTCGAGGCCAGTGACGAGGTGTGGCGGCTGTTGCTGGCCCACGCCCGTACGGGTGAGGCGAAGTGGGTGGTCGGCGCGGTCGGGGTGGCGTTGCCCGGGTTGCGGCACGCCGCCGGTCGCCTGGCTCGTTCCTACACCGGGGATGCTCAGGCCGAGGTGCTGACCGGGTTCCTCGCCGCGCTGCCCACGCTGAACCTTGATGGGTCGCGGGTGGTGCAGCGGCTGGTCAGCGCCGCGTTCACCCAGGCTCGCGCCGCGCTACGCGCCGCCGAACCCGCTCGGGTTGACGTGGTCGCCGGGGCGCCGGGGTCGGCGTTGCCACCGGCCCCGTTCGGGCACCCGGACTTCGTCCTTGCCCGCGCCGTCACCACCGGCGTACTCAGCAGGGAAGAGGCCGATCTGATCGGGGCCACGTACCTGGAAGACGTGAGCGTGGCCGAGTACGCCCAAGCGACCGGTCAGGCCAGGTGGGCGGTCTACAAGGCCCGGACCCGCGCCGTGAACCGCCTTGTGGCGGCGATCCGTGACGGGTCGCTGTCCGATGTGGACGCCGAGGTGATCGCCGAGGCGACGATGACCGTGCTGCCCGAAGCCCCGCAGTACCGCTGACCTGCGGTTGTCCAATCCGGCCCGGAAATCTGTATCTCTTAGTGCGGGACTTTTCCACGCAGGTGACCGCCGGTCGGCACTTCCGCTGACGGCGCTGACACCCCGTTTCGGCCCTGGTTTCCCGAGCCTTCGTGGAGGAGGACGGCCCGGAGCCGGCCGCGGTCACCTCTCGTGCTCGGTGTTCTGTCCCGCACCTCATCCGGTGTTCATGCGCCGCGCCACGACCCCGAGGCGGCGCCCTCGGGGTCGCGGCCGGTACTCCTGGAGGTGCCAACCCCTGTGAACACGACAACTGTCCACCGGCGCCGTCTGCGGTCTCCGGCCGGTCCTGGCCGGTGCCTGCACCGGCGCTGGCTTGCGCGCCTGCTGCGCGCCACCCCCGCGCTGGGCCTGATCACCCTGCTCGGCGTGGTGCTGATCCTGGCCGGCGACGGCTCGGTAGCGCACGCCGCTGACCCGCCCACTGCACCTGCGACGACGGCTGACTCCCTCGAAGCGGTGATCAACAACATTCGTACCTGGCTGTTCGGGATCCTCGTCGCCGTCGCGACCTTGTTCCTGACCATTGGGGGGCTGCGGCTGATGTGGGCCAACGGTGACCCGGGCGAGGCCGAGAAGGGCAAGGCGGCGCTGCGTTCCGCCGCGATCGGCTACGCCTTGGCCCTGCTCGCTCCGCTGATCGTGACCATCGTCGGCGGGTGGGTGTCCTGACCATGACCTCCCACAACCGCTCATCCCGCACGCCGGTCCGGTTTCGGCTGCTGACGTTGGTGCTGCTCGGGGTCGCCCTGACCGCCGGTGTCGCCGGAGGCTCTGCGCGGGCGTGGGCTGCCCCGACACCCGTCCCGGCACCTGCGCCCGCTGCGCCGAGGTCGACGCCGAGCCCGATCGGCCCGCCACCGACCGCGACCCCATCACCCACCCCACCGGCCACCCCGGCTCCGACACCCGGTCCGACCGGATCGGGCCTGACTCCGCCCACCGATGACTCGGGCGACGATCCGGGGTTCTTCGACATTCCGGGCCAGATCCGGGCGGCGATCAACGACTTCATCGGCTGGATCGCGAAGACCAGCCTGAAGCCGGTCATGGACACCCTCGGCTCCACGGTCCTGTCCACCCCGGATCTGACCAGCAACCCGCAGGTCACCGCCGTGTGGACCACCAGCCTGGTCGTCGCGAACTCGGTCTTCGTGCTGTTCATCGTCGCGGGCGGCTTCATCGTCGCCTCGCGGGACACGTTGCAGAGCCGCTACGGCCTGAAGGAGATCGCGCCGCGGATCGCGGTCGCCGGGGTCGCGGCGAACGTGAGCCTGCTCGTGTGCGGCAAGGCCATCGAGTTCGCGAACGCGTTGACCGCCGCCATCGCCGGTCAAGGCGTGGACGGGGCCAGCGCCGCCACAGCGATCGAGCAGATGCTCGACCAACCGGTCAACAGCACCCTGCCGCCGGTCCTGTTCTCCCTGCTCACCCTTGCCGCCGTCGTGATGGCGATCGTCGTGGTGATCACCTTCATTCTGCGGGCGGCGATGCTGGTCCTGCTCATCGGCGTGGCGCCCCTCGCCTTGACCTGCCACGCCACACCGCAGACCGAGGGCCTCGCCTACACCTGGTGGCGAGCCCTCGCCGCGTGCCTCGGCATCCAATTGGGTCAGGCGGTCATCGTGCTGGCCACGGTGAAGGTGTTCCTCACCCCGGCCGGTCCGGAAGCCCTCGGCATGCCGATCACCACCGGCGGCCTGGTCGGGCTGCTGGTCTGCGTCACGATGCTGTGGCTGCTGATCAAACTCCCCGGCTGGACACGGCACGTCATCCTCGGCCCGCTCGCCCGGCACGGCGGGCCGGGCCTGGTGGGTCAGGTCATCCGCGCGGTGGTAATGCTCAAGACCCTCGGCGCTCTCGCCAGCGATGCGGGCCGGACATCCCGTCCCCGGCCGGGGACGGGAACGGGGACGGGGACGAGCGGGCCGAGGCCGTCCCCGGGGCCGGGAACGGCCGGACCGGGAACGGGAACGCCACGAGGCGGTCCCCGCCCGCCCCGCCCGCCTCGTCCCACCCGCCCGTCCCCGTCCCTACGTACGGGGTCGGCATCCCCGGCGGCGTTCTCCCACGCGCCAACCGCCCATGTCCCGCTGTCCACACCTGGGGATAACTCCACCAGGTTGACGTTCAGCGCCGCGACCCCGCCCGCAACCCCCACTCCACCGCCGTCCGGCGGAGTACCGCCGGCCCGGTTCTCCGACCGACCCACACCGCCGCCGAGCCCGGTAGGGGCGCCGAAGCCCAGCTCAACGCCGTTCAGTAACCCGCCGACCGGTGGCACGCCGAGGCGGCCCACGGCTGCGGTCCCGGCAGTGGGGTTCTCGGCCGAGCCACGCCCGCAGACAGCGCCGGCCCGCCCACCGGCACCGGTCACCCCGGTGTTCTCCGCCCCGTCCCCGCCGACCCCGACCACCAGCGTCCCCTCGTCGCCGGGTCCGTCCACGTCCCCGCCCCGTTCCACCGGCCCCACTCGTTCCAGCCGGGCCGACCCACCGTCCCTGTCCCCGACCCCGGGTCGGGGTCCGTCCCCGGCCGCCGTCCCCGTCCCGCCCCCACCGTCCCCGCCGGCCCGATCGGCTCGTCCCACCGGTGCCGGTTCCGTCCCGCCTCCCGCGCGCCGCCGTCCCCACTCGAAGGAGGGAAGCTGATGGTCCGCCGTGACACCGACCCGCCGATGCGAGCCCGCGTACCGGGGGACGTGGAACGCAAGGACGCTCTGTTGTTCGGCTTCACGTTCCGGCAGCTGGTCATCCTGACCGTGACCGGTCTGACCCTCTACGCCGCATGGACCGCCCTCGCGCGGGTAGTGCCGCCGCTGGTGTTCCTCATCGGCGCGCTGCCGATCGCCGGAGGCGCGTTCGTCGTCGCGGTCGGGCGCCGTGACGGCGTGCCGTTGGAGGCGTGGCTGCGCCACGCGGTGCGGTTCCGGCGGGCGCCCCGCCAGCTGGTCCCCACCGACCAGCCGATCACCCCGGCCCCGGCCTGGGTGGGCGTCCCCGGGCGGGCGGTGTTGCCGGCGCCGTTGCGGCTGCCCGCCCGGGGCGTGACCGGTGACGGGCTGGTCGACCTCGGCCCGGACGGCACCACCGCCCTGGTAGACGCCTCAACGGTGGCGTTCGGGCTACGCACCCCTGGCGAGCAGAACGGTCTCGTGGCGGGGTTCGGTAGGTGGTTGAACAGCCTGGACGCGCCGGTGCAGATCCTGGTCCGGGCGCAGCGCGTCGACCTGACCACCCTCGCCGATCGCCTGCACACCCACGCCCCGGAGCTGCCGCATCCGGCGCTCGAAGAGGCCGCGGTGTCGCACGCCGCGTTCCTCGACGACCTCGCCGCCGGGCGGGAGCTGCTGCACCGGCAGGTCACCGTCGCGGTACGGGACCGGCGCAGTCCCGGTCACACCCTGCATCGCGCGGCGGAGGCGGTCCGTGCCCTGGCCGCCTGCGAGGTCACCGCCGGCGTACTCGACCCGGCCGCGGCTACGGCCCGACTCGCGGAGTGCCTGGACCCCACCGCGCCGCCGGCCCCGACCGGGCTGGCGGCACCCACCACCGTCATCCACGCCACCTCAAGGGAGGCTCACCGATGAGACTGTTCCCGCGGCCTGCGCGGCAGACCAGCGACGGCGAGGCCGGCCCGCTGATGACCGGGCGGCCGGACGCGGTAGAGACCAACGCCCGATCCCTACACGTCGGTGAGGACTACACGGCCACGTTGGTGGTGACGGGGTATCCGGCCGAGGTCGGTGCGGGCTGGTTGGAGCCGATCTTGTCCTATCCGGGCCGTGTTGACGTGGCGTTGCACATCGAGCCGGTACCGCCTGCGGTAGCCGCGGACCGGTTGCGGAAGCAGCGCGGCCGGCTGGAGTCCAGTCGCCGGCAGGACGCTGCCCGGGGCCGCCTGGATGACCCGAGCCTGGACGCGGCGGCGTTCGACGCCGCCGAGTTGGCTACCCGGGTAGCCCGGGGCGAGGCCCGCCTGTTCCGCCTCGGCCTGTACCTCACCGTCCACGGCGCCAACCGAGACGACCTGGCCGACCGGGTGGTCGAGGTCCGCAACCTCGCCTCGTCGCTGCTGTTGGACACCGCCCCGGCGACCTGGCGGCAACTGCAGGGCTGGATCAGCACCCTGCCGCTCGGCTTCGACGCGATCGGCATGCGGCGGGTGTTCGACACCGACGCCCTCGCCGCCGCGTTCCCGTTCACCAGCCCCGACCTTGCCGTGAACACCGATGAGACGGGGCGGGGCGTGCTGTTCGGCTTGAACCTGGGCTCACCCGGGGTGGTGGTGTGGGACCGGTGGGCGCAGGACAACTTCAACGCCGTCATCCTGGCCCGCTCCGGCGCCGGTAAGTCCTACCTGGCCAAACTCGACCTGCTCCGCAACCTCTATCTCGGGGTCGAGGCGTTCGTCATCGACCCGGAAGACGAGTACCTGACCCTTGCCCGCGCGGTCGGTGGCACCGTCATCCGTCCCGGGACGCCAGGGGTGCGGATCAACCCGCTGGACCTCAACCCCGGTGACGGCGAGGACGCCCTGGTTCGGCGGGCGCTGTTCATGCAGACCTTCGTCACCGTCCTGACCGGCGCGGACGCGGCCGGTGGCCCGAACATCGGGTTGCCGCCGGATGAGGCGGTAGCACTGGACGTCGCTGTGCTCGCCGCGTACCGGGCCAAGGGCATAACCACCGACCCGCGTACCTGGCGCCGGCCCGCACCGCTGTTGTCCGACGTGGCCGCCGCGCTGCGCGAGACCGACGACGCGGGCCGCACCCTCGCTGCCCGGCTGCACCCGTACGTGGAGGGCAGTTTCAGCGGCCTGTTCAACGGGCCGAGCACGACCGAGCCCGTGGGCCATCTGGTGGTGTACGCGATCAAAGACCTCCCCGACGAGCTGAAACCCGTGGGCACCCTCCTCGTCCTGGACACCATCTGGCGCAGCGTGTCCACCACCGGCCCCGACCTGCCCCAACTCGTCTTGGTGGACGAGGCGTGGACGCTGCTGCGCGCCGGCCTCGGGGCGCAGTTCTTATTCAAGCTGGCCAAGAGCGCCCGCAAGTACGGCGCCGGGCTGACCGTGGTCAGTCAGGACGCCGCCGACGTGCTCGGCACCGACGTGGGCCGGGCGGTGGTGTCCAACGCCGCCACCCAGGTGCTGTTGCGCCAGGCGCCGCAGGCGATCGACGCGGTAGCCGAGGCGTTCGACCTCACCGACGGTGAGCGGGCCTTCCTGCTGTCCGCCGGCCGCGGCGATGCCCTCTTGGCCGCCGGGTCCAGCCGGGTCGCGTTTCACAGCCTCGCCTCCGACATCGAGGCCGGCCTCGTGGTCACTGGTCCTGGCACCCGCCCCACGTAACCCCGTGACCTGCGTGTTCAAGGCCGCCGGGCCGCATGTTCAACCCGGGTCACCGGCGTGTTCAACCCGCCTGTTGGGAGCACCCTGTGCAGACCATCCTTCTGTTCAACCCGCTCGCATCCCCGCCCCCGAGCGGGTGTGTGCCCGGCCGTGACGGCATTCCGGCTTCCCCGGTCGGGCACCTGATGTGCGGCGACTACCTCACCCACCTACCCGCCACACTGCGACCCTTGGTGCAGGCGTACTGGCCGCTGCTAGTCGCCGTCGCCGTGGCACTGATCGCCGCCCGCGCCGGGTGGCTGCTATGGCGCCGCCGCGCCTGGCGCCACGCCGTCCGGGAAGCGCGGTGGTTGAACATCGTGCCCCCGGTCAGCGCCACCCCCGCCGCGACCCTGGCCCTCTGGCAACTCCTCGCGACGCTGCTGCCCGCCGCGCGGCGCCTCACGGTACGGCCGGGGCGGTTGGTGTGGGAGGTGCACGCCACCCCGACCGGGATGCGGTGCGGGCTGTGGGTGCCGCCCGGGATCAATCCAACCGCTGTGCTGCGCGCGTTGGACCGTGCCTGGCCCGGGGTGCGCGTCGCGCAGACCCTCGCCCCGGCCCTCGGTCCGCAGCGGCCCACCAGTGGCCTCGCGCTGACCCCGACCCAGCCGGAATGGCTGCCGCTGGTCGAGGACCCCACCCCACCCACGATGCGGCCCACAGACCTGCCCCTGGAACAGGACCGGATTAGGGCGGTGTTCGCCGGACTGGCCGCCGCCGGGCGCACCGGCGCCGGGCTGCTGCAGGTCCACGTGGCCCGCGCACCCCGCCACCGGGTCGCGGTACTGCGCCGCGCGGTCACCAACCCACGTCGGGCCCGCCGCCGAGGCCGCCTCGCCGTCCTCGTCGTCGCCGCCGAAGGGCTGCGCGGGGTGCTGTCCGGGGCGCTGGACGTGCTGACCCCCGGCCTCTCGCGGGTCGAACGCCTCGCCCGCGTGGCCGACCCGTTGGTCGCGGAGCAGGCCCGGCACGCCCGTAGCCGCTATGCCGACGCCCCGCACCTGCTCGTCGCTATCCGGGCGACCGCTGCCGGTCCGAGCCGAGGGGCGGCGCGGGCAGCCGTGGCCGATATCACCTCCGGATTCAGCCTCCTGTCCCCGCACTGGCGCCGCCGCCGCATCCCGCGCCCGGCGAATCGAGCGGGGCTGAGGTGGGTGCCGCAGCGGGCGATGGGGCTGGCCACCGTGGCGGAGACCGCGATGCTGGCCGGACTCCCTATGGAGCCGTCGACCTACGGGCTGCCCGCCGCCGCGTCCCGAAGGCTGACCGCCACCCGGGACGTGTTCACCACCCCACTCACCGCCGAGCGCGCGACGCCGGCTCGGCGACCCGCGACCCTAACCGCGCAAGACGCCGCCGAGCGGGCCGACGACGACGATTCCCCGACCATGTGGAGTACGCCATGACACGCACGACACCATCTCCTCAGCCCGTCTCCGGATCGCCGCGGCGGCTCAACCTCGTCCCACCGGACCGGCGGGAAGGGCTGGGCGGCAAAGTGATCGGTGTTACCAACGCCGGCCCGCAGATGCGGGTCGGGATCTCCCTGCCCGACTGCCGCCACCACATCCACGTCTGCGGCCCCACCGGCACAGGGAAGACCTCCCTACTGCTGCGGATGATCCGCCACGACGTGCAGGCCGGGCGCGGAGTGGCCGCGTTCGACCCGGCCAAAGGCGACCTGATCCGCGACCTGCTCGACGTACTCCCACGCGAGTGCGGGGACCGCCTCGTGATCGTGGACCCGGACGAAACCCAGGCTCCGCCGGCGATCAACCTGCTCGACCCCGCCGTGCACGGCGGCACTCCGCATGATGTGGCCGCGCACATCACGTCGGTGATGTCCAAGGTGTGGTCGCGGTGGTGGGGCGACCGGATGACCGAGTTCGCCTACCACGGCCTGCTCACCCTGGCCTACCTGCCCGGCGCCACCCTCGCCCAACTACCCCGACTGCTGTCCGACGCCAGGTGGCGGGCCGGGCGGGTGGACGCGGTCATAGAGCACCTGGACCCGTGGGAGGGCGGCACCCTCGCGGAATTCTGGGAGGGCTTCAACAGCCTCCCCGCCGGGCAACGCGCCGCGCTGGTCGCCCCGCTGCTGTCCCGGCTCCGCCTCGTCCTCGCCCACCCCCTCGCGGCTGGGCTGTTCGGGGTCGCGGCCACCACGTTCAGCTTCGCCGACATCCTCGACGGCGGCGTCCTGCTCTGCCGCCTACCGAAAGGCATCCTCGGCGAGGACGGCACCCGCCTAGTCGGCTCCCTGCTCCTGGCCGGGTTGTGGCAGGCGACCGCCGCCCGCGCCCGCATCCCCGAAGCGCAGCGCCTCGATGCCTCCGTGGTGCTGGATGAGTGCCACAACTTCCTGCATTGTGCGGCCTGAAAGTCGCTTGTAGCCAGTGAATTACCCGGGAGGTGGCGGTAATTCCCCGCTCAGTGGTCGTGACGGGCGGGTCTCCTAGGGCGGGTGCGGGACTGGTAACGGTCTCGTGCTGAGCCGCCTGACGTGAAGCCTCAAGGGCAGGTGGGCCATCACCAGCCACAGGGCAAGGAGAAGACCTGAAGGACGAACGTAAGTGAACCCCCGATGAGGCCTCGTGAAAGTTGACCGCGCCAATGGCTGGTAATCGGCGGAAGGGCCCGGAGCTGAAAGGCTCGAGGTGGCAGCGGGAGTCGGTGTTCTCCTGTTGCGTGACCACCACCGGCCCCGGGGTAAAGGGGGCGTCCTCCCAGGTCGCATCTGGCGCAAGCGGAACAGGTAAACCCCGTAGCGGTCCAGGACGGATGCGTTCTGGTAAGCCGACGGCAACGGAAGCTGAACTCCGCTGCGGGAGTAGGAAGACCCGAGAAGCGAAGGCCGCCGGGGCGAAAGCCCAGGGGAAACCGTGGAAAACAGGCGCCTCAGCCTCCACGGATAACCCGGCGGATACCGGGATCTGTACCCGGGCCCGAAAGGGAGCCCACGCGGGTCTGGTGGGCCTTTGACGATTCGAACCACGGAAGCCTTAACCAACGCCGGAGTTAGATACCGAAGGAGGGGACGTGGCCGACCCGACCGCAAACAGTAAGACGATAGCGGTGCAGGACGCCGCGGCCCCGCCTTCGGGGAACCAAGCGTTGGGCGACGCCGGGTACTGGCACAGCATCGACTGGGTCGACGCCGAGCGCAACGTACGGCGACTGCGGCAAAGAATCTTCAAGGCGACGCAGGACGGGGACCTGAAGAAGGTCCGTAATCTCCAAAAGCTCATGCTGCGCTCACGCTCCAACACGCTGGTCAGCGTGCGGCGGGTGACGCAACGGAGCCTGGGACGGCGCACCCCCGGGGTAGACGGGGAACTCGCGCTTGACCCGACGGCTCGGGGACGATTGGCGAGGACACTCGCCGAGCAACCCTGGCCCACGGCCAAGCCGGTGCGTCGTGTGCACATCCCGAAAGCGAACGGGAAGATGCGTCCGCTCGGCATCCCGGTGATCCGGGACCGGGCGCAGCAGGCCAGGGTGAAAAACGCCCTGGAACCCCAATGGGAGGCGCGGTTCGAGGGCCGAAGCTACGGCTTCCGTCCCGGACGCAGTTGTCACGACGCGATCGCCGCGATCTTCAATTTCGCGGCGGGTAGAAAGGCCCGGCGACGCTGGGCCCTCGACGCGGACCTGACCAGCGCCTTCGACCGGATCAACCACGATCGCTTGATGAAGGCCATCGGCGCGTTCCCGGCTGCTCGGGAAATTCGCCGCTGGCTGAAGGCCGGTGTGATGGACGGCGGGCGGTTCGCCCCGACCGACGAGGGTGCACCTCAAGGCGGAGTGATCAGCCCGCTGTTGCTGAACATCGTCCTGCACGGCATGGGGACCGCCGCGGGCGACCGGGAGGACGGCACGGTACGGCAACGATGGTTGCAGTGCCCGCCGGCGTTCGTCCGGTACGCCGACGACTTCGTGGTGCTGTGCACCACGAAGGAGCAGGCAGAACAGGTCAAGCAACGACTTGCCGAATGGCTGGCGCCGAAGGGGTTGGCCTTCAACGAGGACAAGACACGCATCGTCCACCTCGACGAAGGTTTCGACTTCCTCGGGTTCAACGTCAGACGCTACGGCGACAAGCTGCTGATCAAGCCGAGCACTGCGGCGGTGGCACAGGTCAAGGGCAAGATTCGGGAACTGGTGACCGCGATGCGCACCGCCCCGACCGAAGACGTCATCAGGCGTCTCAATCCCTTGATCAAGGGGTGGTCCACCTACTACAGGGGCGTGGCATCCACGCACACGTTCACGTCCCTCGACCATTACGTGCACTACCGCATGTACAGGTGGGCCAGGCGTCGGCACAACAAGAAGTCGGTGGCGTGGGTACGCGACCAGTACTTCGGGCGCTACAACCCCGAACGGGAAGACCGCTGGGTCTTCGCCGACCGCGACACCGGGCGGTATCTGTACCGGTTCGCATGGACCCACATCCAACGGCACGCCCTCGTGACGGGCCGGGCGTCGAAAGACGACCCGCAGCTGGAGGACTACTGGGCGGCACGCATCCGGAAGCGGAAGCATCCAGAAGCCGACAAGCGCAACTTGTGGCTGGCTGCCAAGCAGAAGGGGCTGTGCCCGCTATGCGGACTGGACCTGATCGCCGGGCCGGGCTACGAACCTGAATCCGTCCGCGAATGGGCGGCATGGTTCTGGGCCAAAGCCCGAACGATCAACAGGCACCACGTGGTCTACCGGTCGCGCGGCGGCTCGGACGGCAAGTCCAACCTCATGCTCATCCACTGGGAATGCCACCAGCAGCACCACGCCAGGGCCAATTCCCATGGACCCAAGGAGATCCGCAATGCGCGCCCCTAGCGGCCTGCTTGAGCCGGATGCGGGGAGACCCGCACGTCCGGTTCTGAGGGGGCCCCTGACCCGAGAGGGTCAGTGGGCTACCCGACTGCCCATCGGCATCGATGACGCGCTCGCCGAAGCCCGCGGCTTGCACACCTCGTTCGTCCTGGCCCACCAATATCTGGGGCAGCTGTCCCGGGACATGGCCGAGGCGATCGACGCCAACGCCCGCAACAAGGTGTACTTCGCCCTCGCCCCCAAAGACGCCGTCGACCAGGCCCACCACGTCAAACCCTGGCTGGACGACGGCGACCTCATGCGCCTGGGCGGGTACGAGGTGGTGCTGCGGCCGGTGGCCCGGGGCCGCGCGGTTCGGCCGGTCACCGCCGACACCATCCCACCACCCGCCCCCATCTCGGGGCGGGCCGAGGCGCTACGGCGAGCCGCCCGCGCACGCACCGGGCTGAACACGGCGCGGCGGCGAGTCCTACTCGCCCGAGCGGCTATCGCGAGCCCCGCCAACCCATCACCCACGCCGCAAGCCCGGTAAGAGCCGCTGGTCGGCCGGGACACGTTCCGTATGGGTAGCCGTTCGGTCCAGGAACCTCGCGAGGGTTCTGGTGAGCAGCCTCGACGTGATGAATACGCGGGTGAACAGGCCCCTTTGAACAACCCGTCCGCGCACGTGGACGGCGGTGAGGAGGACCGGTGGACCGGAACCGACTGATAGGACCTATCAACGGGACAGTCGGCGTCCCCGCCGTGCGCCTGACGGCGCCCGTCGTGGCCGCCGAACTATCCCGCCTGACCCCCCGCGACCGTCTCCTCCTGGCCCTGCTCGACCAGCACCGCACCTTCACCACCGATCAGCTCGCCGACCTGACCTTCGGCAGCGTCGGCCGGGCCCGCAACCGGCTCAACACCCTCCACGGCCGAGGCATCGTGGACCGGTTCCGCCACTACCAACGGCCGGGGTCGCAAGCCTGGCGTTGGACCGTGGGGCCGGTCGGCGCGGCCATCCTGGCGGCCGGACGCGGCGACGCGATGCCTCGCCCGGCCGCTGTGCGGGAAGCCACCGCCCGACTCGCGCTGTCCCCAACCCTGGGGCACCTGCTCGGGGTGAACGGATTCTTCGTCGCACTGCGGGCGTACACCCGCACGCACCCCGGGGCGAGTCTGGCCGAGTGGTGGAACGAGGCCCGCTGTCGGCAGGCGTGCGGGAACCTGGTTGTTGCCCGGCGTTGAAGATGAGCATGATGCCGGCGTTCATGGTGAGTATGAGC